>NZ_JAUVVF010000073.1 GCF_030604785.1 Paracoccus sp. (in: a-proteobacteria) | reverse complement strand
CGCCTCGGAACGCGATGCCAAGGTGATCGAGGCGCGCCGCGCCGAAGCCGAGGCTGCCGCCGCTCTGGCCGCTCCGGTCGAGACCGGCTTCGGCGGCGACAGCGAAGCCTGATCGCGTCAAGACATGGGAAAAGGCCCGGCCCCGCGCCGGGCCTTTTTCATTGACGACCCCCGCGCTCCGGCCGCGCCGGAAGCGGATTGTTATCGTTGCGGCATTCCCGGCTTGACCCTCGGGCCGTGCTGACAATACTCGCCACCACGGAGGCGGAGGGGTCATGCGCATTCAGGTTCTGGGGCTCTGCCGCTTCTCGATGCTGGCTTCGGGAGACTTCCAGACAACGGGCACCGATCTCGCCGCGAACCGGCGCATCCTCTACGACGCCCACCGCATGTCGCGCCGCATGGCCTGGTTCGAGAATCTGTGCCTTCCGCCTCTGATCTGGCAGCAGGATCAGGACTTCACCCTGGTCGTGGCAACCGGCATCGATCTGCCGGAACCGTGGATCGGCCGTCTGCGCACGATCGCCGAGGCCGTTCCGCAGATCCGGCTGGAGCAATTGCCGCCGGACCGTCAGGCCGCGATGTGCCGCGAGGCCCTGTCGCGCCATACCGACCTGTCGGCCGATGTGGTAGCGCAGTTCCGAATGGACGATGACGATGCGGTCGCCTTGGACTATGTGCGCCGCGTGCGCGCCGATTTCCGGCTGGTCGAGCGATTGCTGAACCCGCATCATCCTGTCGTGGTGAATTACACCAACGGTCTGGTGGCCGAATGGCGGCACGGCGGGCTGCGCCTGCATCGCGAGATGGCCCCGAACTGGGGGCTGGCGCAGAGCTTCTATTTCACCGGCGGCAAGGTCCGGTCCGCGATGAACTACCGGCACGACAAGGTCTGGGCCAAGGTCGCGACCCTGTCCATTCCGGACCGCCCCATGTGGATCAGGGGACATCACGACGTGAATGACAGCGGCGGGCATCTGATCGGTCGCAACCGGGTCGAGGCTGAGGATGCCGAGATCGACGACATCCTTGGCCGTCGTTTCGGGCTGGACCGCGCGGCGCTGGCTGCCGCGCTTGGCGAGGGTTCCAAGGCGGCCGCAGCGCAGGGGCAGGGCAAGAATGGCTAAGGCCCTCATCTCGCCCCTGCGCCGCGTGCGGCCCGCCTCGATCCGCCCCGAGCCGTTGAAGCCCGGAGACAATCTGCGCGGGGCCGCGCTGATGTGCGCCTCGATGGTGGCGTTCACCTGCAATGACGCGGTGGTCAAGTTCGTGTCGCAGGACCTGCCGCTCTATCAGGTGATCGCGCTGCGCGGGATGGTCGTGATGGCTTTGATCGCGCTGCTCGCGCAGCGTCAGGGCGGGCTGCGGCTGCGGATCGACCGCACGGCCCGCCGCCCGATGGGCCTGCGCCTGCTGGGCGAACTGGGCTCGACCGTGCTGTTCCTGAACGCCTTGCAGCACATGGCGATCGGGGACCTGACCGCGATCATGCAGGCGCTGCCTCTGGCGGTGATGCTGGGCGCGGCGCTGTTCTTCGGCGAAAGCCTCGGCTGGCGCAGGCTGACGGCGGTGCTGGTGGGCATGGTGGGGGTGCTGCTGATCCTGCGGCCCGGCACCGGAGCCTTCGGGATCTGGTCGCTGGTCGCGCTTGGGGCGATGCTGCTGGTCGCCTTGCGCGATCTGGCGACGCGCAGCTTCGGTGCGCAGGTCGGCTCGGCCACGATCGCCTTCTACGCCGCCGCCGCCGTCACGGCGATGGGCCTTGCCCTAAGCCTGTTCCAGGGATGGGAGGCGCCGAGCCTGCGCCAGCTTGTGCTGCTGGGCCTGTCCGGGCTGTTCCTGTCGGTCGGCTATGTCACGGCGGTGGCCGCGATGCGGGTGGGCGAGATCTCGGCCGTGGCGCCCTTCCGCTATACCTCGCTGCTGGCGGCGATCATCCTGGGGCTGCTGGTCTTCGGGGAATGGCCGGATGCCTGGACCTGGGCCGGATCGGCGCTTGTCGTGGGCGCGGGGATCTATACGATCTGGCGCGAAAGCAGGTTGGGGCGACGCGCATGAAGGTGCAGATGCTGGGCCTGTGCCGCTTTTCCTATGTGGGATTGCGCGGCTATCAGGTCGAACATTCCAGTTACGAGGAAAGACGGGCCTATCTTTATGATCCCGCCCGGCTCGAGCGGCGCTGGCAATGGTTCACCCGGCTGGCCCTGCCGGGCTGGCGCGCGCAGACGGATCCGGATTTCACGCTGGTCGTGATGACCGGACCGGACCTGCCCGAGCCCTTCATGTCCCGCCTGCGCGATCTTTGCCGTGAGATCCCGCAGCTGCGGCTGGAGCTGGTCCCCCCGATGGAACGGCACCTGGTCGCCTGCCGCGCGGCGATCGCCCCGCATGTCGACCCTTCGGCTGATGTGATCGGGCATTTCCGCCATGACGACGACGATGCAGTCGCGCTGGATTACGTCGCCCGCACGCGCGAGGATTTCGCGCTTGTCCAGGGCCTCTGGGAAACCGAGGGCAAGCTGTCGCTGGATTACGGGCGCGGCCTGATGCTGAAGGCCGAGGCCGGGCAGATGAGCGTGACGCCGCGTCTGTGCCACAACATGGGGGTCGCGCTGACGATCTTCCTGCGCCCCGACGCGCCCGAGACCGCCCTGCATTACGACCATTCCAAGCTGGCGCAATGGATGCCGGGGGTCCAGATCAACCGGCCGCTGATGTTCATCCGCTCGATCCACGGAGACAGCGACAGCGGCTCGATGGGGCCGGGCCTGCCCTGGGACCTGCCCGAGGACCAGCAGGGCCGCCAGCTGCGCCAGCGTTTCGGCCTGCGGCGCGGCGACCTCAAGGAGATGGCGCGCGACCTTCTTTAGCGCGGGCCACAGCGGGGGCGGGGCTGGGCGCGGGGCAGGGGGGCGCGGTTGACACTCCCCACGATTCCCCATATAGCGCCGCTACCCGGGAGGCGACTGTCCGGGTGCCAGAACCAAATGCGGTCACGATCCGGGCCATTCCTAGCCCCGATCCTCTGGAATGATGCCCGTCAGCCCTTCATGGGCCGGACGGGTTTGGCATTTTGCGATTCGCGCAGGATGCGGTCGAGAAGTGGCGCAGCCGGTTGGTTGCGAGTATTGACAGAGCAAGACGGGGAACCGAATGCCGACGATCCAACAGCTGATCCGCAAACCGCGGCAGCCGAAAGTGCAGCGCTCGAAGTCGCAGCACCTTCAGGGCTGCCCGCAGAAGCGCGGCGTCTGCACGCGCGTCTACACCACGACGCCGAAGAAACCGAACTCCGCTATGCGTAAGGTGGCCAAGGTCCGCCTGACGAATGGCTTCGAGGTCATCTCCTACATTCCGGGCGAAAAGCACAACCTGCAGGAACACAGCGTCGTGCTGATCCGCGGCGGCCGGGTCAAGGACCTTCCGGGTGTCCGTTACCACATCCTGCGCGGTGTGCTGGATACCCAGGGCGTCAAAGACCGTCGTCAGCGTCGTTCGAAATACGGCGCGAAGCGTCCGAAGTAAGGAGAGGCATCCATGTCCCGTCGTCACGCCGCTGAAAAGCGCGATGTCCTGCCCGACGCCAAGTTTGGCGATCGCGTGCTGACCAAATTCATGAACAACCTGATGGTTGACGGCAAGAAATCGACCGCCGAGCGGATCGTCTACAACGCGCTCGACCGCGTTCAGACCCGTCTGAAGCGCGAGCCGATCGAAGTCTTCCACGAGGCGCTGGATAACGTGAAGCCCTCGGTCGAGGTGCGTTCGCGCCGCGTCGGCGGTGCCACCTACCAGGTTCCCGTCGAGGTCCGTCCGACCCGCCGCGAGGCGCTGGCCATCCGCTGGCTGATCGCCGCCGCCGCCAAGCGCAACGAGAACACGATGGAAGAGCGCCTGGCAGGCGAGCTGGCCGATGCCGTCAACGGCCGCGGCACCGCCGTCAAGAAGCGCGAAGACACGCACAAGATGGCAGACGCCAACAAGGCGTTCAGCCACTACCGCTGGTAAGGCAAGAGGATTCAGACCATGGCACGCGAATATCCGCTGCAGCGTTACCGCAACTTCGGCATCATGGCCCACATCGATGCCGGCAAGACGACCACGACCGAGCGTATCCTGTATTACACCGGCAAGTCGCACAAGATCGGCGAAGTGCATGACGGCGCCGCGACCATGGACTGGATGGAGCAAGAGCAGGAGCGCGGCATCACGATCACGTCTGCCGCGACCACCACGTTCTGGCAGCGCCAGGAGGACCCGACCACCGAAGGCACGTCCGAGACGAAGTTCCGCTTCAACATCATCGACACGCCGGGCCACGTGGACTTCACCATCGAGGTCGAGCGTTCGCTGGCCGTCCTCGACGGCGCGATCTGCCTTCTGGACGCCAATGCCGGCGTCGAGCCGCAGACCGAGACCGTCTGGCGCCAGGCCGACCGCTACAAGGTTCCGCGGATCGTGTTCGTCAACAAGATGGACAAGATCGGCGCCGACTTCTTCAACTGCGTGAAGATGATCAAGGACCGCACCGGCGGCACCCCCTGCCCGATCGCTTTCCCGATCGGCGCCGAGGACAAGCTGGAAGGCATCGTCGACCTGATCAAGATGGAAGAATGGGTCTGGAAGGGCGAAGACCTCGGCGCAAGCTGGGTCCGTCAGCCGATCCGTGAAGAGCTGCAGGACCTGGCCGACGAGTGGCGCTCGAACCTGATCGAGCTGGCCGTCGAACAGGACGACGCCGCGATGGAAGCCTATCTCGAGGGCAACGAGCCCGACGAGGAAACCCTGCGCGGCCTGATCCGCAAAGGCACGCTGTCGCTGTCCTTCTTCCCGGTCACCGCCGGCTCGGCCTTCAAGAACAAGGGCGTGCAGCCGCTGCTGAACTCGGTCATCGACTTCCTGCCCTCGCCGCTGGACGTGCCGGCCTATATGGGCTTCGCGCCGGGCGACGAGAGCGAGACGCGCAACATCGAGCGTCGCGCCGATGACGCGCAGCCCTTCTCGGGCCTCGCGTTCAAGATCATGAATGACCCCTTCGTCGGCTCGCTGACCTTCACGCGCCTCTATTCGGGCGTCCTGAAGAAGGGCGACCAGATGATGAACTCGACCAAGGGCAAGCGCGAGCGCGTCGGCCGGATGATGATGATGCACTCGATCAACCGCGAGGAGATCGAGGAGGCCTTTGCGGGCGACATCATCGCGCTGGCGGGCCTGAAGGAAACGACCACCGGCGACACGCTGTGCGATCCGTCGAACCCGGTCGTTCTGGAAACGATGACCTTCCCCGAGCCGGTCATCGAGATCGCCGTCGAGCCGAAGTCGAAGGCCGACCAGGAGAAGATGGGCCTCGCCCTGGCGCGCCTGGCTGCCGAAGACCCGTCCTTCCGCGTCGAAACCGACCTCGAATCGGGCCAGACGATCATGAAGGGCATGGGCGAACTTCACCTCGACATCCTGGTCGACCGCATGAAGCGCGAGTTCAAGGTCGAGGCGAATATCGGTGCGCCGCAGGTGGCCTATCGCGAGACCATCTCGCAGCCGGCCGAGATCGACTACACGCACAAGAAACAGACCGGCGGGACCGGCCAGTTCGCGCGCGTCAAGCTGGCGATCACCCCGACCGAGCCGGGCGAGGGTTACTCGTTCGAGTCGAAGATCGTGGGCGGCGCGGTGCCGAAGGAATACATCCCCGGCGTCGAAAAGGGCATCAAGTCGGTCATGGACTCGGGTCCGCTGGCAGGCTTCCCGGTGATCGACTTCAAGGTCGCGCTGCTCGACGGTGCGTTCCACGACGTCGACTCGTCGGTCCTGGCCTTCGAGATCGCCGCGCGTGCGGCGATGCGTGAAGGTCTGCGCAAGGCCGGCGCCAAGCTGCTCGAGCCGATCATGAAGGTCGAGGTCGTGACGCCGGAAGAATACACCGGTTCGATCATCGGCGACCTGACCAGCCGTCGCGGCATGGTCCGCGGGCAGGACAGCCGCGGCAATGCGAACGTCATCGACGCCTTCGTGCCGCTGGCCAACATGTTCGGATACATCAACAACCTGCGGTCGATGTCTTCGGGTCGCGCGGTGTTCACCATGCTGTTCGACCATTACGAGGCCGTGCCGCAGAACATCTCGGACGAGATCCAGAAGAAATACGCCTGATCTTGCGGCGGGGCTTCGGCCCCGCTACCCCACACGCATTGACGAACAAGGAGCCATTCCATGGCAAAGGCAAAGTTTGAACGGACGAAACCGCACGTCAACATCGGCACGATCGGTCACGTTGACCACGGCAAGACGACGCTGACGGCTGCGATCACGAAGTATTTCGGCGAGTTCCGCGCCTATG
>NZ_JAUVVF010000062.1 GCF_030604785.1 Paracoccus sp. (in: a-proteobacteria) | reverse complement strand
CGACTGGGAATCGGCCATGGCCTGACCGGAATTTGCGGCCCCCCCCGCCTGCCGCGCCGCGGGTGGGGGGGGGGGCGTGGTGGCGCCGGGCGCCACGGCGGCGGCGGCTTCGGGCTCTATGCCCGACGCCTCCGCGCCACCGCCCGCGGCAACGTCCCCGGCGTCGACGGTCAGAGCACCGCCCAGAGCCATGACCGAGGGCGCCTTGTCCTTCAGCTCCAGCACGATCCGCTGCGCGAGCTTCGGCCCGACCCCGTTCGCCTTGCGGACCGAAGCCCAGTCGCCCAACGCGATCGCCCGTCCCAGCCCCTCGGGGCCAAGCGTGCCCAGGATCGCCAGCGACACCTTGGCCCCGACCCCCTGGACCGAAGTCAGAAGCCGGTGCCATTCCTTCTCCAGCATCGTCGGAAAGCCGAAGAGCTGCAGCAGGTCCTCGCGGACCAGCAATTCGGTGTAGAGCGCCGCCGCCTGCCCGACCGGAGGCAGCCCAGCCGCCGTCCGCTCGCTGACATGGACGATGTAGCCGACCCCGCGCACATCGATCAGGACATGATCGCGCGCCCGATGCAGGATGATCCCCGCGATCCGCCCGATCATGCCGCGCCCTTCCCGGCCGCGATCACGCGCAGGCTGCGCCCTTGAAGATGGCGGGCATGGCAGATGGCGATGGCCAGCGCGTCCGCCGCATCCGGGCTTTCGAACCGCACGCCGGGCAGCTGGACGCGGACCATGTGCTGCACCTGCTCCTTGCCCGCGTGGCCCACGCCGACCACGGTCTTCTTGACCGCATTCGGCGCATATTCCCCGACCGCGATCCCCGCCTCGGCCGGGGCCAGCAGCGCGATGCCGCGGGCCTGGCCCAGCTTGAGCGTGCCCGTCGCGTCCTTGTTCACGAATGTCTGTTCCACCGCGGCCTCGTCGGGTTGATGGGCCGCAATCACCCTGCAGAGCCCCCGGAACAGCACCGAGAGGCGAGCGCCCAGATCCTGTGCGCCGTCCGAATGGATCGTGCCGTTGGCGACATGGCGGATGCGCGGGCCGTCGACCTCGATCACGCCCCAGCCCATGTTCCGCAAGCCGGGATCGATGCCCAAGACCTTCATGCTGCCCCCTTTTCTTTCACCTCTAGCACGAAGCGGGAACATCTGGCTAGGTGGGCCGACAAGATGGGTATTTGGGCAACGAAGAAGCCCGTCATTCCTCGATGACCTCCAGCACGCCCGGCACGGCGCGCAGGGCCTGGCGGGCGGGGGTGGTGAGGGGGGCGTCGTTGGCGACCTCGATCTCGATGATCTCGTCCTCGTGGCGCAGGCGCAGCCGGATCGGGCCGCGGGCGCGCGCGGGGGCGGTGATCTCGGTCGTCACGCGCCCCAGCACCTCGGCGAGGCGGGGGATTGTGTCGGCGCCCTGGATCTCGACCGCGAGGCAGCCGGCGCCGGCATCGGCGACGAAATCCTCGAGCAGCGTCACCGAGTTCGCCAGCATCTTCACCTGCTCGCCCGAGGGCTCGACCTTGACCTGCAGCACCACGTTCTGCCCCGGCTCCAGCCTGTCGCGCGCCGCCGATAGAAGGTCCGAGAAGCAGGTCACCTCGTAGAGCCCTGTTGGATCGGACAGGCTGACGAAGGCATAGGCGGTGCCCTTGGCCGACTTCCGCTCCATCCGCGCGGCGACCGTGCCGGCGATCTGGGCGACCAGCGGGCCGGTCTCGGCCTCGCGGGTGATGTCCGCGAGGGTCTGCACCTTCTTGCGCCTGAGCGCCGTCTGATAGTCGTCGAGCGGGTGGCCCGAGAGGTAGAAGCCGATGGCCTTGTGCTCCTCGCCCAGCTTCTCGGTCGGCAGCCAGACCTGCGCCAAGGGGGCGCGCGGCGGCGGCAGGTCCTCGCCCCCGCCGAAGAGCGAGGTCTGGGAGGAGGCCGCCTGTTCCTGCACGGCCGCCGACCAGGCGCAGAGCGCATCGAGCGACTTCATCACCCGCGCGCGGTTGTCGTCCAGCACGTCGAAGGCGCCGGCGCGGGCCAGCATCTCGAGCGGGCGCTTTCCGACGCGCTTCATGTCCACGCGGCGGGCGAAGTCGTGGATGTCCTTGAACGCCCGGTCCCCGCGCGCGTCGTGAATCAGCTTCATCGCCTCGATCCCGACGCCCTTCAGCGCGCCGAGCGCGTAGTGGATGCGCCCCTGCCCCACCGTGAATGTCGGGGCCGAGCGGTTCACGCAGGGCGGCACGATCTCGATCCCCATCCGGTCGCATTCGCGCTTGTAGACCGCCAGCTTGTCCGTGAGGTGGATGTCGCAGTTCATCACCGCGGCCATGAACTCGACCGGGTGGTTGGCCTTGAGCCAGGCGGTCTGGTAGCTGACCACGGCATAGGCCGCCGCGTGGGACTTGTTGAAGCCGTAATTGGCGAACTTCTCCAGAAGGTCGAAGACCTCGCCGGCCTTCTTCTCGGGCACGCCGTTGGCGACCGCGCCCTTGACAAATTTGGGCCGCTCCTTGGCCATCTCGGCGGCGATCTTCTTGCCCATCGCGCGGCGCAGAAGGTCGGCGCCGCCGAGCGAATAGCCCGCCATGACCTGCGCGATCTGCATCACCTGTTCCTGATAGACGATGATGCCCTGCGTCTCGGCTAGGATGTGGTCGATCGAGGGATGGATCGATTCCAGCTCGCGCAGCCCGTTCTTGACCTCGCAATAGGTCGGGATGTTCTCCATCGGGCCGGGGCGGTAGAGCGCGACCAGCGCCACGATGTCCTCGATGCAGGTCGGGCGCATCCGGCGCAGCGCGTCCATCATGCCCGAGCTTTCGACCTGGAACACCGCGACCGTGCGGGCGCTGGCGAAGAGGTCATAGCTGGCCTTGTCGTCCAGCGGGATCAGGTTGATCTGGTTCTCGGTCCCCGGCGCGGGCTGATACAGCTGGCGCCCGTTGGCGGCGACATGCAGCGGGCGGCCCTGCCCGTTGATCAGGTCCACCGCGTTCTGGATCACGGTCAGCGTCTTGAGGCCGAGGAAGTCGAACTTCACCAGCCCCGCCTGCTCGACCCATTTCATGTTGAACTGCGTCGCCGGCATGTCGGACGCCGGATCGCGGTAGAGCGGCACCAGCTGGTCCAGCGGCCGGTCGCCGATCACAACCCCCGCGGCGTGGGTCGAGGCGTTGCGGTAGAGCCCCTCCAGCTGCTCGGCATAATCCAACAGGCGCTTGACCACCTCCTCCCGCGCGGCCTCGCGCAGGCGCGGCTCGTCGGCGCGGGCCTTGGTGATGCTGACGGGCTTGACGCCCTCGACCGGGATCATCTTGGACAGGCGGTCCACCTGGCCGAAGGGCAGTTGCAGCACGCGCCCCACGTCGCGGACGGCGGCCTTGGACAGCAGCGCACCGAAGGTGATGATCTGGCCGACGCGGTCCTTGCCGTATTTCTCCTGCACGTAGCGGATCACCTCTTCGCGGCGGTCCATGCAGAAGTCGATGTCGAAGTCGGGCATCGAGACCCGCTCGGGGTTCAGGAACCGCTCGAAGAGCAGCGAGTAGCGCAGCGGGTCGAGGTCGGTGATGGTCAGCGCATAGGCCACGAGGCTGCCCGCGCCCGAGCCGCGGCCGGGGCCGACCGGGATGCCCTGCTGCTTGGCCCAGTGGATGAAGTCGGCGACGATCAGGAAGTAGCCCGGAAAGCCCATCTGCTCGATGATGCCCAACTCGAAGTCGAGGCGTGCGTGGTATTCCTCGACGCTGACGGCGTGGGGGATCACGGCCAGCCGCGCCTCCAGCCCCTCGCGCGCCTGGCGGCGCAGCTCGGCCACCTCGTCATCGGCGAAGCGCGGCAGGATGGGCGCGTGCTTGGCGACGGCGAAGGCGCAGCGGCGGGCGATCTCGACGGTGTTCTCCAGCGCCTCGGGCAGGTCCGCGAACAGGACGGCCATCTCCTCGGGCGTCTTGAAATAGTGCTGCGGCGTCAGGCGGCGACGAGGCTGCGACTGATCGACATAGGCCTTTTCCGCGATGCAGATCAGCGCGTCATGCGCCTCGTACATGGTGGATTTGGGGAAATAGACATCGTTCGTCGCGACCAGCGGCAGGTCGCGCGCATAGGCGATGTCGATCAGCCCGCCCTCGCTGGCGGCCTCGGCGGGCATCAGCCCGCCATCCTCGCCGGGATGGCGCTGAAGCTCGATGTAGAGCCGCGTCGGGAAAGCCTCGGCCAGCCGCGCGGCCAGCGCATCGGCCCGCGCGGCCTGCCCCTGCGCGATCAGCTGTCCCATCGGCCCCGTCGCGCCGCCGGTCAGGCAGATCAGCCCCTCGGCATGGCTGCACAATTCATCGAGCGTGACATGGGGCAGTGCCCCCCCCTCGCGCAGATAGAGGCACGAGGACAGGGCCATCAGGTTCATCCACCCGTCACGGTTCTGCGCCAGAAGGACGACCGGCCCGGTCGCCTCGGCCGCCAGCGTGACCTGGCAGCCGATGATCGGCTGAACCCCCTTGTCCCGCGCCTTGACGCTGAATTCCAGCGCCGCGAACATGTTGTTCGTGTCGGTCAGCGCGACAGCGGGCATGCCCGCATCTGCGGCAAGGCTTGGCAATTTGCCCACAGGAATGGCACCTTCCAGCAAGGAATGCTCGGAATGTGTGCGAAGATGGATGAATCGGGGGGATTTCTCGGCCATGATCGCGACACTATCGCAGCCTGACCAAACAGCGCAATTGCGCGTCGGGCGATTGGCGGTTTAAGCAGGTGAAGTTTTGACCAAGGGGACAGATTTGGCCGAGCCGACCGTCTTTCGCGCCGAGGGGATCGGCAAGTCCTATCCCGGCGTCCGCGCCAATGACGACGTCTCGTTTGCCGTCAGGCCCGGCGAGATCCATGCCCTGTTGGGCGAAAACGGCGCGGGCAAGTCCACGCTGGTGAAGATGATCTACGGTCTCGTGCGCCCTGACGAGGGCCGCATGTTCCTGCTGGACGCGCCCCACGCGCCCCATGATCCGCGCGCGGCGCGGGCGGCGGGCGTGGCGATGGTGTTCCAGCATTTCAGCCTGTTCGACGCGCTGACGGTGGCCGAGAACATCGCCTTGGGGATGGAGAACCCTCCCCCCCGGCGCGAACTGGCCGCGCGGATCACGCAGGTCAGCCATGATTTCGGCCTGCCCCTGAACCCCGCGCGCCGCATCGTCACCCTGTCGGCGGGCGAGCGCCAGCGGGTCGAGATCATCCGCTGCCTGCTGCAGAACCCGCGCCTCTTGATCATGGACGAGCCGACCAGCGTGCTGACCCCGCAAGAGGCCGAATTGCTGTTCGCCACGCTGCGCAAGCTGGCAGAGGCGGGGACCGCGATCCTTTACATCAGCCACAAGCTCGAGGAAATCCGCGCCCATTGCGACCGCGCCACGATCCTGCGGCATGGCCGCGTCGTGGAGAGCTGCGATCCCCGCGCCCATTCCGCCCGCGATCTGGCGGCAATGATGGTCGGCGGCCAGATGCGCCAGATCGACCGCTCGGGTCGTCAGGCGGGCGAGGTCCTGCTGGAGGTGCGGGGCCTATCGATGCCCGCCCCCGATGCCGAAGGCACCGCGCTGAAGGACATCGCCCTGACCCTGCGCGCGGGCGAGATTCTGGGTATCGGCGGCGTCGCCGGCAACGGGCAGGAGGAATTGCTGGCCGCCCTGTCGGGCGAGGTCGCCAGCCGCCCCGGCACCGTCACGCTGGTGGCGGCCGACCTGTCCGCCAAAGGCCCCGAGCCGCGCCGGGTCGCCGGACTTCTGGCCGCGCCCGAGGATCGTCTGGGCCATGCCGCCGTCCCCGATTTCAGCCTGATCGAGAACACGCTGCTGACGGCGGGCGCCCGCAAGGGCCTGGTCCGGCGCGGCCTGATCGACCACGCCGCCGCGCGCGATTACGCGCTGGCGGTGATCCGCGACTTCGATGTCCGCACCCCCGGCCCCCATGTCGCGGCCCGCGCCCTGTCGGGCGGCAATCTGCAGAAATTCGTCATCGGCCGCGAGGTGATGCAGTCTCCGCGCGTGCTGGTCGTAAACCAGCCCACATGGGGCGTGGATGCGGGGGCCGCCGCCGCCGTGCGCCAGTCGCTGCTGGACCTTGCGCGCCGTGGGGCGGGGGTCATCGTCATCTCTCAGGACCTGGATGAGCTTTTGGAACTGTCCGACCGCTTCTGCGCGCTGAACGAGGGCCGCCTGTCGCCCCCCGTCCCGACCGAGGGACTGACGCTGGACCGCATCGGCCTGATGCTGGGCGGCGCGCATGGCATGGAGGAGGCCCGGATATGATCCAGCTTGTCCCGCGCCAGAGCGCTTCGAACACATGGCAGATCGCGACGCCGCTGCTGGCGGTGCTGGCCACGATGATCACGGGCGGCCTTCTGTTCGCCATCATGGGTCACAATCCCGTCGCCGCGATCCGCACGATCTTCTGGGACCCGCTCTTCGGCATGGCCTCCAGCTATTCGCGCCCGCAGCTTCTGGTGAAGGCCGCGCCCCTGATCCTGATTGCCTCGGGCCTTGCCATCGGCTTTCGCGCCGGCATCTGGAATATCGGCGCCGAGGGGCAATACATCATGGGCGCCATCACCGGCGCCGCCGTCGCGCTGGCGCTTTACCCGCTGGAGGCGTGGTGGCTGTTCCCGGCCATGGTCGCGGCTGGTCTGGCGGGGGGCTGGGCCTGGGGCATGATCCCGGCGCTGCTCAGGAACTGGTTCGGCGCCTCCGAGATCCTCGTCTCGCTGATGCTGGTCTATGTCGCGCAGCGCATCGCGGCATGGATGGCATTCGGCCCGATGCGCAACCCGCAGGGGATGGGCTTTCCCGGCTCGCGGAACCTGCAGCAATATCCCTCGGCCTCCAACCCGGAACTGATCGCGGGAACGGGCGCGCATTGGGGCGTCGTTGCGGCGGCTTTCGCCGTGCTGGCGACGTGGTTCCTGATGAGCCGCCATATCCGCGGCTTCCATGTCCGCGCCGCAGGCACCGCGCCGCGTGCCGCGCGCTTCGCGGGCGTGCGCCCGGCGGTGCTGGTCGCGTTCTGCCTTGGCCTCTCGGGCGCGCTGGCGGGGGCTGCGGGCCTCTTCGAAGTCGCGGGCCCGGCGGGCCAGATCACCGACCGGATCGGCGTCGGCTACGGATTTACCGCGATCATCGTGGCCTTTCTGGGGCGCCTGCATCCCGTCGGCATCCTGCTGGCGGGCCTGCTGCTGGCGCTGACCTATATCGGCGGCGAGCTGGCGCAGCTGACGATGGGCCTGCCCGCCGCCTCGGTCCAGGTCTTTCAGGGGATGCTGCTGTTCTTCCTGCTGGGCTTCGACCTGCTGACCCGCTACCAGATCCGCCGGAGGATCACCGCATGATGATCGACCCGCTTTCCGTCTTTCTGCTGCTGCTGGGCGCCTCGACCCCGATCCTGTTCGCGGCCTTGGGCGAACTGGTCGTGGAACGTGCGGGCGTGCTGAACCTCGGGGTCGAGGGGATGATGATCACCGGCGCGCTGGCGGGCTTCGGCGCGGCCTATTCGACCGGCAACCCCTTTCTGGGCTTTCTGGTGGCGGCCTGCGCGGGGGCGGCGATCTCGATGCTGTTTGCGGCGCTGACGCAGGTCTTCCTCGCCAATCAGGTCGCATCCGGTCTGGCGCTGACCCTGTTCGGCCTGGGCCTTGCCGCCATGCTGGGCAAGCCCTTCGAGGGCGTGCGCGCCCCTGCCATGCCTGCAGGCCCCTTGCGGATCAACTGGATCGTCTGGCTGGGGCTGGTCATGGTGCCTCTGGTCTGGTGGTTCCTGAACCGCACGCGGTCCGGCCTGATCCTGCGCGCCGTGGGCGAGAATCACGAGGCCGCCCACGCTCTTGGCTACAACATCCGCCTTACCCGTCTAGCCGCGATCGCCTTTGGCGGCGCGATGGCGGGTGTCGGGGGGGCGTTCATCTCGATCGCGACGGTCCTGCAATGGACCGAGGGGATGACGGCGGGCGCGGGATGGATCGCACTGGCCATCGTGGTCTTCTCGAACTGGACGGCCCCGGGAGTGCTGGCGGGCGCTTGGCTCTTCGGCGGCGTCACCGTGCTGCAATTGCGGCTGCAGGCGGCGGGCGTGGCGGTTCCGGTGCAGCTTCTGTCCATGGCGCCCTATCTGGCCACGATCATCGTGCTGGTCGCCATATCGGCCCGGCAAAAATTCAGCAGGCGTGCCGGAACAGGCGCGCCCGGATCGCTTGGCACGAATTTCCACGCGCTGCGCTGAAACGCGGCCCTTCACTTCCAACAGAGGAACAGACCCATGCAACGCAGAACCCTTCTGGCAACGGCCTCGGCAATGATGATGGCGCTGGCCGCCCCGGCCCTGGCGCAGGACGAGCCGCTGAAGGTCGGCTTCATCTATGTCGGCCCGGTGGGCGACGGCGGCTGGACCTATCAGCACGATCAGGGCCGCCTTGCCATCGAGGCCGAGTTCGGCGACCGGGTGGAAACCACCTTCATCGAAAGCGTGCCCGAGGGCGCCGATGCCGAACGTGCCCTGACCCAGCTGGCGCTGGCGGGCAACCAGTTGATCTTCGCGACCTCCTTCGGCTTCATGGACCCCGTGATCAACGTCGCCCAACGCTTCCCGGACGTGAAGTTCGAACACGCGACCGGCTACAAGACGGCCGAGAACGTGGCGACCTATGACGCGCGCTTCTACGAGGGCCGCGCCGTGATCGGCACCATCGCCGGTCATATGACCGAATCGAACAAGATCGGCTATATCGGGTCCTTCCCGATCCCCGAGGTGATCCAGGGCATCAACTCGTCCTTCATCCATGCCCGCAAGGTGAACCCGGATGTCGAGATGCGCATCGTCTGGGTCTACAGCTGGTTCGACCCCGCCAAAGAGGCCGAAGCCGCCAACGCCCTGCTGGCCGAAGGCGTTGACGTGATCATGCAGCACACCGACTCGACCGCACCGCTGGCCCAGGCCCAGGCCGCCGGCGCGATCGGCTTCGGTCAGGCCAGCGACATGGCGGCCTTCGCGCCGACGCCCCGCGTCTCGTCGATCATCGACGACTGGTCGCCCTATTACATCAAGCGCGTGCAGGCGATGCTGGATGGCACCTGGGAAAGCGGCTCCAGCTGGGCCGGGATCGGCGAGGGCGAAGTCGTGATCGGCGAGATCAGCGAAGCGGTGCCCGAAGAGGTCAGGGCCGAGGCACTGGCCCTGCGCGACGCGATCGGCGCGGGTGAATATCACCCCTTCACCGGGCCGCTGAACAAGGCCGACGGGACCGTCTGGCTGGCCGAGGGCGAAACGGCCTCGGACGCCGATCTGCAATCGATGAACTTCTACGTCGAAGGCATCACCGCGCAGATCCCGCAATAAGAAGAAGGGGGGCGCTGCCCCCCGTCCCGTTCCGGGACTCCCCCCGGGATATTTTTCCAAGGCAAAGAACGATCACGCCCCGCTTCACCAGAAGCGGGGCGCTTTGCCTTGGACGGTCATCGGCGTCCCCGCCTGTACCGTGACTCCAGCGATAGCGCGCCGAGGTTAAAGACGGGTTAACGCATTTTGCCTTGGGCCAAATATCCTGCGGGGGGAGTCGCGCTTGCGCGACGGGGGGCGCAAAGCCCCCCTGCCCGGCCGCCTTCGGCGCGAGGCTCAGCCCATGCGCTCGCTGGCATAGCTGCCAGGCGAGGGCGGGAATACCACGGTCTTGTCGCCGTTCAGGAAGACGCGCCCATGGATATGGGCGTGGATCGCGCGGGCCAGCACCTGCGCCTCGACATCGCGGCCAAGGCTCACGTAATCGGACGGGCTTTGGGCATGGGTCACGCGGACCGTGTCCTGTTCGATGATCGGGCCCTCGTCCAGATCCGCGGTCACGTAATGGCTGGTCGCGCCGATCAGCTTCACGCCGCGTTCATAGGCTTGCTTGTAGGGATTGGCGCCCTTGAAGCTGGGCAGGAACGAGTGGTGGATGTTGATGATCCGTCCCGACATCTGCTGGCACATCCGGTCAGACAGAACCTGCATGTAGCGCGCCAGGACGATCAGTTCGGCGCCGGTCTCCTCGACCACCCGCATCTGGGCGGCCTCGGCCTCGGGCTTGTTCTCGGGCGTGACCTTGATGCAGTGAAACGGGATGTCGTGGTTCACGACGACCTTCTGGTAATCCATGTGGTTCGAGATGACGCCCACGATCTCGATCGGCAGCGCCCCGATCCGCCAGCGATAGAGCAGGTCGTTCAGGCAATGCCCGAATCGGCTGACCATGATCAGCACCTTCTTCTTGACGGCATCGTCGGACAGATCGACCTGCATCCCGAAACGGGACGCGATGGGCGCGAAATCCGCGCGCAGGCTGTCCAGCGTCGCCGCCCCCTCGGAGCGGAAGCTGACGCGCATGAAGAAGCGGCCGGTCTCGGCATCGTCGAACTGGGCGCTGTCGGTGATGTTGCAAGCCGCATCCGCAAGCGCGCCCGAAATGGCGGCGACGATGCCGCGGGTCGAGGCGCAGGTCACGCGCAGGGTGTAGCTGTTCATGCGTCGGTCGTTCCTTGAGATCGGACGTGAAAAGGGGGCGCGAGGGCCAGCCCCCGCATCCCCCGACATTTCCCCCGATCCGGGCGCGATGACAATCCGTTTGCGACGGGGCACGACCGCCCCGCGACATCGGGCCTGCCGTCAGGCGGCGGGCATGCGCGCCTCGACCATGCCGGCATACCAGCTGGCGCCGGCCGGGATGGTCTCGTCATTGAAATCATAGGCGGGGTGGTGGACCATCGCCGTGTCGCCATTGCCGACCCAGATATAGGCGCCGGGGCGTTCGTTCAGCATGTAGCTGAAATCCTCGCCGCCCATCATCGGCTCCATGTCGGTCTTGATGTCGCCGGCGATGCCGCGCGCCACTTCGGCCGCCCATTCCGTCGCCTGATCGTCGTTCATGGTGACGGGGTAGCCGCGCTGGTAATCGACGACCGCCGTGGCGCCCATTGCCGCCGCGACATGGGTGGCGACGCGGGTGATGCCCTCTTCCAGCTGGTCGCGGACGCCGGGATCGAGGCTGCGGGCCGTGCCCTTCAGCGTCACGACCTGCGGGATCACGTTATGCGCGGTCGAATCCGTCGAAACGACGCAGACCGAGATTACCGCGTTCTTCAGCGGGTCGATGTTGCGCGAGACGACCGATTGCAGCGCGACGATGATCTGCGCCGCGGTCAGGGTGGTGTCGATGCAGTCATGGGGCTTGGCGGCGTGGCCGCCCTTGCCCGTCACGGTGATGTCGAACTGGTCGGCAGCGGCCATCATCGGGCCGGGCTTGATCGCGAAGCTGCCGACCGGCAGGCCCGGCATGTTGTGCATGCCGTAGAATTCCTGGATCTTCCAGCGATCGACAAGCCCGTCCTCGACCATGGCCAGACCGCCGCCGCCGCCCTCTTCGGCGGGCTGGAAGATCACCACGGCGGTGCCGTCGAAATTCCGCGTCTCGGCCAGGTATTTCGCCGCGCCAAGCAGCATGGCGGTGTGACCATCATGGCCGCAGGCATGCATCTTGCCGGGCACTTTCGAGGCATGGGGCGCGCCGGTCTGTTCATGGATGGGCAGCGCGTCCATGTCGGCGCGCAGGCCGATCACGCGGCCGCTCTTGTCCGTGCGGCCCTTGATCACGCCCACGACGCCGGTGCGGCCCACCCCCGTCGTCACCTCGTCGCACCCGAATTCGCGCAGCAGCTCGGCCACCCGGCCAGCGGTGCGATGGACCTCGTAGAGCAGTTCGGGGTTCTCGTGGAAATCCCGGCGCCACGCGGTGATTTCGGGCAGCAATTCGGCAAAGCGGTTCTTGACGGGCATTGGTTCGGTCTCCTTCACGGCAGCAGCGTGGCGATTTCTTGCATCATCTGCAAGAGGCTGGATGCCGCCTGCCTAGGAAT
>NZ_JAUVVF010000061.1 GCF_030604785.1 Paracoccus sp. (in: a-proteobacteria) | reverse complement strand
TTCGCCAGAAGATCAACCTGCCGATGGATTGCCGCGACGGCGTCTGCGGCACCTGCAAGTGCCGGGCGGAAAAGGGACGCTATTCGCTGGAATTCTACATGGACGAATCCATGTCGGATGAAGAGGCCGCCCAGGGCTATGTCCTGACCTGCCAGATGATCCCCGAAAGCGATTGCGTCCTTTCGATCCCGACGACCGCCGCCGCCTGCAAGACCGCCCCCGGATCGGTCGAGGCGAAGCTGCTGGCCGTGGATCGCCTGTCCGGGACATCGTTCGGGCTGCGCGTGGCGCTGGACCGGCCGATGGGCTTTCTGCCCGGACAATACGTGAATGTCGGCGTGCCGGGCGAAGGGGTCCACCGCTCGTATTCCTTTTCCTCGGCGCCCGGCGCGTCCGAGGCCAGCTTCCTGATCCGCAACCTGCCCGGAGGCGTGATGAGCAGCTATCTGGCCGAGCGCGCCGCGCCCGGCGACGCCCTGACGCTGACCGGTCCGATGGGCGCGTTCTACCTGCGCCCGATCACCCGCCCGCAGGTCTGGCTGGCGGGCGGCACGGGCCTGGCACCCTTCCTGTCCATGCTGGAGCAGGTGGCCGAGCAGGGCAGCGATCACCCGATCACGCTATACTACGCCGTCACCCGCAGCGCCGACCTGGTCGAACTCGACCGCCTGGCCGCGCTGGCCGGCCGCATCCCGCAGTTGCGCCTCGTCACCATCATCGCCGCCGAGGACGAGCCGCACGAGCGCAAGGGCTTCGTCACCGACCACCTGAGCGCCGGGGATCTGGCGGGCGGGGATTGCGACGTCTATCTGTGCGGGCCGCCGCCGATGGTCGATGCCGTCCGCAGCCACATGGCCGCGCTTGGCGTCAGCCCCGCGAGCTTCCATTTCGAGAAGTTCAACCCGACCGAAACCGAATTGCGGGCCGCGTGATGCGCTTTCGGGGCAAGGTCATGGTCGTCACCGGCGCCGCTCAGGGGATCGGCCGCCGGGTGGCGGAACGCGCGGCGGCCGAGGGGGCAAGCGTCCTGATCGTGGACCGCTCGCCCGCCCGGGATGACGCGGTCGAGGCGATCCGCCAGGCCGGCGGCACGGCCGAGGCGGCCCTGGCCGATCTGGAAACCTGGGCCGGCTGCGAGGCCGCGATGACGGCGGCGGTCGATCTGTGGGGCCGCATCGACATCCTGGTGAACAATGTCGGCGGCACCATCTGGGCCAAGCCCTTCGAGCATTACGCCTCCGACCAGATCGAGGCCGAGATCCGCCGCTCGCTCTTTCCGACGCTCTATTGCTGCCGCGCGGCCATCGCGCACATGCTGGCGCAGGGATCGGGCGTGATCGTCAATGTCTCGTCCATCGCCACGCGCGGGCTGAACCGCGTCCCCTATGCGGCGGCCAAGGGCGGCGTGAACGCGATCACCGCCAGCCTGGCCTGGGAGGTCGCCGAGCGCGGCATCCGCGTCGTCGCGACCGCACCCGGCGGGACCGAGGCCCCGCCCCGGATCGTGCCCCGCAACCCCAACGCGGCCGAGGAACAACGCGAGGACTGGTATCGCACCATCGTCGACCAGACCACGCAATCATCGCTGATGAAGCGGTACGGAACGCTCGACGAACAGGCAGGCCCGATCCTGTTCCTGGCGTCGGACGACGCCTCCTACATCACCGGCGTCACGGTGCCGGTCGGTGGCGGAGACCTTGGATAAGAAGCCCCGGAGGAGGGGCGCCAACAGGAGGAGATCAATCATGAACCGCAAGACACTGGCCGCCCTCGGGCTGGCCATCGGCCTCGCCATGCCTGCCGCAGCCGAAGAGATCACCGTGGGGCTGATGCTGCCCTTTTCGGGGGTCTATGCCGCGCTCGGCAACGACATCGAGGCGGGTTTCGCCCTGGGCCTCGAGACGTTCGGCGACCGGACCGACGCGACCTTCACCATCATCCGAGAGGATACCGAGGCCAGTCCCCCCGTCGCGCTTGGCAAGGCGCGCAAGCTGATCATGCAGGACCGCGCCGACGTGCTGACCGGCATCGTCAGCTCGGCCGTCCTGGGCGCGGTGCGCGACATCGTCCACAGCTCGGGCGTGCCGCTGATCGTGGCCAATGCGGGCAATGACGAGGCGACCGGCGAGGCCTGCTCGCCCTTCATCACGCGCATGTCGTTCTCGAACGGTCAGGTGAACCGCCCGATGGGCCGCTGGATGGCCGAACAGGGCATCGGCAAGGTCTTCACCCTGGCCCCCGACTACGCGGCCGGCCGGCAGATGATCGGCGCCTTCGCGGACAGCTTCACCGAAGCCGGCGGCGAGATCGTCGGGCAGGCCTTCACCCCCTTTGGCAAGACTCAGGATTTCGGCCCCTATCTGGCCGAGGCGCGGGCCAGCGGCGCCGATGCCGTCTATGTCTTCTATGCGGGCGGCGAGGCCGTGTCCTTCGTGCGCCAGTATGACAGCTTCGGGATGAAGGACGCGCTGCCGCTTTATGGCTCGGGCTTCCTGACCTCGGCGCTTTATGTCGATGCCCAGGGCGAGGCCGCGCAGGACGTCGTGACCGCGCTGCACTACGTCCCGACCATCGACAACCCCGAGAACGACGCCTTCGTCGCCGCTTTCCGTGAAAAGACCGGGCGCGTCCCGTCGGAATATGCCGTCCACGGCTATGACGCCGCCCGCGCCCTGGTCGAGGCCAGTGCCACCGGCGCCGCGGATCGCGCGGCCCTTGCCGATGCGCTGCGGCAGGTCAGCTTCGAGGGGCCGCGCGGCGCGCTGTCGATCGACCCGGCAACGAACAACATCGTCCAGCCGATCTATGTCTACCGCACCATCGCCGGCGAGACCGGCATGACCCAGGAGGTCCTGGCCCAGACCCCGGCCGAGGCCGATCCGGTCAATGGCTGCGACATGGCCCCCCTGATCAACTGACCGCCACGCCCGGCCGCGCGAACCGGCCGGGCCCGCCAATCGGGAGGATTTCACCATGCCGGATCCCGGCTTCTGGACGTTGCAGGCGCTGAACGCGCTGCAGCTGTCGATGCTGCTCTTTCTGCTCTCCATCGGTCTGACGGTCATCTTCGGGCTGATGCATTTCGTCAATCTCGCCCATGGCTCGCTCTACGCGGTCGGCGCCTATGTCGCCGCCTCGGCGGCCGCGGTCGGGGGCTACTGGGCCGGGTTCTTCCTGGCGCCGGTCGCCGTGGCGGGGCTTGGCATCCTGCTTTACTCCGGGCTGATCCGGCGGATGCGCCGGTCCGGGCCGATGGCGCAGGTGCTGGTCACGTTCGGGCTGATCTTCGCGCTTCTGGACCTCAGCCGCCTGATCTGGGGCGATCTGGCACTGTCGATCGAGCTGCCGGCGCTGCTGGCCGGCCGCACCGCGCTGCTGGGGATCGAGTATCCGACCTATCGGCTGTTCATCATCGGCCTGGGCCTTGCGATCATCGCCGCCCTGGCCTTCGTGCTGGGCCGCACCCAGATAGGCGCCATGATCCGCGCGGGCGTGGACAATGACGCGATGGCGGCCTGCCTGGGGATCAATGTCGAGCGGCTGTTCTTCATCGTCTTCTGCGTCGGCTGCGCGCTGGCGGGCCTTGCCGGTGCCGTCGCCGCGCCCCTGCTGAGCGTGACGCCCGACATGGGCCTCCAGATCCTGATCCCGACGCTGATCGTGATCGTGATCGGCGGGCTCGGCTCGCTGAAAGGCGCGGTCGCGGGCTCGCTGATCTACGGCTTCGTTCAGACCTTCGGCGCGGTGCTGGCACCGCAACTGGCCTCGGTCCTCATCTATGCCCTGCTGGCGGCGGTCCTCGTGATCAAGCCGGTGGGCCTGTTTCCGGCGAAAGGATAAGGCGATGTTCCGGCATACCCCCCTGCGCTACGGCACGCTGGCCCTGCTGGCGGCGCTGGCGCTGTTCAAGGCCGTCACGGCCGACTATTTCGGGCTGGAGATCCTGACCGAGATCCTGATCCTGGCCATCCTCGTCATCGCGCTCGACATGGTCGCGGGCTTTGGCGGCATGGTTTCGCTGTGCCACGGGGCGCTGATGGGCGTGGGCGCCTTCGCCTATGCGCTGTTGACCGTGAAGGCGGGGCTGACG
This sequence comes from Paracoccus sp. (in: a-proteobacteria), assembly GCF_030604785.1. Taxonomy (GTDB): domain Bacteria; phylum Pseudomonadota; class Alphaproteobacteria; order Rhodobacterales; family Rhodobacteraceae; genus Paracoccus. Next base: position 7,981 of record NZ_JAUVVF010000061.1, on the reverse strand, counting down.
CCGCCCCTCGCGCTGGCGGCGGCCATCGGCATCACCGGCGGCGCCGCCTGGATCATCGGCGCGATCTGCGCGCGCAGCCACGGCATCTATTTCATCATGGCGACGCTGGCCTTCGGGCAGATGGCCTACAGCTACGTCTTCCAGACCCCGACCTTCGGCGGCGATGACGGCCTGGGCGGGATCGCGCGGCTGGATCTGACCGCCTTCGGGATCGACCTGAATGACAGCCGGACCTTCGCACTGTTCTGCCTGGCCGCGCTGGCCGCCAGCTACTGCGCCATCGTCGGGATCCTGCGCTCGGGCCTTGGCCGTTCGCTGACGGGCATCATGCATAACGAGCAGCGGATGCGCGCGCTCGGCCTCACCGTCTGGCGCGTCAAGGCCGATGTCTTCGGTCTGTCGGGCATGATCGCGGGCCTCGCAGGCGCGCTGGCCGCGCAGCACATGATGTTCATCTCGCCCGGCCTCTTGTCCTGGAAGGTCTCGGGCGAGGCGCTGGTCGTCGTCATCCTCGGCGGGCTGGGCACGCTGGTCGGCCCCATCGTCGGCGCCGCCGCCTTCGTCCTGCTGAAGCACGAGGTCAGCGCGCTCACCAGCTATTGGCACCTCGTCGTCGGGGTCATCCTGATCGCCGTGGTGATGAGCCGTGCGAACGGCATCTTCGGCTGGATCGAGACCCGCTGGACCGCCCGCAAGGCGACGCGCCGGACCGGCCCCGCGGATGCACCCCTGAAGGAGGCCCGGACCGATGCTTGAGACCCGGAATCTGAATAAGAGCTTCGGCGCCGTCCCCGTCACCCGCGACGTGTCCCTGACGCTGGAGCGGGGCGAGCGCCGCGTCATCCTGGGGCCGAACGGCGCGGGCAAGACGACCCTGTTCAACCTGCTGGTGGGCGAATTGCGCCCCTGCGGAGGCTCGGTCCATCTGGCGGGCGAGGATGTCACCACCCTGCCCGTCGCCCGCAGGGCCCGGCGCGGCCTGTCGCGCAGCTATCAGAAGAACACCCTGTTCGACGGGCTGACGGTCGAGGAGAATCTCGGCCTTGCCGCCGCCGTCGCGACCGGCCATGCCAGCCGCCTGGGCGGCGACAGCCTGGCCCGGCCCGAGGTGCGCGAGATCGTCGCCGAGGTCGCCGACCAGGTGAACCTGACCGCCCATCTGCACGCCCGCGTCAACGAGGTCAGCTACGGCATCCGCCGCCAGCTGGAGGTCGGCGTGGCGCTGGCGACGCGGCCCCTGGTGCTGCTGATGGACGAGCCGACCAGCGGCATCGGTCCCGAAATGTCCAAGGGCTTCCACGACATGCTGAAGGACCTGCCGCGCGACCTGACGCTGCTGATCATCGAACATGACATGGACATCGCCTTCGACGTCGCGGACACGATCACCGTGCTGAACTATGGCGAGGTCGTCTTTGACGGGCTGCCCGAGGCCGCGCGCGGCTCGAAGCTTCTGAAGGACATCTATCTGGGAGCCTGGGAAGATGCTTGACCTTTCCGCAATCGAATCCGGCTATGGCGAGACGCAGGTCCTGCACGGCCTGTCGCTGACCGCGCGGCCCGGCCGCGTGCTGGCGATCCTCGGCCGCAACGGCGCGGGCAAGTCCACGACGCTGAAGACCATCATGGGGCTTCTGCCGACCAAGGCCGGGCGGATCACGCTGGACGACCGGCCGCTGCCGGCCCGGCCCTTCGACATCGCGCGGCTGGGCATCGCCTATGTCCCCGAGACGCGCGACATCTTCCCCTCGCTGAGCGTGCGGGAAAACCTGGAACTGGCGGCCCGGCGCTTTCCCTGCGCGAATGGCGGCTGGACGATGGCGCGGGTGCTGGAGCTGTTCCCCCGCCTTGGCGAGCGGCTGGATAATGGGGGCACGCAGCTTTCGGGGGGTGAACAGCAGATGCTGGCCATCGCCCGCGCGCTGTTGATGAACCCGCGCCTTCTGATCCTGGACGAGCCGACCGAGGGGCTGGCGCCGATCATCGTCAAGCTGATCCACGACAAGCTGAAAGAGCTGAAATCGGCCGGCCTGTCGATGATCCTGGTCGAGCAGAATTTCGGCTTTGCGACCTCGTTGGCCGATGATGTCGTGGTGATCGGCAAGGGCCGCGTCGTCTGGTCGGGCAGCGCGCCCGAGATCCGCGCCGCCGAGGACATCCAGCACGCCTGGCTGGGCGTCTGAGCCGACGGGCGCGCGGGCCGACCGCGCGCCCTCAGATCACCTTGCGCGCCACCTGCTGCGCCAGACGCACGAAGTTGTGGACATGCACGCCCTGCTCGTCCACCCGCAGGTTGATCGACAGCGAGGTGCGGGCGATCTCGGGTTCGATGTTGAGGAACTTCACGCCTCGGCGCGGGGTCGAGCCGACCGACGACGGCACGATGCAGACGCCCTCGCCCACCGCGACAAGGCTGAGGGCGGTGTGCAGATCCATCACCCAGATCCGCAGCGGCACCGGAAAACCGGCATTCTCGCAGGCGCGCAGCACCATGTCGCCATATCCGGGACGCGGATATTCCGGGTAGAGGATCAGGTTGTGCGTCGCCAGCCGTTCCAGCCTGGCGATCGTCCGCGAACCGGTATCCACCGTGTCGGGAAGCGCCAGGATCAGCTTTTCCTCCATCAGCTCCTTCGTCAGGAATTCGGGGTCGCGCAGGGCGGGCCGGGCAAAGGCCAGATCCAGTTCGCGCGCGACCAGCGCCCGGTGGAGGTTCGCGTTGTTCATCGGGATCAGGCTCAGGTTCACGTCCGGGTAGTTCGCCCGGAACGACTTCACGATGTTGGGCAGGATGCCATAGGTGGCCGAGCCCACGAAACCGATGCGAAGCCGCCCCTCTGCCCCCTGCCCCAGACGGCGCACCTCGAGCCGCGTATCCTCCATCTGCGCCAGGATCGCGCGGCCGCGCTCCAGCAGCCGCTCGCCGGCCTGGGTCAGCGTGATCGCGCTGCGGCCCCGGTTGAACAGCGTCGCGCCAAGCTCTTCCTCGATCTGCTTGATCTGGCGGCTCAGGGGCGGTTGCGCCATGTCCAGCCGCTCGGCCGCGCGACCGAAATGCAGTTCCTCCGCGACCGCGATGAAATAGGTCAGCTGCCTCAGATTCATGATGTCTCCCCCAAGGAGGATGCTAGTCGAGGGCGGCTTGTGAAAAAAGGCCCCCGAAGGTTCGGGGACCAGTGAGAGGTCGGTGGGGAAAGCCGCTATTCGGCCGCGATGGCCTGCGTTCCGGCCGCTTCCTTGAGCACGAAATCGAATTCGAAATGCAGGTCTGTGCCATGTTCGGGCCGCGCGGGCCTGAACTTGCCGATCAGGCTTTCCTTGACCGCGAAGACGCTGTCATCGTCCAGCCAGGCGCTGTCGGCATCGAAGATCTGGCTGATCAGCGGGCGGAAGCCTTCCTTGGCGACGATGAAATGGACATGGCCCGGACGGTTCGGGTGGTGTCCCATGAAGCGCAGCAGCTCGCCCGCGGTTTCGTCGTCCGGGATCGGATAGGGCACGGGGCGGACGGCGACAAAGGCGTAATGCCCGTTCTCGTCGGTCTCGAAGCGGCCGCGCAGGTTGTATTCGGGCTGATCGGGATCGAGGTTCTCGTAGACGCCGTTCGGCGCGTCCTCCCACACGTCCAGCGTCACGCCGGGCACGCCGCGGCCGGCCTCGTCGCGGACATAGCCCTCGTAATAGACCGTCTCCTCGTTGTCGTAATGCTTGAGGATGATCGAGCCGCCCTTGGGCATGACCGGCGGGTTCTCGCGGTAGAACGGCCCGAGGACGGTCGACTCGCTCTCGCCGCCCGCGACCGGGTTCGTCATCATGTCCACCAGCACTTCTGCGCCCAGGATGTCGCCCAGCAGGATGAATTCCTGGCGGTTGTCGTTGCACAGCTTGCCGGCGCGCGCGAGATAGTCGCAGGCGGCAAGGAATTCGTGATGCTGCAGCCGCGTCTCCTTGATGAAGCCGTGCAGATGCGTGATCAGCGCGGCCATGATCTCGCGCTGGCGCCCGGTGATGTCTCCATGCTTGCCAAGGCTGGCGATGACGACATCGGTGATGTTGTCCTGATTGACGATGCCCATGATGGTCTCCTCCTCGTGGCGATCGGATCGGTGCGTTCGGATCAAGCATCCGCGCAAATGCGCCGCCGCCCAATGCCGGCGACGGTATCGGGTCATACCGGACGCGGCCTGATCGTCCCCGAGCCGACCGGGTATCGCGCGATACCCGGTCCGGCATGGCCTGACGCGGCCCGAGATGTCACTCCGGTCCCTGGCGACAGTCAGCGGAGGAGGCGCACATGCTCGACATCTTCAGGGACATCCAGTCGCGGCTGGAGGACAGCCCGCATCTGCGGCGGCTCGGCCGCCTCTTTTCGGAAACCATCCTGATCGAGGTCGACGGGGCCGAGCACTACCTGACCTTCGACAGGGGCCGGCTGGTGCAAATCGTCCCCGGCCCGAGCCGGCGCACGCCCTGGCGCTTTGCCTTGCGGACCGATGCCGAGGCGCTGCACGCCTTCTGGCAGCCGCGGCCCGCGCCGGGCTTTCACGACATCTTCGGGCTGGTGAAGATCGGCCGCGGGCGCATCGACGGCGACATCCTCTGCCTCGTGCGGAACCTGCGCTTCTTCAAGGAGATCATGGCGCTGCCCCGCGCCCGCACAGGAGCTTGCGCATGAATATCGAACCGATCACGGGCGGCTACCTGAACGTCACCGTCGAGGGCGTCCCGCAGCGCATCTATGTCGAACAGGCGGGGCAAGGCCGCCCCGTCCTCTGCCTGCACACCGCCGGCGCCGATACAAGGCAGTGGCGCCACCTCATGAACGATGCGGGCGTCACCGCCGAGCACCGGCTGATCGCCTTCGACATGCCTTGGCATGGCAAATCGCTTCCGCCCGAGGGATTCCAGACGCAGGAATACCTGCTGACGACCCAGACCTACATGGCGACGGTCCTTGCCGTGCTGGACGGGCTGGGGCTGGACCGCCCGATCCTGGCCGGCTGCTCGATGGGGGGCCGGATCGCGCTGCAACTGGCGGCACGGCATGCGGACCGCTTCTCGGGCTTCATCGCCATCGAGGCCTCGGACTTCCAGCCCGCCTGGTATGACATCGACTGGTTCGACCGGCCCGATGCCCATGGCGGCGAGATGGGCGCGGCGCTGGTCTCGGCCAACATCTCGCCCTACGCGCCAGAGCGCGAGCGCTGGAACACGCTGTGGATGTTCATGCAGAGCGGGCCGGGCGTCTTCCGGGGTGATCTGAGCTTCTACACGCAGGATGACAGCCTGATCGGCCTGCTCGGCGCGATCGACACGGGCCGGACGCCGGTGCACCTGATCGTCGGGGCCTACGACCTGACCTGCACGCCCGAGGATGCAAGCCGCACCGCCGCCGCGATCCCCGGCGCGACGCTTGCCGTGATGGACGAGCTGGGCCACTTCCCGATGAGCGAGCATCCGGCGGGCTTCCGCCCCTTCTTCCTCGATGCGCTCGGCCGGATGCCGGCTGCCCGCGCCTCGGCCGCCTGATCCGGAGAGATTGACATGACCCCCTGCATCCTCTGCGTCGCCATCACCGGCAGCCTGCCGACCAAGGCGAACAACCCGGCCGTCCCGATCACCATCGCCGAGCAGATCGAATCCACCCACGAGGCCTTCGAGGCCGGCGCCAGCATCGTCCACGCCCATGTCCGCGACGATGAGGGGCGCCCGACCTCGGACCCCGAACGATTCGCCCGCCTGCTGGAGGGCATCCGCCAGCATTGCCCCGGCATGATCGTGCAGCTGTCGACCGGCGGCCGGTCCGGTGCCGGCAAGGAGCGCGGCGGGATGCTGCGGCTTGCGCCCGACATGGCGAGCCTCGCGGTCGGGTCGAACAACTTCCCGACGCGGGTCTACGAGAACGCGCCGGACCTCGTTGACTGGCTGGCCGCCGAAATGGCGACCCACGGCGTCATGCCCGAGATCGAGGCCTTCGATCTGTCGCATATCCTGCAGGCGCATGCGATGTGGAAGGACGGGCGGCTAAAATCGCGCCCCTATGTGCAATTCGTGATGGGGGTGAAGAACGCGATGCCCGTCGATCGCGACGTCTTCGACTATTACATCCGGACGGTGAAGCGGCTCTTTGGCGAGGACGCGCCCTGGTGCGCAGCCGGCATCGGCGCGCATCAGCTCACGCTGAACGAATGGGCCATCGGCGCGGGCGGCCATGCGCGCACGGGGCTCGAGGACAACGTGCGCCTCGACCGGGAAACGCTGGCGCCCTCGAACGCGGCGCTGGTGACGCGCGCGGCCGAGATCTGCGAGCGGAACGGCCGGTCTGTCGCGACCTGGCAGCAGGCGCGCGCGATCCTGGGGCTGAACGTGGCTGTGCCGGCATGAAGAAGGTTTATGCCACTGCCGATGCGGCTCTGGATGGTTTGCTTCACGACGGGATGTTCATCGCGGCCGGTGGTTTCGGGCTCTGCGGGATTCAGGAATTGCTGATCGACGCGCTGGTGCGCTCGGGGGTGAAGGACCTGACCATCGCCAGCAACAATTGCGGCGTGGACGGGTTCGGGCTGGGCAAGCTTCTGGACACGCGCCAGATCCGGAAGATGATCAGCTCCTATGTCGGCGAGAATGCGGAATTCATGCGGCAATACCTCTCGGGCGAGCTGGAGCTGGAATTCAACCCGCAGGGCACCCTGGCCGAGCGGATGCGCGCGGGCGGCGCGGGCATTCCGGGCTTCTACACCAAGACCGGCGTCGGCACCGTCATCGCCGAGGGCAAGGAGGTCAAGACCTTCGACGGCCAGGACTACATCCTCGAGCGCGGGATCGTCGCGGACCTCTCGATCGTGAAGGCCTGGAAGGCGGACGACACCGGCAACCTCGTCTTCCGCAAGACGGCGCGCAACTTCAACCCGCCCGCCGCGATGTGCGGGCGCGTCTGCGTGGCCGAGGTCGAGGAGATCGTCCCGCGCGGCAGCCTCGACCCCGACCTGATCCACCTGCCCGGCATCTACGTGCACCGGATCATCCAGGGCAGCCACGAGAAGCGCATCGAGCAGCGCACCACCCGCAAGAAGGAGACCGCGTGATGCCGTGGGACCGCAACCAGATGGCGGCGCGGGCCGCAGAGGAGCTGGAAGACGGCATGTATGTCAACCTCGGCATCGGCATCCCGACGCTGGTGGCGAATTACGTGGGCGACAAGGACATCACCCTGCAATCCGAGAACGGCATGCTGGGCATGGGCCCCTTCCCGTTCGAGGGCGAGGAGGATCCCGACCTCATCAATGCCGGCAAGCAGACCATCACGGAACTGTCGCGCACGTCCTATTTCGACAGCGCGACCAGCTTCGGCATGATCCGCGGCGGCAAGATCGCGGCGGCGATCCTGGGCGCGATGGAGGTTTCGGAAGAAGGCGATCTGGCGAATTGGATGATCCCGGGCAAGCTGGTCAAGGGCATGGGCGGCGCGATGGATCTGGTCGCGGGCGTCGGCCGGGTGATCGTGGTGATGGACCACACCAACAAGGCGGGCGAATCGAAGGTTCTGCGGGCCTGCACGCTGCCCCTGACGGGCAAGGCCGTGGTGGACCGGATCATCACCAATCTGGGCGTTCTGGACGTGGTGCCGGGCGGTCTGCGGATCGTCCAGCTGGCCGACGGGGTGACCGAGGAGGAACTGCGCGCGGCGACCGAGGCGACGATCGTGGCCTGAGGCGCGGGCCGGGAGGGCGGAGGGGGCTCTGCCCCCGCCGTCCGGCGGACGGCCCCCCCGGCTATTTTGAACCAAGGCCAAGCGGGCCCGGGGGCGGAACGGCTCCTGAAGGCGGACGAGATCCAGCACCGGTTAACATCTGCTCGATATCGTCAGAAACCATGATCGTGCCCGCCCCCGCCCCTCGGGGCGCTGGTCTGTGATTTGATTTCAAATATCCGGGGGGGTGCCTTCCGCAGGCCGGGGGGGTCAGAGCCCCCCTCTGCCCCC
>NZ_JAUVVF010000045.1 GCF_030604785.1 Paracoccus sp. (in: a-proteobacteria) | reverse complement strand
GACAGCTACGAGGACATCGTCGAAGTCTGCTGCACGGCGTGGAACACCCTGATGGCAATGCCACAACGACTCGCGTCAATCACACGCCGCGAGTGGGCGCAGGTCAGTGGGTAATGCCGTTGGTATTAGCACGATGTTGTCGAGCATCGCATCCACCAGAAGACGCTTCAGCTTGCCGTTCTCGTCCTCGAGCGCCTTCAGCCTTCGCGCGTCGGACAAGTCCATCCCGCCATGCTTGGCCCGCGGCTACGGAGGGGATGGTCGCGCTGGCGCCTGGCAACTACCGATGCTCTTGGAGGGGATCAACTAGTGGATACCGGAACGGACGTGGCGGCCCTTGGCAGCGGGACAATCAAGCACACCACGAGAGAAGCATTCCCACAGATAATATAGTGGTATAAGCTTTCTGTATGCTCGAACAGATCCCAATATTGCCGGACGATCCCGAGGAGCTGCGCGGCTCTACCGCACAGCTTCCGAAGAGGCAGAGGCGCAGGCAATCCTGATCGAGAAGCTGAGGCATCAGCTGGCACGGCACCGACGACATTGCCTTCACCGCGGCAGGCGATACGCCACCGCTTGGTCGGACACTTCGGGCTTGAGGATCGAATTGCCGCCGACGGCGAAGACGACGTAATCCTCGCCCTCGTGGGTGAACACCGCCGGGATCGACACCGCTGGCGCCTCGACAAGGTCGGACCACAGCTCCTCGCCCGTCGCCGCGTCCAGAGCGCGGACGCGGGCGTCCATCGAGGCACCGATGAAGATCACGCCGCCCGCTGTCAGGACAGGCCCGCCGAGGGTAGGCGAACCCCAGTCCGCCAGCCCGTAGAAGCCGTGGAACTGCGAGCGGCCGAAGGGGACCTCGTAGAGCAGCTCGCCCGTCGTCAGGTCCACCGCCGAGAAGGTGCCGAAGGGGGGCTTCCAGCAGGGCATCCCCGCCCAGTTGCTCCAGTCGGTCAGGTGGATGCCGTAGGGCGAGCCATGCTGAGGGTGATAGCCTTCCTCGTTGCCACCCTCGCGGGCTTCGGCTTCGTATTCCTCGCGCGGGATCAGGTGGATCAGCTGCACGATGCGCGAGGCGTTGACGTAGAGGATGCCGCTGCGCGGGTCGACGGCGACGCCGCCCCAGTTGGTCGCGCCGGCCGTGCCGGGAAAGAACAGCGTCCCCTGCACCGAAGGCGGGGTGAAGATGCCCTGGTAGAGATACTCCTCGCGCTCGCGCGAGCATTGCCCGAAGCTGACGATGTCGGACAGCGTCCAGACTTCGGGCAGTTCCAGCGGCGCGCCTACAGGGGCGGGGATCGACACGAAGGGCTGGACGGGGCTGGTGACCTCGCCCTCGGCAGTGCTTTCGGGGACCGGGCGTTCCTCGATGGGGTAGAGCGATTCTCCGGTGCGGCGGTCGAGGACGAACAGAAAACCCTGCTTGGTCGCCTGGACCAGGGCCGGGATCACCTCGCCGTCGCGCGGAATGTCCACCAGCGTGGGCGCCGAGGGCGTGTCGTAGTCCCAGATGTCGTGATAGACGTGCTGGAAGCTCCAGGCGATCTCGCCCGTCTCGATGTCGAGCGCGGTGGTCGAGGTGACCAGCGGCATCTCGTCCGTCCTGAGCCCGCCCCAGTAGTTCGGGCTGGGGGAGGATACGGGCGCATAGACCAGCCCCAGCTCGGGGTCGGCGGTCATCGCGGTCCAGATATTGGCGGTGCCGGTGCGCGGGATCATCTCCTCGGGGATGAAGCCGGTGTCCCACAGCAGCTCGCCCGTGCGCGCGTCCACCGCCAGAAGGTTGCCCGGCGGGGCGGCGGTGTATTCCCAGTCCTTGCCTGCCCAGCCCATCAGCAGCGTGTCGCCCACCACGATCGGCGGCTGCAGCAGCGAGAAGGGGAAGACGTCGTTGACCGTGTTCCACTGGTTGACGTTCAGCACGCCCCCTTCCGCGAAGTCGGCGCAAAGCTTGCCGGTATCGGCGTCCACCGCGTGAAGCTGCGCGTCCATCGTGCCGATGTAGACGCGCTTTTCGCAGACGCCCTCGGCGCCGCTTTCCCAATAGGCGACGCCGCGGTTCTTCAGCGCGGGCTGGGTCAGCGGCTCTAGCCGCGAGCGGCTGTCATAGCTCCAGCGCTCCTCGCCCGTGGCGGGGTCCAGCGCGATGATGCGGTAGAAGGGCGTGCCGAGATAGAGCGTGCCGTTCGCGTAGACCGGCGTGGCGGACCAGGCCGTCTCGACCAGATCGCCCGAGCCGTCCGAGACGTCGCCGGTGCGGAAGTCCCAAGCCCGCTCCAGCCGGCCGACATTCTCGGGGGTGAAGCTGGTCACGTTCGAGAATTTGGTCGAGCCGAGATCGCCGTGAAAGCCGGTCCAGCTGTCCTGTTGCGCCAATGCCGGCGTCGCCAGCAGGACCATGAGGACGATGGCGGGATGTCTCATGCATGGGTCCTTCTGCGCGAGCCGATGCCTGCGATCAGCAGCGTGACGAATGCTGCCGCCATCAGCAGCATCAGCGCGGTCTGCATCAGGAAGAGCGCGGCGATGGCGGTCAGCAGCGCGGCGAGCAGAGCGATGATGTGGAGGATGGCAGACCAGCGGCGCGAGGCGCTGCGGGTCATGAGCATGGCAATGATGATGCTGGTCGCCAACGCCCCCAGCACGGCCAGCCCCGCGCCGAGGGTCCAATCGACACCCGTATTGCCGAAAGGCCCGGTCAAGGCGATCACCGCCATGACGAGGCCGAGGATTGCCGCCAGAAGGGGCAGGGCGAGAAGCTGTCTCATGCAAAGATAACGGGCGCCTCACGGAAACGTTCCCGAGAAAGCGGGCCTGTGCGCCGTTCTCAGATCACGGCCAGCGTCCCGTCGGTCTCCAGGATCACGGCATGGACGTCTTCCAGGCGTTTCCGGCCGCTCTGGCGCAGCGCAGCCTCGATTTCCTCGCCTGTCACGCGTTGCTGCTTCATGGCTTCCCGCAGCAGCCGCCCCTCATGGACAAGCAGCGTCGGCTCGGCCTTGATGACATGCTGGACGCGATCCGATCGCACCGAAAGCCATGTGATCGCGAATTGTAGGCCCACCAGCAGCGCCAGCGCCAGCACCCCCTCGACAAGCGGGACGTCGCCGCTGAGCAGCACGGTGGCGAGGGTGGAGCCGAGCGCCACGGTCACGATCAGATCGAAGGCGTTCATCTTGGATAGGGTGCGCTTGCCCGAGATCCGCAGCATCAGGATCAGCGCGCCATAGGCCAGGGTGCCGACGATGAGGACGCGCAGCACCCCTTGCCAGTCATGGAAGAACATCGTGCCCGGCATATCAGTCCGGGGGTGCACGAAGCGCGCTGCCGTCACCCGCAATCGAGTCGGCATGCACGCGATTACATGACGTGTCCGGGGCAGTGCTGGTGCTGAACGTGACGATCTTCATCACATATCCTTTGTCCGGAAAGACGGCCGGGGACTATGGCGTCCCCGGCCATGTGCCGATGCTGCTCAGCCCTGATATTCGGGCATCTGCTCGAGTTGCTCTCGTGTCGCGTCGACATGGATGCGCAGGTCGTTGCCGCCGTCATGCAGGACCGAGACCTCGTCCATCCCCAGGGCGATCGTGTGTGCGCCGAGCCCCAGGAAGCCGCCGATGTCGAGAACCACATACTCGACTTCTCCGCCCTGCGAGGCGATGACGTCCTGAACATTGCCGATGTTGTTGTCGCCCGCGCCATAGACGTCTGCATTCGTCAGGTTTTCGACCGACAGCAAAGAGGGTTCGGCACGCTGATACCCCTGAAGCCGGACCTCGGGCGGTGTCATCGCCTGACGGCCTCCGCTCCAGGCATCGTCGCCAGCGCCCGCGTGGCGCTGCGCCTGAGGTGGACGCGCCTGTTGCTGCGGGGCCTGCTGCTCGTTCGCCTGCGTGCCGGCTTGCTGCTCTTGCTGCCCGGCTGCCTGAGCCCCGGCCTGCTGCTGTCCTTGCTGCTGCGCGGCCTGCTGCTGGGCGCCGTCCTGACCGACGAAAGAGACGTTCGGCTCTCCGCTTTCGGTAAACTGGACCTGCGGCTCGCCGCCACCCGAGAACTCGATCCGTGGCTCGGCGGCCTCGTAGGTCACGCGCGGTTCTGCCTGCTGCAGGTCGATCTGAGCCTGCCGGTCCTGCTCTTGCAGACGGACCTGCGGCGTGGCTTGCTGGACCTGAACATCGGCCCGCTGCTGTCCCTGCTGCTCGGGCGTGTCCTCGAGGGCCACATCTACTTCAGGCTCGCCCTGCTGGACGCTGACGCGCGGCTGCGCCTGGTCCACCTCGATTTGCGGTTCGGGCGTGTCGACCGAGACCTGCGGATCGGGCATGCGCACGATGATCTCGGGCTGGGGCTGGTCTATGGTCACGACCGGCTCGGGCATCTCGATCCGGATGGTCGGCGGCGCCTGACGGACGACGATCTCGGGCTGCGGTTGGGCCACCGAGACGCGCGGCTCGGGCTGATTCACGCTCACTTCGGGCGCGGGCTGCTCGACGGCGATGGTCGGCGGCTCCTGGGTGACGACGATACGGCCCTCGATACGCTCTGCCTCGTTGCCTTGGGCCATGGTCTGCTCGGCCTGAGCGACATAACGGGCGCAGAGCCGGGGATCATCGCTTTCCGCGGCCCTGGTCGCTTCATCAAGCCATGTCTGCTGGAATTGGTCGTTTTCCTGCACGACTTGCGTGAGCTGCCGGCAGGCCTGCCCGTCCTGCTGGGCTTGCTGCGCCACCGCCGGCACAACGGCAGTCGTGCTGAGCATCGAAGCCATGAACAGTCCTGTGAGACGAGGTGTCATCCTGTTCTCCTTTCTTCGCTGAGGCTGCCGCAACAGGGGATTGAGGCCGATGTTCCGGTCTTTCTGCCGTGGAACCGATCAGGGGGCTGTGCGTTCGGGCGCGCCGCAGGCATGCGCCGTGTGGCTGCGGCATGAAGGTGAAAGCCGGCCGGGGCTTTGATCGGCCCAGCCGTTCAGCGGGTGCTGGCCGCAGCGGATCGCCTATCGCGTATCGATCCAGGGCAGCAGGTCGCGCAGGCGCCCGACCTCCTCGTCCAGCCGCAACGCCTTGCCGGCATGGGCGAAAGCTCGCCTTGCCTGTTGCCGTGCGGCCTCCCGGAATTCCTCGTCGCCCATCACCATCAGCGCCGCCAGCGCCTTTTGCAGACGGATCTGAACTTCGATCACGCCCGCCCCGTCCCGGGCAATCGCGGAAAGCGCATCCTCGAACAGATCGGCCGTCTCAAGGCGCGGGACGTGGACATGGGGATAGCGCACGGGTTCGGGCTCGGTCCGGCCGCTTCCCCAGAAGGCCAGAAGCTGCGTGATGCGCGTGATCATGTCGATGGCGGTGCCGGGATCGTTGATGCCGGGCGACAATGCACGAGAGGCGATTTCACCCAGCACAAGCACGCCGAAACGCGGGTCCTGGTCGAAATCGCGGCTGCCGCCGATGGCGCAGGCGGCACGGATGCAGGCTTCCAGTTCGTCCTCGATGCCGGTGCAGTGGATCCAGGCCACGGGCGCACCGGGATGCACGAAACTGCCGGGCAGAACCGAGAGATCAACCCGAAGATCCTTCGCCGCCGCCGCCCTTTCGATCCGCGCCATGTCGATGTGGAGGACATAGCCGATCTTGTCGATATGCACCGGGCGCACCCCGATGGGCCGAGGCTGGCCCGGTCGCAGCAGCTTGCCGCCCATGCCCGGCGCGGCCTTGCGCGCCCGCAGCGCCGTCTTCGCCGCGCGCTCGACCCGCCCCGCCGTCTCGCCCACGCGGCCCAGCTTGATCAGGTGGTCGATCCAGCGCAGCAGCGAGACCACGACCAGCACCAGCACCCCGATGGTTGCGATGAACAGCACCGCACGGCCGCTGGCGCCGTAGGCCTGGGCCTGCAGCACGACCAGCCCGACGATGCTGAACAGAAACGCCCCGACAAAGGTCGAGAGGACGTTCTGCGTCACCCCGTCCTGCATCAGCAGGCGCGTCGCGCGCGGGCTGGCATTGTTGGTGGCATCGCCAAGCGCGCTGGTCAGCGTCGTCAGCGAGAAGGTGGTCACCGCCAGCATGGACGAGGCGAGGATCGTCAGGATGCTGTCCACCGCATCCGAGCCCATCTCCAGCGTCCAGCTGTCGGGCAGAAAGCGGTCCGCCACCGCGGCAAGGCCGGCCGCCGCGACCCCGAGCAGCCCGACCAGCGTCGCGCGGAACCACAATTGCCGCAGGATCCGCGCGACGACCCAGTTCAGGCGTGACAGCATCTTGTTCTCCGTGTTTCACCCCGCAAGAGGAGCGCACGGACCGCCTGCTGGTTCCGCAGCGTCCGGCATGGCGTCGCCATCAGCGGATTGAGCGTATGCTTCTCCAGCCCTTATCCACACGCGGAGCGGCTGACCGGAACGCTTCGCCCGCCTCGTCACAGGGCCCGGGCCGGCTCAGCCTGAGCCTCGATGCCCTTGCGGAGGCGATGCGGTGCCGGAAGAGCGGCGCAGAGCATCATGACGGACGCGCAGGAAAGAGCGAGCGTCGTCCCGCTGGCGTCAAGCAGCGCGCCAAAAAGCGGCGCGCCCATCATCTGGCCGAACGCGATCATCAGGAAGGGCAGGCCTATGCCCAGATCGGAACGCGCGGGGAAAAGGGTGATGCCCCAGAGAAGCAGCGCCCCGCAGGAGGTGATGTAGCCCGCCCCGAAGATCCCCATCGCCAAGAACGCCATGCCCGACGCCCAGGATGCGGCCGCAAGACTCATCAGCGCCAAGCCCATCAGGACCAGCGCGATCCGGTTGACCGAAGCGATCCCGAACCGGTCGGTCGCGGCGCCGGTGATCACGCTGACAAGCCCTGCCGCCCCCAGCACCAGCCATGCCAGCGCGACCAGCTGATCCGAAAACCGCAGTTCCTCGCGCAGGATGTCGGCCCCGAAGGTCCAGAAGACGGTGCTGGCGGCACCCATCAGAGCCGCGGCAAGGCCGAGCGACAGCAGCCCGCGCGGTCGCATCCCCGCGGCGGTGGGAGAGGGCCTTGCCGCCTCCTCGCCGGGAATGGCGTGCCACAGCCAGACGGTGATGGCGGCGGCAATGACGGCGAAGCCGAGGTAAAGCTCGCGCCAGGCTGCCGCGAAGACCAAGGCCGCGGCACCTGACAGCATGATGCCGGCGGCGGTGCCTGCATTGATCGTGCCGTTCGCCCGTGATCTGGCATCATGGGGGACATGCCTTCCCACAGCGGCGGCCAGCGGGGGCGAGGCGAGGCCCGTGCTGATCCCGGCCAAACCCATCGCAACTCCAAGCATCGCCGCCGATCCGGCCAGCCCCATGATCGCAAGCCCGGCGGTCGCACAGAGGCCCGCCGCCACGGCGACCTTGCGCGCGCCCCATCTCGGCACGGCCGCGAAGGCCACGACGACGCCTCCGCAAAAGGCGCCGAAGGCGACGCTGCCGATCCAGCCTGCCGCGACCGTTCCCAGCTCAAGCTCGGTCCTGATCTGGGGCAGGAGCAGGCCATAGGCGAACCGCGCGAGGCCATAGGCCAGCGCGGTCAACGCGAAACCTGCGGCGACCAGATTGGCCGAGCCCGGAGCCCCGCGTCTCATTCCGGGCGGGCCAGCGCCAGAAGAGCCTCTGCAGCTTCCTTGGCCGCGTCGACGACCTGCGGGCCCGCCACGCTTGCCGCAGCAGTCGCCCCCTCGAACAGAAGCCAGATCTGCAAGGCCATGATGTCATCCCTCCGACCGATCGCCTGTTCGACGCGCCGAGCGAACTCGTCGAGAAACTCGTTCTTCTGACCGCGCACGCAGGCGGCGATGTCCGCGTTGCTGCCGGCATATTCCCCGTGGGCGCGAAGCAGCATGCAGCCTCTTGCTCCGAACTCGACCAGCCAGGCCGCAAGCGCATCGAAGAGCCCGCCGATACCCGCATCGGGAGCAGCCGCCAGCCGGTCCATGAACGCCGCGTGGCGCTGCTCTAGAACGGCCAGAACCAGGCCGTCGCGTGACCCGAAATGCTTGTAGAGGGTCCGCGTCGAAGCGCCCGACGGCTCCAGAACCGCATCGACGCCGACGCCCCGAAACCCATGCGCCTCGAACGTCTTCATTGCTCCGCTGACGATCTGATCCCGCTTGTCCACGCATCTCATGTAAAGCGGTCGTTTTACATTTGCAAGGCGAGAATCCGATCGCGGTCGAGGTCGAGAAGCTGCGGTCGTGGCTGCACTCGGGCATATTCGCAAGCGCCGAGTCGCCGCCGGGTCTATCGTCGCCCGCCGCTGTTCGCGGCCAAGCCCGACGGCGGGAGGGGCGCCTTCAGATATCTTGCATCGATAGGTCGTCTCTGGATCCGTGCCTTCCGCGGCCAACCTGACCATGGTCAGGTCAAAGACCCCGTATCGCCTCAGCGCTGCCATCGAATGCAGAGTGTCTTGGCCAACCCGTCTTGACGCGCGCTTGTCCGCGCCCGCACAACGGGTTGCGGACAGGCGGAGGGCGCGGGATGGTCGATCTGAGGGGCAAGGCGGTTCTGGTGACGGGCGCTTCGCGGGGCATCGGGGCTGCGGCGGCGCGGGCCTTTGCCAGGGCAGGGGCGCTGGTCGGTGTGATGGCGCGCAACGCCGAAGCCGTCGAGGCGCTGGCGGACGAGATCGCCGGCGTGCCTCTGGCCGGGGATGTGGCCGTGGCGGGTGACATGGAACGGGCCGTGGCCGCCTTGCATGACCGGGCCGGGCGGCTGGACGTGCTGGTGAACAATGCGGGCCTGATCGGGCCGATGAGCCTCTTGGATCAGGCCGATCCGGGCGCCTGGGGCGAATGCATCGACGTCAACATCAAGGGCGTCTTTCACGGCATGCGCGCCGCCCTGCCACTGATGCGGGCTGCGGGGGGCGGGACGGTGCTGACCGTCGGCTCGGGCGCGGCCCATCGCCCGCAGCAGGGCTGGAGCGCCTATTGCGCCAGCAAGGCCGGCGCGCTGATGCTGACGCGGTCCTTGGACCTCGAGGCGCGGGGCGACGGGATACGCGCGATCAGCCTGTCGCCCGGCACCGTCGCGACCGACATGCAGCGCGCCATCCGCGACAGCGGGGTCAGCCCGGTCAGCCAGCTTGACTGGTCCGAGCATATCCCGCCGGAATGGCCCGCCCGCGCGCTGGTCTGGATGTGCGGGCCCGAAGCCGATGCCTGGCTGGGCGGCGAGATCTCGTTGCGCGACGCCGATATCCGCCGCCGCATTGGGCTGACGGACTGACCGCGCCTAGCTTGCGCGGATGCCGCGGATCGCCTCGGCCAAGGGCGGGGCCATGCGGCGCCTGAAATCCTCGGGTGCCCACTCTGCCAGCGAGCCGGCGACATGGACCGAGCCTACGGGCCGGCCATCGGCATCGGGGATGGCCATGGCGATGGCCACCTCGCCCATCAGAACCTGTTCCAGGGCCAGCGCATGCCCGTCGCGGCGGGCCGTGGCGATCTGGGCGCGGATCGCGTCGGGGTCGGTCAGGCTGCGCGGCGTGAGCGGGCGCAGGGGTGCGCGGGCGAGGATCTGGTCGATCTCGGCATCGGGCAGCAGGGCCAGCGCCGCCCAACCGCCCGAAGAACCTGTCGTGGGCACGCTGTGGCCGACCAGCGTGGCAAAGAACGCCTCGCGCTTGCTTTGCAGGCGGGTCGCATAGACCATCCGCACGCCATCGAACAGCGACAGGTCCACCCGTTCCTGCACCTGACGCCGCAATTCCAGCAGGACGGGGCTGGCGCGGCGCAGGACGGGATTCATGCGCAGATAATCATGCGTCAGATCAAGGATCGGCAGGTTCAGCAGGAATCCCCGCCCGTCATCCGCCAGCGTCAGATAGCCCAGCTTGCGCAGCGTATGAACCAGCCTTTGCGCCGCGCTGCGCGTCAGGCCGGTCCGCGACGCGATCTGCGCCAGCGACAGGGGACGGTCGGCATCGCGAAAGGATTCAAGAACGCTCAGGCCGCGGGCAAGGGACTGGTTGAACATGCCGTCCGCGCCTTTGGACGGATCAGAATGATCGTTTTCGGTCATCGGCGCCTCTCCGGCGTTGACAGGTGGAAAACCGGGCTCCTAATCTCATTATGCAATGCAGCCGTATCGGATAGCAATACATATGCCCGATCTTGCCCCCGCCAGACGCATCGCCCTTGCCGGGTTCGTGCATGAAAGCAACTCTTTCGCGCCCAGCCCCGCCGACATGGCGGCGTTCGAGCAGGGCGGCGGCTATCTGCCGCTGAGCCGGGGCGACGACATCCTCCGGCGCGCGCAGGGGGTGAACCTGCCGGTGGCGGGGATGATTGATCACGCAGGGCTGGCGGGCTGGACGCTGCTGCCGCTGATCTGGGCGGGTGCGGTGCCCTCGGCGCCGGTCACGGCCGGGTGCTACGAGGCCATCGCGGGCGAATTGGTCGCCGCCTTGCGCGATCTCGGGCCGGTGGACGGGGTGCTGCTGGACCTGCATGGCGCGATGGTGGCCGAGCACGAACCAGACGGCGAAGGCGCCCTGCTTGAGCGTGTCCGCGCGGTGGTCGGCCCCGATGTGCCGGTCGTCGCGGCGCTGGACCTGCATGGCAACATCACCCCGCGCATGGTGGCCCATGCCGATCTGATGGTGGGCTTTCGCACCTATCCGCATGTGGACATGGCCGATACGGGTCGTCGCGCCGCCCGGGAATTGCAGCGCCTGCTGGGCGGCAGGCCGCGGCGCACGGCCTTTCGGCAGGGCGATTACCTGATACCCATCGCTTGGCAGGCGACATCGGAACAGCCTGCCGCGGCGCTTTACGATCTGGTCGCGGCGGCTGACTCGGAGGGGGCCTGCGCCTCGCTGTTCATGGGCTTTCCGGCGGCGGATTTCCTGGATTGCCGCCCCTCGGTTCTGGTTCATGCCGACGATCAGTCGCAGGCCGACCGCATCGCGGACCGGATTGCCGCCGCGCTGGCCGGGGCCGAGCGTGCCTTTGCCGGACAGGTCCACAGCCCGGACGAGGCCGTGGCCGAGGCGATGCGTTCGCCGCAAGGCCCGGTGATCCTGGTCGATACGCAGGACAATCCCGGCGCGGGCGGCAATTCGGACACGACCGGGATGCTGCGGGCGCTGGTGGCGGCGGATGCACAGGACGCGGCAATCGGCCTGATCGTCGATCCGGCGGCGGCGGCGGCCGCCCATGCGGCGGGACCGGGCGCCCTGATCGCGCTGGCCCTTGGCGGGCGTTCGGGCATCAAGGGCGACGCACCCTTCCAGGGGCGCTTCGTCGTCGAGGCCCTGTCGGACGGGCATTGTCACGCGACCGGCCCCTATTTCAGCGGTGTGCATCTGCGGCTTGGGCCCTCGGCCCTGCTGCGGATCGGGGGCGTGCGGATCGCCGTCACCTCGGAAAAGGCGCAGATGGCCGACCGGCAGATGTTCCGCTTTCTGGGGGTCGAACCCGAGGCGCAGAAGATCCTCGTCGTGAAAAGCTCGAACCATTTCCGGGCCGATTTCGCGCCCATCGCCGCGCGCATCCTGACCTGCGCCGCACCCGGCCCGATGCCGGTCAGTCCGGCATCCTTGCCCTTCCGCCACCTTGCCCCCGGCCTGCGGCTTGAGCCCGGCGGCCAGACTTTTTCCGCAACCGCGCAACCCGGCGCCAAGACCGGCCAGCACCATCGCCATACAGAGAGGACATCATGTTCAACCGACTGACTGCGGGCCTTCTGGCCTCGACCATGCTGGCCGGCACGGCCTTTGCCGAAACCAAGATTACTGCCGTGATGCATTCGGGCCTGCGCGTGCTGGACCCGATCATCACCACGGCGCATATCAGCCGCAACCATGCCTACATGATCTATGACGTGCTGGTCGCGCAGGACAGCCAGTTCCAGCCGCAGCCGCAGATGGCCGACTGGACCACATCGGATGACGGGCTGACCTGGACCTTCACCCTGCGCGAAGGGCTGGTCTTTCACGACGGCGCGCCGGTGACGGCGGCCGATGCGGTCGCCTCGCTGAACCGGTGGGCGCAGCGCGATGCGGGCGGGCAGGTCATCATGGACCGCACCGCCAGCCTCGAGGCGACGGACGAGCGCACGATCACCTGGACCCTGACCGAGCCCTTTGTGCCGATGCTGGACGTGCTGTCCAAACAATCCGCGATCCCGCCCTTCATCATGCCCGCCCGCGTGGCCGAGACCCCCGCCGACGAGGCGATCACCGAATATGTCGGCTCGGGGCCGTTCCGCTTCGTGGAGGCCGAGTTCCAGCCGGGCCTGAAGGTCGTCTACGAGAAGTTCGAGGATTACGTCCCCCGCGAGGAACCCGCCGACTGGATGGCGGGTGGCAAGGTCGTGAACGTGGACCGCGTCGAATGGGTCAACATGCCCGACGTTCAGACGGCGGTGAACGCGCTGTCCAGCGGCGAGATCGACTATATCGAGGCGATGCAGGTCGACCTGATCCCGCTGCTCGAAGGCGATCCGAACGTCGTCGTCGAAAAGCGCGAGCCGACGGGGATGCAGACCATGGTGCGGATGAACTTCCTCCACCCGCCCTTTGACAACCAGCAGATCCGGCAGGCGGCGCTGAAGGCCATCACGCAGGAACCGGTCCTCGCGGCGATGGTCGGCAACCCCGAATATTACCAGGTCTGCGGCGCGATCCTGGGCTGCGGCACGCCGCTGGAAAGCACCGGCGGATCGGACACGCTGACCCAAGGCGGCGGCGAGGACGAGGCCCGCGCGCTGCTGGAGGAGGCGGGCTATGACGGCACGCCCGTCGTGATCATGGCGCCGACCGATCTGGTCGCGCTGGTCACGCAGCCGGTTGTCGTCTCGCAGGCTCTGCGGCAGGCGGGCTTCAACGTGGACATGCAGCCGATGGACTGGCAGACGCTGGTCACGCGCCGCGCCAGCCAGGCGGCGCCGGCCGAGGGTGGCTGGAACATCTTCATCACCAACTGGATGGTGCCCGAAATCTCGAACCCGATCTCGAACCCGATGCTGAACGGGCGCGGGAACGATGCCTGGTTCGGCTGGCCGACCGACGAGACCATCGAGGGCCTGAAGGAGGAATTCATCGACGCCGCCGATGCCGAGGCGCAGGTCGAGGTCGCGGCCCGCATCCAGGATCATGCAATCGACAACGTGCTGCTGGTGCCGCTTGGGCAATACACCCTGCCGCAGGCGCGCCGCACGACGATCACCGACATGATCGACAGTCCGGTCCCGGTCTTCTGGGGCATCAACAAGGCCGAGTGATCGGCGCCCGTGATCCGGCGGGGGCGGCGCGTTCCGCCCCCGCCACATCTTTCGGCCCCTTACCGGAGAAGCCCGATGTCCGGCTACATCCTGCGGCGCTGTCTTGCCGTCATTCCCGTCATGCTGCTGGTCGCGATCTTCGTCTTCCTGCTGCTGCGCCTGACGCCGGGCGACCCGGCCGCGATCATTGCGGGCGACATGGCGACGCCCGCCCAGCTAGAGCGTATCCGCGAGGCGATGGGTCTGAACGACCCCATTCCCGTCCAGTTCGCCACCTGGATCGGGCAGTTGCTGCGGGGCGATCTGGGCGTGTCGCTGATCTCGAACACGCCGGTTTCGGTGATGGTGGCCGACCGGATCGGGCCGACGATCTCGATCGCGGTGCTGACGATCCTGATGTCGGTGGTGATCGCCGTGCCGATGGGCGTTCTGGCCGCGTGGAAGCACCGCAGCGCGGCCGATTACGCGGTGATGACCTTCTCGGTCCTGGGCTTCTCGGTCCCGGTCTTCGTGATCGGTTATCTGTTCATTCTGGTCTTCTCGCTGCGGCTGGGCTGGTTCCCGGTGCAAGGCTTCCAGCCGATCTCGGCCGGACTGCGCCCGTTTTTGTCGACCGCCTTCCTGCCCGCGCTGACGCTGTCCACGATCTATGTCGCGCTGATCGCGCGCATGACCCGCGCCAACATGCTGGAGGTCCTGGGCGAGGATTACATCCGCACCGCCCGCGCCAAGGGTGCCCCCGAACGGCGCGTCCTGTTCCGCCACGCGCTGCGAAATGCGGCCGTCCCGATCCTGACGGTGATCGGCACCGGCTTTGCGCTGCTGATCGGCGGGGTGGTCGTGACCGAGACCGTGTTCAACATCCCCGGATTGGGGCGGCTGACGGTCGATGCGATCCTTGCGCGTGACTATCCGGTGATCCAGGCGATGATCCTGCTGACCAGCTTTCTCTACGTGCTGGTGAACCTGCTGATCGACCTCAGCTACAGCCTCTTTGATCCAAGGATCCGCTACTGATGGCCCAGACACCTCAACCCGGTGCGGCGATGCAGCCCGTCCTGCGCGCGCTGCGCCTGCCGTCCTTCGGCATCGGCGCCAGGCTGGCGGCGCTGATCCTGGCCGTCATCGTCGTCCTGACGCTGCTGGCGGGCTGGATCGCCCCCCATGATCCGCTGAGCATGAACCCGATGGCGCGCCTGCAGGGCCCGTCGCAGGCGCATCCCCTTGGCACCGACAATTTCGGCCGCGACATCTTCAGCCGCGTCCTGATCGGCGGGCAGCTCTCGCTGATCATCGGCATCGCCACGGCGGCGGTCGCGGTGGTTCTGGGGCTGGTGATCGGCCTCATCGCGGGCTTCTTCCGCACCGCCGATGCGATCATCATGCGGGCGATGGACGCGCTGATGGCGATCCCCTCGATCCTGCTGGCCATCGCGCTGGTGGCGCTGAACGGCCCCTCGGTCGGGTCGGTCATCGCGGCGATCACCATCCCCGAGATCCCGCGCGTCGTGCGGCTGGTGCGCGCCGTGATCCTGTCGGCGCGCGAGGAGCCCTATGTCGAGGCCGCGATCGCGCTTGGCACATCCATGCCCAAGATCCTGATCCGGCATCTGGTGCCGAACACGCTGGCGCCGCTGATCGTGCAGGGGACCTATATCCTGGCCTCGGCCATCCTGACCGAGGCGATCCTGTCCTTTCTGGGCGCGGGCGTCAGCACGGAAACCCCCACCTGGGGCAACATCATGGCCGAGGGCCGCCAGTTCTTCCGCATCAAGCCGGAACTGATCCTCTATCCCGGGATCGCGCTGTCGCTGTGCATCCTATCGATCAACCTTCTGGGGGACGCCGCGCGCGACATGCTGGACCCACGGCTGAAGAAGAGGGCGGGCTGATGCGCTTCAAGACCGGCAATTTCGACGCGGCCGAGGTGGTCCTGACCGCCCGCGACCTGACCGTGACCCTGCCCGAGACGCCGGGCAACCCCGCGGTGCTGAAATCCATCGACGTGACCATCCGGGCGGGGGAAACGGTCTGTCTGGTGGGCGAATCCGGCTCCGGCAAATCCGTGACCTCGCTGGCGGTGATGGGGCTTCTGCCGCAGGCGCTGCGCGTGGCGGGCGGCAGCATCCATCTTCAGGGCCGAGACCTTCTGGCGCTGAGCCGGGCGCAGATGCGCGAACTGCGCGCCGCCCGCGTCGCCATGATCTTTCAGGAGCCGATGACCGCGCTGAACCCCGTCCTGCGCGTGGGCGACCAGATCATGGAGGTGATGGAGCTTCACACCCAGCTTTCCGCCGCCGAACGCCGCCGCCGCGCCATCGCGATCATGGAGCAGGTCCATCTGCCCGAGGTCGAACGCATCTTCCGGTCCTATCCGCACCAGCTGTCGGGCGGGCAGCGCCAGCGCATCATGATCGCCATGGCGCTGGTGCTGGAGCCCGCGCTGCTGATCGCGGACGAGCCCACGACCGCGCTGGACGTGACGACCCAACGCCAGATCCTGTCGCTGATCGACGAATTGCAGCAGAAGCACGGGACCGCCGTCCTGTTCATCACCCATGACATGGGCGTGGTCGCCGAGATCGCGGATACGGTCTATGTGATGAAGCAGGGCGAGATCGTCGAAAGCGGCCCGGTCGAGTCCCTGCTGCGCGCGCCGCAGGCGGACTACACGCAGAAATTGCTGCGCGCCGTGCCAAGCCTTGCGCCGCGCCCCGCGCGCGCGACGGGCGGCGATCCGGTCCTGCGGGTCGAGGGTCTGAACAAGATCTATGGCGGCGGCGGTCTCTTTCGCAAGCTGCCGATGGCCCATGCGGCCAGGGATGTGGGCTTCACCCTGTCGCCCGGCCGCACGCTCGGGATCGTGGGGGAATCGGGTTCGGGCAAGTCCACCGTGGCGCGCTGCATCATGCGGCTGATCGACCCCAGTTCGGGGCGGATCATGCTGGACGGGGCCGATATCGCGCCCCTGTCGCGCGCCGCATTGCGCCCGCATCGCAAGAAGCTGCAGGTCGTGTTTCAGGACCCCATGCGCTCGCTGAATCCGCGCTGGACGGTGGGTGCCAGCCTGATCGAGGGGCCGCTAAACTACGGCACCCCGCGCGCCGAGGCCATGGCCGAGGCCGCGCGCCTGATGGGCGTCGTGGGCCTGCCCGAGGACGCGCTGCGCCGATATCCGCACCAGTTCTCGGGCGGGCAGCGCCAGCGCATCGCCATTGCCCGCGCGGTGATGATGCGCCCCGACGTGCTGGTCGCGGATGAGGCCGTGTCGGCCCTGGACGTGTCGGTTCAGGCGCAGGTGCTGGACCTTCTGGACCAGTTGCAGCGCGATCTGGGCATCGCCATCGTCTTCATCACCCACGATCTGCGTGTCGCAGCCCAGATCTGCGACGAGGTGATCGTCATGCAGCGAGGCGGCGTCGTGGAGCATGGCCCCGCGGGCCAGGTCCTTGCCGCACCCGCTCACCCCTATACCCGCGCCCTGATCGAGGCCGCGCCCGGCCGGGCCTGGGACTTCCAGAATTTCCGCGAGATGCCAGAGGTGATCCATGCCGAACCTGCCTGAAATCGACGCCGCCGCGTCTGACCTGACAGCGATCTTCCGCGACCTGCATGCCCATCCCGAGATCGGGATGGAAGAGGTTCGCACCGCCTCGGTCGTGGCGGCGAAGTTGCGCGAATGGGGCGTGGACGAGGTGCATGAGGGTGTCGGCAAGACCGGCGTGGTCGGCATCCTGCGCGGGCGGGGGCAGGGGAACCGCCGCATAGGCCTGCGCGCAGACATGGACGCGCTGCCGATCCAAGAGACGACGGGGCTGCCCCATGCCTCGACCCATCCCGGCAAGATGCATGCCTGCGGCCATGACGGGCACACGACCATGCTGCTGGGCGCCGCGCAATATCTGGCGCGGACGCGGAACTTCGACGGCACGGCGGTCCTGATCTTCCAGCCCGCCGAGGAAGGTCTGGGCGGCGCCCGCGCCATGATCGCCGACGGGCTGTTCCGCCGCTTTCCGGTCGACGAGGTCTACGGGATGCACAACCAGCCCAACGGCCAGCCGGGCCGCGCGACCCTGTGCAAGGGTCCGGCCATGGCGGGGGCATCTTTCTTCGACATCACCGTGACGGGCAAGGGCAGCCATGCCGCGATGCCCCAGCAATCGCGCGACGCGCTGGTCGCGGCCTCGGGGCTGGTCGGGCAGTTCCAGACGATCCTCGGCCGCAATGTCGCGCCGCTGGATCAGGCGGTCCTGTCGGTGACGCAGATCCATGCGGGCAGCGCCTATAACGTGGTGCCGGAATCCGCGACGCTGGCCGGCACGATCCGCTTCTTCAAACCCGAGGTGCGCGAGCTGATGCAGGCGCGGATGCGCGCCATTTGCGAGGGCGCCGCGCAGGCTTTCGATCTGTCGATCACCTGCCAATTCCGCGAGATCTTCGACGTGCTGGTGAACGATGCCGACCTGTCCGACGCCTGGACAGAGGCCGCCGCCGATATCCTTGGCGCGGACAATGTGCGCGACGATGCCCAGCCCTTCACCGGCTCCGAGGATTTCGCCGACATGCTGCAACAGGTGCCCGGAGCCTACGGCAATCTCGGCCATGCGGGCACCGTGCCGCTGCACAATCCGGGCTTCGTGCTGGACGAAGGCATCCTGCCCGTCGGTGCCTCGATCTATGCCCGCCTGATCGAACGCCGCCTGCCGGTGGCGGTATGAGCGCGCTTGACCTGCCCTTTGACGCGGATGCGATGCTGGCGGGCCTGCGCCCTTGGATCGAATGCGAAAGCCCCACCTGGGACGCCGCCGCCGTCAGCCGCATGATGGATCTGGCCGCGCGCGACCTGTCGGCGATCGGTGCGACGGTCGAGACCGTGCCGGGGACCAAGGGCTTCGGTACCTCGATCCGCGCGAGTTTTCCGCATCCCGATCAGGGCAAGCCGGGCATCCTTGTCTCGGGGCATATGGACACGGTCCATCCGGTCGGCACGCTGGAAAAGCTGCCCTTCCGCGTCAGGGACGGCAAGGCGTGGGGGCCGGGCATCATGGACATGAAGGGCGGCAATTACGTCTTTCTGGAAGCCATGCGCCAGATCGCCCGCGCCGGCCTGACGACGCCCTTGCCGGTCACGTTCCTCTTTACCCCCGACGAGGAGGTCGGCACCCCCGCCACGCGCGGCCTGATCGAGGATGCCGCACGCGGCCAGCGCGCCGTCCTGCTGCCCGAACCCGCGCTGCCGGACGGGGGGGCGGTGATCGGTCGCTATGCCATCGCGCGCTATGACCTTGCGACGCGCGGGCGGCCCAGCCATGCGGGCTGGGCGCTCAAGGACGGGCGGTCGGCCATCGCGGCCATGGCGCGCCGCATCCTGCAGATCGAGGCGATGACGACCGAGGATTGCACCTTTTCCGTGGGCGTCATCCATGCCGGGCAATGGGTGAATTGCGTGGCCTCGGAATGCCGGGCCGAGGCCTTGTCGATGGCCAAGACGCAAGAGGATCTGGACCGGGGCGTCGCCGCGATGATGGCCCTGCAGGGTGAAGAGGGCGGCGTCGAATTCGTGGTGACGCGTGGCGTCACCCGCCCGGTCTGGGAACCGCAGCCCGGCACGATGGCGCTTTATGATCTGGCGCGGTGCATCGCGGGCGAGATCGGGTTCGACCTGTCCTCTGACCGGTCGGGCGGGGGGTCGGACGGGAACTTCACCGGGGCGATGGGCGTGCCGACGCTGGATTCCATCGGCGTCCGGGGCCGCGGCCTGCACACGCTGGACGAGCATATCGAGGTGGCTAGCCTGCCCGAACGCGCCCGTCTGGCGGCAGGGCTGCTGACAGAGATCCGCTAGCGCCGGTTCAGCGCGCCCGCCGCCGTCATCGCCAGAGGCGCGAAATTGCGCGCGAAGCTGTCCGCATCCCATTCGGCCAGCGATCCGGCGACGTGGATCGCGCCGATGGGGTGCCCGGTCTCGTCCAGAACCGGGACGCCAAGCGCGATCTCGCCCGCGACGATCTGTTCCTCGGCGATGGCAAAGCCCGCTTCGCGCGCCTCGGCCACGCGGGCCATGATCGCGTCGGGGTCGGTCAGCGTGCGGCCGGAATAGGGGATCAGCGTTGATCTGGCGATGATGGCCGCGGCCTCGTCCTCGGGCAGGCGGCCCAGCACCGCGCGCCCGCCCGCCGTGCAGTAGAGCGGCACGCTGGTCCCGATCAGCGAGGCCGCGTAGAAGCCGCGCTTTGACTGGAAGCGCAGCGCATAGACCAGCCGCAGATCGTCGCGCAGGCTGAAATCGACCCGTTCGCCCGTGGCGGCGCGCAGCTCCATCAGCACGGGCAGGACGCGCGCGATTTCCGGGTTCAGGCGCTGGTAATCCAGCGCGTGATCCAGCAGGCGCAAGCCGGGCAGATAGCCCCGATCGCCCGGATCGCGGCGCAGATAGCCCTGCTGGCGCAGCGTGTGAACGATCCGCTGGACCGCGCTTTTGCCCAGCCCGCTGCGGGCCGCGATCTCGCCCAGGGACAGCGGCCCCGCCGCGCCGTGAAAAGCCGACAGGACGCGGAAGCCGCGCGCGATGGAATCCACGAACAGCGCGTCGTCCTGTGGCGCCGGAACGGGCAGGGGAGGCAGGACAGGGCGCGTGATGTCGGTCATGCGGGTTCGCCTTGACGGGCCGCAACAGCGGGGCATATCATCATAACGATACGACCGTATCGCTTTGCGATACCTTTTGCAAGAGGCTCCCGATGACCGGATTGAACGAACTCGCCGCCACCGATCTGGTCGAGGGCTATCGGGCCGGGCGATTCTCGCCGGTCGAGGTGCTGTCGGACGTGCTGGCGCAGATCGACCGCTGCGAGCCGGTGCTGAACGCGATCTGGCATCTGGACCGCGACGAGGCGATGGCGCAGGCCCGCGCCTCCGAGGCGCGCTGGCGGGCGGGTGCGCCGCTTGTGGTGAATGGTGCGGTGCTGGACGGCGTGCCCGTCACGATCAAGGAAAACATCGCGACGCGCGGGGTGCCGATGCCGCTTGGCACCGCTGCAACCGACCTGACGCCCCGCAGCGATGACGCGCCCCCCGCCGCCCGCCTGCGCGAGGCGGGGGCGGTCTTTGTCGGACGCACCACGATGCCCGATCTGGGGATGCTGTCCTCGGGCCTGTCCAGCTTTCACCGTCTGGCGCGCAATCCGTGGAACACCGCCATGAACCCGGGCGGATCAAGCGCGGGGGCAGGGGTTGCGGGGGCGGCGGGCTATGGGCCGATCCATCTGGGCACGGATATCGGGGGCTCGATCCGGCTGCCCGCGGCTTGGTGCGGGCTGGTCGGCCTGAAGCCCAGCCTTGGCCGCGTGCCGATCGATCCTCCCTTCATGGGCCGCGTCGCGGGGCCGATGACGCGCAATGTCGCGGATGCGGCCCTGGCGATGGCTGTGCTGTCGGGGCCGGACGGGCGCGACCACATGAACCTGCCCCCCGCCGCGCTGGAATGGCAGGAACTGAACGGCGCGCTCAGGGGGCTGCGCGTGGGCCTGCTGCTGGATGCGGGCTGCGGGATGCCCATCGCCGCCGAGGTGATGGCCGTCGTTCAGGCCGCCGCCGACCGCTTCCGCGAGGCCGGCGCGCTGGTCGAACCGCTCGGGCCATGGATGACGCCCGATCTGCTGAAGCATGTCGACGATTTCTGGCGCACACGCGCAGGCGTCGAGACGGGCGACCTGCCCGCCGAACGGCGCGCGAAGATCCTGCCCAAGATCCTCGAATGGGCCGAGGCCGGGCTGGGCCGCAGCGGCGAGGCCGTCTATCGCGACTATGCCGCCACGATCGAGGTCCGCCGCCGCACCACCGAGATCAGCCAGCGTTACGACCTGATCCTGTCGCCGGTCTCGCCCAACACCGCCTTTCCGGCGGATTGGGCCTGCCCCTGCGAGAACGACATGGCGCGCACGATGGCGCATATCGGCTTCACCATGCCCTTCAATCTGGGCGAACAGCCCGCGATCTCGGTTCCCTGCGGGCATGACGCGGCAGGCGTGCCCATAGGTCTGCAGATCGCGGGCCGTCGATTCGATGATCTGGGCGTTCTGCGCGCCGCCCGCGCATGGGAGGCCATTGCCCCCGCGCCGCGTCCCTGGCCGGTGGCCCAAGGGGTGGCGGCATGACCGGCTGGGCGGCCCGCGCGGCGGCGCTTTATGACGGCAGCCCCCGCCGGATGCTGATCGACGGCCAGTGGCGCGACGCCCTGTCGGGCGAGGTGATCGAGGCCCGCGATCCGGCGGACAGGCGCTTGCTGGCCACGATCCCGAAGGGCGGCGCCGCCGATATCGACGCCGCCGTGACCGCCGCCCGCCGCGCCTTCGAGGGGCCGTGGTCGCGGTTCACCCCGTTCGAGCGGCAGGCCCTGCTGCTGCGTATCGCCGAGCGGGTCGAGGCCGAATGGCAGGATCTGTGCCTGTCGGACACGCTGGACATGGGCATGCCGATCCAGCGCAGCCTGGCCAACAGCCGTCGCGTCCTGGGGATGCTGCGTTTCTATGCCGGGCAGGCGGTGGCGATCCACGGCCAGACCATCGCGAATTCCTTTCCGGGCGAGATCGTCTCGATGACGGTCCGCGAACCGCTTGGCGTGGTCGGCGCTATCATTCCCTGGAATGCGCCCATCGCGGGCTCGGTCTGGAAGATCGCGCCCGCTCTGGCGACGGGTTGCACCGTGGTGCTGAAACCCTCCGAGGAGGCGTCGCTGACGGTTCTGATGCTGGCGCGGATCATGCAGGAATGCGGCCTGCCGGACGGTGTGCTGAACGTCGTCACCGGGCTTGGCGCGGATGCGGGGGCGGCGCTGGCCGCCCATCCGGGAATCGACCGCATCGCCTTTACCGGCTCGACCGAGACGGGGCGTGCCATCGCGCGGGCGGCGGGGGGCAACATCAAGCGCGTCTCGCTGGAGCTGGGCGGCAAGTCGCCGGTGATCCTGTGCCGAGACGCCGATCTGGACCGGGCGATCCCGGTCGCGGCGATGGCCGTCTTTGCCAATTCGGGCCAG
This sequence comes from Paracoccus sp. (in: a-proteobacteria), assembly GCF_030604785.1. GTDB lineage: Bacteria > Pseudomonadota > Alphaproteobacteria > Rhodobacterales > Rhodobacteraceae > Paracoccus. The sequence goes on along the minus strand of NZ_JAUVVF010000045.1, from coordinate 2,084 downwards.
ATCTGCATCGCCGGATCGCGCCTGTTCGTCGCCCGCGAGATCGAGGACGAGGTGCTGTCCCGTCTGGCCGATCACGCGCGTGGCCTGCGCCTTGGCCACGGCATCGACCCCGAGGTCGATCTGGGTCCGCTGATCTCGGCCCGTCAGGCCGCGCGGGTCGAGGGCTTTCTGGATCGCGGCCGCGACGAGGGCGCGCGCCTTCTGACCGGCGGGGCGCGTGCGACGCCAAGCGGGCTGGCGGGGCATTTCGTCCAGCCGACGGTCTTTGCCGGGGTCTCGGACGACATGGCCATCGCCCGGGACGAGATCTTCGGTCCGGTCCTGTCGGTCCTGCCCTTCGACGATGTGGACGAGGCGCTGCGCCGTGCGAATGCCACGCCCTACGGGCTGGCGGCGGGGATCTTCACGCGGGATCTGGGCACCGCGCACAAGCTGGCGCGGCGGCTGCGGGCGGGGACGGTCTGGGTGAACATGTATCACGCCATCGACCCGGCCATCCCCTTTGGCGGGGTCCGGATGTCGGGCCATGGCCGCGAGGGCGGGACCGAGCATCTGGACGAGTTTCTCGACACCAAGGCGATCTGGATCAACACGGACTGAAAGGGGCGCGCAATGGCGCAAGTCGGACTGATCGGGCTGGGCCATATGGGCCATGGCATCGCGCGCAACCTGCTGATCAAGGGGCATCGACTGGTGTTTCTGGATCATCCCGGCAACCGCCCGGTTGACGAGATCCTGTCGCTTGGCGGCCGCCCGGCCCTGTCGCCCGCCGCCGTGGCGGGCGGGGCGGATGCGGTGATCCTCTGCGTCAACGGCTCGCCCCAGGTAGAGGCGGTGATGACCGGCCCGACGGGCATCCTGTCGTCATTGTCGCGGGGGGCGACGATCATCGACTGCTCGACCTCGCTGCCCTCCTCGACCTTGCGTATGGCAGCGCTGGCCCATGAGGCGGGGGCGCATTTCCTCGACGCACCGATGACACGCACGGCGCAGGCCGCGCATGAGGGCCGGCTGAACCTGCTGGTCGGCGGCGACGTGCAGGTTCTGGCATCGGTCCGGCCCGTGCTTGACGCATTCGCCGAGGCGGTCGCCCATGTCGGCCCGGTCGGGGCGGGCCACCGCATGAAGCTCTTGCACAATTTCGTCTCAGTCGGGTTCCTGACGGTTCTGGCCGAAGCCGCGGCCCAGGCGCAGGATGCCGGCATCGCGCCCGAGGATCTGGTCGCGGTGCTGCAGGCAGGGGGCGGCGCGGGGGTCGCGCTTGACCGGATGGTGCCGTTCCTGACCCGGGGCGATCGTCACGCCATGCCCTTTTCCATCGCGAATGCGGCCAAGGATCTGGATTACTACGTCCGCATGTCCACCGAGGCCGGCGCTGCCGCGACTGCGGCCGAGGGCATTCGTCAGGCACTGGCACGGGCCGCTGCGGATGGCGGGGCCGAGGCGACGCTGCCCGAACTGGCCGAATTGCTGCGCGACCATGCCGACGCGTCGGCGGGGACGGGAGTGACCTGACCGAGCGCAAGACCGTCGTTCCGCGCCCGATGCGTCCGATGCGCGTCGGGGGCCTAGGACCGCTTGGCATCTAGCGTCGGCACTCCTTGCCCCGAATTAGCGGCCGCCTGTACCAAAGGAGGCCCGGGCGGTCTGGGCCGGGTCTATCGGAAGGGCGAGGCGGCGCAGTAGAAGGGCGCGGCCTCGCGGGGTGTTCAGGCGTGGCTGTCGGCGGGGTGCATCGCCGGCCTCCCGGGAACAGGCCAGCCGAAGGGGGCGGTTGGCGCAGCGCTGACCGGGAGCGTTGGGGCGGTGTCGCTGCGGGCGCGATCCCGCTCCAGCAGCGCCTCGGCCATGGCCCGGGCGATGGGCTGGCCGGTCTGTTCCTCGACGAACAGGAACTGCCCGGCCGGGTTGATCTCGAGAAAGCGCAGGCGGCCGTCGGGCTGGCGACGGAAATCCAGCAAAGATCTTGCGGCCCACGACCGTCACGCGCAGGTCGCGCCCCTCGATCCGGCGTTGCAGGATCGCGGGGGCGTGGCGCAGCTGACCCAATTGCGCCAGTTCGGCGTCGCCGATGCGCCGCGTCT
>NZ_JAUVVF010000028.1 GCF_030604785.1 Paracoccus sp. (in: a-proteobacteria) | reverse complement strand
CCCTTGCGCTCGTTTGGCGCGACGGTTAGTTCACCGCCTCAAGACGGACCCGTAGCTCAGCTGGATAGAGCACCAGACTACGAATCTGGGGGTCGGGCGTTCGAATCGCTCCGGGTCCGCCATTTCCCATCCAGACCGTCGCCGGCATGCCCCGACAAGGGCTGATCCCGTAAGGTGGCTTGCGGCCTTTGCAAGGCTGTCACCGCGCCATGCGCGGGGAACGGGCGCCGGTCACTGAACCCCTCGACCGATCAGGCGTTGTTGGCCCGCGGCTCCTGCTGCTAGGCTGGACCGTCTCCGCCAACACCGGACAACAAGGGGGAAGGGAATGCAGTTTCTTGCCAAGGCCGCCGCCGCCGTGGGCGGTGCCGTCGCGCTGATGCGCCGTGTGGGCGCGCCGGACCAACAGGCCATGGGCCCGCGCCCGCAGATCCCCGAGGCCCGCAAGCAGGGCATCATGACGCTCAAGATGCCCGCCGCGCATGGCTGGGTGGACGGGCATGTGCCGACCTGCGCCCCGGGGCTGAAGGTCAACGCCTTCGCGACCGGGCTGGACCATCCCCGCTGGATCGATGTCCTGCCCAATGGCGACGTGCTGGTCGCGGAATCCAAGGAACAGCCCGGCCCGCCGAAATCGCTGATGGACCATGCCGCGCAGGCGGTGATGCGACGGGCCCGCGCCATCGGGGTCAGCGCCAACCGCGTGACGCTGCTGCGCGACGCCGATGGCGACGGCGTGGCCGAGTTCCGCACCCCCTTTGTCGAGAACCAGAACCAGCCCTTCGGCATGGCCCTGGTGGGCGAGCGCTTCTATCTGGGCAATACCGACGGCGTCCTGGTCTTCGATCACAAGCCCGGCGAGACGGCGCTGCGGGGCGAGGGGCGGCGTCTGGTCGACTTCAAGCCGCATGGCCACTGGACGCGCAGCCTGCTGGCCTCGCCCGACGGGCGCAGGCTCTATGCGGGCGTCGGCTCGCTGACCAACATCGCCGATCAGGGCATGGAGGCCGAGGAAGGCCGCGCCGCGATCTGGGAACTGGATCTGGAGACCGGGGATGCACGCATCTTCGCATCCGGCCTGCGCAACGCGGTCGGCATGGCATGGGAACCCGTGACCGGCGCGCTGTGGACGGTGGTGAACGAACGCGACGGCCTGGGAGACGAGACGCCGCCCGATTACCTGACCTCGGTCCGGGACGGGGGCTTCTACGGTTGGCCCTATTGCTATTGGGGCGACACGGTCGATGACCGCGTGCCGCAGGATGCCGGGATGGTCGCGCGCGCGATCCGGCCCGATTACGCGCTGGGCGGGCATACGGCGTCGCTGGGCCTGTGCTGGATGCCCGAGGGAACCTTGCCGGGCTTCGGCGCGGGCATGGTGATCGGCCAGCACGGGTCGTGGAACCGCTCGAAGCTCAGCGGCTACAAGCTGATCTTCGTCCCCTTCGCCGATGGCGCCCCGAGCGGGCAGCCGCGCGACATCCTGACGGGCTTCCTGTCCGATGACGAGAAGCTGGCCTATGGCCGTCCGGTCGGCGTGACGGTGGGCGCCGACGGCCGCTCGCTGCTGATGGCCGATGATGTGGGCGACGTGATCTGGCGGGTGACGGCGGCCTGAGGCGGCCTTGCACCTTTCGCCCATTTCCGGCAGGTGCGGCGCCGACAGACGCGCCCCCTGTCGGACAGCCACCGGTGGACCAGCATGACGACCCCTCATCCCAGGATCAGCGACAGCGCCCGCCTGTCCGTGGCGCCCATGATGGACTGGACCGACAGCGCCTGCCGCCGGTTTCACCGCCTACTGTCGCGTCACGCGCTGCTTTATACCGAGATGGTAACGGCCCCGGCCGTCATCCATGGCGACCGCGCGCGGCTGCTGGATTACGACGCCGCCGAACATCCCGTGGCGCTGCAACTGGGCGGGTCCGACCCGGCCGAACTGCGCGAGGCGACGCGTATCGCCGCCGATTGGGGCTATGAAGAGATCAACCTGAATGTCGGCTGCCCCAGTGACCGCGTGCAATCGGGCTGTTTCGGTGCGGTCCTGATGAAGACGCCCGGTCTGGTGGCCGAATGCGTGGCGGCGATGCAGGCCGTCAGCCCGGTCGAGGTCACGGTGAAATGCCGCATCGGCGTCGACGATCAGGACCCCCATCAGGTGCTGCCCGATTTCGTGGCCACGATGCGCGCGGCGGGGATCAGGCGCATGACGATCCATGCCCGCAAGGCCTGGCTGCAGGGCCTCAGCCCGCGCGAGAACCGCGAGGTGCCGCCGCTGGATTACGATCTGGTCCATGCGATGAAGCGCGCCTTTCCCGACATGCACCTGTCGATCAATGGCGGCATCGCGGATATGGACACGCTGCGCGACCAGTTGAGGATCATGGACGGCGTCATGGTGGGCCGCGCGGCCTATCACCAGCCCTGGGCGATCCTCGGTGCGGCGGATGCGCTGTGGGGCGCGGCGCCGGCCTTTGCCGATCCGGTCGAGGCCGCGCAGGCGATGCGGCCGATGATCGTGGACCATCTGGGGCAGGGGGGGCGGCTGCATCATTTCACCCGCCACATGCTGGGCCTCTTCCACGGACTGCCCGGCGCGCGGGGCTGGAAACGCACGCTCTCCGAGGGCGCCTCGAAGGGCGGGATCGAGGTCTATGACGCCGCCCTCGCGCAGGTTCAGGCGGCCCGCATCGAGGCGCTGGCATCTGCCGCGACGCCGGGCTAGTCAGTCCTCATGAGCGAATTGATCCCGGCCATCATCGGCCTTGCCGCGACCGGAGCCTTTGCGGGCATCCTGGCCGGTCTTCTGGGGGTCGGGGGCGGCATCGTGCTGGTCCCGGCCTATTTCTACGTCTTCACGCTGGCGGGCTTCGGCGGGGCGGGCGTGATGCAGATCGCGCTGGCCACGTCGCTGGCGACGATCATCGTGACCTCGGCGCGGTCCGTGATGGCCCATCACCGCAAGGGCGCGGTTGACTGGGACATCCTGCGCGCCTGGGCGCCGGGCATCGCGCTTGGCGCGGGCATCGGCGCGCTGACCGTGGGCGCGCTGCGGACCGAGACGCTGCAGATCATCTTTGGCGTCCTGATCTCGGTCATCGCCATCTACATGGCGGTGTCACGCCCCCATTGGCGGCTGGCCGAAGAGATGCCGCGGGGCCTCTGGCGCTGGATCTTCTCGCCCTTCACGGGTTTCGTGTCGGTGCTGCTGGGGATCGGCGGCGGCAGCATCGGCGTGCCGCTGATGACGCTGCATGGCCGGCCGATCCACCGCGCGGTGGCCACGGCGGCGGGCTTCGGGGTGCTGATCGCGGTGCCTTCGGTCGCGCTGTTCCTGTTCATGCCCACCGGCAACGCGCTGCCCTACACGCTTGGCTCGGTGAACCTGCCCGCGTTCTTCCTGACCATCGCCATGACGCTGATCACGGCGCCGATGGGCGCGGCGCTGGCGCATCGCACCGATGCCAAGCGGCTGAAACGCTATTTCGCGATCTTCCTGCTGCTGGTCGGCCTGAACATGCTGCGCAAGGCGCTGATGGGCTAAGCCCGTTCAGCCGCCTTGGCCTCGTTCCACAGGCGGTCCATTTCCGCGAGGTCGCTGTCCTCGGGGCGGCGGCCGGTCGCTGCCAGGGCGGCCTCGATCGCCTGAAAGCGACGGGTGAACTTGGCGTTGGCGCGGCGCAGGGCGGCTTCGGGATCGACCTTCAGATGGCGCGCAAGGTTGGCCATCACGAACAGAAGGTCGCCGAACTCCTCCTCCATCGCCTCGGGTCCAAGGCTGTCGCGCGCCTCGACCAGTTCGGCGGCTTCCTCGGTGATCTTCTCCAGCACGTCGCCCGCATCGGGCCAGTCGAACCCCACCCGCGCGGCGCGGTTCTGCAATTTCAGCGCCCGCGTCAGCGCCGGCAGGCCAAGCGCGACCCCGTCCAGCGTTCCGCGTTCGGCCTTGCCGGCGCGCTCGACGGCCTTGATCGCCTCCCAGTCCCTGACCTGCTGCTCGGCCGACTTGTCGCGGGATTCGTCTCCGAAGACATGCGGGTGGCGAAAGATCAGCTTGTCGCTGATCGCGGCTGCGCAATCGGCGAAGTCGAACATTCCGGCCTCATGCGCCATCTGGGCGTGAAAGACGACCTGCAGCAGCAGATCGCCCAGTTCTCCGGGCAGCTCGTCCCAAGCCTGACGCTGGATCGCGTCCTCGACCTCGTGCGCCTCCTCAATCGTGTAGGGCGCGATCGAGGCGAAATCCTGCTCGATATCCCAGGGACAGCCGGTCTGCGGGTCGCGCAGCGCCGCCATGATGCCCAGCAGGCGGGTGATCTCGGCTTCGGGGTCACGAGCGGCGGCCATTGCAATTCCCATCGGCAAGAGGACAATGGCCCCCCGACTGCCATACAGAAAGGCGCAAGTCCACATGCCCGTCCTGAACCGCATCGCCGATTTCGCCACCGACATGACCGCCTGGCGGCGCCACCTGCACCAGCACCCGGAACTGGGCTTCGACTGCCACCAGACCGCGGCCTTCGTGGCCGAACGCCTGCGCGAATTCGGTGTGGACGAGATCCACGAGGGGATCGGCCAGACCGGCATCGTCGCCATCATCGAGGGGCAGGCCCCCGGCCCGACCATCGGGCTGCGCGCCGACATGGACGCCCTGCCCATGGACGAGGCGACGGGCGCGGACTGGGCCTCGACCGTGCCGGGGCGGATGCATGCCTGCGGCCATGACGGCCATACGACGATGCTTCTGGGCGCCGCGCGCTATCTGGCCGAGACGCGCAATTTCGCGGGCCGGGTCGCGCTGATCTTCCAGCCCGCCGAGGAGGACGGCGGCGGCGGCGACGCCATGGTCCAGGAGGGGATCATGGACCGCTTCGACATCGCCCGCGTATTCGCGCTGCACAACAATCCCGGCCAGCCCGAGGGCACGTTCCAGACCACGCCCGGTCCGATCATGGCGGCAGTGGACCGCTTCGACATCCATATCAAGGGTCGGGGCGGCCACGGCGCCATGCCCCATCTGACCGCCGATCCGGTCGTCGCGGCCGTGGCGGTCGTGCAGGCTATCCAGACCATCACCAGCCGCAACCACCACGCGCTGGAGGATCTGGTCGTCTCGGTCACGCAGATCCATACCGGCAGCGCCGACAACGTGGTGCCGGACAATGCGTGGATCTGCGGCACGGTCAGGACCTTTGCGCCGCATGTGCGCGACATGGTGCGCCGCCGCATGACCCAGATCTGCGACGGCGCGGGCGTGGCCCACGAGGTCGAGATCGTCCTCGACTACCAGCAGGGCTATCCGGCCACCGTCAACGATGCGGACCAGACCGAATTCGCCGCAGAGGTCGCGTGCGAGATCGCCGGAGAGGCGCGCGTCGATGCCGAGGCCGGGCGCGAGATGGGCGCCGAGGATTTCAGCTACATGCTGAATGCCCGCCCCGGCTGCTACCTGTTCCTGGGCCAGGGCGAGGGGCCGGGCGTCCACAATGCTGCCTATGATTTCAACGATGCCGTGGCCCCGGTCGGCGCCAGCTTCTTCGCGCGGCTCGTGGAACGCGGCCAGCCTCTGAACCCCAACGATGCCTGACTTCGTCTGACGCGCGTTCACGAAGCCGTTTGCGGGCCTTGCCCCGGGGCGGGGTGGCGCTTTCTTGCCAAGGGCGGGCGGCGCAGATAGGTTGCGCGCCAATCCAGACAGGGGCGCCGCCATCGGGGCGCTGTCCCGACAGACGAAAGGATCGTGCATGTTCGTGACCCCCGCCTATGCCCAGGCCGCCGGCAGCCCCGGTGCCGGAGCCGCCTTCGCGCAGTTCATCCCGCTGATCCTGATCTTCGCGATCATGTATTTCCTGATGATCCGCCCGCAGCAGAAACGCCTTCGCGCCCATCGCGAGATGGTCGGCGCGCTGAAAAAGGGCGATCACGTCGTCACCCAGGGCGGTGTTCTGGGCAAGGTCACCAGCGTGCGCGACGATGAACTCGAGGTCGAGATCTCGCAGGGCGTCCGTATCCGCGTCGTGCGCAGCACCATCGCGCAGGTCGTCAGCAAGACCGAGCCTGTCGCCGCGAATTCCTGAAAGGCTTAAGCCAAAATGCTTCAGATCGACCGCTGGAAGCGCATCCTGATCCTCGGGATCTGCCTTCTCGGGCTGCTATACGCGATGCCCAACGCCTTCTACACCCGCGTCGAGGCGCATAATGACGCCAATGCCCGGATCGAGGCCACCGGCGTCACCACGCCCGAATTGCAGGCGGCGGCGGAAGGCTGGCCGAACTGGCTGCCCTCCAGCCTGGTCAATCTGGGGCTCGATCTGCGCGGCGGCGCGCATCTGCTGGCCGAGGTGCAGGTCGAGCAGGTCTACAAAAGCCGGGTCGACGCGCTCTGGCCGGAACTGCGCCGGGCGCTTGCCGCCGAACGCGAGACGGTCGGCGCGATCCGCCGGGTCGAGGCGCCCGAGGGCGTCCTGGCCATCGAGATCGGCAATCCCGACCAGATGGCCCGCGCGCTGGACATCGCGCGCGGCTTTTCCACGCCCGTCACCACCCTGACCGGCGCGGGCCAGCAATCGCTGGCCATCGCCTCGGACGGGGCGGTCATGCGGATCCAGCTGTCGGATGCCGAAAAGGCGATGACCGACGACCGCACCATCCAGCAATCGCTGGAGATCATCCGCCGCCGCGTCGATGAGGTGGGTACCCGCGAGCCGACCATCATGCGCCAGGGCGAGGACCGCATCCTAATCCAGGTGCCGGGCATCGGCTCGGCCGACGAGCTGAAGGCCCTGATCGGCACCACGGCGCAGCTGACCTTCAACCCGGTCCTCGGATCGACCTCGGACCCCGAGGCCGCGCCGGGCGTGGGCCAGATCATCGCGCCCTCGCTGGACAATCCGGGCCTTTTCTACATCCTCGAGGACAGCCCCGTCGTTACCGGCGACGATCTGGTCGATGCCATGCCCGGCACCGACGAGAACGGCCAGCCCTCGGTCAATTTCCGCTTCAACCCGACCGGCGCGCGGGCCTTCGGGGCCTATACCTCGGCCAATATCGGCCAGCCCTTCGCCATCGTCCTGGACAACGAGGTCATCTCGGCCCCGGTGATCCGCTCGGCCATCACCACCGGGTCGGGGCAGATCTCGGGCTCGATGAATTTCGAACAGGCCAGCCAGCTGGCGATCCTGCTGCGCGCGGGCGCGCTGCCGGCGGAACTGACCTTCCTCGAGGAACGCACGATCGGCCCGGAACTGGGGCAGGACAGCATCGATGCGGGCAAGGTCGCGGCCACCGTGGGCTTTCTGGCGGTGATCGTGCTGGTCATCATGTCCTACGGCATCTTCGGGGTCTTCGCCTCGGTCGCGCTGGCGGTGAACATGGCGATCCTGTTCGCGCTGCTCTCGGTCATCGGGGCGACGCTGACCCTGCCGGGCATCGCGGGGATCGTGCTGACCATCGGCATGGCGGTCGATGCCAACGTGCTGGTCTTCGAACGCATCCGCGAGGAATTGCGCACCGCCAAGGGCCCGGCCCGCGCCATCGAACTGGGCTATGAAAAGGCGATGTCGGCCATCGTGGACGCCAACATCACCACCCTGATCGTCGCGGCGATCCTGTTCGTGCTGGGCTCGGGTCCGGTCAAGGGCTTCGCGGTGACGCTCAGCCTCGGGATCATCACGTCGGTCTTCACGGCGCTGTTCGTCACGCGCCTTCTGACCATCATGTGGTTCGAGCGTGCGCGCCCGAAAACGATCGAGGTGTAACATGGCCTTCCGTCTGAAACTGGTCCCCTCGGAAACGCGCATCGACTTCTTCCGCTGGCAGAAGCTGACCTTCGGCCTGTCGGCGCTGATGATGATCGCCTCGGTGATCGTGCTGTTCGTGAACGGGCTGAATTTCGGCATCGACTTCCGCGGCGGCACCACCATCCGGACCGAGGCGACCCAGCCCGTCGATGTCGCCGCCTATCGCGCCGCGCTGGCGGGGATGGATCTGGGCGACGTGGCCATCACGCAGGTCTTCGATCCGGGCTTCCGCGAGGATCAGCACGTCGCGCAGGTCCGCATCAGCGCGCAGGACGGCGTCGAATCCGTCTCGCCCGAGACGATCCGCGCCATCGAGGCCGCGTTGCAGCAGGTCGATCCCTCGATCACCTTCCCGTCGGTCGAATCGGTCGGGCCCAAGGTCTCGGGCGAGCTGATCAAGACCGCGATCTATGCGGTCCTTGCGGCGCTGGTGGCGATCTCGATCTATATCTGGCTGCGCTTCGAATGGCAGTTCTCGGTCGGCGCCATCGTGTCGCTGGTCCATGACGTGCTGATCACGATGGGCGTCTTCGCGCTGTTCCAGATCCGCTTCGATCTGGCGACGGTCGCGGCGCTGCTGACCATCGTGGGCTATTCGATCAACGACACCGTCGTCGTGTTCGACCGCCTGCGCGAGAACCTGATGAAATACAAGAAGCGCGCCCTGCGCGACCTGATGAACCTGTCCGTGAACGAGACGCTCTCGCGCACGGTCATGACGTCGGGGACGACGCTTCTGGCGCTGATCGCGCTGCTGGTCCTGGGCGGCGACGTGATCCGCGGCTTCGTCTTCGCGATCACGTTCGGCATCCTGATCGGGACCTATTCCTCGATCTACGTGGCCAAGAACTTCGTGCTGTGGCTGGGCGTCAAGCGCAACTGGGACAAGGACGACCCCGAGACCCAGGAAGGCCGCAAGAAGCGGACGAAATCGCCCTTCGAGGGCGCCGAGGAGGTCTGATGGCCCTCAGCCCCAGCGATTTCGGCGGTGCCGCCATCATCGAGGGCTACGGCCCCGGCTTCTTCCGCGTCGCGGGTCAGGTGATTCAGGGCGCGGTTCTGGTCGAGGGCGATCAGGGCCAGCCCTGGGACGGGCTGTCGGACGAGGCCGCGCTGCTGGCTCTGGCCGGCCGCGTCGATGTGCTGTTTCTGGGAACCGGCGCCCAGCCCGCCTATCCGCCGCGCGGCCTCTTCGACCGCCTTGCCGAGGCGGGCATCCGCGCCGAGGCGATGCCCTCGCCCAATGCCGCGCGCACCTACAACGTCACGCGTTCCGAAGGCCGCCGCGTCGCCTGCGCGCTTCTGCCGCTGTGAGGCATCTGGCCGTCCATGACCTGAGCGTTTCGCGCGGCGGGCTGCGGGCGGTGGAGGGCGTCAGCTTCACGCTGGACGCGGGCGAGGCGCTGATCCTTCGCGGCCCGAACGGCATCGGCAAGACGACGCTTCTGCGCTGCATCGCGGGGCTTCAGGCCCCGGTCGCGGGCCGGATCGACGCGGCCGAGGACAGCGTCGCCTATGCCGCCCATGCCGATGGCCTGAAGCCGGCCCTGTCGGTGGCCGAGAACCTGACCTTCTGGTCGCGCATCTTCGGCGGCAAGCCGATCGAACCCGCTCTGGCCGCGATGGACCTGACCGCGCTTTCCGACCGTCCGGCGGGCGCGCTGTCGGCGGGGCAGAAACGCCGTCTGGGTCTGGCGCGGCTGCTGGTCACGGGCCGCCCGCTCTGGGTGCTGGACGAGCCGACCGTGTCGCTGGATGCGGCCTCGGTCACGGCCTTCGGCGTGGTGATCCGCGCGCATCTGGCGCTTGGTGGGGCGGCGCTGATGGCCACCCATATCGACCTCGGCCTGTCCGAGGCGCGGGTTCTGGACCTCACCCCCCACCGTGCCCAGCCCGGAGCCGTGGCCCGTCCCGCCAGCTTCAACGAGGCCTTCGCATGATCGGGGGTCCGTCATGCTGGCGCTGCTGACCCGCGACCTGCGGCTGGCCGTGCGCGCGGGCGGGGGTTTCGGCCTTGGCGTGGCCTTCTTCCTGATCCTGTCGGCGCTGGTTCCCTTCGGGGTCGGCCCCGACCGTGCGGCACTGGCTCCGGTTGCGCCCGGCATCCTGTGGGTCGGCGCGCTGCTGGCCTGCCTTCTGTCGCTGGACCGCATCTTCGCGCTGGATCACGAGGATGGCAGCCTCGATCTGCTGGCCACCGCGCCGATGCCGCTGGAAGGCGCGGTCGCGGTCAAGGCGCTGGCGCACTGGATCACCACCGGCCTGCCGCTGGTCCTGGCCGCGCCGCTCTTCGGGGTGCTGCTGCAATTGCCGCCCGTCGCGATGCCCTGGCTGGTCCTGTCGCTGCTGATCGGCACGCCGGCCCTGTCGATGCTGGGCGCCTTCGGGGCGGCGCTGACCGTGGGTCTGCGCCGGGGGGGGCTGCTTTTGTCGCTCTTGGTGCTGCCGCTCTATATCCCTACGCTGATCTTCGGGGCCGAGATCACCCGCCGCGGCGCCGAGGGCGCGGCCATCGTCACGCCCCTCGTCTTTCAGGCCGGGATCACGCTGGCGGTCCTGGCGCTGATACCTTTCGCCGCAGCCGCCGCGCTGAGGGTCAATCTGCGGTGAGCGGGCTTGAGCCGCAACCGCGCCTTGGTTAGGGGAAAATTCATGTCGATCTGGGAATACGCCAACCCCGCCAAGTTCATGCGCACGACCGACAGGCTGCTGCCCTGGGTCGTGGGCGGCGCCGTCCTGCTGTCGGTGACGGGCGTCGTCTGGGGCTTTCTGACGCCCGACGATTTCCGGCAGGGCTCGACCGTCAAGATCGTGTTCCTGCACGTCCCCGCCGCGATGATGGCGATCAACATCTGGGTGATGATGCTGGTCGCCTCGCTGATCTGGATCATCCGCCGCCACCATGTCAGCGCGCTGGCCGCCAAGGCCGCGGCCCCCATCGGCGCGGTGATGACGCTGATCGCGCTGGCCACGGGTGCCCTGTGGGGCCAGCCGATGTGGGGAACCTGGTGGGAATGGGACCCGCGCCTGACCTCGTTCCTGATCCTGTTCCTGTTCTATCTGGGCTATATCGCGCTCTGGGCGGCCATCGACGATCCCGACAGTGCGGCCGACCTGACCGGGGTCCTGTGCCTTGTCGGATCGGTCTTCGCACTTCTGTCGCGCTATGCGGTCCTGTTCTGGAACCAGGGCCTGCATCAGGGCGCCAGCCTTTCCGTCCAGTCGGGCGAGCGCATGAGCCATGTCTATCGCTACCCGCTCTATACCGCGATGGTGGGCTTCGGCCTGCTGTTCCTTGCGCTGCTGCTGATCCGCACGCGCACCGAAATCCGCAGACGGCGCCTTGCCGCCCTGCAAGCCCGCGAGATGCGCGCATGATCGATCTGGGGAAATACGCCTTCGCCGTGGTGGCATCCTACGGCGTGTCGCTGGCGCTGCTGGGCGGGCTGATCTGGCAGACGGTCGCCGCCAATGCCCGCGCGCGCCGGGCGCTGGAAGACCACGAGAAAGGGAAGAAGAATGGCTAGGCTCTCGCCGCTTGTCATCCTGCCGCCGGCGGTCTTCGCCGGGCTGGCCGCCATGTTCCTCTGGGGCATGAACCGCGAGAATCCCGGCGAGAACCCCTCGGCCCTAGCCGGACGCGAGGCGCCGGCCGTGCCCGTCCAGAGCCTGCCCGACAAGGTGCAGCTGACCGATGCGATGCTGCGCGAGCCGGGCGTCAAGCTGGTGAACTTCTGGGCCAGCTGGTGCCCGCCCTGCCGGGTCGAACATCCGGTCCTGATGGAACTTTCGCAGGAAATCCCGGTCTATGGCGTCGCTCTGCGCGACAATCCCGACAATGCGCTGGCCTTTCTGGCCGAGGGCGGCGACCCCTACCACGCCATCGGAGATGACCCGCGCGGACGCACTGCCATCGACTGGGGCGTGACCGCCCCGCCCGAGACCTTCATCGTCGACGGCAATGGGCGCATCCTCTACCGCTTTGCCGGCCCCATCGTGGGCGCCGATTACGAGAACCGCTTCCGCCCCGAACTGGACCGCGCGCTGGCGGCCGAGCAGTAACACGCCGCCCGCGAAACCGGGGGTTGTAAAGCCCCGTCCCGGCCTTCAGGATTGCATGAAATGCAATCTCATGGGGGCAAGGATGAGACAGGTTCTGGTTCTGGCGCTGCTTCTGGGCGGCGCGGGCATGGCGGCGGCGCAGCAGGCGACGGATGCCGTCATTCCCGAAGGCGCCTCGGGCACCGAGGTCACATCACGCGGCTTCGGCCCCCTGACCGAGGCCGCGCAGGAGGCTCTGGCCGACAAGGCTGCCGGCCGGGTGGCGCGCGGGACCGACTGGATGGTCAGCGCGGCGCATCCGCTTGCGGTCGAGGCAGGCGCGCGCGTCCTGCGCGAGGGCGGGAATGCCGCCGATGCGATGGTCGCCGTGCAGGTCGTGCTGGGCCTGGTCGAGCCGCAAAGCTCGGGCCTTGGCGGCGGCGCCTTCCTCGTCTGGTATGACGCAGAGACCGGCGAGGTGACGACGCTGGACGGTCGCGAGACCGCGCCCCTGCGCGCCACGCCGACCCTGTTCCAGAACGACAATGGCGAGCCTCTGGCCTTCATGGAGGCCGTCGTGGGCGGCCGTTCCGTCGGCACGCCCGGCACGCCGCGCCTGCTGGAGGTCGCGCATCAGAAATGGGGCCGCGCCGACTGGGCCAGCCTGTTCGATGACGGCATCCGTCTGGCGGATGAGGGCTTTTCCGTCTCGCCGCGGCTTGCCACGCTGGTCGCGGGCGAAGGTGATGCGCTGTCGCGCTATCCGGCCACGGCGGATTACTTCTTCCCCGAAGGCCAGCCCGTGGCCGAGGGCGCCACGCTGACAAACCCCGCCTATGCCGACACGCTGCGCGCCCTGGCCGAAGGCGGCGCCGACGCCTTCTACAGTGGCGAGATCGCGCAGGCCATCGTCGATGCCGTCACGGGGGCCGAGGACAATCCCGGCCTTCTGTCGCTGGAGGATCTGTCGATCTACCGTGTGGTCGAGCGTCCGGCGATCTGCGTCGAATACCGCGCGCATGATGTCTGCGGGATGGGGCCGCCCTCGTCGGGGGCGCTGACCGTTGGGCAGATCCTCGGCATGCTGGGCGGCTATGATCTGGCCGAGATGGGCGCCGACAGCCCCGAGGCCTGGCGGCTGATCGGGGACGCCTCGCGGCTGGCCTTTGCCGACCGGGGCCGCTTCATGGCCGACAGCGATTTCGTTCCCATGCCGACCGAGGGGCTGATCGACCCCGCCTATCTGGCCGAACGCGCCGCGCTGCTTTCGGGCGATGACAGCCTGCCCGAGGTCGCGCCCGGCAATCCCGGCTGGAGCCATGCGATGCTGTGGGGTCAGGACAGCGCGCTGGAACTGCCCTCGACCACGCATATCTCGATCGTGGACGGTGACGGGAACGCCCTGTCGATGACCACGACGATCGAGAACGGCTTCGGCTCTCGCGTGATGGCGGCGGGGTTCCTTCTGAACAACGAACTGACCGATTTCAGCTTCGAGACGCATGACGCCTCGGGCTATCCCATCGCCAACGCCATCGCCCCGGCCAAGCGGCCCCGGTCGTCGATGGCGCCGACCATCGTCTTGCGCGACGGCGCGCCGGTCATGGTGATCGGCTCGCCGGGCGGCAGCCGGATCATCGGCTATGTCGCCCGCGCCATCATCGCCCATCTGGACTGGGGCATGGATATCCAAGAGGCCGTCGCGGCGCCCAATCTGGTCAACCGCTTCGGCCCGATGGATGTCGAGCCCGGCCTGCCCGAGGCGCTGACTGAAGGTCTGGCCGCGATGGGGTTCGAACTGAACGAGACCGCGCTGACCTCGGGCCTGCAGGGCATCGTGATCACGCCCGACGGGCTGGAAGGCGGCGCAGATCCCCGGCGCGAGGGCATCGCCATCGGCAACTGAGCCCCGGTTAGGGCGCCGTCATTCGGCGGCGCCCGACAATTCCATGATCACCGCCCATTCCGCGTCACTGACGGGCTGGACCGAAAGGCGCGTGTTGTTGACCAGCACCATGTCCTTCAGGCGCGGCTCGGCCTTGGCGTCCTCAAGGCTGACGGGGCGCGGCAGCTTGCGCACGGCGCGCACATCCACGCATTCCCATTTCGGATCGTCCGATGTGCTGTCGGGATGGGCCTCGGCGATGACCTCGCAGATGCCCACGGCCTCCTTGCCGATATTGCTGTGATAGAACAGGCCCAGATCGCCGACCTTCATCGCGCGCATCATGTTGCGCGCCTGATAGTTCCGCACGCCGTCCCATTGCTCGCCCTGCTCGCCCTTGGCGACCAGATCGTCCCAGCCAAAGACATCGGGTTCGGATTTGAAGAGCCAGTAGGCCATCAGCCGATCACCTTCTTCCATTCGACGATCTCGACCGACTGGAACAGGCCCGCATGGGCATAGGGGTCGGCCCCGGCCCAGCCCTCGGCGGCGGCCCGGTCCGCGCAATCCAGGATGACCAGCGAACCCGCCATCTCGCCGCCCTCGATCAGGGGGCCGGCCTGGGCGACGATGCCGCTGTCCCTGATATGGGCCAGATGCGCCTCGCGGGTGGCCAGGCGGATGGGCAGGGCGCCGGGCTTGTCCCGGCAGATCACGGCGAACAGGGGCATCATTCCTCCTTCAGGGGGCGGCTCAGCAGATGGTTCATGGCGTTTTCGACGGAAATCGCGCCCGTCGCAAGGCGTGCGACCATGGCGCTGATCGGCAGGTCCAGACCCTCGGCCCCCGCCATGCGGGCCAGGGCCTGCGCGGTCGCGGCGCCCTCGACCGTGGTCGCGGCGTCGAAATCCTCCCCCGCGCCAAGCGCCGCGCCAAAGCGGAAATTGCGCGACTGGGCCGAGGTGCAGGTCAGCGTCAGATCGCCCAGCCCCGACAGCCCCGTCAGCGTTTCGGGACTTGCGCCCAGATGCGCGGCCAGCCGCGTCATCTCGGCGAAGCCGCGCGTGATGATCGCCGCACGCGCGCTGTCGCCCAGACCCGCCCCGATCACCGCCCCCGCCGCGATTGCGATGACGTTCTTCAGCGCCCCGCCCAGTTCGGCACCGGTCACATCGGTCGTGCGGTAAAGCCGCAGCGCGCGGGTGGACAGCGCCTCCTGCAGGGCGCGCCCCTCGGCGGCGTCCGCGCAGGCCAGCGTCAGGGCCGTCGGCAGGCCGCCTGCGATATCGGCGGCGAAAGACGGGCCGGTCAGCACCGCCACCACCGCGCCCGGCGCCCGCGCCGCGATCAGCGCCGAGGGGCCGCGCAGCGTCGCAAGGTCGATCCCCTTGGCGGTGCTGACCAGCCGCTTGCCCGCCAGATCCGCGCCATGCGACTCCAGAAACCCGCCAAGCGCCTGCGCGGGCAGGGCCAGCAGGATCACCGGCGCATCAAGCGCGCGGGCCAGATCCTCGGTCGCGCTGACGCCCTCGGGCAGCGTCACGCCCGGCAGGCGCGGATTCTCGCCCCGCCAGCCGATCCGGCGGCCCCACAAGGTCACCGCGCCGCGTTCCGCCAAAGCCACCGCAAGGGCCGTGCCGAACGCGCCCGCACCCAGAACCGAAATCATGCCTTCGCCCCCTTCTTGCCGCTGCCCAGCATCGGCGCGGCGCTGCGATCCAGCGGCCAGCGCGGACGCGCCGACAGGTCCATCCCGTCGCGCCGCCCGGCGCGGTAAAGCTCGATCCCCGCCCAGGCGATCATCGCGCCGTTATCGGTGCAAAGCCGCAGCGGAGGTGCCAGAAAGCCCGCCCCCGCCTGCGCCGCGACCGCCTGTAAGGCCGCGCGGATCGGCCCGTTCGCGGCCACGCCGCCCGCCACGGCCAGAAGCGGCGCGCCGCTTTCCGCCAGCGCCCGGCGAGACTTTTCGGCCAGAACCTCGGTCACGGCACGCTGGAAGGCTGCGCACAGATCGCGCCTGTCGGCCGCGCGCAGGCCGCCCGCCTCGGCGATCAGCGCGTCGCGCTGGCGCAGGGCGGCGGTCTTCAGGCCCGAAAAGCTCAGATCGCAGCCGGGCCGGTCCAGCAGCGGGCGGGGCAGGGGGAAACGCTGCGGATCGCCCTGCGCCGCCTCGGCCTCGACATGCGGGCCGCCGGGCTGGGGTAGGGCCAAGAGCTTGGCCAGCTTGTCAAAGGCCTCGCCCGGCGCATCGTCGATCGTGCCGCCCAGCCGGGTGAATTCCTCGGGGCCGTGGGCCAGCAGGAACTGGCAATGCCCGCCCGAGACCAGCAGCATCAGATAGGGGAAATCTACCCCGTCGGTCAGGCGCGGCGTCAGCGCATGGCCCGCCAGATGGTTCACCCCGACCAGAGGCAGCCCGGCCCCGGCGGCGATCCCCTTGGCGCACATCACGCCCGCCATCACCCCCCCGATCAGCCCCGGCCCGGCCGTCACGGCCACCCCGCTCAGGTCGCCCAGGGCCAGCCCGGCCTGCGCCAGCGCCTGTTCGACGACCAGATCCAGCCGTTCGGCATGGGCGCGGGCGGCGATTTCGGGGACGACGCCGCCGAAATCGGCATGCAGCTCGGTCTGCGAGGCGACGACATTCGACAGGATGCGGCGATCGCCCGTCACGATGGCGGCGGCGGTGTCGTCGCAACTGCTCTCGATGCCCAGAAAGATCAGATCATCCATGCTTGCCCCGAACCGCCCCCTTGCTTACCCATGCCTTGCCTCACCCATGTCGGGCCTAGCACCGGCGAAGGAAAGTGCCAATGCCGACCGCGCCGCGCGCCACGCTGCTTCTGACCCGACCGATGCCCGATTCGCGGCGCATCGCGGCGATGCTGCCCGATTGGCCCGTCGTCATCGCGCCCATCCTGCGGATCGAGCCCGTCCCCCATGACGCCGCAGCCCTGCAGGCCGCGCCGGGACTGGTCTTTACCTCGGGCCATGCGGTGGCCAGCGCCGGGCCCGGGCAGGGGCGGCTGGCGCTCTGCGTGGGGCCGCGCACCGGCGATCTGGCCCGCGCCGCCGGGTTCGACGTGCGCGAGGGGGACGGCTTTGCCGAAAGCCTGCTGCCCCTGATCGCCACGGCCGGGATGCCGCTGATCCATCCGCATGGCCGCCATCTGGCGCGCCGCCTGCCGGTGCCGGGCGTCGTGGTCTATGACCAGTTGCCGCAGCCCCTGACGCCCGAGGCGCTGGCCCTGCTTGAGCGGCCCGATCCGGTGGTGCTGCCGCTCTTTTCGCCGCGCTCGGCCCGGCTTCTGTCGCAGGCTTTGGCAGGGGCTGTCGCGCCCCTTTGGGTGGTGGCGATCAGCGATGCGGCCCTGGCGGCCTTCGAGGCGCCCGCCGCGCGGGCCGTGGTGGCCACCCGACCCGATGCGCCCGCGCTGGTCGCGGCAATCGGGCAGATCGCGCGGGCGGAACAAAGCTGATAGCGGGCGGGTTGAGCAGCGGCCCTCCCGCGACTAGGCTGCGCGGGACGCGCCGCGCAGGGCTGCCGCCCTGCCACCATACGGGGACATGACGTGACAACCAATCAGACGACCGAGGAAGCCGCGCCCGGCGCGCGGCCCCAGCCCGCCAAGCCCGGCGTGATCGCCTCGACCGAGATCGGCGCGGGCAAGCCCGCCCAGGCCGGCCAACCCGGAGAGATCCGGCCCATCGAATCCAGCCTCGTGGGCGACGGCTCGACCGGGCTTCCTGCGGCCAGCCCGCGCAGCCCCGCGCCGTCCCAGTCCGCGCGAACCGAGGCCCCCACCGCCCCCACTCCGCCCGCGACCGGCGCTTCGCCGCGTCCTGCCATGGACCCCGCCCCGCGTCGTGGCGGCTTCCTGCCGCTGGCGCTTGGCGGCGCGGTCGCCGCCGGTCTGGGCGCCGCTGCCGCCATCTGGGCGCTGCCGCATCTGCCCCCCGAATGGCGCCCCGCCACGGCTGCCGCGCCCGTCGCCTCCGCCCCTCCGGCCGAGGCCCCGCCGCCCATCGACGAGGCCGCCCTGATCGCCGCCGCCGAGGCCGCCGCCCGTCAGGCCGCGATGGATGCGCTGGCCGAGGCACCCGCCCCCGAAGCCGCGCCCGCCGATCTGCCCGCCGATCTGGCCGCCCGCCTCGACGCGCTGGAACAGGCCGCAGCCCAGCAGGACGACGCCCCCGAAGGCGCCAACCCCGAGGCGCTGGCCGCGCTCCAGACCCGACTTGACGAACAGCAGGCCCGGCTTGACGAACTGGCCGCCCGCCCGGCCTTCGACCCGGAAGCCGCCAGCGCCCTGCAGGCCCAGATCGAACAGGCCGCCGCCGAAGCCGAACAGCGCCTGGCCGCCGCGCAGGCCGAGGCCGACGCCCTCCAGCAGGCCGCCGCCGAAAGCACCCGCCGCGCCGAGGCCGTCGCCGCCATCGCCGCCCTGCAGGCCGCGCTGGACGAGGGGATCACCCCCGATCAGGCCCGCGACGCCCTGGCCGCCGCCGGGCTCGAGGCGCCCCAGGCGCTGGCCGCGCCCATCCCCAGCCTGGCCCAGCTGCAGGCGGGCTTTCCCGAAGCCGCCCGCGCGGCCCTGCGCGCCAGCCTGACCGCTGCCAGCGCGGAACGTCGGGGCAATCTGGTGACGAACTTCCTGCGCGCCCAGACCGGCGCCCGCTCGGTCACGCCCCGCGAAGGCACGGACCCGGACGCGATCCTGTCGCGCGCCGATGCCGCGCTTCAGGCCGGCCGCGTCGCCGATGCCCTGGCCGAGATCGCGACCCTGCCCGAACCCGCCCTTGCCGCACCCGCCATGGCTGAATGGCGCGCCGAGGCCGAGGCCCATGCCAACGCGCAGGCGGCCCTGTCCGACCTGTCCCCGGACCAGAACTGAGGCCCGCCCGATGCTGTTGTCCTTCGTGAAAATCCTGTTCTTCTTCGCCGCCGTGCTGGCGCTGGCGCTCGGCGCCACCTGGCTGTCGGAAACCGGGCAATTGCTGCGGATCGAATATGGCGGCGTCGAATATGTGCTCACCCCGGTCAAGGCCGTGGTCGCGCTGGCGACCCTGGCGATCCTGGCCTGGCTGGTGATCCGCCTTCTGGGCCTCTTCCTCGCCTTCCTGCGCTTTCTGGCGGGTGACGAGACCGCGATCAACCGCTATTTCGCCCGGTCGCGCGAACGCAAGGGCTATGCCGCCTTTGCCGAGGGCATGCTGGCCGTCGCCTCGGGCGAGGGCAAGCTGGCGCAGGACAAGGCCGCCAAGGCCGCGCGCTATCTGAACCAGCCGCATCTGACGAACCTTCTGGCCGCGCAGGCGGCAGAGACGGCAGGCGACCGCCAGAAGGCCATCGCCGTCTACCGCGAGCTTCTGGGCGACGACCGCACCCGCTTCGTCGGGATCCGCGGCCTGATGCGCCAGAAACTGGCCGAGGGCGACACCCACAAGGCGCTGCTGCTGGCGCAAAAGGCCTATGCGCTGAAACCCCGCCACAAGGAGGTGCAGGACACGCTGCTGGACCTCCAGACGCGCGAGCATGACTGGAAGGGCGCGCGCCGCACCCTCAAGGACAAGAAGGCCCAGGGCGATCTTCCCAAGGACGTCGCGCTGCGCCGCGACGCGGTCCTCGCCCTGCAGGAGGCCTCCGAGGTTCTGGCCAAGGGCAATTCCATCAGCGCCCGCGAGGCCGCGATTTCGGCCGCCAAGGCCTCGCCCGACCTGATCCCGGCGGCGGTGCTGGCCGCGCGCAGCTATGTCGCGCAAAAGGACTACCGCAACGCCTCGCGCATCCTCGAAAAGACCTGGAGCGTGCGGCCCCATCCCGACATCGCCGCCGCCTATGCCGAGATCGCGCCCGACGAATCCCGTCAGGCCCGGCTGCGCCGCTTCGACGCGCTGATCCGCAAGAACCCCGATCATGAGGAAACGCGCCTGCTTCAGGCCGAACTCCTGCTGGCCGCCGAGGATTTCCCCGGCGCCCGCCGCGCGCTTGGCGACCTGGCGACGAAACACCCGACGGTCCGGACGCTGTCGATCATGGCGGCGATCGAACGGGGCGAGGGGGCCGATGACAGCGTCGTGCGCGGCTGGCTGACCCGCGCCCTGACCGCGTCGCGCGGGCCGCAATGGTGCTGCGACAAATGCCACAACGTGATGCATGAATGGGCGCCGGTCTGCGACAGCTGCAACGGCTTCGACACGCTGACCTGGCGCGAACCGGACGGCCCGCGCGCCAGCCCGGCCCCCGCCTCGGCGGCCGGGGCCGAGATGCTGCCCCTCCTGGTCGGCGCCTCCGCGCCGGCCCCGGAAAAGCCCGCCGCGCCGGAGGCGCCCTCCCGGGCGCCCCAGGGCACGGCGCCGCGCCCCGAACCCGGCCCGGCCCCCGCGCCCCGCAACGTGCCCCGGGTCGCACCGGGCATGGTGCCGCGCGAATCGGATTACGACGATTACGAACCGGCCCGCACGATCACCGAACCCTCCGCCGGATCGGGCCCCGTCCCCGACCTCACCGGCAAGGCCGAGGCCTCGCCCGCCCGCGACGCCCCGCCGCTGGTGATCCCCGAAACGCCTCCCGCGACCGCGCAAGCCCCGGAGCCCGCCGACGAGCCCGCCGCCCAACCTGCCGCCGAACCCCTGGTCGAACCGGCGCCGAAGCCCGAGCCCGAGCCCCGCATGGTCCGCCCCGACGTGGAACCCCCGGAAGAGGCCGACTGGACCGAGGGCAAGACCCGCCCCTGACCGCGCATGCCACCACCCGCCGCGCCCCCGACCGGGGGCGCGGCGACCCGCGCGCCCCGATACGGCCGCAGGGCGAAAAAAAAATCCGCCCGCGCCCCCTTCCCCCCCGCCACCGAAGGTGCTAATCCGCCCTCCACAGTCTGGATGCCGCTGTAGCTCAGCTGGTAGAGCACGTCATTCGTAATGATGGGGTCGGGGGTTCGAGTCCCTTCAGCGGCACCACTTTCCCCCGGAAGGTGAGACAGACTTCAAGGCGCAGCCCCGAACGCCGCGCGATCCTCCACCAGATCGACGATCCTGTCAGAGCGGCTCGGCCGCGCGCCGAACTTGCAAGCCCTCCCGGCCGCATGGTCAATGGCAGAACGCCCCGCCCCGTGGGGCAGGGCGCGCCTGCTCTTTGCCTTGGCTCAAATATCCTCGGGGGGTCCGGGGGGCGAAGCGCCCCCGGCGATCGCGGGACGCAGACAGTTCAGACCAGCCGCCCTTCCTCCATCGCCGCCCGCACGAAGCCCGCGAAAAGCGGCGCCGGCTCGAAGGGCTTCGATTTCAGCTCGGGATGCGACTGCACGCCGATGAACCAGGGATGGTCGGCATATTCGATCACCTCGGGCAGCTTCCCGTCCGGCGACATGCCCGAGAATTGCAGCCCCGCGGCTTCCAGCCGCTCGCGATATGTGGCGTCCACCTCATAGCGGTGACGATGGCGGTCCTCGATCTCGGTCGCCCCGCCATAGACCTGCGAGATGCGCGAGCCTTGCGACAGCACCGCCGTATAGGCGCCCAGCCGCATCGTGCCGCCCTTGTCGTCGCCGACCTTGCGCTTGACGGTATAGTTCCCCTGCACCCATTCCTTCAGGTGATAGACGACAGGGGTAAAGCGCGTCTTGCCCGCCTCGTGGTCGAATTCCTCTGACCCGGCATCGGGCATCTCGGCCAGGTTCCGCGCCGCCTCGATCACGGCCATCTGCATGCCCAGACAGATGCCGAGATAGGGCACCTTCTTCTCGCGCGCGTAACGCGCGGCGGCGACCATGCCCTCGGTCCCGCGCTCGCCGAAACCGCCCGGCACGATGATGCCGTGATAGCCGTCCAGAAGATGCGCGCCCTCGCCCTCCAGCTTCTCGCTGTCCACCCAGTCGGCCCGCACGCGGACCCGGTTGGCCATCCCGCCATGGGTCAGCGCCTCGGCGATGGATTTGTAGGCATCCTCCAGCTGGGTGTATTTCCCCACGACAGCGATCCGCACCTCGCCCTCGGCATTCTCCAGCCGGTCCATCACATCCTCCCATTTCGAGAGGTCGGGGCGCGGCGCCGGGCTGATCTGGAACGCGTCCAGCACCGCCCGGTCCAGCCCCGCGCGGTGATAGGCCAGGGGCGCCTCGTAGATCGACTTCAGGTCATAGGCCGGGATCACAGCATCGGGGCGGACATTGCAGAACAGCGCGATCTTGGCGCGTTCCTTTTCCGGGATCGGATGCTCGGACCGGCAGACCAGCACGTCGGGGGCAAGGCCGATCGATTGCAATTCCTTGACCGAATGCTGCGTGGGCTTCGTCTTCAGCTCTCCGCTGGCCGCCAGATAGGGCAGCAGCGTCAGATGCATCAGGATGCATTCGCCGCGCGGACGCTCGTGGATGAACTGGCGGATCGCCTCGAAGAAGGGCAGGCCCTCGATATCGCCGACCGTCCCGCCGATCTCGCACAGCATGAAATCGACCTCGTCCTCGCCGATGGCCAGGAAGTCCTTGATCTCGTTGGTGACATGCGGGATCACCTGGATCGTCTTTCCCAGATATTCGCCCCGGCGTTCCTTCTCCAGCACGTTGGAATAGACGCGCCCGCTGCTGATGCTGTCGGTGCGCCGCGCCGAGACGCCGGTGAAGCGCTCGTAATGGCCCAGGTCCAGATCGGTCTCGGCGCCGTCATCGGTGACGAAGACCTCGCCATGCTCGAACGGGCTCATCGTGCCGGGATCGACGTTCAGATAGGGGTCCAGCTTGCGCAGCCTGACGGTGAAGCCGCGCGCCTGCAACAGCGCCCCCAACGCCGCCGAGGCCAGGCCCTTGCCAAGCGAGGACACAACGCCGCCGGTGATGAAGATGTAACGCGCCATGAGGCCCCCGTGATCTGCGATTCGTCTGTCTGCTGGCCGTTGCGAACAACCGGCATCACGGGATTTGGACAATAGCCGATTCGCCCCGTGGCCGCAACGGACCCCAAGTTCATGTGGGGCGGATCAGACCGCCCCCAAGTCGTTGTGTGTCTTCAGTTGGCCGGAGGCGGCGTCACCGCATCGCCCGGCGCAACCGGCTCGGGTGCGGCTTCGGGCGCGGCGGGCGCTGCGGCCTCGGGCGCCGCTTCGGGCGCGGCCGGCGCGACCACATCGGGCGCCGCAGCCGCAGGGGCAGCCGCTTCGGGCGCCACGGCTTCGGGCGCGGCCGCCTCAGGCGCATCCGGCGCGGGCGGGGTCAGCGGGTTGCCGCCTGTCGCGGGCGGGGGCGTGTAAAGCGGCATGTTCGGCACGGCCGGCGTGGCGGGCTGGTCGCCCCCGGTCACGCCGATCTGGTCCATGATCGACCCGGTCGTGGCCTGACGCGCCGCGATCACCGTCAGCGCCAGCGAGGTGCAGAAGATCGCCACGCCCAGGATCCATGTCATCCGCGTCAGCGCATTCGCGGCCTGACGGCCCGACATGACGCCGCCACCGCCGCCGCCACCCATGCCAAGCCCGCCCCCTTCCGAGCGTTGCAGCAGGACGACCCCGGTCAACAGCACGGCAAGGATCAGATGGACGGTCAGGATGACGTTTTCCACGGCTTTCGGCCTTTCATTTGCGGACGCGCCTATCTAGTCACCTGTCGGGGTGATGGCAAGCAAGACTGTCCCCGGACCGGCGGGGGGTGACATGACGGCATTGATGATCCAGGGCACCGGCTCGAATGTCGGCAAGTCGCTGCTGGTGGCGGGGCT
This sequence comes from Paracoccus sp. (in: a-proteobacteria), assembly GCF_030604785.1. Classification (GTDB taxonomy): domain Bacteria; phylum Pseudomonadota; class Alphaproteobacteria; order Rhodobacterales; family Rhodobacteraceae; genus Paracoccus. The sequence goes on along the minus strand of NZ_JAUVVF010000028.1, from coordinate 24,189 downwards.
ATGCCGCGCGGCCTGGCGGCGCGGCATCAAGGTCGCGCCCTTCAAGCCGCAGAACATGTCGAACAACGCCGCGGTGACCCCGGACGGGGCCGAGATCGGGCGCGCCCAGGCCCTTCAGGCGCTGGCTGCGGGGATCGAGCCGCAGGCCGACATGAACCCCGTCCTGCTGAAGCCCGAGACCGATCGCGGCGCGCAGGTGATCCTGCAGGGCCGCGCCATCGCCCGGGCCGAGGCGCGCGATTATCAGGCGCTGAAGCCCCGCCTGCTGGGGGGCGTGCTGGACAGCTTCGCCCGCCTGTCCGCCGCGCACGATCTTGTCATCGTCGAAGGCGCGGGCAGCCCGGCCGAGGTGAACCTGCGCCCTCGCGACATCGCCAATATGGGATTCGCCCGCGCCGCCGGCGTGCCGGTCGTGCTGGCGGGCGACATCGACCGGGGCGGCGTGATCGCCCAGATCGTCGGCACGCAGGCCGTGATCGACCCCGAGGACGCCGCCATGATCCACGGCTTCCTGATCAACAAGTTCCGCGGCGATCCCCGCCTTTTCGATGACGGCTACCGGATGATCGAAGCGCGGACCGGCTGGCCCGGCTTCGGTGTCCTGCCGTGGTTTCCGGCCGCCCATCGCCTGCCCGCCGAGGATGCGATGGAACTGCGCGGCGGGCGGGGCGAGGGGCTGCATGTCGTCTGCCTGACCCTGTCGCGCATCGCGAATTTCGACGATCTGGACCCGCTGGCGGCGGAACCGAGCGTGCGGTTGACCATGCTGCCGCCGGGCCGGGCCATTCCGGGCGACGCCGATCTGGTGATCCTGCCCGGCACGAAATCGACATTGGGCGATCTGGCCTTTCTGCGCGCGCAGGGCTGGGATATCGACCTTGCCGCCCATCATCGCCGGGGCGGGCATGTGCTGGGCATTTGCGGCGGCTACCAGATGCTGGGCCGCCTGATCGACGATCCCTCGGGCGCGGACGGGCAGGCGGGTCAGGTCGAGGGGCTGGGCCTTCTGGACGTGACGACGGTGATGGCGCCCGACAAGCGCGTGACCCGCGCATCGGGCAGCGCGTTCGGCCAGCCGGTCTCGGGCTACGAGATCCATATGGGCCGGACCCGTGGCCCCGATTGCGCGCGCCCCTTCGCCCATATCCCCGACCCGGACGGCGCGATCAGCCCCGACGGGCGGGTGATGGGCAGCTACCTGCACGGGCTATTCTCGGATGACGGGTTGCGCGCGGCCTTTCTCGCGCGTCTGGGCGCGCCCTCGCAGTCGGGCTACGGGGCGGGCGTCGAGGCCGCGCTGGACGATCTGGCCGACCATATCGAGGCGCATCTGGACGTCGCCGGCCTTCTGGCCGTTGCGCGCTGATCGTTAACGCGGCGCGCGTTGTCGGTGCACGTCCTGTGCACGCGCTGTGCACGGCTTGTGACCTTGTGGTGCTGGACGAAACCGGGCGGGCGCGCTACCTGATGGGCATGGAACACGCAAAGCCGCCCCTGAAGCTCTACCTCGCCGCGCCGCGCGGCTTCTGCGCGGGCGTGGACCGCGCGATCAAGATCGTCGAGATGGCGCTGCAGAAATGGGGCGCCCCGGTCTATGTCCGCCACGAGATCGTCCACAACAAGTTCGTGGTCGATCAGCTTCGCGAACAAGGCGCTGTTTTCGTTGAGGAACTTGACGAGTGCCCCGATGACCGGCCGGTGATCTTCTCGGCCCATGGCGTGCCCAAGGCCGTGCCAGCCGAAGCGCAGCGCCGCCAGATGGTCTATGTGGACGCGACCTGCCCGCTGGTCAGCAAGGTGCATATCGAGGCCGAACGCCACCACGCCGCCGGGCTGCAGATGGTGATGATCGGCCATCAGGGCCACCCGGAAGTCATTGGAACCATGGGACAATTGCCCGAGGGCGAGGTGATCCTGGTCGAGGATGTCGCCGATGTCGCCCGCATCGAGGTCCGCGACCCCGGGCGCCTGGCCTTCATCACCCAGACCACCCTGTCGGTCGATGACACCGCCGCCGTGGTCGAGGCCCTTCAGGCGCGCTTTCCCGCCATCGTCGGGCCGGCGAAGGAGGATATCTGCTACGCCACCACCAACCGCCAGGCGGCGGTCAAGGCCGTGGCACCGCATATCGATGCGCTGCTGGTGATCGGCGCAGAAAATTCCAGCAATTCCAAGCGGCTGGTCGAGGTCGGCCGGGCTGCGGGCTGCGGCTACGCGCAGCTGGTGATGCGCGCAGCCGATATCGACTGGCGCGCGCTGGAGGGGATCTCGGCCATCGGCGTGACGGCCGGGGCCAGCGCGCCCGAAGTGCTGATAAACGAGGTGATCGACGCTTTCCGCGACCGTTACGACACGAGTGTCGAGATCGTCGAGACCGCCATCGAGCGCGTCGAGTTCAAGGTGCCGCGCGTCCTGCGCGAACCCGCGGCCTGAGGGCTGGGCCGAGAGCGCCGGGGCTCTGCCCCGGACCCCGGGATATTTGAGCCAAGGCAAAGGGTTGGCGATGCGACTTTATTCCATGCCCTCGTCCGGGAACAGCTACAAGGTGCGGCTGCTGCTGGCCTTGCTGGGCCGCGACTGCGAGATGATCGATGTCGAATATGGCAGTCCTGCGCTTGAGGCGGCGCAGCGCGAGGGGCGGCTGCCCTTCGGCAAGGCGCCGGTGCTGGAACTGCCGGACGGGCGGCTTTTGCCGGAATCGAACGCGATCCTGTGCTGGCTGGGCGAGGGGACGCGGTTCTGGCCCGGCGATGCCGTCGAACGCGCCAAAATGCTGGCATGGATGTTTTGGGAGCAGAACCAGCATGAGGGCGTGATCGCCGTGCGGGCCGCGCTGGCCTGCTATCCGCATCGCGCCGCCGAGGCCACGCCCGAGCGGATGGCCGCCCTGCTGGAGGCGGGGCATCGGCTGCTGGGCCAGATGGAGGCGCATCTGGCGGGGCGCGACTGGCTGGTGGGCGATGCGGCCAGCTTGGCCGATATCTGTCTTTATGCCTATACCCATACGGCGGGCAGTCGGGGTGGGTTCGACATGGCGCGTTTTCCCGCCGTGACGGCCTGGCTGGACCGGGTCGCGGCGCTGCCGGGTCATGTGGGGCTCGATGGCTGAGTTGTTCGCTTGGACCGATGGCGCCTGCAGCGGCAATCCCGGCCCCGGCGGCTGGGGCGTCCTGATGCGCGCGATCGAGGGCGAGACCGTCCTCAAGGAGCGTGAATTGCAGGGCGGCGAGGCCGCGACCACCAACAACCGCATGGAATTGATGGCCGCGATCAGCGCCTTGGAGGCCCTGACCCGGCCGAGCGAGATCGTGATCGTCACCGACAGCAACTACGTCAAGAACGGCGTCACCCAATGGATCCACGGCTGGAAGCGCAACGGCTGGAAGACCGCGGACCGCAAGCCCGTCAAGAACGTGGAATTGTGGCAGCGTCTTGATGAGGCCGCACGCCGGCACAAGGTCGAGTGGCGCTGGATCAAGGGCCATGCCGGTCACGCCGAGAACGAGCGCGCCGACGAACTGGCCCGCGCAGGCATGGCACCGTTCAAATGAGCCTCGATGCGCTGGTGACGGTGCTGGATTATGGTTCCGTGCTGATCTTCGCGCTGACCGGTGCGCTGGTGGCCAGCCGGGCGCAGCTGGATCCGGTGGGGTTCGTCTTCATGGCCTCGCTGACCGCGGTCGGGGGCGGGACGCTGCGCGACCTGATCCTGAACCGCGAGGCGGTTTTCTGGGTCGCCGAGCCGTCCTATGTGCTGCTGGCTGCGGGGGCGGCGCTGGTCGTCTTCTGGACCGCGCATCTGCTGGAGAGCCGCAGGCGCTGGCTGGTCTGGCTGGACAGCGTCGCTTTGGCCGTCGCCGTCGCGGCAGGGGCGGGCGTGGCGATGGAGATGGGATCGCCTCCGATCATCGTGGTCATCATGGGCATCGCCACCGGCACGTTCGGCGGGCTGATGCGCGATGTGGTCGGCAACGAGGTGCCGCTGGTCTTCAAGCAGGGCGAGCTTTACCTGACCGCGGCCTTCGGCGGCGCGGTGGCGGCGGTCATGCTGGACTGGCTGGGCATCGCGCGGGCCGAGGCGCTGATCGCCGGGGCGGTCGTGGTCTGGGTGCTGCGTGCGGGCAGTCTGGCCTTTGGCTGGAAGCTGCCGCTTTACAAACCGCGCCCGCCGCGGCGCTAGCGCAGCACCGGGGGCCCCGCGCGGCCTGCGTCGATATTCTGGACCCCGGCGCGCAGCCCCTGTCCGATGCGATGGGCCAGTTGCGACCAGGCGCGGGCCGACCAGGGGGGCAGGGTGCGGCGGAGGGCCTCGTCGAAGAGCGCCAGCCAGATCTCGAAATGTTCGGGGCGGACATTGCCCGCCGAGAGATGCGCGCGCATCGGGCTGCCGTTGTAGCCGGCCTTGTGCAGGATCGCGCCCTTCCAGAAGGCGGCGATGCGGTCCTCGTGCGCGGGCCAGTCGCCGACATGTTCGGCGAAGACCGGGCCCAGCACCTCGTGCCGGCGCACGGCGGCGTAGAAGACGGCGACCACTCGGGCGATCTCGGGTTCGGTGATGTCGAAGCGCGGGGTCATTTGCCGCATCTGGGCGAGGCGCGCGCCGGTTGCAAGGGGGAACGCGCAGGCTTATGCGGGCGCATCCCGGTCGCAGCCCACCCGGACAAAACAGGAGCATCCCATGGCCCATTACACCGACGCGCTGACCCAGCTTGGCAGCGCCACCGCCCTGCCGCAATCGCCCGAGGAGGCCGTGCTGGAGCGCGTGCCGAACCCGCAGGCGGGCACCGCCTATGTCGTGCGCTTCACGCAGCCCGAATTCACCAGCCTGTGCCCGCTGACCGGCCAGCCCGATTTCGCGCATCTGGTCATCGATTACGTGCCGCGCGACTGGCTGGTGGAATCGAAGTCGCTGAAACTGTTCCTGGGCAGTTTCCGCAATCACGGCGCCTTTCATGAGGATTGCACCGTCGGGATCGGCCGCCGCATCGAGGAGCTGCTGCAGCCCGACTGGCTGCGGATCGGCGGCTACTGGTATCCGCGCGGCGGCATGCCGATCGACGTCTTCTGGCAGACCGGCCCGGTGCCGGCGGGCGTCTGGCTGCCGGATCAGGGCGTGCCCGGCTATCGCGGGCGCGGCTGAGCCGGACGCCACCCCCAAAGAAGCCGCAGGCGGGGTGCTTGCGGGGGGACGTGGCGCTTTCTATAGAGGGCGCATGGATTTGCAGCCGCGGTTTCGTCGAATTAGCAGCCCGGTGGCGTGAGGTTTCGCGCCGCCGGGTTTCTGGATGCCTGCACGAGACCGACAAAGGACGCCCCGATGAGCGACGCCACCCCCGATTACCGCGACACCGTCTTTCTGCCCCAGACCGATTTCCCCATGCGCGCGGGCCTGCCGCAGCGCGAGCCCGAATGGCTGGAGCGTTGGGCGCGGATCGGCGTCTATGACCGCCTGCGCGCAACCGCCTCGGGGCGCACGCCCTTCGTGCTGCATGACGGCCCGCCCTATGCGAACGGGCATCTGCATATCGGCCACGCGCTGAACAAGACGATCAAGGACATCGTGGTGCGCTCGCATCAGATGATGGGGTTCGATGCGCGCTACGTGCCAGGCTGGGATTGCCATGGTCTGCCCATCGAATGGAAGATCGAGGAGAAGTACCGCAAGGAGGGCCGCGACAAGGACGCGGTCGACATGGTCGAGTTCCGCCAGGAATGCCGTCGTTTTGCCGATGAATGGGTCGGCATCCAGCGCGAGGAATTCAAGCGTCTGGGCGTGACCGGCGCCTGGGACCGGCCCTATCTGACGATGGATTTCCACGCCGAGGCCGTCATCGCGGCCGAGTTCATGAAGCTGGTGATGAACGGCTCACTCTATCAGGGCTCGAAGCCGGTGATGTGGTCGCCCGTCGAAAAGACCGCCCTGGCCGAGGCCGAGGTCGAGTATCACGACCATACCAGCCACACGATCTGGGTGCGGTTCGCTGTGGTGAGCGGGTCGGGTATTTTTGCAACGGAGAAAGATGCGAGGGTGGTCATCTGGACGACGACCCCCTGGACCATTCCCCAGAACCGCGCGGTCGCGTTCAACCCGGCCATTGCCTATGGTCTTTATGAGGTCGGCAGTGTCGCCGAGGGCTCGACCGCCCAGCCGGGCGAGCGGCTGGTTCTGGCCGATGCGCTGGCCGAAGGCGTGATGACCCAGGCCAAGGTGTCGGGCTTCACGCGGCGTGCCGATGTGACCGCCGCCGATCTGGAGGGGCTGGTCCTGGCCCATCCGCTGCGCGGGGTCGCGGACGGAGCGGGCGAGTGGGACTATGACGTCCCCATGCTGCCGGGCGATCACGTCACCGACGAGGCCGGGACGGGCTTTGTCCATACCGCGCCGAGCCATGGCGATGACGATTACCAGCTTGGCCTGCGCTTCAAGCTGCCCATGACCTATAATGTCGAGCCGGATGGCAGCTATCGCAAGGATCTGCCGCTGTTCGGCGGTCAGGCGATCATCGCGCCCGATGGCAAGGAGGGCCCGGCCAATGTCAGCGTGATCAAGCAGCTGGCCTGGGCGGGCGCGCTGCTGGCCAAGGGCAAGATCAAGCATTCCTACCCGCATAGCTGGCGGTCCAAGGCGCCGCTGATCTATCGCAACACGCCGCAATGGTTCGCCGCGATCGACAAGCCGCTGGATGACGGGATGGGCCAATACGGCGACACGATCCGGACGCGGGCGCTGAACAGCGTCGACAAGCTGGTGAAGTGGTGGCCCCAGACCGGGCGCAATCGCATCCATTCGATGGTCGAGAACCGCCCCGACTGGGTCCTGTCGCGCCAGCGCGCCTGGGGCGTGCCACTGACCTGCTTCGTCAAGCGAGGGGCCAAGCCGACCGACGAGGATTACCTGCTGCGCGATGCCCGCGTGAACGAGCGCATCATCGCCGCCTTCGAGGCCGAGGGTGCCGATATCTGGTATCGCAATGGCTTCAAGGCGCGGATGCTGGACGGGATCGTGGATCCAGAGGCCTATGAGCAGGTCATGGACGTGCTGGATGTGTGGTTCGACAGCGGCTCGACCCATGCCTTCGTGCTGCGCGACCGCGAGGATGGCGCGCCGGACGGCATCGCCGACGTCTATCTGGAGGGCACCGACCAGCATCGCGGCTGGTTCCAGTCCTCGCTGCTGCAGGCCAGCGCGACCAAGGGCCGGGCGCCCTATCGCAACGTGCTGACGCATGGCTTCACGCTGGACGAGAAGGGCATGAAGATGTCCAAATCGCTCGGCAACACCATCGTCCCGGCCGAGGTGATCAAGCAATACGGCGCCGACATCCTGCGACTGTGGGTGGCGCAGGCCGATTACAGCGCCGACCAGCGCATCGGCCCCGAGATCCTGAAGGGCACCGCCGACAGCTATCGCCGCCTGCGCAACACGCTGCGCTTCCTGCTGGGCGCGCTGCACGGCTATTTGGAGGCCGAGCGGATCGAGCCCGCAGAGATGCCCGAGCTGGAGCAATGGGTGCTGCACCGTCTGGCGCAGCTGGATCATCAGGTCCGCAAGGGCTATGCCTCGTTCGATTTCCAGGGCGTATTCCAGACGCTGTTCCAGTTCTGCACCGTGGATCTGTCGGCCTTCTATTTCGACATCCGCAAGGACGCGCTTTATTGCGACGGTGCCGACAGCGCGCGGCGGCGCGCGGCGCGCACGGTGCTTGACCTGCTGTTCCACCGGCTGGTGACCTGGCTGGCGCCGATCCTGCCCTTCACGATGGAGGATGTGTGGCTGTCACGCTTCCCCTCGGATGACGACAGCGTGCATCTGCATGATTTCGCACCGACACCGGCGGATTGGCTGAACGAGCCGCTGGCCGCGAAATGGGACCATGTCCGCCGCGCCCGCCGCGTGGTGACCGCCGCGCTGGAGGTCAAGCGGACCGACAAGACCATCGGCGCCAGCCTCGAGGCCGCGCCGGTCGTCCATGTCGAGGATGCCCAGATGCTGGCTGCGCTGAAATCGGTGGCCTTCGCGGATGTCTGCATCACCTCGGATCTGGTCCTGACCGCCGATCCCGCCCCGGCCGAGGCCTTCCGCATGGCCGAGGCACCCGGCATCGGCGTGGTCTTCGAAACCGCCGAGGGCGAAAAATGCCAGCGCTGCTGGAAGATCCTGCCTGATGTGGGCAGCCACAAGCATCCCGGTACCTGCGCGCGCTGCGACGCGGTTCTGGGATGAGCGATGACGACCTGCGCGAGGCCATCCTTGCGCGGGTCGCCCGATTGCGCCCCGGCACGACCTGCTGCCCAAGCGAGGTGGCGCGCGCCCTTGCCGCCGACTGGCGCCCGCTGATGGCACCGTTACGCCGTGTCGCGCTAGAACTGGCGGCGGCCGGGCGTATCGCGGTCCTGCAGAAGGGATCGCCCGCCGGGCGGGAACCGCGCGGTCCGATCCGGCTTGCGCTGCCCGTCAGGGGGATGGCCGACGAAAAGGCAGACTGATCAGCAATACCGTCCGACGGGGCGCCTGCGGCGCGAGACCTGCATGAAGGGCAGGGGTCAGACCAGCCACCAGCCCTTGGCGCGGATCTGGTTGCGGATCGCGCGTTCCTGCCGCGGCAGGGGCTTGCCCTCGAAGAGGGGGCGTACCTTCTCTCGGCCTTTCTGCTGATAGATCAGCTTGCGGGCCGGTTCCCATTCGCGCAGGTGGCGGCGGATCGACTTGTCGGCCACCGCGTCTTCGAGATGGGCGATCTGGGCGTCGCTGCCAAGCGCGTAGAGCAGCGGCAGCTTGCGGTAATGGAAGGTCACATCGCCATCCAGCCCGGCCAGGTCGGGGCCGGGCCTGCCGCCGCCGAAGCTGTGGATCACGATCGGCAGCACGACCTGATCCAGCCAGGGGTCCATCACCTGACAGGCCAGTTCGTCATGGGGATCGTCGCGCAGCGTGCGCGCCCATTCCAGATAGCGGCGTCCGAACTCGACCGGGTCGTTGCCCAGAAACCAGCCCGCGTTGAAATAGAGATAGCGTTCCCAATGCTCGTCCGGCTGGTCCAGGTCGAGGCTGGAGGCGAAATCCAGGCCGAAGCGGTCATAGATCGACTTCCAGATCGCGCCGTAGCCCGGACCGTAAAGCGGGGGTTGCGGCCAGGTCCCCTCGCGCCGCATCGATGCCGAGGGGCGCGCGAAATCCGCCGCGACCCCGTCCAGCGGTCCGGTGATCAGCGTGTCGGTGTCCAGAAACAGGAACGGCTCGCCGGGGGGCAATAGCGGCAGCGCCTCGATCTTGTTGCCCTGCGGATAGGCGGCGCCGAAGGTCGTCGCGGTAAAGGGCAGGATCTCGGCGCCCAGATCGGTCAGGATCGCGCGCCCGGCATCGGACAGCGTGGTCTCTTGCCCAGCCCAGGCCCCCTCGGGACGGGGTTCGGCCAGAATCGCGCGCCCGCGCCACTCGGGCGATGCGCGACGCAGGCTGGCCATGAGGATGATCGCCTCGAATTCAAGCCGCCCGGACTGGGCAATGGCCAGAATGTTCGCGTGACCTGACTGGTTCATGATGCGGCAACTCGAGGACTGGTAACACCAGCGCACAGGATAGGGCCTGTGCCCCCGCCGCGAAAGCCCCAGAACGCGTGATGCCCATAAAATGCGCGCAACCGGTCCGGAAAGCCGAGTGATTTCAGAGAGGGAGGGGAAGTGGTGGGCGACCCTGGAATCGAACCAGGCATGGGTCTCCCCGGCGGAGTTACAGTCCGCTGCCGCACCTTGCAGCTCGTCGCCCGCCGAACGCTTTCGGCGTGGGGCGGTGATTAGCCTCCCCGTCAGGGGGCGTCAAGCGCATTTCCGGCGCGGATCTGCGGGGGTTGCGCGAAATCCGCCTGCGGCGCATTCAGGCAGGGACAAAGGAGCCCCGCGATGAACGACAAGACCCGCAAGAGCCAGAAACCCTCTTGGGTGATCGACAAGGAACGCGCCCGCCGCGCCGCCGCTGCCGAGACGGTCTGGCTGTTCGGCCTGCATGCGGTGCGCGACGCGCTGGCCAATCCCGAACGCAAGAAGCTGCGGCTGGTGGTGACGGCCAACGCGCTGGCGCGGCTGGGCGATCTGCACGGCATGACGCCCGAGATCACCGATGCCCGTGTCTTCGACAAGACCGTGCCGCTGGCGCCCGAAAGCGTGCATCAGGGCGCCGCGCTGGAGGTCAAGCCGCTGCATTGGGGCAGCCTGTCCGAAGTCGCGCTGCGGCAGGCGCCGGGCGAATCGCGCCCGCTGCTGGTGGCGCTGGACCGCGTGACCGACCCGCACAATATTGGCGCGATCCTGCGATCGGCCGAGGTGTTCGGCGCCCGCGCCGTCATCGCGCCTGCCCGCCATTCCGCCCCCGAGACCGGCGCGCTGGCCAAGACCGCCTCGGGAGCGCTGGAACGCCAGCCCTATCTGCGCGTCCCGAACCTGGCCGAGGCTCTGGTGCAGCTGAAGAACATGGGCTTCATCCTGATCGGGCTGGATGGCACGGGCGAGGTTCTGTTGCCCGACCTTCTGGAGACGCTGCCGGGCCGGGCGCTGTGTCTGGTCATGGGCGCCGAGGGCCCGGGCATGCGCGAGCTGACCACCAAGACCTGCGACCACATCGCGCGCATCCCCTTTGCCGCCGATTTCGGGTCGCTGAATGTCAGCAATGCGGCGGCGGTCGCGCTTTACGCGGCGGGGCGCTAGGGCGTGGCTGCGTTGCGCACGCATCACAACGCTGCGACATGACGAACCGGTGCGTTGAGATTCGCGGGCCGTGCTGCCAAATGAGGCTCAGCCACCATGATCCGAGCCACGATGCGTAAGCTGATTCCCCTCGCCCTGACCGGCATGATGCTGGCTGGTCCGGCCCTCTCGCAGAACTGGGCGTTGGGCGGGCATGATCCGGTCGGCACCGTGCAGGCGGGACAGGCCGTGCCGGGACGCAGCGACATCGCCACCATGTGGAAGGGCGAGCTGTGGCATTTCGCCTCTGAGGAGAATCGCGCCCGGTTCGAAGCCGATCCCCGCGCCTATGCCCCCGCGCTGGACGGCTACTGCCCCGTCGCGCTGTCCGAGGGGCGCCGGGAACGCGGCGATCCGCGCCATTTCGTGGTGATCGGCGGCGATCTCTACCTGCTGGCATCGTCTTCGGCCGAGAGACGGCTGCGCGAGGCGCCTGCCGATATCATCGCACGCGCCCGTGCTGCGCTTGGCCGAAACTGATCCCCTGACCGCCCGCCACGATTCGCGTAACCTTTTCGTGAGTGCGCTGGAACATTTGCGGGGTGATGCACATTTACATCTCAGGACATGACCCCGGAACGGTCATGTTCGGATCACTGTCCCTCGTTCCGCACTTGCGCCCGGCCAGATTCTGGACCGGGCGCTTTTTCTGTGGCAGCGTGGCTACAACCTTCGGATGTAAGGTGAGGGAGGAAGCTTCATGGACATGTTGATGACCGAGGATGAGGATATCGCCCGCATCGCCCGCGACGTGCGGGTGATCGCCATGGTGGGGCTATCGCCCAACGAGGACCGACCCAGCTGGGGCGTCGCCCGGTTCCTTCAGGCGCAAGGCTATCGCGTGATCCCGGTCAATCCCGGCCATGCCGGGGGCGTCATCCTGGGGGAGCGGGTCTATCCGTCGCTGGCCGCGATCCCCGATGACGAGGGCGTGCAGATGGTGGACATCTTCCGTCGTTCGGAAGCGGTGGAGGCCATCGTGGACGAGGCGCTGGCGCATCTGCCCGACCTGTCGGTGATCTGGACCCAACTTGGCGTGCGCGACGACGCGGCGGCCGACCGCGCCCGGCGCGCGGGGATCACCGTCGTGCAGGACCGCTGCCCCAAGATCGAGTTTCCGCGCCACGACTGATCCTTTCGGCGCGATGCCGCCTCCGGTGTCATCCCGGGGGCGGCGACGGTTATCCGCTTGACGCCGCTGCGGCCAGCTTCTAATCAGGCGCGACCGCAGGGGTATAGCTCAGTTGGTAGAGCATCGGTCTCCAAAACCGAGGGTCGGGGGTTCGAGTCCCTCTGCCCCTGCCAGGTCCTTCCGACGAAACGCATGATCGACAGGCCGGGTGCCGCATCCGGTCCTGAAGCGTCATGCGGGGCCACGCCCGCGCTGCCTTGAAAACTGCGCCGGTCCCCGCTAGATGATGCCCAGCAATCGAGGAGCCTGAGCCGTGGCCAATCCCGTCCAGTTCATCAACCAGGTCCGCGCCGAGGCGGCCAAGATCACCTGGCCGACGCGCCGCGAGGTCATCACGACCACGATCATGGTCTTCATCTTCGCCTCGCTGACCAGCCTGTTCTTCTTCCTCGTCGATCTGGCGATCCGAACCGGCCTGACGCAGGGGCTGCGCCTGATCAGCGGCTGACGCCAGGGGTTGCAATCGCCGGGCGAGGGCGTTAATAGCCCCGGACTGTCCGGCGACCGGCGTGCATCGAATCCGCATGCGCGCCGATTTCGATTTTGTCGGACATATTTGGAATTCAGAGGGTTGGCGCCGTCCGGGCGCGATTCTCGGAACACGAGCAGGGGTCGATCGAGACATGGCAAAGCGTTGGTATTCGGTCAGCGTCCTGTCGAACTTCGAAAAGAAGGTCGCAGAGGCGATTCGCCAGGCCGTCGCCGAGAAGGGTCTCGAGGACCAGATCGACGAGGTCCTGGTCCCGACCGAGGAAGTGATCGAGATCCGGCGCGGCAAGAAGGTCACTTCCGAGCGTCGCTTCATGCCCGGTTACGTGCTGGTCCACATGGACATGTCGGACCGCACCTATCACCTGGTCAATTCGATCAACCGCGTGACGGGCTTCCTTGGCGCCCATGGCAAGCCGATGCCGATGCGCGACGACGAGGTGAACGCGATGCTGAACCGCTCGGGCTCGGGCGAGCCCGCGGCGCCGCGCAACCTGATCCGCTTCGACGTGGGCGAGAAGGTGAACGTGACCGACGGTCCGTTCGAGGGCTTCTCGGGCATGGTCGAGGAGGTCGACGAGATATCGTCGCGCGTCAAGGTTACGGTCTCGATCTTCGGCCGCCCCACGCCGGTCGAACTGGAATTCACGCAGGTCAGCAAGACCTCGTGATTGGCTGCGGGAGGCCGCGCCCGGACGGGCAGGCCGGACCGCTAAATCGGCCCCTCAAGCGGGCTTGATGATGAAGGAGTAGGCCAGATGGCCAAGAAAGTTGTCGGCAGCCTCAAGCTGCAAATCAAGGCGGGTCAGGCGAACCCGTCGCCCCCCGTTGGCCCGGCCCTGGGTCAGCGGGGCATCAACATCATGGAATTCTGCAAGGCGTTCAACGCCAAGACGCAGGAGATGGAGCAGGGCTCGCCCGTTCCCGTGGTGATCACCTACTACGCCGACAAGTCGTTCACCTTCGAGACGAAGACGCCCCCGGCGTCCTTCCTGCTGAAGAAGGCGGCCGGTCTGAAGCCCGTGGGCAAGCGCAACCGCGCCAAGGGTTCGGAGAAGCCGGGCCGTGCCGTCGCGGGCACCGTCACCGTCAAGCAGGTGCGCGAGATCGCCGAAGCGAAGATGAAGGACCTGTCCGCGAACGACGTCGAAGCGGCAATGAAGATCATCGTCGGCTCGGCCCGTTCGATCGGCATCGAGGTGAAAGGCTAAGTCATGGCAAAGCTGTCCAAGAAAAAAGCCGCCGCCCGCGCCGCGTTCGAAGGCAAGACCAACCTGACCGTCGAAGAGGCCGTCAAGCTGGTGAAATCCGCCGCCTCGGCCAAGTTCGACGAAACCGTCGAGATCGCGTTGAATCTGGGCGTTGATCCGCGCCATGCCGACCAGATGGTCCGCGGCGTCGTCACGCTGCCCGCCGGCACCGGCAAGGATGTCCGCGTCGCCGTCTTCGCCCGTGGCCCCAAGGCTGACGAAGCCAAGGCCGCCGGTGCCGAGATCGTCGGCGCCGAGGACCTGCTGGAGACCATCCAGTCCGGCAAGATCGAGTTCGACCGCTGCATCGCGACCCCGGACATGATGCCGCTGGTGGGCCGCCTGGGCAAGATCCTGGGCCCGCGCAACCTGATGCCGAACCCCAAGGTCGGCACGGTGACGATGGACGTGAAAGCCGCCGTCGAAGCCGCCAAGGGTGGTGAAGTCCAGTTCAAGGCCGAGAAGGCGGGCGTCGTCCATGCCGGCATCGGCAAGGTCTCGTTCGACGAGGACAAGCTGGCGCAGAACCTGCGCGCCTTTGTCGACGCCGTGCAGAAAGCCAAGCCCACGGGCGCGAAGGGGACCTACATGAAGAAGGTCTCGATCAGCTCGACCATGGGGCCGGGCGTGTCGGTGGACGTCCTGTCCGCGACCGGCGCCTGAGCCTGAAGAATTTCCCGGCCTCCCTTGCGGGCGGTCGGGGATGGCGGGGCGCCAATCGCCCCGTCCTGTCCGAGACGGAGGGTGCGGGGAAACCCGCTTAATATCCTTCCCGAGATGGGGAAGCATTTTTCCGAAGACCGCGCTGCGGCCCTTCGGGTGATCTTGCCCTAGCGGACCCGACCCTCGGCCCCGGCCGTGGGAAAAGTGAGAGCCGGGGGGATACCCCCCTACTTGGAGTGAAACCGTGGATAGAGCACAAAAAGAACAGGTGGTCGAAGAACTCGGCCAGATCTTTGAAAGCTCTGGCGTCGTGGTGGTTGCCCACTACGAGGGGATGACGGTTGCACATATGCAGGACCTCCGTGCGCGCATGCGCGAAGCGGGTGGTTCGGTTCGCGTTGCCAAGAACAAGCTCGCCAAGATCGCCCTGGAAGGTAAGCCTTGCGCCAGCATCGCCGACTACCTGACGGGCATGACCGTGCTCACCTATTCGGAAGATCCCGTGGCTGCTGCCCGGATCGCCGACAAATACGCCAAGGACAACGATCGTTTCGTGATCCTGGGCGGTGCAATGGGTGATCAGGCTCTGGATCCGGCCGGTGTGAAAGCCGTCGCCTCGATGCCGTCGCGTGAAGAGCTCATCGCTCAGATCGTGTCCTGCATCGGTGCGCCCGCGTCGAACATCGCCGGTGCCATTGGCGCGCCTGCCTCGAACATCGCGAGCATCCTCACGACTCTGGAAGAGCGCGAGGCTGCGTAAGCAACCCCATTCCTTCATGTGGTCGATGACCCGATGTTGGAACACTAACTGGAAAGAACGGAAAAATGGCTGATCTGAAGAAACTCGCCGAAGAAATCGTGGGCCTGACCCTGCTGCAAGCCCAGGAACTGAAGACCATCCTGAAGGATGAGTATGGCATCGAGCCCGCCGCCGGCGGCGCCGTGATGGTTGCCGGCCCCGCCGCCGCTGCCGAAGCTGCCGAAGAGAAGACCGAATTCGACGTCGTCCTGGTCGACGCCGGCGCCAACAAGATCAACGTGATCAAGGAAGTGCGTGGCATCACCGGTCTGGGCCTGAAAGAAGCCAAGGACCTGGTCGAAGCCGGTGGCAAGGTGAAAGAAGGCGTGTCGAAGGCCGAAGCCGAAGACTTCAAGAAAAAGCTGGAAGACGCCGGCGCCAAGGTCGAACTGAAGTAATCGGCCCTTGGCCGGTCGCTGAGATCGCACGAAATGGGCAGGGTCCGGGATTTCCCGGTCCCTGCCGAACCTGTCTTGAAGGTCGGTCTGACGCACAGACCTCCCTTCAGGGCATGTTCGAGGTTCGGGAGCTTCGCGGTGGGACGCGCGGCACGAATGGAACCTCAACCCTGCATTCGTAGGCGCGTTCCGGGGGCCCCGACCCGGCCGCGCGCGAAGACGAAAGGTGACAAGACCCCATGGCGCAGTCCTATGTCGGCCAGAAGCGCATCCGGCGCTATTACGGCAATATCCGCGAAGTTCTCGAGATGCCGAACCTCATCGAGGTTCAGAAATCCTCGTATGACCTGTTCCTGAACTCGGGCGAGGGCACGGGCCACCACGACGGAGAGGGCATCCAGGGCGTCTTCCAGTCGGTCTTTCCGATCAAGGATTTCAACGAGACGGCTGTTCTGGAATTCGTGAAATACGATCTGGAAAAGCCGAAATACGACGTGGACGAATGCCAGCAGCGCGACATGACCTATGCCGCGCCGCTGAAGGTCACGCTGCGCCTGATCGTGTTCGATGTCGACGAGAACACCGGCGCGAAGTCGGTCAAGGACATCAAGGAACAGGACGTGTTCATGGGCGACATGCCCCTGATGACGCAGAACGGCACGTTCATCGTGAACGGAACCGAGCGGGTCGTCGTCAGCCAGATGCACCGTTCGCCGGGCGTGTTCTTCGACCATGACCGCGGCAAGACGCACAGCTCGGGCAAGCTGCTGTTCGCCTGCCGGATCATCCCCTATCGCGGCTCGTGGCTGGATTTCGAATTCGACGCCAAGGATCTGGTCTTCGCGCGCATCGACCGCCGCCGCAAGCTGCCGGTGACGACCCTGCTCTATGCGCTTGGCATGGACCAGGAAGGCATCATGGACGCCTTCTACCAGACGGTGAACTACTCCCTGCGCCGCGAGGGGCGCGAGCAGGGCTGGGTCACCCGGTTCTTCCCCGAGCGCGTGCGCGGCACCCGTCCGGCCTTTGATCTGGTGAACGCCGATACCGGCGAGGTCATCACCAAGGCCGGCGACAAGGTGACGCCGCGTCTGGTCAAGAAGCTGCTGGACTCGGGCGAGCAGGTGAACCTGCTGCTGCCGTTCGAACGCATCGTCGGCCGCTTCATCGCCAAGGACATCGTCAACGACCAGACCGGCTTCATCTATGCCGAGGCCGGCGACGAGATCACCGCCGATTACAACAAGGAAGGCGATCTGTCGGGCGGCCTGCTCAAGGTGCTGCTGGACAATGACATCACCGAGGTTCCGGTTCTGGACATCGATCATGTCAATGTCGGCCCCTACATCCGCAACACGATGGCCGCCGACAAGAACATGAGCCGCGACGGCGCGCTGATGGACATCTACCGCGTCATGCGCCCGGGCGAGCCGCCCACCGTCGAGGCCGCGCAGACCCTGTTCAAGAGCCTGTTCTTCGACGCCGAGCGTTACGACCTGTCCGCCGTGGGCCGGGTCAAGATGAACATGCGCCTCGATCTGGACGCGCCGGACACGCAGCGCACGCTGCGCCACGAGGATATCGTGGCCTGCGTTCGCGGCCTTGTGGAGCTGCGCGACGGCAAGGGCGAGATCGACGACATCGACCACCTCGGCAACCGCCGGGTGCGCTCGGTCGGCGAGCTGATGGAGAACCAGTATCGCGTCGGCCTGCTGCGCATGGAGCGTGCCATCCGCGAGCGCATGTCCGGCGTCGAGATCGACACCGTCATGCCGCAGGACCTGATCAACGCCAAGCCGGCCGCGGCCGCGGTGCGCGAGTTCTTCGGCAGCAGCCAGCTGTCGCAGTTCATGGACCAGACGAACCCGCTGTCCGAAGTGACGCACAAGCGCCGCCTCTCGGCCCTCGGGCCGGGCGGTCTGACGCGCGAGCGCGCGGGCTTTGAGGTCCGCGACGTTCACCCGACCCATTATGGCCGGATGTGCCCGATCGAGACGCCGGAGGGCCAGAACATCGGCCTGATCAACTCGCTGGCGACCTTTGCCCGCGTGAACAAGTATGGCTTCATCGAGACTCCCTACCGCAAGGTGATCGAGGGCAAGGTCACCGACGAGGTCGTCTACATGTCCGCGACCGAGGAAATGCGCCACACCGTGGCGCAGGCCAACGCCACGCTGGACGCCGAAGGCCGGTTCGTGGACGAGCTGATCTCGACCCGTCAGGCGGGCGACTTCATGCTGAACCCGGTCGATGCCGTCGATCTGATCGACGTCTCGCCCAAGCAGTTGGTCTCGGTCGCCGCGGCGCTGATCCCGTTCCTGGAAAACGACGACGCCAACCGCGCGCTGATGGGCTCGAACATGCAGCGTCAGGCGGTTCCGCTTCTGCGGGCCGAGGCGCCCTTCGTCGGCACCGGCATGGAAGCGACCGTGGCCCGCGATTCGGGCGCCGCGATCATGGCGCGCCGCAGCGGGATCATCGACCAGGTGGACGCGCAGCGTATCGTCGTTCGCGCGACCGAGGATCTGGGCGCCGGTGACGCGGGCGTGGACATCTATCGTCTGCGCAAGTTCAAGCGCTCGAACCAGTCCTCGACCATCAACCAGCGCCCGCTGGTGAAGGTCGGCGAGAAGGTCGTGAAGAACCAGGTCATCGCGGACGGTCCCTCGACCGACCAGGGCGAGCTGGCCATCGGCCGGAACGTGGTCGTCGCCTTCATGCCGTGGAACGGCTACAACTACGAGGACTCGATCCTGATCTCCGAGCGGATCCACCGCGACGACGTGTTCACCTCGATCCATATCGACGAATACGAGGTGGCTGCCCGCGACACCAAGCTGGGGCCGGAGGAGATCACCCGCGACATCCCGAACGTCGGCGAGGAGGCCCTGCGCAACCTCGACGAGGCCGGCATCGTCTATATCGGCGCCGAGGTCGGGCCGGGCGACATCCTGGTGGGCAAGATCACCCCCAAGGGCGAAAGCCCGATGACGCCGGAAGAGAAGCTGCTGCGCGCGATCTTCGGCGAGAAGGCGTCCGACGTGCGCGACACCTCGCTGCGTCTGCCGCCGGGGGCCTATGGCACGATCGTCGAGGTGCGGGTCTTCAACCGCCACGGCGTCGACAAGGACGAGCGTGCGCTGCAGATCGAGCGCGAGGAAGTCGAGCGTCTTGCCCGCGACCGGGACGACGAGCAGGCGATCCTGGACCGCAACATCTATGCGCGCCTCAAGACGCTGATCCTGGGCAAGACCGCGCTGAAGGGGCCGAAGGGCATCAGGGCGAACAGCGAGATCACCGAGGAGCTGCTGGGCACGCTGTCGCGCGGCCAGTGGTGGCAGCTGGCCGTGTCCGAAGAGGACGTGGCCAAGGAGGTCGAGGCGCTGAACCAGCAATACGACACTCAGAAGAAGCTGCTCGAGGCCCGCTTCGAGGACAAGGTCGAGAAGGTCCGCCAGGGCGACGACCTGCCGCCGGGCGTTATGAAGATGGTCAAGGTCTTCGTCGCCGTGAAGCGCAAGCTTCAGGCCGGGGACAAGATGGCCGGTCGTCACGGCAACAAGGGCGTCGTGTCCAAGGTCGTGCCGATCGAGGACATGCCCTTCCTGGCCGACGGCACGCCCGTCGACCTGGTGCTGAACCCGCTCGGCGTGCCGTCGCGGATGAACGTGGGCCAGATCCTCGAGACGCATATGGGCTGGGCGTCGCGCGGCCTCGGGATCAAGATCGACGAGGCGCTGGAGGAATACCGGCGCAACGGCGACATGACCCCGGTGCGCGAGGCGATGCGGATCGGCTATGGCGACGAGATGTATGCCGAGACCTTCGCGGACATGGACGACGAGACGCTGCGCGAGCATGCCGGAACGGTGCGGACGGGCGTTCCCATCGCCACGCCGGTCTTCGACGGCGCCAAGGAGGCGGACGTGAACGACGCGCTGACGCGGGCGGGCTTCGACACTTCGGGACAGTCCGTGGTGTTCGACGGCCGCACCGGTGAGCAGTTCGCGCGCAAGGTCACCGTGGGGATGAAATACGTCCTCAAGCTGCACCACCTTGTCGACGACAAGATGCACGCCCGCTCGACCGGGCCGTACAGCCTCGTCACGCAGCAGCCGCTCGGCGGCAAGGCGCAGTTCGGCGGTCAGCGTCTCGGCGAGATGGAGGTCTGGGCGCTGGAAGCCTATGGCGCCGCCTACACGCTGCAGGAGATGCTGACGGTCAAGTCGGACGACGTCGCCGGCCGGACCAAGGTCTACGAGTCCATCGTCAAGGGCGAGGACAACTTCGAGGCCGGCGTCCCGGAAAGCTTCAACGTGCTGGTCAAGGAGGTCCGGGGTCTGGGCCTCAACATGGAACTCCTGGATGCGGAGGAAGAGGAGTGAGGGCGAAAGCCCTCACCCACCCCCCACGCGCCCTTTCAAGGATTGAAAAATGAACCAGGAACTCGCCACCAACCCGCTGAACCCGCTGGCCCCGCCGCGGCAGTTCGACGAAATCAAGATCTCGCTGGCCTCGCCCGAGGAAATCCTCGCCTGGTCCTTCGGCGAGGTGAAGAAGCCCGAGACGATCAACTACCGCACGTTCAAGCCGGAACGTGACGGCCTCTTCTGCGCGCGCATCTTCGGGCCGATCAAGGACTACGAGTGCCTGTGCGGCAAGTACAAGCGCATGAAGTATCGCGGCCTCGTCTGCGAGAAATGCGGCGTGGAAGTCACGCTGCAGAAGGTCCGCCGCGAGCGCATGGGCCATATCGAGCTGGCCGCCCCCGTCGCCCACATCTGGTTCCTCAAGTCGCTGCCCTCGCGCATCGGCCTGATGCTGGACATGACGCTGCGCGATCTGGAGCGGATCCTCTACTTCGAGAACTACGTCGTCATCGAGCCGGGTCTGACCGACCTGACCTATGGCCAGCTGCTGACCGAGGAGGAGTTCCTCGACGCGCAGGACAATTACGGCGCCGACGCCTTCCAGGCGGATATCGGGGCTGAGGCGATCCGCGCCATGCTGGCGAACATCGACTTGGCGGCGACGGCCGAGCAGCTGCGCGAGGACCTCAAGGAGGCCACGGGCGAGCTGAAGCCGAAGAAGATCATCAAGCGCCTGAAGATCGTCGAGTCGTTCCTCGAGTCGGGCAACCGGCCCGAATGGATGGTGCTGACCGTGATCCCGGTCATCCCGCCGGAACTGCGCCCGCTGGTTCCGCTGGATGGCGGCCGCTTCGCGACCTCGGACCTGAACGACCTCTATCGCCGGGTCATCAACCGGAACAACCGCCTCAAGCGGCTGATCGAGCTGCGCGCGCCCGACATCATCGTCCGTAACGAGAAGCGGATGCTGCAGGAATCGGTCGACGCCCTCTTCGACAACGGCCGTCGCGGCCGCGTCATCACGGGCAACAACCGTCGCCCGCTGAAGTCGCTGTCGGACATGCTGAAGGGTAAGCAGGGCCGCTTCCGCCAGAACCTTCTGGGCAAGCGCGTCGACTTCTCGGGCCGCTCGGTCATCGTGACCGGCCCCGAGCTGAAGCTGCACCAGTGCGGTCTGCCGAAGAAGATGGCGCTCGAGCTGTTCAAGCCGTTCATCTATTCGCGGCTCGAGGCGAAGGGGCTGTCCTCCACGGTCAAGCAGGCCAAGAAGCTGGTCGAGAAAGAGCGTCCCGAGGTCTGGGACATCCTGGACGAGGTCATCCGCGAGCATCCGGTCCTGCTGAACCGCGCGCCCACGCTGCACCGTCTGGGCATCCAGGCCTTCGAGCCGATCCTGATCGAGGGCAAGGCGATCCAGCTGCACCCGCTGGTCTGCTCGGCCTTCAACGCCGACTTCGACGGCGACCAGATGGCCGTGCACGTCCCGCTGTCGCTTGAGGCGCAGCTGGAAGCGCGCGTGCTGATGATGTCGACGAACAACGTGCTGTCGCCCGCCAACGGCGCGCCGATCATCGTGCCGTCGCAGGACATGGTCCTCGGCCTCTACTATACCTCGATGAGCCGCGACGGCATGAAGGGCGAGGGCATGGCCTTCGCCAATGTCGACGAGGTCGAGCACGCCCTCGCCGCCGGCGAGGTGCATCTGCACGCCAAGATCACCGCGCGGATCAAGCAGATCGACGAGAACGGCAACGAGGTGCTCAAGCGCTTCGAGACGACGCCGGGCCGCATCCGCCTGGGGGCGCTGCTGCCGATGAACGCCAAGGCGCCCTTCGAGCTGGTCAACCGCCTGCTGCGCAAGAAGGACATCCAGAACGTCATCGACACCGTCTACCGCTACTGCGGCCAGAAGGAATCGGTCATCTTCTGCGACCAGATCATGGGTCTGGGCTTCCGCGAGGCGTTCCGCGCCGGCATCAGCTTCGGCAAGGACGACATGGTCGTGCCCGACAACAAGTGGTCGATCGTCGAGGAAGTCCAGGAGCAGGTGAAGGAGTTCGAGCAGCAGTATCTCGACGGCCTGATCACCCAGGGCGAGAAGTACAACAAGGTCGTGGACGCCTGGTCGAAGTGCAACGACCGCGTGACCGAGGCCATGATGTCCACGATCTCGGCCACCAAGAAGGACGAGGCCGGCGCCGAGATGGAGCCGAACTCGGTCTACATGATGGCCCATTCGGGCGCCCGGGGCTCGGTCAACCAGATGAAGCAGCTGGGCGGCATGCGCGGCCTGATGGCCAAGCCCTCGGGCGAGATCATCGAGACGCCGATCATCTCGAACTTCAAGGAAGGCCTGACCGTTCTTGAATACTTCAACTCGACCCACGGCGCCCGGAAGGGTCTGTCGGACACGGCGCTGAAGACGGCGAACTCGGGCTACCTGACCCGCCGTCTGGTGGACGTGGCGCAGGACTGCATCATCCGCGAGCATGATTGCGGCACCGACCGAGCGATCACCGCTTCGGCGGCGGTCAATGACGGCGAGGTGATCAGCCCGCTCTCCGAGCGCGTGTTGGGCCGGACCGCGGCCGAGGACGTTTTGGTTCCCGGCACGGACGAGATCATCATCCGCGCCAACGAGGTGATCGACGAACGCAAGGCCGACGCCATCGAGGCGGCGGGCGTGCAGACCGTGCGCATCCGCTCGGCCCTGACCTGCGAATCCGAGGACGGGATCTGCGCGCTCTGCTATGGCCGCGACCTGGCCCGCGGCACGCTGGTCAACATCGGCGAGGCGGTCGGCATCATCGCCGCCCAGTCCATCGGCGAGCCGGGCACCCAGCTGACGATGCGGACCTTCCACATCGGCGGCATCGCGCAGGGCGGCCAGCAATCGTTCCAGGGCGCCTCGCACGAGGGCACCGTCCAGTTCCGCAACGAGAACGTCCTGACCAACGCCTCGGGCGAGCAGATCGTGATGTCGCGGAACATGCAGCTGCTCATCTTGGATGATCAGGGGCAGGAACGCGCCAGCCACAAGCTGTTCTACGGCTCGAAGCTGTTCGTGAAGGAAGGCGACAAGGTCACCCGCGGCCTCAAGCTGTTCGAATGGGACCCCTATACCCTGCCGATCATCGCCGAGAAGGCCGGTATCGCGCGCTTCGTCGACCTGCTGTCGGGCCTGTCGGTCCGCGACGAGACCGACGAGGCGACGGGCATGACCCAGAAGATCGTGACCGACTGGCGTTCCGCGCCGCGCGGCAGCGACCTGAAGCCCGAGATCATCATCATGGATGAGAACGGCGAGCCGGTCCGCAACGACCAGGGCAACCCGGTCAGCTATCCGATGTCGGTCGACGCGATCCTCTCGGTCGAGGACGGGCAGGAGATCAAGGCCGGTGACGTGGTCGCGCGTATCCCGCGCGAGGGCGCACGGACCAAGGACATCACCGGGGGTCTGCCCCGCGTGGCCGAATTGTTCGAGGCCCGCCGTCCCAAGGACCACGCCATCATCGCCGAGGTCGATGGCTATGTGCGCTTTGGCAAGGACTACAAGAACAAGCGCCGCATCACCATCGAGCCGTCCGAAGAGGGCGTCGCCCCCGTCGAATACATGGTGCCGAAGGGCAAGCACATCCCGGTGCAGGAAGGCGACTTCGTGCAGCGTGGCGACTACATCATGGACGGCAACCCGGCGCCGCATGACATCCTGCGCATCATGGGGATCGAGGCTCTGGCCGACTACCTCATCGACGAGGTGCAGGACGTCTATCGACTGCAGGGCGTGAAGATCAACGACAAGCATATCGAGGTGATCGTTCGCCAGATGCTTCAGAAGATCGAGATCCTCGACAGCGGCGACACCACGCTGCTGAAGGGCGAGCATGTCGAGCGTGACGAGTTCGCCGAGGAGAACGCCAAGGTCGAGGCGCGCGGTGGGCGTCCCGCCCAGGGCGAGCCGGTCCTGCTGGGGATCACCAAGGCGTCGCTGCAGACCCGCAGCTTCATCTCGGCCGCGTCCTTCCAGGAAACGACGCGGGTGCTGACCGAGGCTGCCGTCCAGGGCAAGCGCGACAAGCTGGTCGGGCTGAAGGAGAACGTCATCGTGGGCCGCCTGATCCCGGCGGGCACCGGTGGCGCGACCAGCCGCGTGCGCCGGATCGCCTCGGAACGCGATGCCAAGGTGATCGAGGCGCGCCGCGCCGAAGCCGAGGCTGCCGCCGCTCTGGCCGCTCCGGTCGAGACCGGCTTCGGCGGCGACAGCGAAGCCTGATCGCGTCAAGACATG
>NZ_JAUVVF010000082.1 GCF_030604785.1 Paracoccus sp. (in: a-proteobacteria) | reverse complement strand
GGTCCTTGCGCATCCAGTCCACCGCGAAGCCGAAGTCGAACTCGTCCTTCAGCATCGTCTTGTGCCGGTTGACCATCTGCCAGGAGCCCGCCGCGCCCTGGGAGATCACCTCGACCACCTTCTCGCCATCAAGCCCGGCCTTCTGGCCGAAGGCCAGCGCCTCGGACAGGCCCTGCATCAGCCCGGCGATGCAGATCTGGTTCACCATCTTCGCCAGCTGACCCGCGCCCGAGGGACCGAGGAGCCGGCAGATCCGGGCATAGGCGGCCATCACCGGCTCGGCCCGGGCGTAATCCGCCGGATCGCCGCCGCACATGATCGAGAGCTGGCCGTTCTCGGCCCCCGCCTGCCCGCCCGAAACCGGCGCGTCGACGAAGGCAAGGCCCATCGCCGTGGCCTGGGCGGCCAGCTTCCGCGTCACCTTGGCCGAGACGGTGGTATGGTCAACGAAGATCGCGCCGGGCGTCATGCCGGCGAAGGCCCCGTCGGGGCCGGTGCAGACCGCGCGGAGGTCATCGTCATTGCCGACGCAGGCGAAGACGAATTCCGCGCCCTTCGCCGCCTCGCGCGGGGTGGCGGCGGCGCGGCCCTTGTGCTGGGAGGCCCAACCCTCGGCCTTGGCGGCGGTGCGGTTGTAGACCGTCACCTCATGCCCCTTCGCCGCCAGATGCCCGGCCATCGGAAAGCCCATCACCCCCAGGCCCAGAAACGCAACTTTTGCCATGCCGATTCCCCGCTCATTGCCCTTGCTAAGGTGATGGACTAGGAACCGATCCAATCCGTCACGTCAAGAACAGGACCCCCATGCTGACCGCCTTCCGCTGGCTGATCCGCCTTTTGACCGGAGCGATCGTGCTGGGGCTGATCGTGATGCTGCTGGCTTACTGGATCCTGTCGCGCTCGCTGGTGGATTATTCCGAGGATTTCACCCTGCGCGGCATCTCGGCCCCGGTCGAGATCGTGCGCAACAACGACAATGTGCCGCATATCTTCGGCGAGAGCGACCGGGACGTGTTCTTCGCCCTTGGCTTCGCCCATGCGCAGGACCGGCTGTGGCAGATGACGATGCTGCGGCGGACGGCTCAGGGGCGGTTGTCGGAGCTGTTCGGCAAGCCCACGGTGCGGGTCGACGAGTTGATGCGGCGGCTGGATCTTTACGGTCTGGCGCTGGATGCGGTGGCGGCGCAGGACCCCGAGACGCTGGCGGCGCTTGAGGCCTATTCCGCCGGGGTGAATGCCTGGATCGGCGAGGTGAACCAGGGCGCGCGGGGCCGCGGGGCGCCGGAGTTCTTCCTGTTCGCGCCCGAAATCTCGGCCTGGGCGCCGGCGGATTCGATCGCGATCCTGAAGCTCATGGCCTTGCAGCTGACCGACTCGGCGCAGAAGGAGATCCTGCGGGCGCGGGTGTCGCTGCTGCTGTCGCCCGAGCGGCTGATGGATCTTCTGCCCGACGATCCGGGGCAAGGCGTGGCCGCCCTGCCCCAGTTCTCCAGCCTGGTGCCCGGGGTCGTGCCTTCGGCGCGGCCGGTGGATTTCGCGCTGGGGCCGATGTCGCCGGTCGCGGATCCGGGGATGGCGGGGGCGTCGAACGCCTGGGCGGCGATGCCGGGACGGTCGGCGGCGGGGGGCAGCCTTCTGGCCAATGATCCGCATCTGGGGCTGACGGCGCCGACGCTGTGGTATCTGGCGCGGCTGGAGCTGGCCTCGGGCGGGGTGATCGGCGCGACGATCCCTGGCGTGCCGGTGGTGCTGGTCGGGCGCAGCGAGCGGCTGGGCTGGGGGCTGACCACGGCCTATGTCGACGATCAGGACGTGCTGATCGAGGAAGTGAACCCGGAGAACACCGAGGAATACCGGACCCCGGACGGCTGGGCACGGTTCCAGAGCCGCCAGTCGATCATCACGGTCAAGGATGCCGAGCCGGTGACGCTGACGCTGCGCTGGTCGCGGCACGGGCCGATCCTGCCGGGGACGCATTACGATCTGGCGACGATCACGCCGCCCGGCCATGTGGCGGCGCTGGCCTGGACGGCGCTGGCGCCGGGGGACACCTCGATGACGGCGGCGATGCGGCTGATGCGGGCGGGGACGGTGGCCGAGGCGCTGGAAGCGGGCCGGCTGGCCGTCGCGCCCGCGCAGAACCTGACGCTGGCCGATGGCGAGGGGATCGCGCTGCAGGTGGTGGGGGCGCTGCCGGCGCGGGATCCGGGGAATCCGGGCCAGGGGCGGCTGCCGGTCCTTGGCGCGGACCCGCGGGCGGGGTTCACGGGCGTGCTGCCCTATGAGGAGAACCCGCGTTTCGTGAACCCGGAGTCGGGGCTTCTGGGCAATACCAACAACAAGACGGTCGACCGGCCCTTCCCGAACCATGTCAGCTTTGACTGGGGCGACACGCAGCGGATCCAGCGTTGGCTGACGCTGATGAAGGCGCGCGAGGTGCACACGCGCGAAAGCTTCATCGAGGCGCAGCTTGACACGGTGAACCCGACGGCGCGGGCGCTGCTGCCGCTGATCGGGGCGGATCTGTGGTTCACCGGCGAGGCGGCGCCGGAGGGCACGCCGGAACGGCTGCGGCAGCGGGCGCTGATCCTGCTGGCGGAATGGAACGGCGAGATGAACGAGCATCTGCCCGAGCCGCTGATCGCCGAGGCCTGGCTGCGGGCGCTGATGCAGCGGCTGATCCGGGACGAGATCGGGGCGATGGCGGACAGTTTCACCCATGTCTCTCCGGTCTTCATCGAGCGGGTCTATCGCAATGTGGGCGGCGCGGGCGTCTGGTGCGACGTGCTGCAGTCGGCGGCGGTGGAAAGCTGCACGGATATCGCCCGGATCGCGCTGGACGAGGCGCTGATCGGCCTGACCGAACGCTATGGGCCGAATCTGGAAAGCTGGCGCTGGGGCGATGCGCATCAGGCGGTGCATGACCATCCGGTGCTGGGGGATGT
>NZ_JAUVVF010000075.1 GCF_030604785.1 Paracoccus sp. (in: a-proteobacteria) | reverse complement strand
CGCTTTCGCCCATGGCGATGAAATGGCGCTGCGCCACCTCGGCGAAGTAGATCGAGAAGATGAAGGTCAAGAGCAGCGTGTGATAGGGCTGGCTGGCCCAGTCAAAGAACCACCAGCCCCAGATCCGCTTGCGATCAAGCCCTTGCCGCATCTTTTCCCCCTTGGACGCCCGGCGCCCTAAGGGCAGCACGCCGTCAGGCTGGCAAGTCGTGCGATTGCGCGGGGCCAAAGGGCGGCCAGGGGCGCAGGGCGTCGGCCTCGATCCAGGCGGCGATCCAGTCGGGCAAGGGCGGGCTGTCGGTCGGGTGACCAAGCGCCGCCATCACCTCGGCCGGGGCGACGATGCCCTGTTTCGAGGTCACGGCAGAGCGGATCAGCACCTGATTGCAGCATTCCCCGCCGCGCCACATGGATTGCTCCATATAGACGAAGCGATGATCCCAGCCGACCATGCGCGACACCATCGTGAAGCGGTCAAATGCCCGGATGCGCCGCCGGTAGCGGGTCGAATTGCCCGCGACCGTGATCCCCCAGCCCCGTGCCTTCAGGATCGGGATCAGCCCGGTCCGGCTGGCCAGGGGGATGCGGCCCAGATCGAACAGGGTCAGGGTGCGGCCGTTGTTCAGCTCGATCCAGGGGTCCAGATCCCAGGGCCAGCAGAGATGCGTGGAAACATGCGCGTCCAGCGGGCCGAGGCGCGGCGCTTTACGGTATTTCAACATCTCCTTGGCAAAACGGATCAGAGGATACATCGGCGGCCCTTTCGCTGTTCGCGCCCGTGGTGGCCCCGGATCACGCGGGCGTCAACCCGGACGCGGCGGCAGGCGGTCGCACCGGGTTGCTCATCGGGTTGCGCCGGGCGAATCGCGCGTCCATACAGGTGCAGGACCGGCCCACAGGGCCGCAGACAGGATGACGGGGAACGCGGATGGTCACGCTGTATCAAGCCTTGCAACTGATCCTTCAGATCATGTGGTTCGTGATGATCGTCCACATCATCATGTCCTGGCTGATCAACTTCCAGGTCCTGAACCTGCGCCAGCCGCTGGTCGCGCAGCTCTGGGACGGGCTGAACCGTCTGCTTGAGCCGATCTATCAGCCGATCCGCAACATCCTGCCCAATACGGGCGGGTTGGATCTGGCGCCGCTGGTCCTGTTCGTCCTCATCATCATCGCCCGCAGCGCGCTGGCGAACAATGCGGCCTTCTTCTACGGCTATTGATGGCGCGCGACCTCTCCTCGGGTGATCTGCTGCGTCAGGTCTGGGGCTTCGACGGCTTTCGCCCCGGCCAGCAGGAGATTGTCGAGGCCGTGGCCGAGGGGCGCGACGTGCTGGCCATCATGCCCACGGGCGGCGGCAAGTCGCTGTGCTACCAGCTGCCCGCACTGATGCGGGACGGTGTGACGGTGGTGATCTCGCCGCTGATCGCGCTGATGCGTGACCAGGTCCGCGCCCTGCGCGAGGCGGGGGTCGAGGCGGGCGCGCTGACCAGCGGCAATACCGAGGCCGAGACCGATGCCGTCTTTCAGGCCATCGCGGCGGGCCAGATCAAGATGCTCTACCTGGCGCCCGAGCGGTTGGCCTCGGGCGGGACGGTCTCGCTGCTGCGGCGGGCGGGCGTGACCGCGATCGCGGTCGACGAGGCGCATTGCGTCAGCCAGTGGGGCCACGACTTCCGCCCGGATTATCTGCGGATCGGCGATCTCAAGCGGGCGCTGAACGTGCCGCTGGCCGCCTTCACCGCGACCGCCGATGCCGAGACCCGGGCCGAGATCGTCACGCGCCTGTTCGAGGGCGCCGAGCCGCTGACATTCCTGCGCGGCTTCGACCGGCCCAACATCCGGCTGGCCTTCCAGCCCAAGGACAGCCCGCGCAACCAGGTCCTGTCCTATGTCGCGGCGCGGCGCGGACAGTCGGGCATCATCTATTGCGGCGCCCGCGCGCGGACCGAGACGCTGGCCCAGGCCCTGCGCGAGGCCGGCCATCCGGCCATCGCCTATCACGCCGGCCTTGAGGCCGAGGCCCGTCGCGAGGCCGAGGCGCGGTTCCAGCGCGAGGACGGGCTGATCGTCGTGGCGACCGTCGCCTTTGGCATGGGCATCGACAAGCCCGACATCCGGTGGGTGCTGCATGCCGACCTGCCCAAATCGATCGAGGGTTATTACCAGGAGATCGGGCGCGCCGGCCGCGACGGCGATCCGGCGGACACGCTGACGCTTTACGGGCCCGACGACATCCGCCTGCGCCGCACCCAGATCGACGAAGGCCTGGCCGAGCCCGCCCGCAAATCCGCCGATCACGCGCGGCTGAACGCGCTTCTGGGTCTGGCCGAGGCGACTGGCTGCCGCCGCCGCCGCCTGCTGGCCTATTTCGGAGAGGAACTGGCCGAAGATTGCGGCAATTGCGATCTCTGCCAGTCGCCGCCCAAGCTGTTCGACGGCACGATGGCGGTGCGCAAGGCGCTGTCGGCGATGCTGCGGACGGGGGAATGGTTCGGCTCGGGTCATCTGATCGACATTCTGACCGGGACGACCACCGAAAAGGTGCGCGAACGCGGGCATGACCAGCTGCCGACCTTTGGCGTCGGGCGCGAACACGGGCGCGGCCAGTGGCAGGCGATCTTCCGGCAGATGATGGGGCTGGACCTCTGCCGCCCCGATCCCGAACGCCACGGCGCGCTTCACCTGACCGAGGCCGCCCATCCCGTGCTGCGTGGCGAAACCGGTGTCACGCTGCGACAGGATACGACCCGCACCAAGGCGGCGAATGTCCTGCGCGCCCAGGTCTCGGAAGAGGACGAGCCGCTTCTGTCCGCGCTGAAGGCCCGTCGCCGGGCGCTGGCCGAGGCCGCGCGCGTGCCGGCCTATGTGATCTTTCCCGACCGCACCCTTATCGAGATGGCCGAGCGTCGGCCCCGTGATCTGGACCAGATGGCCCGGATCGGCGGTGTCGGCGCCAAGAAGCTGGAAAGCTACGGGCAGGCCTTTCTCGAAGTGATCGCGGGCGAGCAGGCGCAGATGCATCCCGCCCGCCGCGCGCTGGCGGGCCGCCCCGAGGGCGCGCTGTTCGACCGACTGGTCGCCGCCCAGTTGAGGCTGCAGCGCGGCGAGGACGGAACGGAGAAACCGCTGAGCTGCTCGACCGCCCAGATCCGCCGCATCGCCGAGGCGCGGCCTGCCAACCTTGACGCGCTGGCGCGTCATCTGGACGAGGCGCGGCTGCGGCGTTTCGCGGATGCCTTCCTCGACGAGATCGCCGCCGCCGACTG
The DNA here is from genome assembly GCF_030604785.1 of Paracoccus sp. (in: a-proteobacteria). Taxonomy (GTDB): domain Bacteria; phylum Pseudomonadota; class Alphaproteobacteria; order Rhodobacterales; family Rhodobacteraceae; genus Paracoccus. Next base: position 1,909 of record NZ_JAUVVF010000075.1, on the reverse strand, counting down.
ACCGCGCGCGTCAACGGAACGTGATGCATCACGGATGCCTCGGCCTGCGTGTCTTGTGCGATACTGAGGCAGGCCCGCGCCGGCCCTGATCGGAGGATGCGATGAAACTGAACTGGTCTGACGTCACCCCGCACCGGATCTATCTGGACAGGCGCAGGTTCATGGCGGGCAGCGTCGCCGCGCTGGCCTTTGCGGGGCAGGCGCAGGCCCTGACCGGCCGCCCCTCGCCCCTGTCCACGGACGAGGCGCCGAACAGCTTCGAGGAAATCACGCAATACAACAACTTCTATGAATTCGGCACGGGCAAGGAAGACCCTGCCCGAAATGCGGGCGCATTGACGATCGATCCCTGGGCGGTCGAGATCACCGGCCTCGTCGACCGCCCCGGCCGCTATGCCGTCGAGGATCTGGCCCCCGAAAACGCTCTGGAGGAGCGAATCTACCGGCTGCGCTGCGTCGAGGCCTGGTCGATGGTGGTGCCGTGGATCGGCGTGCCGCTGGCTTCGGTCCTGAACCGCGCGGGGCTGCGTCCTTCGGCCAAATACGTCGAATTCGAGACGCTTCTGCGCCCCGAGGAGATGCCCGGCCAGCGGCGCCCGATCCTCGACTGGCCCTATTGCGAGGGGCTGCGGATCGACGAGGCGATGCATCCGCTGACGATCCTGGCCACCGGCCTGTACGGGCAGCCGATGCCCAGACAGAACGGCGCTCCGATCCGGCTGGTCGTGCCGTGGAAATACGGCTTCAAATCGATCAAGTCGATCGTGCGGATCAACCTGCGCGAAGATCAGCCGCTGAACACCTGGCAACAGATGCAGCCAAGCGAATACGGCTTTTACGCCAATGTGAACCCCGAGGTCGATCACCCCCGCTGGAGCCAGGCCACCCATCGCCGTATCGGCGCGGGCCTCTTCGCGGGACGCGAACCGACGCTGATGTTCAACGGCTACGCCGATCAGGTTGCCTCGCTCTATGCGGGCATGGATCTGAGGGTGAATTATTGATCCGCGCCCTGAACGATGCGCTGCGCCGGGTGCCCGTACCGCTGATCTGGGCGCTAGGCGCGATTCCCTTCGCGCTGCTGGTCTTCGACACGGTGACGAACAATCTGGGCGTCGATCCCGTCCAGCGGATCGAACATCGACTGGGGCGCACTGCGCTCTACCTGCTGGTGGCCGGTCTGGCGGTAACACCGCTGCTGCGCCTGACGGGTATCTCGCTGATGCGGTTCCGCCGGGCCATCGGGGTGCTGTGTTTCGGCTATGCGCTGGCGCATGTGCTGGCCTGGATGGTGATGGATATGGGGCTGCTCTGGGGGCAGATGGGCCGCGACATCGTCAAGCGCCCCTATCTGCTGTTCGGGATGCTGTCCTTCGTGGCGATCTTCGCGCTTGGGATCACCTCGAACAATCTGTCGATCCGGCGCGTGGGCGCGGGGGCCTGGAGGCGGCTTCACCGGCTGGTCTATCCGGCGGCTCTGCTGGCTGGGATGCACTGGCTCTGGGCGGTCAAGGTGAACGAGATCGCGCCGCTGGTCTGGGCGTCGGTGATCGTGGTGCTGCTGGTCCTGAGAATCGCGATTCCCCGGCCATTGGGGCGCGCCGCCGGAAGAGTTGCCTGAATAATCGTTCTTTATCAGCTGGTTGCAATTTTTATGCGTCGGGGATGCATTTTTTTGGACGAACCCGCTTGCGTCTTCTGTCGGTGGGGCCTATCTACCGCTTCACCGAAGGCGGGAACGTTGACGGGGCCGGGAGCGGCGCTGCGAGGCGCGGGACTGGCGGAAATTCTGGGAATGGATGACCGGGCTGGGCGTCGAGAGATTGGCGCTTGATCCGTGATTTTGTTTCCTCTGCTTTTTGACATTGATGGATATCTGAAGAGATATGTGGGCGGTCTGATCGTTTAT
>NZ_JAUVVF010000053.1 GCF_030604785.1 Paracoccus sp. (in: a-proteobacteria) | reverse complement strand
GTTTTCATCCCTCGGCGCAGCAGCCATAAGGCGATGGGGCCCATCCGCCCCATGCCGCAGGTTGAGGAAAACGCATGTCGAAGAAAACCATCGCCGTTGCCGGGATCGGCTATGTCGGGCTGTCCAACGCCGTGCTGCTGGCGCGCCGCAACACGGTCCGCGCCATCGACATCGATCCGCGCCGCTGCGAGATGCTGAACGCCCGCCAATGCCCGATCGTGGATGCCGAGATGGCCCGCTATCTGGCCGAGGAAAAGCTGGACCTGATCGCGACGACCGATCCTGCCACCGCCTATGAGGGCGCCGATTTCGTCATCGTGGCCACGCCCACGGACTATGACCCGGTCACGAATTTCTTCGATACGTCCAGCGTTGAGACGGTGATCCGCACCGTCATGCAGTACGCGCCGCAGGCCGTGATCGTCGTCAAGTCGACGGTGCCGGTTGGCTTCACGCTGGACGTCTCGCGCAGGCTGGGTTGCGACCAGGTGATCTTCAGCCCGGAATTCCTGCGCGAGGGCCGCGCGCTGCATGACAACCTGCACCCCTCGCGCATCGTGGTGGGCGAGAACAGCCCCCGCGGGCAGGCCTTCGCCCAGCTTCTGGCCGATGCGGCGCTGGACCGCGACGTGCCGGTCCTGCTGACCGGCCCGACCGAAGCCGAGGCGATCAAGCTGTTCGCCAACACCTATCTTGCGCTGCGCGTGGCCTATTTCAACGAACTGGACAGCTATGCCCTGACGCATGGCCTGGACAGCCGCCAGATCATCGAGGGGGTGGGCCTCGATCCGCGCATCGGCAGCCATTACAACAACCCCTCGTTCGGCTATGGCGGCTATTGCCTGCCCAAGGACAGCAAGCAATTGCTGGCCAATTACCGCAACGTGCCCCAGAATCTGATCGCCGCCGTGGTCGAGGCCAACCGCACCCGCAAGGATGTCATCGCCGACGACATCCTGTCGCGCAGCCCCCGCACCGTCGGCATCCACCGGCTGGTGATGAAGGCGGGCTCGGACAATTTCCGCCACAGCGCCGTGCAGGGGATCATGAAGCGGCTCAAGGCCAAGGGGGTCGAGGTGATCGTCTACGAACCCGCCATGGCCGAGGACCGCTTCTTCGGATCGCGCGTGGTGCGCGATCTGGACGCCTTCCGGCAAGAGGCCGACATCATCGTGGCAAACCGGCTGGGCGCGGAGCTGGAAAGCGTGCGCGACAAGGTCTATACCCGCGACCTCTTCGGCGCCGACTGAGCGCGTCACTCCTCCAGCGCGAAGGCCACGATGTAATCGCCCGGCTCGGTCATCAGCCGTTCGTGCCCGGTGGCGGTGATCACGACATATTGCCGTCCGTCGATCTGGTAGCTCATGGGCGAGGCCTGCCCGCCCGCGGGCAGCCGCCCCTGCCACAGCAGCCGGCCGGTTTCGGTCTCGTAGGCGCGCAGCCAATTGTCCTGCGAGGCCGCGACGAAGGTCAGCCCCGTCGCCGTGACCAGCGGGCCGCCGATATTCGCCGTGCCGATGGGCAGCTTCAGATAGGTCGGCAGCGCCAGCGGCCCGGTGTCGAACCCGGTGCCGAGTGGCTTCTGCCAGACGATCTGGCCGTTATCCAGATCGGTCGCCACGATGAAGCCCCAGGGCGGCGCGATGCAGGGCACGTCCAGCACCGACAGCCAGATCGGCCGATCCACCCCGTAGGGTGAAAAGTAATGCGGCGCCACCTCCTGATCGGGGCGGGCGCCGCCCATGCCAACGGGCAGGTCCGCCACCTGGTCGCGCGGCACCATCACGACCTTGTTCGGCAGGCGCGAATGGTTCGAGATCACGATGTTGCGGTCGCGGTCCAGCCCGATGCCGCCCCAGTTCGGACCGCCGATCGTGCCGGGAAACAGCAGCATCCCGCCGGGATCGTCGGTCGGCGGGGTATACATCCCCTCGTACCGCATGCGCTGGAATTCCAGCCGGCACATGACCGCATCCAGCGGCGTCATGCCAAAGGCGTGGCGCGCGTCCAGTTCCTCGGGTTCGGGGCCGGGCAGCCCCGAGATGTTGGCGTAATGCACCGATTGCGGCTGCGCCTCGCTGACCCAGTCGCCGGGCAGCGCGCCCTGCGGGGCGGGCGTCATGCGGATGTCGGTCAGCGGCTCGCCCGTCGCGGCGTCGAAGACGAACAGCGACCCGGTCTTGGTCGCCTGAATGACCGCGCGCGTGGTTTGCCCGGCCACGGTGACGTCGCCGACGACCGGCTGCGCGCCGATATCATAATCCCACAGGTCGTGGATGACGGTAGCGAAATCCCAGACCGTCTCTCCGGTCTCCAGATCGATGGCGACCACGGCCGAGGTGAAACGGTCCTCCTCTGATGTGCGGGTGCCGCCCCAATGGTCATTGGCGGAATTGCCGGTGCCGACATAGACCAGCCCCGCCTGAGGATCGCCCGAAATGACGTTCCACACATTCGGCGTGCCGCGCGGATAGACCTCGCCCTCGGCCAAAGGCTCTTGCGCCTGTCCCTGACGCAGCGCGTCCCAGGCCCAGAGCAGATCGCCCGTCGCCGCATCATAGGCGCGCACGACCCCCGAGGGCGCGTCGCGGCGCTGGTTGTCGCTGACCTGCTGGCCCACGATCAGCGCATCCCCCACCAGTGCCGGACCCGAGGTGGACGAGGCCAGCCCCGTCTCCTGAATCCCCATGCCGATCGTCAGATCGACAATGCCGTTCTCGCCGAAATCCTCGCAGACCGCGCCGCTGGCCGCGTCCAGCCCATAGAGCCGCCCGTCCACCACGGCGACATGCACGCGCGCGGCGCAGGGGCCGGTCGCACCGGGCAGCGTGTAATGCGCGACCGTCCGGCACGCGGCCGAGAACAGCGATTCCATGTGCCGGGGATCGACGCCCGGATCGAAGCGCCACAGCACCTGCCCCGTCGCGGGGTCCAGCGCCAGAACCTGATTGCTGGGCGTGCAGGTGAACAGGCGCCCGTCGACAAGGATGGGCGTGTTCTGCGCCGAATAATAGACCCGGTCGTTGGGCGGCAGATCGCCCGTCTGCACGCGCCAGACCTCGGTCAGCCGGGCGACGTTCTGCGGGGTGATCTGGCTGGCGGGCGTGAAGGCATGGCCATGGGCGCTGCCGGCATGGGCCGGCCAGTCGCCCGGGCCGTTCAGCCCTTCGGGGACAGGGCGCGGCGCGATCTCGGCCAGATCCGAGGGGCCGACCGTGCGCTCCCAGTAGAATGCGATCAGTCCGATGGCGACCAGCCCGGCCGCGACGGTCGCCCCCGCCGTCAGCCGCAGCAGGCCCGGCGCGCGCAGGGGGCGGGGCGTGCCTGCCGCCGCGACCAGGGCCGACAGGAAAAACAGCGCCGCGATTACGCCGATCCGTGCGCCGAAATCCGCGCCCCAGCCCGGCAGGAAGCCCTTGCCCCAGATTTCCCAGAACGACCACAGCATCGTGGCCAGCAGGACACAGGCCTGGACCGGCACCGACAGCCGCGTCAGCCCCGCAACCTGCGCCACCCCCGCGATCAGCAGGCCCAGCCCCGCCAGCAGGTAATACCAGCTGCCCCCCTCCCAGACGAGCAGGCCGCCGAACCAGGCCGTCGCCCCGCCAAGCGCCATCAGGATCAGCCCCAGAAGCCCCAGGACGATCCGCGCCCAGAGCCGCAGATGCGGGATTGCGGCGGCTGTGCGGGCGGATGGCGGCATGGGAAACCTCGTTTTCACGGTCTTGTGCGCAGATGTGAGGAAACGCGGCCTTGCGAACGGGGTTCCGGGTCTTTTTTGCCGACATCGCCGGAAAAAGCGCGCGAGGGGTGCACCAGAACCCGCGACGGCGCCGTTGATTTAAGTTAAACTGACCTGTGACAGACGAGGTAGCGATGACAGCAGGTGATGACGAGACCGACAAGCGGGTCGACGAGGCGATCGAGGCCCTGCGCAAGGGTGTCGAGGCCGAGCCGCTGACCCCCGAAAGCCGCGCGCTGGCCGAGGAACTGGCCCGCAAGCTGGCCGAGGCATCGCCCAAGCCGGGGCGCGCGACCGGCTGAGCGGTTGCGCCCTGGCGGCTTGTCTGCCAGCCTGCCCCTGTCCGCCCCATAGCGGTCTTCCCGACCAGAAGGAGTGCGCCGCCATGACCCTGGCTTCCGAACAGCTCGACCAGATTGAGGGCCGTCTCATGGCCCATCGCAGGCTTCTTGCGCAGATGCTGGCGGCGATGCCCGACACGCAGCGCAGGCAGATGCTCGACTGGCTGGATGCGCGGTCCGTCATGCGCGACGGGCAGGAGGATCCCGGCGCCGTTCCCACCGACGGCATGGCCGAGGCGATGGCGGTGGCCGACGAATATCGCGCGATCGCCGATCTGGTCGCGCCGCTTCCGGATGCAGCACGCCCCTGAACGGGACGGCGCCGGCCGTGCCCCGGTGGACAGAATCGCCCTGACGGATTAGAAGCCGCGCATCAATCCAGCAGGGACAGGCCCGCAAGCATGACGACGCAGCACTTCCAGGGACAAGGTCGGATCGCGAAATTCGCCCTCGGCCAGGTGGTCCGGCATCGCGAGCGCCCGTTCCGGGGCGTGATCTTCGACGTCGATCCGCACTTCGCCAATACCGAGGAATGGTACGAATCCATCCCCGAGGAATCGCGCCCCGACAAGGATCAGCCCTTCTATCATCTCTATGCCGAGACCGAGGCGACCTACTACGTGGCCTACGTGTCCGAGCAGAATCTCGAGCCCGATCCCTCGGGCGAGCCGATCGACCATCCCGAGCTGGGCGACCTGTTCGGAGAATTCGAGGACGGGCGCTATTTCCTGATGGCTCCGATCAACTGAACCCTATCCGGCAAAGCCGCCGGGCGGGATGCGGAAGGCCAGGAAATTCCGCCTGCCCTCGCGGTAATAGCACAATTCCTGCGTCAGATCCTGGATCAGATACCAGCCGAACCCGCCCTCGGGCAGATCCTCGCTGCCGATCTGCGGCAGGTCGCGCGGCAGCAGGCATTCGGCGGGCAGCGATGCGCCGTCATCGCTGAGCGCGCAGGCCAGCCCGCCATCATGGCCGACCACCCACAGATGGACCAGCGGCGGGCGCACGATCTGGCCCGGCGCGACGTGATCTCCCGCATGTTCGGCGATGTTGTTCATCACCTCGGCCAGGACCAGCTCCAGCCGGCCGAGCGTGTCGCCGCCCACCTCGTCGCGAAAGCGCGCGCGCACCGCGCCAAGCGCGTCGCGCACCGTTTCCGGTGTCGCCTTCAGGATGCGATGGAACATCGGCAGGCTCTGCGCCGAGGGCCGATTGTCCACGCCGGCATTCTGCCGTTCTTCGCGGTTCATTGACGCTTTACCTCCTCCGGGATGGCGGAGCGGATGTCGAAGACGCTGTCCATCCGGGTCAGCCGGAAGACTCGTTCGACATTCGGGGTGACGGCCTGCAGGACCAGCGGCAGGCGTTCGGACAGCGCCTTGCGCACCGCGATCACGGCGCCCAGGCCGGAACTGTCCATGAAATCGACATTGTGCAGATCCAGATGCACGGGCTTGCTCGCCTTGGTCACGATGGCCCGAAGCTTGTCCTTGAACTGCGTGGCGATGGCGGCGTCGATCCGCGTCTCGCCCACCGTGATCAGCAGGTGGCTTCCGGTATCCTCGACGACGAATTGCATAGGCGTTTCCTTCTGCGTTCCCGATCACCCGTATAGACGCCAAAGGTTAGCATCCGGTAATCGGGGAACCGGACCGCAAGGGGGAGAATGATGACAATGCGAGAGATCTACATCAACGGAGCCGCGCGGACGCCCATGGGAGGCCTGCAGGGGGCGCTGTCACCGATGCCCGCCCCGGCGCTGGGGGGCGTGGCGATCGCGGCGGCTCTGGCGCGGGCGGGGGTGGCGCCCGAGGGGGTCGATGCGCTGCTGATGGGCTGCGTCCTGCCCGCCGGTCAGGGTCAGGCGCCCGCGCGTCAGGCCGGCTTTGCGGCGGGGCTGCCGCAAGGCGTGCCGGCCACCACGCTGAACAAGATGTGCGGCTCAGGGATGCAGGCGGTGATGATGGCCGCCGACGCGATCGCGGCGGGCAGCGCAGACCGGATCGTCGCCGGCGGAATGGAGAGCATGTCGAATGCGCCCTATCTGCTGCCCAAGATGCGCGCGGGGGCGCGGCTGGGCCACGGGCAGGTGATCGACCACATGTTCCTGGACGGACTTGAGGACGCCTATGACAAGGGTCGCCTGATGGGCACCTTCGCCGAGGATTGCGCCGCCGAATTCGCCTTTTCCCGGCAGGCGCAGGACGATTACGCCCTTGCCAGCCTGACCCGCGCGCAGGAGGCCATCGCCTCGGGCGCCTTTGCCGACGAGATCGCGCCGGTCACGGTGGCGGGCCGGGGCGGCGAGACCGTCATCGACACCGACGAGCAGCCCGGACTGGCGCGCCCCGACAAGATCCCGCATCTGAAACCGGCCTTCCGCAAGGACGGCACCGTGACGGCGGCCAACAGCTCGTCCATCTCGGACGGGGCGGCGGCGCTGGTGATCAGTGCCGATCCCGCAGGCGCCATCGCGCGCCTTGTCGGCCATGCCAGCCACGCGCAGGCGCCGGGCGCGTTTCCGACCGCGCCGGTCCCGGCGGCCGAAAAGCTGCTGGCCCGCATCGGCTGGAGCAAAGACGAGGTCGATCTGTGGGAGGTGAACGAGGCCTTTGCCGTCGTCCCGATGGCGTTCATGGCGCGGATGGGCCTGCCCCATGACCGGGTGAACGTGAATGGCGGGGCCTGCGCCCTGGGCCATCCGATCGGTGCCTCGGGCGCACGGATCATCGTGACGCTGATCCATGCGCTGAAGGCGCGCGGCCTCAGGCGCGGGGTCGCCGCCATCTGCATCGGCGGCGGCGAGGGCACGGCGGTCGCGGTCGAGCTGACCTGAACCTGCCCGCGAAACAGGCAGACGCGCGGCAGGCCAAGGCCCCTGCGCGTCGCCCCCCCGCGGATTTGCGAAGCGAATGGGCAAATCCCCGGCCTCTCCTGTGGACTTCCCCGGAGCGCTTGCAGATCATCGACCTGTCAGCAGGCCAAAGGCCGCGGCAGCAGGACCGACCGGGGGGATGTGATGAGTTACTATAACGAGATGTTCGACGGCGACGCGGTGCGCGAACCCTATGCCCGGTTGCGCGACTGGGTGGACACGATGCCCGCCGATTTCCGCCAGATGAAGCAGGCCGAGGCCGAGGCGCTGTTCCGTCGCATCGGCATCACTTTCGCCGTCTATGGCGAGGGCGGCGATCCCGACCGGCTGATCCCCTTTGACATGATGCCCCGCGTCTTCGAACAGGCCGAATGGCGTCGTCTGGAACGCGGCATCAAGCAGCGCGCGCGTGCGCTGAACGCCTTTCTGCGTGACGTCTATGGCCGGGGCGAGATCGTCCGCGCGGGCCGCATCCCCGCCCGGCTGGTCTATCAGAACGACGCCTATGAAAAGGGTGTGGTCGGCGTCGTTCCGCCGCGCGGCGTCTATTCGCACATCATCGGCATCGATCTCGTCCGCACCGCCAAGGACGAGTTCTACGTGCTCGAGGACAATTGCCGCACGCCCTCGGGCGTCAGCTACATGCTGGAGAACCGCGAGATCATGATGCGGATGTTCCCGCAGCTGTTCCGCGGCAACCGGATCGAGCCGGTGGACCAGTATCCCGAACTGCTGCGCCGCACGCTGGAATCGGTCGCGCCCGCCAAGTGCAGCGAGCGGCCGACATGCGTGATCCTGACGCCGGGGCACTACAACAGCGCCTATTACGAACATAGCTTTCTGGCGAACCTGATGGGGGTCGAGCTGGTCGAGGGGCAGGACCTGTTCGTGGATGGGGAATTCTGCTACATGCGGACCACGACCGGTCCGCGTCGGGTGGACGTGATCTATCGCCGGATCGACGATCCCTTCCTCGACCCCTTGTGCTTCCGGCCCGATTCCATGCTGGGCATTCCGGGGCTGATGGATGTCTACCGCTCGGGCGGTGTCTCGATCTGCTCGGCGCCGGGCGCGGGGGTTGCCGACGACAAGGCGATCTACACCTTCGTCCCCGAGATGGTGCGCTTCTATCTGGGCGAGGAGCCGATCCTGAACAACGTTCAGACCTGGACGCTGTGGAAGGATGACGATTACCGCTATGTGATGGAACATCTGCCCGAACTGGTGGTCAAGGAGGTGCACGGCTCGGGCGGCTACGGGATGCTGGTCGGTCCGAAATCCACCGCCGCCGAGATCGAGGCCTTCCGCAGGAAGATCGAGGCCAATCCCTCGAACTACATCGCCCAGCCGACCCTGGCCCTGTCCACCTGCCCGACCTTCGTCGAAGAGGGGATCGCGCCGCGCCATGTCGATCTGCGTCCCTTCTGCCTGTGCGGAGACCGGATCGAACTGGTGCCGGGCGGGCTGACGCGGGTGGCGCTGCGCGAGGGCAGTCTTGTGGTGAACTCGTCGCAGGGCGGCGGGGTCAAGGACACCTGGGTCCTGTCGGAATGAGAGGGGGAACGACCATGCTGAGCCGCACCGCCTCGAACCTGTTCTGGATGGGCCGCAATCTGGAACGCGCCGAAACCGCCGCGCGCCTGCTGGATGTGGGTCAGCGCATCACGCTGCTGCCCAATACCGAGCTGGGCTATCAGAACGAATGGAACTCGCTGCTGCAGGCATCGGGGACATCCGACCTGTTCCGGCAGAAATATGGCGAGATCACGCAGGAGAAGATCGAGGAATTCATCTTCTTCGACCATGACAATCCCTCATCCGTGGCAAGCTGCCTTGAACGCGCGCGTGAGGCCGGGCGCATCGTGCGCACGGCGCTGACCAGCCAGGTCTGGGACGCGCTGAACGTCGCCTATCAGGAATTGCGCAAGATCGAGCGCAGGCCGCGATCCTCGCTGGACACGGCCGGGCTGACCGATTTCACCACCAGCCACACCTCGACCGTGCGCGGGGCGATCAATGCGACCCAGCTGCGCAATGACGGCTGGCACTTCATGAATCTGGGCTACAGCATCGAACGCGCCGACGCGACGGCGCGGCTGCTGGACGTGAAGTATTTCGTGCTGCTGCCCCGGATCGAATTCGTGGGCTCGGGGCTGGACAGCTATCAATGGCAGGTGATCCTGCGGGCGCTGTCGGCGCACCGGGCCTATCACTGGGCCTATGGCGGCGACATCACGGCGGCGCAGGTGGCCGATTTCCTGATCCTGAACGGCGAAAGCCCGCGCGCGCTGATCACCTCGCTCTACGAGGCGGTCTGGCACCTCGAGGGGCTGGCGCGCCGCTATGGCGACAGCGTGCCGACCGAAGCCCGCGACAAGGCGCGCGAGGTCCTGACCGCACTGGAATCGCGCAACATCGAGATGATCTTCGACGAGGGGCTGCACGAATTCCTCAGCCGGTTCATCCGCGAGATGGCGACCATCTCGAACCTGGTGCATCAGGATTACCTTATGGGAGGGGTCTGACCATGAAGCTGCGGATTTCGCACGAGACGGTCTATCGCTACGACCAGCCGATCCGGAACCTGGTGCAGAGCCTGCGCCTGACGCCCTCGGTCTATGAGGGGCAGCGCACCCATGACTGGCAGATCCAGGTCTCGGGCGGGGTGCGCGGGCCGGGCTTCCGCGACGGGGCGGGCGACTGGATCGAGGGCTGGACCGTGCGCGGCCCCGTCACCGAGGTGACGGTGCATATCGAGGGCCGCATCGATACGCGCGACACGGCGGGCGTGCTGCGCGGCCACCGCGAGCTGATCAACCCGCTGACCTATCTGCGCGCCAGCACGGTCACAGCGCCCGATGCCAGCCTGCGGGCGCTTGCGGCCGAGGCCGGCGCAGGGGCGCAGGACCAGCTTGACCTGGCGCACCGCCTGTCACGCGCGGTCGGCGGCGCCATCGCCTTTCGCCCGGGCGTGACCGAGGCCCGCACCACGGCGGCCGAGGCGCTGGCCTTGGGCGAAGGCGTCTGCCAGGACCACACCCATGCGCTGATCGCGCTGGCCCGCCTGTCGGACCTGCCCGCGCGATATGTCTCGGGTTATCTGCATTCGACCATCGACGGCGAGCCGCATGACGCGGCCCATGCCTGGGCCGAGATCTTCGTCGAGGGGCTGGGCTGGGTCGGGTTCGACGCGGCCAACAGCTGCTGCCCTGACGAACGCTATGTGCGGCTGGGATCGGGTCTCGACGCCTCGGACGCCGCCCCGATCCGGGGGGTGGCGCTCGGCAACGGCGCAGAGGAACTGGCCGTCGCCGTCCATGTCGAGGAACTGCCGCAGTAGCGCCGGGCCGCGAGGGGCGCAGGGGGGGCGCTGCCCCCCGGCCCGTTCCGGGCCTCCCCCCGGGATATTTGGACCAAGGCAAAGGGGTTGCTGTTTTTTTGGTCAACCTGCTGAACTCGCTTTGGCTCGCCGATTGCACGGGGCAGAGGTGCAGCCTAGTGTCGGGCGGTGCTTTTACGGGAAGACCTGCCGATGACCTATTGCGTCGGATTGAAACTGGATGCGGGCCTCGTCCTGCTGTCGGATACGCGGACGAATGCCGGGCTGGACAACATCTCGTGCTATCGCAAGATGTTCTTCTTCGAGGAACCGGGCGAGCGGATCATCACCATCATGACTGCAGGCTCGCTGTCGGTCACGCAGACCACGATCGCCCGTCTCGAAGAGGCTATCAATGACGAGATGGCCGACGAGACGACCTCGATCATGCGCGCACCCACCATGCTGCGCGCCGCGACCATCATCGGCGACACGCTCTGCCGGACGCGGCGCGAGATCGCCGAGCAATGCCGCGACCTCAAGCAGCAGGCCTCGGCCAGCATGATCGTGGCAGGCCAGCGGCGCGGCGGCGACATGCGCCTGTTCCTGATCTACCCGGAAGGCAATTTCATTGAGGCGACCGAGGACACGCCCTTTCTTCAGATCGGCGAACACAAATACGGCAAGCCGATCCTCGACCGCGTCGTGACGCCGGCGACCAGTCTGGCCGATGCGCAGAAGGCCGTCCTATTGTCGATGGATTCGACGCTGCGGTCGAACCTGTCGGTGGGCATGCCCCTCGATCTGGCCCTGATCGAACGCGACCAGTTCCGGCTGGGCCTCCGGCGCCGCATTCTCGACGGTGATCCGGATTTCGCCCGGATGAGCGCCGCCTGGTCGGCCGCATTGCGCGACAGCTTCGGCAAGGTCACGATCTGAGCCTGCCCCTTTGCCTTGGTCCAAATATCCCGGGGGGAGGCCCGGAACGGGCCGGGGGGCAGCGCCCCCCTCGCACCGCTTGACCCAAGGTCAACGCTTGCCGATTGAGCCGGCCACCTTGTCGCGCTAAGCAGGCCGGGATCTCAGGGGGACCAGCAGATGACAGACCGGACGCCGCGCAGCAATCGGATCACGCCCGAAGAGGCCTTGGCCTATCACATGGAGCCGCGGCCCGGGAAATACGACATTGTCGCCTCCACGCCCATGGCCACGCAGCGCGACCTGTCGCTGGCCTATTCGCCGGGCGTTGCCGTGCCGGTCGAGGCGATCGCGGCACGTCCCGAGACCGCCTATGATTACACGACCAAGGGCAACATGGTCGCCGTCATCTCGAACGGGACCGCGATCCTCGGCTTGGGCAATCTGGGCGCCCTCGCCTCGAAACCGGTGATGGAGGGCAAGGCGGTGCTGTTTAAGCGCTTCGCCGACGTCAATGCCATCGACATCGAGCTGGACACCGAGGACCCGGATGAGATCATCAACGCCGTCCGGCTGATGGGCCCGACCTTCGGCGGCATCAACCTCGAGGACATCAAGGCCCCCGAGTGCTTCATCATCGAGAGCCGTCTGAAAGAGCTCATGGACATCCCCGTTTTCCATGATGACCAGCATGGCACCGCCGTGATCTGCGCCGCAGGTCTGCTGAACGCGCTGGAGCTGTCGGGAAAGCGGATCGAGGATGTCCGCATCGTGCTGAACGGCGCGGGTGCGGCGGGGATCGCCTGTCTGGAACTGCTGAAATCCATGGGCGCGCGGCATGAGAACTGCATCATGTGCGACACCAAGGGCGTCATCTGGCAGGGCCGCACCGAGGGCATGAACCAGTGGAAATCGGCTCATGCCGTCGTGACCGAGGCGCGCTCGCTCGAGGATGCGATGAAGGGCGCGGATGTGTTTCTGGGCGTCAGCGCCAAGGGCGCGGTGACGCAGGCGATGGTCGCCAGCATGGCCGACAATCCGGTGATCTTCGCCATGGCCAATCCCGACCCCGAGATCACCCCCGAGGATGCCCACGCCGTGCGCCCCGACGCCATCGTCGCCACCGGCCGCAGCGATTACCCAAACCAGGTGAACAACGTCCTGGGCTTTCCCTACCTGTTCCGCGGCGCGCTGGACATCCATGCCCGCGCCATCAACGACGAGATGAAGATCGCCTGCGCCCGCGCCCTGGCCGAACTGGCCCGCGAGGATGTGCCTGACGAGGTGGCCGTCGCCTATGGCCGCAAGCTGCGTTTCGGCCGGGACTACATCATCCCCACGCCCTTTGACCCGCGGTTGATCCATGTGATCCCGCCCGCCGTCGCCAAGGCGGGGATGGAGACCGGCGTCGCGCGCCGTCCGATCATCGACATGGAGGGCTATGTCCAGTCGCTGCGGTCGCGCATGGACCCGACCGCCACGATCCTGCAGGGCATCCATGCCCGCGCGCGTCAGGCTCAGGCGCGGATGATCTTTGCCGAGGGCGATGATCCGCGCGTCCTGCGGGCCGCCGTGTCCTGGACGCGGACCGGGATGGGGCAGGCGCTGGTCGTCGGCCGCGAGGCCGAGGTCAAGGCCGAGCTGGAGGCCTTGGGCCTGGGCGATGCTTGGCGCGAGATCACGGTGGTCAATGCCGCCAACAGCCGCCATCTGGATGCCTATCACGACTTTCTCTACCAGCGGCTTCAGCGTAAGGGCGTGGATCGCGAGGACGCCTTCAAGCTGGCCAATCGCGACCGCCACATCTTTGCCGCGCTGATGCTGGCGCATGGCCATGGCGACGGTCTGGTGACCGGGGCCACGCGAAAAAGCGCGCCAGTTCTGGCGCAGATCGGCCATGTCTTTGACGTGCGCCCGCAGGACGGCACCGTCGGCATCACTGCCGTGCTGCACCGGGGGCGGATCGTGCTGATCGGCGACACGCTGGTCCACGAATGGCCCGAAGCCGAGGATCTGGCCGACATCGCCACGCGCGGCGCGGATGTGGCCCGCAGCCTGGGGCTCGAGCCTCGGGTCGCGTTTCTGTCGTTTTCGAATTTCGGCTATCCCGTCAGCGAGCGCGCCACCAAGATGGCGCAGGCCGCGCATGTGCTGGATGCCCGGCGCGTGGATTTCGAGTATGAGGGCGAGATGACCGTGGATGTCGCCCTGAACCGCGAGGCCGCCGCGCGCTATCCGTTCAGCCGCCTGACCGGGCCCGCCAATGTGCTGGTCGTGCCGGCGAGGCATTCGGCCTCGATCTCGGTCAAGCTGATGCAGGAGATGGCGGGGGCGACCGTGGTGGGGCCGATCCTGACCGGCGTGCCGCGTCCGATCCAGATCTGTTCGACCAGCTCGACCGTCAGCGACATCCTGAACATGGCCGCGATCGCCGCGGGCGGGCTGACCACCGCGCGCTGAGAGAGGGCGGCGGGGGGCGCTGCCCCCCGTCCCCGTGCCGGGGACTCCCCCCGGGGTATTTTCGCAACGAAGAAGTCAGGCGCGGCGGTCGAACTGGCGTTGTCTTTCGCGGAAGCGGGCGCGGTCGTCGGGACCGTATTCCGCGGCGCAACGATGACAGGACACGCCCTCTTCGTATTCGGGGCGGGCGCGATCCTCGGGAGCGAGCGGGCGGCGGCAGGCATGGCAGAGACCGTGGCGGCCCTGAGCCAGACCGTGGGTCAGGCTGACTCGCTGGTCGAAGACGAAGCATTCGCCCTGCCACAGGCTGTCGGTCTGCGGCACCTCCTCGAGATATTTGAGGATGCCGCCCTGCAGGTGATAGACCGCGTCCACGCCTTGGGAGATCAGGAAGTTCGTCGACTTCTCGCAGCGGATGCCGCCGGTGCAGAACATCGCGATGCGTTTACCCCGCAAGCGCTCGGCGTTCCGCGCCCACCATTCGGGAAAGTCGCGGAAGCTTTTGGTGCCGGGGTCGATGGCGCCCCGAAAGCTGCCGATCTGGACCTCGTAATCGTTGCGGGTGTCGATCACCGCCACGTCGGGGGCCTGGATCAGCGCGTTCCAGTCGCCGGGCGCGACGTAATTGCCGGTCGCGGCGACAGGGTCGACATCGGGCTGGCCCATCGTCACGATCTCGCGCTTCAGGCGGACCTTCATGCGCCCGAAGGGCGGGGTCTCTGCAGTGCTCTCCTTCCAGACCAGAGCCGCGCAGCCGGGCAGGGCGCGGATATGGGCCAGGGCCGCGTCTATTCCCGCGCGCGAACCGGCGATGGTGCCGTTGATCCCCTCGGGCGCCAGAAGCAGCGTCCCGCAGAGGCCCTGTGCCCGGCACAGGGCCAGCAGCGGACCGCGCAGGGCTGCAGGGTCATCGAATCGGGTGAAGTGATAGAGTGCGGCGACGACGAGCATGGGCGCGGCCTATCCTTCCGCCGGGTGGCTGGCAAGCCTGACACCCTGCCTGTGGCGGACGGGTGCCTGCGTATCGTGCAAAACCGTCTGCCGCAGAGGATATTGTCACGGGGCCTTGACCATCGCGCGATCAGGTCGTTCAACTGCGTCCGGTCTTTCCCCAAGCAGGAGCAGCCCTTGTCCCACGCGTTGATTGTGGTTGATGTCCAGATCGACTTTTGTCCGGGCGGTGCGCTGGCCGTCCCCGCAGGAGACGAGGTCGTTGCCCCGATAAACCGGATGATGGGCGATTACGACACCGTCATCCTGACACAGGATTGGCACCCGGCCGAGCATTCCAGCTTTGCCGACAATTTCCGACCCGGCCCGGGTGATCCCGCAGGCAGCGGGGCGCCGTTCTCGTTGACGACGATGGATTACGGCCCGCAGGTCCTGTGGCCGCGCCATTGCGTGCAGGGCAGCCGGGGTGCGAAGCTGCATCCCGATCTGGACCAGAGCCGGGCCGAACTGATCCTGCGCAAGGGGTTCAGACCCGCGATCGACAGCTATTCGGCCTTTTTCGAGAATGACAGGCTGACGCCGACCGGGCTGCACGGCTATCTGCGCGAGCGCGGGATCACCCATCTGACCTTTGTCGGACTGGCCCATGATTTCTGCGTGGCCTACAGCGCCATCGATGCCGCGCGGCTGGGTTATGACACGCGGATCGTCGAATCCGCCTGCCGCGCCATCGACCTGAACGGCAGTCTTGCCGATGCGCGCGACCGGATGTGGCAGGCGGGCGTGGCCCTCTTCTGACATCTTGCGGCCCGGATGCATTAGGGGCACCAAGGACGGGCCGGAAAGGGGGCCAGGATGGTCGACATCGCCACGCGCGTCTATAACCACAAGTGGAAGATCGATCCGATCGTCCGGTCCCTGATCGATACGGACTTCTACAAGCTCCTGATGTGCCAGTCGATTTTCCGCAACAAGCCGGATACGACCGTCACCTTCAGCCTGATCAACCGCAGCCGCGACATCCGCCTGGCCGAATTGATCGACGAGGGCGAGCTGCGCGAGCAGCTGGACCATGTGCGCGGCCTGTCGCTGACGCGCGGCGAAAGCACCTGGCTGCGCGGCAACACCTTCTATGGCAAGCGGCAGATGTTCCGGCCGGATTTCATGGCCTTTCTCGAGGGGCTGCGCCTGCCCGCCTATCATCTGGAACGCCATGACGGCCAGTATCGGCTGACCTTCGAGGGGCCTTGGCCGCAGGTGATGCTGTGGGAGATCCCGGCCCTGGCGATCCTGATGGAGCTTCGTTCGCGCGCCGTTCTGGGCGATATGGGCCGATTCGAGCTGCAGGTCCTCTATGCCCGCGCCATGACCCGCCTGTGGGAGAAGATCGAGGCCCTGCGCGCCCTGCCCGACCTTCGGATCGCCGATTTCGGCACGCGGCGGCGGCACAGCTTCCTGTGGCAGGACTGGGCCGTCCAGGCCATGATCGAGGGGTTGGGCAACCGCTTCACGGGCACCTCGAACTGCCTGATCGCGCAGCGCCGCGACATCGAGGCGATCGGCACCAACGCCCATGAACTGCCCATGGTCCATGCCGCGCTGGCCAATGACGACGACGCGCTGCGCCGCGCGCCCTATGACGTTCTGGCCGACTGGCAGGAGGAACACGACGGCAATCTGCGGATCATCCTGCCCGACACATACGGCACGGCGGGTTTTCTGGCGGGCGCCCCGGACTGGCTGGCGGGCTGGACGGGGATGCGGATCGACAGCGGCCAGCCCGAGGCGGGGGCCGAGGCCGCGATCCGCTGGTGGCAGGAGCGGGGCGAGGATCCCCGCGACAAGCTGGTGATCTTCTCGGACGGGCTGGACGTGGACCGCATCATCGCCCTGCATCGGCGGTTCCACGGGCGGGTCAAGGTCAGCTTCGGTTGGGGCACCCTGTTGACCAACGACTTCCGGGGGCTGGTCCGGGGCGATGGTTTGGCGCCGTTCAGCCTGGTCTGCAAGGCCGTGGCGGCGAATGGCCGCCCCACGGTCAAGCTGTCGGACAATCCCGAAAAGGCCACAGGCCCTGCCGACCAGATCGCGCGATACAAGCGCGTCTTCGGCGTGGGCGAGCAGCAGCCCCAGAAGGTGCTGGTCTAGCGCGCGGGCGCGCAGGCTCGTTCGTGGCCTCACGCGGCCTGGGCCGGGCGGACGGCGCAGGAAAAGGCCAGGAAGCGGCCATCCGCATTGCCCACCAGATCGCCGAGCGGACGTGGCGTCCAGCCCAGCCGGCTGGCCATCCGCAGGAAGGCCGGCGGCCCGAGGAACAGGCATTCCGAGGCGCCCACCTCGTGCAGGTGCCGGTTCGCGGCCTCGAGGATCCGCTCGGCCAGTCCCGGCACCGGCAGGGCGGCGAAGCGCGTCAGCTCCCATGCCCGGCGGTCCACGGGCGGCTCGTCATGGCACAGATTGCGCGGCATGCCGGGCAGCAGGCCCAGATGGGCGTCGCGGATCATGTAGGAATAGACGACCTTGCCGCCGCCGAAACTGTGATCGGTGCGCTTCAGCCGCGCGCCGCCCACGGCCCGCCCGGCCTGGTGCGCGATCACATAGGCGGTGTCGAATGTGTCATATTGCTCGAACTCGATCCCGTCGGCGTGGTGCAGCGGCCAGGACATGCGGTCGACGAAGATCTGCTTTCGCAGCCGGAAGAAGCTGGCGACAAGGTCGAAGCGGTGCATGTCGCGCGGCAGGACGACAACCTCGACCGCGACGGGGCTGTCGGTCTCGCTCATTGGCGCATCCCCTCGGGCAGACGCGCCAGCCCCAGGAACTGGCGCCCGCCGGTCACGTGGTTGGGCAGCCACAGCCCCCAGGGGGTGACCTCGACCTTGAGGACGCCGTCCTCGGCATAGGCATCGAAATAGGTCAGCATCGTCTCGACCATGTCGCGGCTGAACTCGGCCGTCGCCAGCCGCGGTTCGCGGATTTCCTTCACCATCGGTTTTCCTTTCCTGTCTAACCGGGAT
>NZ_JAUVVF010000004.1 GCF_030604785.1 Paracoccus sp. (in: a-proteobacteria) | reverse complement strand
AGCCTGCTGCTCGCTCGGAAATACACGGAGCGGCCCGAGCATGTCCACGACGGGAAAGTCATTGTCCTGCGCTCGAACCTGCGCTGGTGTTCAGATGGGTTCGAGTTCATCTGGCTCGGAACGGCGACATCGTCCGCGGTGCCTTCATCATCGACGCGCATGACCGCGAGACCATCGCCTGGCGCGCCGTGGTGAACGCCCAAACGTTGTGGACATTGGTTAGCCCGACCAGCGGGTCTGCGATCATCTCGTTCCCTTCGTCGCGCTTAGGCTGGAGCGGAAGCAGGTCTCGCTGACCCCGAACGCCCGGCAGGCCAGCGCAATGCTGACCCCCTTCGCCGCCACCGCATTCTCGGCCAACTCCTTGGCGTAGCTGCCCGCGTCACTTTTTTCCAAGCGCCTCTCGCAGCAGATCGGCCTGCATATTGAGATCGGCGAACACGCGTTTCAGTCGCTGGTTCTCATCCTCAAGGGCCGTTCGCGGTTTCCTCGGACGGGTTCACCGGAATCTCCTCGTCCATCCTGCCGAGAAAATTCTACTTCCGCTTCCCCTTAACCATGGGGAGGATTACCCGACGGTCAAGCGGAGGTCCGCCGCGGAAGCTTCGCCATCCTGCCTCTACAAGAATTGATGGATTTTTCGGGATACGGAATGACTACCCGAAAAACACGACGACTCTAATCGCTCGGTCCACAAATCCCGTTGGCTCGCGCGTTGTCACCTGTTCAGGCGGCGCTGGAGTCGAGGACGACTGAAGGAAGCGACGGCACGTTGCTCATGTCAGCACCGGTGACAAGCCGATGCACGTCGCCGACAAACCCATCGGGACCATAGCGCAAGGCCAGTTGCAGAAGGCCTTTGCGCATTGCGCGTAGTCTTGCCTGATCGCCGGCGATGGTTTCGAGAAGACGCGGCAGATCCGCGACGGCGGCAGGCGTTTCCGGAACGCGCAGCGTTGCCGCATTCCAGAGGTCCGGATCACCCGGTGCCGACCAGCCATCCGCGAGGATCACGGGTATCGAGCCGTTTATTATCGCCTCCCACAGGCGTATCGAATTTGGCCCCGATCCCGACGGGCAGAGGGTAAAAACGCTCTGATCCATCATCTCCTTGAAGTCCGAGGACGTTCTGTCATCGACAAGGGCGCCCTCGAGCCTCCGATCCAGGACCTGCTTGTGGTATACAACACGTTCATAATGCCAACTCTCGCGGTCGATCACACGCCCCCGAGGGTGATTCGCAAGCTGCTCAATGATGTAGGTGCGCACTTGCGTCAGATAGTTCTTCTGGGCGCGCGCACCGACGAACGAGAACAGCCATTTGCGCGGACGGTCGAGATCGTCGGCGCCCCGACGAAGCTGCTGCACGGGATAGAGCGGGAAGGGATGCAGCCGCATCGCCGGCGCGGCCTCGAACGGGCCGCCGTCATCGGTCATATGCGACCAGAACAGGTCGGTGACACCTGCGCGTGCAAAGACCTGACCGAACTGCCGCGACCTGATATGTTGAGCGACCGTCACGACGCGATCATACGCCGAGAGAGGCTCGCGCATCGAGTCAAGCGCGGCCAGCATTGCCCGGGTCTTTGGATGATCTGGGCCTAGTTGCGCAAGAAAGTCGATCAATGTGGCGAAGGGGAAGCCCAGATAAACGGTCTCGTAAAGCTCGTGTTGTCCGGGCAGCAGAGCGCGCATGCGCCCGAATGCGTGCTGCTCGGTGATGGCGGGATACTGCCAGTCCGCATCATGGGCCAGCCAGGCCGGTCGGGGTTTGCGGCGGAGAACCTCTTCCTTGGACCATTTCTCCAGCGTTCGGTTCACCTTGAACTCGTCGATCTGGTCGCTGCGCTCAGACCACAACTCGATCGAAAGACGTGCTGGCATAGTCAGGTCCGCGCCGGGCTTCACCATCGCCATGCCACCGATGAGATTACGGTCGCCCTTCTTGCTGTAATACCGCAAGCCGGTTTCGTGCAGATGAACGGAGCGGATAAAGGGGAATGGGTTGTAGACGGTGTAACCTTCGGTTGCAAAGACATAGGCGATGCGGTTGTCGCAACGCGGAACCCCGAGGGGGATATCCACGCGACGCGACAGGCGGTCAGCCGTATCCGCAGATGGCACGAAAGCCCAGCTGTCCTGCGACCAGTGCGGGTTCGGATGAGGAACTTCCTCCTCGCCCTGTCGGTCAAACCGGCTGAGCGCCACGAAGGCGTTGAGGTCTTGGCGAAAGATCGTGCAGAGCCCGGTGATGGTGCTGTCGAAATAGATGTCGCTGTTGGCCAGAAGCGCGATCTGGCCGGGGCAGAGCCGCTCGGCCGCCAGCACCCAGTCCAGATATCCGGGCCGCTTGCCGAGCCGGATCAATTGCAGCACGCCGTCATCGCGATGAGGCACCGTTTCGTCATCGACCAGCAAAACGACGCGGCTGAACAACCCGCTGTCGAGGTTCATGTCCAGGCAGCGGCGCAACTCCTCGGCGCGTTCGGGATCGCGCGGAGTGTAGTAGGGAACGAAGAGCGTTATGCGCGCCAGCGGATCGCCCAGATCCGGCAACGGTCCCAGCCTAGCCCGCTTATGCGCGATCCAGCTGGCATCCGGCCGCAGTTCCAAAGCCCGCGCATAGGCTGCGTCGGCTTGGTCGAATGCGCCTTCGGACCGGTAGGCATCGCCAAGCTTCTCGTGATGCCGATAATCTTCATTCGCCATTGTTCTGTATCTCGTTATGCCCGATCCGAGAAAGCAGTCTTGCCGCGGCACCACATTGTGCGCGGCGCCACGAACTCAAATATGTACGTTATTGTCGGGGCGGAGCTGGAAAATGTCCAGACCTGATGCGGTAGATGCCGCATGGCGCTGCGCCAAAGGACGGCTTGTTGCGCCGCGCTGATGTGTTCTGCTAAAGGCTGTTCGACGGCGCCGAGCAGCCAACACGGCCCGGTCCATCGGAAGGGACGGCATGACGATCTTGACGGAGCAAGGCACGATCATCGTGTTGGGCGCAGGCTCGAGGACCCTGCACGAGGCGCGCCTGCGTCGCCTCGGCCGCCGCCCGGAACACGCCGTCATCCTGAGCCCCGGGCTCGGTTCATCAGACTGCCCTCCGCCGGGCTGGTTGATCACGGGCAGCGAGGCGACGACGCTGCTGGATGGCTGGATCGCAAAACAATCCGGCCAAGGTGAGGTTACGTGCTGGGGCGCAGCTGATTTGCAGAGTGCGCACAAGCCGAGCGCCGCACTTCTTCAGCTTTTCCCCAACCTTCTCGTCCTCGGCAAGCGGCCAACGCGGCTTTGGAGGATGGACGAGCTTCTGGCCGAACTTGCGCCACTGCCTGATCCTTTGTCGCTGTGGATCGACATGCCGGGCTCCGAGGCCGAGATCCTCTCGCAGCTTCTGTCCTCAGGAGCGACAGAGCGGCTGGCCAATATCTGGCTGCGTGGCGGGACCGAACGATGGTTCGAGGGCGCGCTGGATGTCGCTTCGCTTGAGAGGGTCGCGGCGGAAGGCCGCCTGACGCTTGGCGGACGCGACCTTTCCGATCCGGATTTCCCCGAGCTTCTGTTCAGCGCGCCGGGCCGCTCTTCGCCAGAAGGTTCGACCTCCGACATTCACCTGTCTGCACAGGCGCGGCTTGAAAAGATCGCGATCCTGGAGGCCCGGATCGTGGATCTTGGCGAGGACAACAACGCCCTTCGTGCCAAGGCTGACGATCAGGCAAAGATGATCGTCTCTCTGGAGGCTGTGCTGGCGAAGAGTGTTGCGAATGCGAACGAGGCTGGTTCGGCTCTGGAAGCGCTTCGGGCCGAGGCTGAACAGCTTGCCGCCCAACACGAGGCGACGCTTAGCGAAAAGCAGATTCTCGAAGCGCGTATCGTCGATCTCGGCGAGGACACTAGTGCGCTGCGCGCCAAGATCGAGGATCAGGCAAGGCTTATTGCAGAGCTTGCCGCCCAGCACGAGGCGACGCTGAGCGAAAAGCAGATTCTCGAAGCGCGTATCGTCGATCTCGACGAGGACACTAGTGCACTGCGCGCCAAGATCGAGGATCAGGCACGGCTTATCGCGATGCTTGAGGCCCCTCCGGCCAAGGGGGGTAGCCTCGCCGGTCGGACAACTGGCGCAGATGATGAGCGTCATGCCCAGCTTGTCGGGGAACGAGACGCTTCTCTGGATCGCTTGGCTGCGGTGACCGAGCAGAACGAGACGCTCACCCGGCAGCTCGAAATGGCCCGCGACGAGCTGCGCCGCGCCGAGGGACAGGTCAGGCTGATCCGTGATCTGCTGCTACGAGAAGTCGGGTGAAGAAGAAGCGTGACAAGACGCACCAAAGTGTGCGCGACGTGATCCCGGTCGAGGTTGATCTGCTGCCGATGTCGGACGAAAGCCTCGTCGAACGATGCCGCACCCGCTGGCAGCAGGGGGCTTGGCATGAACTGGCTGCGCTGGATACGAAGCGTCTGGAGCAAGACCGTGATCGTGCGGTCATCGCGCTGCTGGTCTCCGTCGCGCATCAGCATCTGGGTCGCGAGGACATGGCGCGCGACCTGGCGCAGAAAGCTGTCTCTTGGGGCGCCGATCCTCGTCAGGCGGCGCGGCTCCTTCTGTCGGCTGTCACCAATTCCCTCGGGCGAATGTCGCTTTGCCTGGCGGAGGGTGAACGGGCGCGCGAGCATTTCGAATCCGCCATCGAGCTTGTCGAGCCGCGGGCAGACGTCAGGCGCCTGGCGCAGACGAGGCAGCTGCATGAAATGGGCAATCTGGGGCTGATTGCCGAGGCGGTGGCGGCCTTTGACGAAAGCTTGCAGGCCCAAATGAAGGATACCGCGACCACCGTCACGATCGAGGATCTCTCCCGCGAACTGGCTTGGTTGCGCGAACGCGTCGAGGAATCTGCACGAAGCCAGACGGTGTCGTTGAGCCTGCCTCCGTCCGAGGGCGGCGAAGCACGGCGCGGCAATACTGGATCGATGGCCGGCGCCGCCCCCGCCATCGCACTCCATCCGGATCGCAACCCGCGTTATTCTGCCGATGCGGACAGGTGGCTGAAGGCGCAGAGCGACGTTGTCGTCGTCGAGTTGAAATCCATGCCCAGGGCCGGGCTGCATTATGCTGAACGCGCCGTTGCCACCGTGATGGGCGAGGATTCGAGCTTTTGTGAATGGTATCAGGAGCCAGGCTGCTGTCGGTTCATGCCTTGCGCGCACGGCTGCTTCATGCCTGCGCCGACCGAGGGTCGTTTGCATCTGCGCTTGACCAAGTCGCATGATTTCGACCTTGCCGATCCGTGTCACGCGCCGGGGCCGTCGCTGAGGCGGCTCATCCTTGTGCGCGACCCGCTCTTCATCCTGACATCCTGGTGGACGCTTGACCTGTTGGCGCGGCATCGGAAGGTCCTGGAAGAAGTCGGCATAAACCCGGTTTCGTTGTTCTACCGGCACAACAGGTCATTGCTGAAGGCCGCCTATCAAAGGCTCGATCAGGTCGCGCTGGATTGCGCACCTCAGTCCGTCGAGCGCTGGATCGCACCCAAGGCGCGATATCTGGCAGGATTTGCGCGCAAGTGGGTCACGGACACCAACCGACGCATCGGACCCTTTCAGGAGGTCGTCGCCTATGATGAGGTGCCGGACCGCGTGGCGTCGCTGATTGGCGGCTTCGAGGCACGTCTGGGCAAGGGCCAGCGCCAGAGGCTGGAAGCTTACGGCGCTGCGCGATCCGCCCCATTCCGCCCCAGGCAGGATGCGTTTGTCGGCCCGACTCAACAGATTTCTGCCGCGCTCGAGGTCGCGCGTCCGGCTTTCGAGGCAGCGGCCGAAAGGTTGTGCGTGGAGGATGTCACCGGCACATTTGCCCGCGCATCTGCCACGCGCCGACAGTCGTTGCCACCATATCCCACCACGCAAGGTTCCCAAGCATGAGCAGCTACGTCACGGTCTTCTCGCTGCCGAAGGTTGACGCCGCCGCGAATGCCGCCCTTGTCACGGCAGGTGCGGTAATCGAGCAGTTCCGCCCCGAAGCTGTGACCAAAGCTCTTGCCGAAAAGACGTCTGGCACGATCGGCATCCTCTGGGCGGACCCGGTGCAGCTGGTCGCGCGGGCGCTGCAGGACGGGCGTGATCCCCGACCCGTCGCCCGAGCCTGGGCCGGAAATGCGCGCGCGATCCTCGCGCTGCACCGCGCGAACCGTCGCCGCCTCGTCCTGGTGGACGCGCGCCTGCTAGGCGCGGAAACACCCGATGCCCTTCTCGAGCCGCTGCGGTTGCGGCTGGATCTGCCGCGTCCGGTGGCCAGAACCGGTCTCGCGCCTGTTCCGGCGCAGCTGACGACCGTTCTGGCGCAGATGCTCTTGCGCCAGATGCGCGACGTCACGGCGCCGTTGGTCGAGTTGCTGTCTGCCAGCATCACGCCGTGCCACGATGCAGGCGCCATCCTTCCATTTGGTGAGACGGAGGGGGATGGACAGAATGCTTCTGCGGACGCCCAGATCGCGCTGCTGCTCAAGCAAGTTTCGCTCCACCTCGATCAGTGTCGGAGAGTCGATGCTTTGGAGGTCGAACGCGACATCCTGGCGGCGCGGCTTGCCGAGACCGAGCGCAAGCTGGACGACGTCCTGCGTTCGACCTCGTGGCGGATCACGCGGCCAATGCGGAGGGTCAAGACGCGTCTCTTGCGGGGTGGGGCCTCGTTGGAGGCGGAATAGGTCCCGCCCCGCTGCGTCGCGACCGCCCGCCGTCGCTTCGGATCAGCCGAAGATCGCGGGGAAATCGGGCCGCTGGCTCTTGCGCATCTTCTCGAAGAAATGGGTGCGGAAATAGGACGCCGCGTCGATATCGCCCGCATCGAACCTGTTCAGGACGTCCTGCAGAACCGCGATGAATTTCTGCCGGTAGACCTCGGCCTGATCGATATGCATCTGACGGATGACCTGCGGGTCAGGCGGGTTGTCGACGAAATGCCGGACGCCCTCGGCAACGGCGTCGGGATGGTCATCGACGATCAGGGAATTGATGTCATTGTACCAGACGTGGCGCCCGCCGACGGAACGCGTCGAGACGACTGGCACACCACAGAGGAGATACTCGCTGGACGCGTAGCAGGCGCCCTCTTTGGCCGACAGGATCAGCCCTGCGCAGCTGCGGTTGATCACTTCGGCGACCTTGTCGCGCGTCAGCGGCGCCTCGTTCAGGTAGGCGTGCGGGGGCGCCTCGTTCTTGGCCTTTGACCAATCATCATGACCGGCCACCAGCGCAAGGTTTGCGACCTTAGCCGCCAGTTCGTGACGCTTGAACGGGGCGAGGCGTCCGACATAGACCGCGTCATAGCGCTTGGTCTCGGGAAGGATCTTCATGACCCCGTTTTCTTCAAGCCAGGCATTTTGATTGATGACGTCGCAGGCGAAACCGTGCTGGGTGAACAACTCGACTTCCTGCTCCTCATTGCACAGGATGTAGAAGTTCCCGATGTCGAGGCCGAGCGCATCGATCATCTCGCGCCCCTTTCGGACGAGATAGGCATCTGCCGCCCAGCCGGGTTGGACAAGGAAGAAATCGGTCTTTCGGATGCCCTGATGCCACTTCGCCATCCAGTCCCAGTTATGGGTCAGGTTCTCGAGAAGAAAAATCCGGCAGCGCGGGTCATCGAGATAGAGCCTGAACGGGAATGCCGGGTTCGGCCAGACATAGCCGGGCGAGAATGTCTGTATGGCGTGGCTGCGATCCGTCATGTTGAATTTCCGGCTGTCTGCTTCTGTTGGGACTGGCTAACGCATTCGCCGTGCCGGGTCCATTCTTCGGATAGGTCGCATTCCATCAGCCCATGCCCTTGGGAGGAATCGCTGCGGTCAGTCCGCCCGATCCTCGCTGCGCCACCGCGCGGCCGTCACCATGGGCTCGAGGCTCAGGCGGCCGACGATCTGTTCCAGAACAGTGGGTTTCACGCCCTCGGCATGAACCTCCGAGGCGATCTCGACCCGGTCGCTGTCCTCGATATTGGTGCTTTCCAGCGACGACAGGTGCAGCCCGGCGCCTGCAAAACCCTGCAGCATCAGCGCGCGGACATGGGCCTCGGCCGAGGCGCGGCACACGATCTCGACCACGAAGTGATGCGACAATTCGGTGGTGCGGATCGGCTGGCGGTCCAGCAGCCGCGACAGGGGGCGCAGCGCCAGATTGACGAAGATCACCATGCCGGTGACCGCCGCCGCCAGCAGATGCTGGCCCGCCCCGGCCAGCAGCCCGATCGCCGCCGCGCACCAAAGGGTGGCGGCGGTGTTCAGGCCGCGGACGTTGAAGCCCTCGCGGAAGATGATGCCAGCGCCCAGAAATCCGATGCCGGACACGACCTGCGCTGCGACGCGGGTCGGGCTGACCTCTCCGGGAAAGCTGGCGGCAAAGACGGTGAAACTGGCCGCGCCAAGCGCGACCAGCGTGTTCGTGCGCAGGCCGGCAAGGCGCTGGCGCCATTGCCGCTCGAATCCGATGGCGGCGCCAAGCGCCAGTGCCGTGGCAAGGTTCAGGATCGCGATCTCGGCTGCGATGGGCATGGCGCCTCCTTTCCGTCCGCATAGGGCAGGGATGTGACGGCCCGGTGACGGGCCGTCCGCCTGCGTCGGGTCAGGTCAGCAGGTGGCCGAGGAAGGCATAGGCGAGGCCGAAATAGATGAACACGCCCAGCAGATCCATGATCGAGGTGATCATGGGCGAGGACAGCGTCGCCGGGTCGGTCCCCATCCGGCGCGCGACAAAGGGCAGAAGCGCCCCGATCATCGCCCCCAGCACCGTGCAGGCCAGCATCGACAGCCCCACCACCATCAGCACGTCGCCCCCCACCCCCTTGGAGAACCACGCCAGCACCGCCTCGAGCAGCGCGATGAAGATGCCGAGGGACAGCGCCACGGGCAATTCGCGACGCAGGACAAACGCGATGTCCTTCCAGCGCGGACGCACCTGGCCAAGCGCCATGCCGCGGATCACCAGCGTGGCGGATTGGCTGCCGGTATTGCCGCCCATATCCACGATGGGCGCGATGAAGGCCGCCAGGATGATGACCTCGGACAATAGCTCCTCCTGCGCGGCCACGAAGGTCGAGGCGACGACCCCGAACACGACCAGCAGCGCCAGCCAGAAGCCGCGCACCCGCAGCATCTGCCCGAAGCCCGATTCCCTCAGGTCCAGGTCGGGCCCCCCGATGGGCGCCGCCGCGCCGAACTGGGTCAGGCGGCGGCCCCGTTCCTCGCGCGCCACGTCGAAGGCGTCGTCGACGGTGACGATCCCGACCAGCCGGTTGCCTGCCGTGACGACGGGCAGGGCCAGCACGTCATATGTGGCGATCTTCTCGGCGACGATCTCCTTGCGTTCCTCGACACTGGCGCGGGCCGGATCGGCCTGCATCAGATCCGCGATCAGCGCTGATTCCTCGGCGAGGATCAGGTCGCGCAGGGTGACGACGCCCAGCAGGCGCCGCTCGTCATCGACGACATAGGCGGTGTAGATCGTCTCGGCATCAGGCGCCTCGGCGCGCAGATGGGCGATCGCCTCGCGAACCGTCTCGCCCGGGGCAAGCGTGGCGTAATCCGAGGTCATCAGCGCCCCCGCCGTGCCTTCGGGATAGGCGGCGAGGCGGCGGATATCCTCGCGCTCGGCTTGGGCGAGGCCCGGCATCAGCGCATCGCGCGCCGCAGGATCAAGGCGCTTCCACAGGTCGGCGCGCTCGTCATGGCTCATGGCGGCGACGACCTGCGCCAGATCGGGGCGCGGCATCGTCCGGGCCAGCGCGATCTGGAAGGGCGCGTCGAAATAGCCGAAGACGATGCCCTGCCGGTCGGCGGGCAGCAGCCGCAGCAGCCGCGCGGCCTCGGCGGGGGACATGTCGCCGATCTCGTTGGCGATGTCGGCGGGGTGCATGGGCCGCAGGGCGGCACGCAGCGAGCCCTGGTCATCGGCGGCCAGCCAGCTCCGCAGAGCTTGGTTCGTGATCGTCATGGCGATCTCCTCTCGTCCCGGTCCCGTCATGGGGACGCGGGGGTTCTGTCACCTGGAATGGCGGCCCCGCGCGGGGCCGAGCGGTCGGGCGCGATCAGGCCGCGCGTCGCAGCGCCCGATGCTGCCGGATGGCCTGCGCGATGCGGACCTCCAGCGGGTCAGGCGGCGCCGGGCGCGACCATGCGGCCGCCAGCCTTCGGGTGACGGGATGAGGATGCCAGTTCAGCAGGACGCCGCGCGCCCGCGGCGAGAGGATGCGAAGAAGGGTCATGTTTGCCTCCATCGGCCCACAGGGCTGGACGGAGGCGGGGCGCGTCAGGAACGCGTCAGCACGCCAACCGGCAGACCCCGAGGGCAGCGGGTTGTGATCTGGCCCGGCCGGTCTGCAAGGGCAGAGGCCGGACCGCTACTAGAGCAATGGTCCATCGGACTCTCTGTGGTTGACGAAGCGCAGCACGAGGGCTGCGATCTGGCAGTTAGGGACGATCCGGCGCAAGGTCAACCGCAAATGCCGCCCCTGCGGGGACATGGCGGCACGCCGGTCGCGGCCCGGGCGGCTACCTGTCTCTCGTGTTGATCGGATAGGCCGTCGTATGCCGGAGCCGTTCCATGGCGAATTGCGAGGTGACGTTCTTGATGGGAACGGCATCGGTCAGGGCGCGGTAAAAGGCGTCGTAGTCCGCCATGTCGGCCACGGCGACGCGCAGCAGGTAATCGACGTCGCCGGCCATCCGCCAGGCCTCCATGACCTGCGGCAGGCGGTCCAGCGCCCGTGCAAAGGCCTCGCGCCATTCGGCGGTGTGGTCGGGGGCCTCGATGCCCACGAAGACAGTCAGGGCAAGGCCAAGCATCGCCGGATCGGCCAGCGCCACGCGCTTCCGGATCACGCCCGAGGCTTCCAGCTTCTGGATGCGCTTCCAGCAAGGCGTCTGCGACAGGCCCACCTTGTCGGCGATCTGGGCAATCGGCGTGGTGGCGTCGTCCATCAGGGCGGCGACGATCTTGCGGTCGATCAGGTCCAGCGTCGGATAGGTCATGGCGATTCCTTTCCCGCACAGGATGACAGGAAGAGACTTAAAGTCTAGCGGCTTTATCGTGTTAATAATCCCGCATTTGCGGGTCGTCTTTTCTTTTCGGTTCCTGCGCACTGCGTTATACCCGCAGGACGATAGCGCAGGGGGCCCGGTCATGATCACGCAGAAGATGAAATACGCGCTGAAATCGCTGCTGGTCCTGGGCGACGAGGCGCGTCGCGAGAAGCCCGAGGCACTGACCATCGAAGAGATCGCCCGCCGCTCGGGAACACCCAAGCGGTTTCTGGAACAGATCCTGCTCGAGATCCGCAATGCCGGGATCGTGGCCTCGATCCGGGGCCGGGCAGGGGGCTACACGCTGATCAAGCGGCCCGAAGAGGTCTCGATCTCGGAATTGCTGCGGCTGATCGACGGGCCGATCGCGCCGCTGCCCTGTCTGTCGCGACGCGCCTATCAGCGCTGCGAGGATTGCACCGACGAGGCCAGCTGCCGGCTGCGGCGGGTCTTTTCCGAAGTGTTCTGGTCCTACCTGATCCTGATCGAATCGCTGAGCCTCGCCGACATGCTGGGCTCGGACGAGGTGGCGGGCAGCCTGCTTCAGGACAGCGGCAGCCTCTGAGCCTGCATCCCTGACGGGCGGATCCGGCGCCTCGGCCTGTCCACCCGCATTGCACCGGCTTGCCTTGCCCGGCGGGGCGGCGGGCTGTCGTAGAATAATCATCTACAATGACGACCAAAATAGGCGTGTTTCTTCCGTTGCCAAAGACGACTTTCTCTGTCGTTATTACGGGTATGGAAAACGCCGCATCCGGCCCGAGACGAAAGGAAGACCCGATGACCTCGACCCGACTTCCTGCACAGGCCCGCGCCACGCTCTGCGCGATCACGCTGATCGACCGGCGCACCGGGCGCCCGCACCGGGTGAACGGCGCCGCGCTGGTGGCGCTGAGCCGCGATCCCGACACCGCCGCGGCCGAGCTTCTGGCCGGACGCGATCCCCGCGTCTGGACGGCCCGCATCCAGCCCGTCCCGACCTCGACCCGGCCGTGAACCCCAACCCCAACCCGAACCCGATAGGATCACATGATGCAGATCGTCACCATCTCGACCGGCACCCGCTCTTCGGCTCAGGGTCCGCGCGTCGCCACAGCCCCTGACGGGCGCGTCACAATCTCGACCGGTCGCGGCACGCTGACGGGCTGGCCCGTCGGCCGGCTGACCCCCACCGGCATCTGAACCGGCATCTGACCGGCCTGCGGGCGGCAGCCCCGGCCTTTCCCCCTTCTTTCCAGAGGTAGCACATGGTTCTGCGTCCCTTGCTTCGCACCGCCGCCCTTGCCCTGATCCTGGCCGCCCCTGCGGCCCAGGCCCAGAGCCTGCTGAATGTCAGCTACGACCCCACGCGCGAGCTTTACCGCGAGTTCAACGAGGCCTTCTCAGCCTGGTGGACCGCGCAGGGCAATCCGGCCCCCGTGATCGAGACCAGCCATGGCGGCTCGGGCGCGCAGGCGCGGGCGGTGATCGACGGGCTGAACGCGCAGGTCGTGACGCTGGCTCTGGCGGGCGATATCGACCGGATTGCGCAGGATACCGGCAAGCTGCCCGAGGATTGGCAGTCGCGGCTGCCGCACAATTCCAGCCCCTATACATCGACCATCGTCTTCCTGGTGCGCGACGGCAATCCCAAGGGCATCCAGGATTGGGGCGATCTGACGGGCGAGGGGGTCGAGGTGATCACGCCCAACCCCAAGACCTCGGGCGGGGCGCGCTGGAACTATCTGGCCGCCTGGGCCTGGGCCGAGAAGAACGGCCGCGACCCGAAGGAGTTCGTCGGCCAGCTCTTCGCCAATGTGCCGGTGCTGGACACCGGCGCGCGCGGCTCGACCACGACCTTTGCCCAACGCGGCATCGGCGACGTGCTGCTGGCCTGGGAGAACGAGGCCTATCTGGCTCTGGAAGAGCTGGGCGAGGACAGCTTCGACATCGTCGTCCCCAGCCTGTCGATCCTGGCCGAGCCTCCGGTCGCCTTGGTCGACGGCAATCTGGCCAATGACGCGCAGCGCGCCCTGGCCGAGGCCTATCTCGATTACCTCTACACGCCCGAGGGGCAGGCGCTGGCCTTCAAGCATTTCTACCGGGCCTGGGATGCCAGCGCGGCCGATCCCGAGGACGTCGCCCGCTTCCCCGAACTGGAGCTGGTCTCGATCGACGATCTGGGCGGCTGGGCCAAGCTGCAGCCCGAGCATTTCGGCGATGGCGGGATCTTCGACCAGATCTACACGGTCCGGTGAGGGTGTGATGGCCACCCGCGCCCCCCTCATCCAGCGCACGGCGATCCCCGGTCTCGGCCTTTCGGCCGGGATCACGCTGTTCATGCTGTCGCTGGTCGTCATCCTGCCCCTCGGGGCGCTGCTGGCCAAGGGCGCGAGCTTCGGCGCCGCCAATGTCTGGGAGGTCGTGAACCGCCCTCGTGTCTGGGCGGCGCTGTGGCTCTCGTTCCGGCTGTCCTTTCTGGCGGCCGCCTTCAACCTGGTCTTCGGGGTGATCCTGGCTTGGGTGCTGGTGCGCTACCGCTTTCCGGGCAAGCGCATCATCGATGCGGCCGTCGATCTGCCCTTTGCGCTGCCCACGGCGGTGGCGGGGATCGCGCTGACCGCGCTCTACGCCCCGAACGGTGTCCTCGGCAGCCTGACGAACCAGATCGGCTGGCAGATCGCCTATACGCAATGGGGGATCTGGATGGCGCTGGTCTTCGTGGGCCTGCCCTTCGTGACCCGCACCGTCCAGCCCGTGATCGAGGAGATCGAGGCCGAGATCGAGGAAGCCTCGGCCACGCTCGGCGCCTCGCGGCTGCACACGATGCGCCATGTCATCCTGCCGATGCTGATGCCTGCGGCCCTGACGGGCTTTGCCCTGGCGCTGGCCCGCGCGGTGGGCGAATACGGATCGGTCATCTTCATCGCCGGCAACATTCCGCTGCGGACCGAGATCGCGCCCCTGCTGATCGTGATCCAGCTCGAGGAATACAATTACGACGCCGCCGCCGCGATCGGCATCGCCATGCTGGTCATCAGCTTCGCCATGCTGCTGGCGATCAACCTCATCCAGATCTGGTCTCGCCGGAGGATCGGTCATGTCTGACGCCGCCCTGAACCTGCATCGCAGCGCAGGCCGTCCCGCGCGCCCCTTCCGCCGCCCCACCGAAGAGGCCGCCCCGGCCCGCATCGTGCTGATCGCGGTGGCGGTGGGGGGACTGATGCTGCTGGTCGGCGCGCCGCTGGTCATCGTCTTCGTCGAGGCGCTGGCGCGCGGCTGGGCCGCCGCCGTCGCCAGCCTGCAAAGCCGCGACGCGATGGCCGCGATCCGCCTGACGCTGCTGATCACCGCCATCGCCGTGCCGATGAACGCGGTCTTCGGCATCGCCGCGGCCTGGTTCATCACCAAGTTCGACTTTCGCGGCAAGGCGTTCCTGATCACGCTGATCGACCTGCCCTTCAGCGTCAGCCCGGTCGTGGCGGGCCTGTGCATCGTGCTGCTCTTCGGGGCGAACTCGGCCATGGGCGCCTGGCTGGTGGCCAACGGCTTTCCCATCGTCTTCGCGGTGCCCGGCATCGTGCTGGCCACCGTCTTCGTGACCTTCCCCTTCGTCGCGCGCGAGCTGATCCCCGTGATGATCGAGCAGGGCCGCTCCGAAGAGGAGGCCGCGCTGACGCTCGGCGCCTCGGGCTGGCGGGTCTTTCTGACCGTGACGCTGCCCAACATCCGGTGGGCGCTGCTTTACGGCACGCTTCTGTGCACCGCCCGCGCGATGGGCGAGTTCGGGGCCGTCGCCGTCGTCTCGGGCAAGATCCGCGGCCAGACCGCCACGATGCCGATCACGATCGAGATGTTCTACAACGAATATCTCTCGGTCGCGGCCTTCTCGATGGCCGCGCTGCTGACGGGCTTTGCCCTCTTCACCCTGATGCTGAAAACCGTGCTGGAGCTGCGCCATGCAGACCAGCTTGCCGCAACCCGCCGCCATTGAGGGGCATGTCCATGCATATCCAGATCGACGAGATCGCCAAGGAATTCGGCGCCACCACCGCGCTGCACCCGGTCAGCCTTTCGATCCCCTCGGGCGCGCTGGTGGCGCTTCTGGGGCCGTCGGGTTCGGGCAAGACGACGCTCTTGCGCCTGCTGGGCGGGCTGGAATTCCCCAGCTCGGGGCGGGTGCTGTTCAACGGGCAGGACGCGACGGGCCTGACCGTCCAGGACCGCCGCGCGGGCTTCGTCTTCCAGTCCTACGCGCTCTTCCGGCACATGACGGTCTTCGAGAACATCGCCTATGGCCTGCGCGCCCGGCCGCGCGCGACCCGTCCGACCAAGGCCGAGATCGAGCGGCGCGTCCTGAAGCTCCTGGACCTGATCCAGCTGCCCCATATCGGTGCGCGCTATCCCAGCCAGCTCTCGGGCGGGCAGCGCCAGCGGGTGGCCCTGGCGCGCGCCCTGGCCATCGAGCCGCGCATGCTGCTTCTGGACGAGCCCTTCGGCGCGCTGGACGCCAAGGTCCGCAAGGAGCTGCGCCAGGGCCTGCGCGACATCCATGACGAGACGGGCCTGACCACCGTCTTCGTCACCCACGACCAGGACGAGGCGATGGAGCTGGCCGATCTGGTCGTCGTCATGTCCATGGGCCGCATCGAGCAGATCGGCAAACCCGCCGACATCCGCGCAAAACCCGCGACCGAATTCGTCAGAACCTTCATAACAGCCTGACAGACGGGCATTTTCCCGGCTGATAAATGTTTGCCGTCACTGGCCCGGCGTCTGGTGCGCCGGGACAGACGTTCTGAAGCGCGCCGCCACGGGAAATCGCCTTGCGGCCTGTGCAGGCTGGCTGAAAGTCCGTTCATCGACCGGCCAGGATGATCGCACGGCACCGTCACGCGAACCCGTTTGCGGCGCGCTGCGCGCCCCGTTCGGGTTCAAGGCTGACGCTGCGGCAATCTGGCATGTAAGACCACGCGCGCCCCGGTCGTCGGAATTGTCGACAAAGCGATTTGTCACGCCACGAAGGAGTCACAATGACCGGATTCATACCCGCACTGCCCCCGGCAAACGAGGCTGCCAGACTTGCCGCCGTGCGACGCAGCGGACTTATGGACAGCGAGAACATATCGCGGTTCGACATCTACACCCGTCTCTTCAGGGAGATCGCGCGGACGCCGATCGCCTATACGGGGCTGATCGACGAGGCGCGCCAATACTTCCTGTCCGAGAACTTCACCGGCTGCATGACGGGCCGGCGCGAAGTCGCGCGCGAGGACACGATCTGCCAGTATGCGCTGCGCGACACGCGGCCGATCATCATCGACGACCTGCGCGTCAATCCGATCTACCACCGGCACGCACTGGTGACCGGAGATCCGTGGTGGGTCTTCTGGGCGGGCTTCCCCCTCGTGACGCCGGACGGTCTGGTTCTGGGAACGCTCTGCGCGGTGGATTTCGAGCCGCGCAAGCTGGACGAGGCGCAGGTGGACCTGATGCGCGGCGTGGCCGAGGCGATGGCGATCTCGATCCGTCTGCAGACCGACCAGCAGGACGCGCTGGCCGACCGCACCAAGGCCGTGCTCGAAGATCTGAAGGCTTCGGGTGTGACAAGCGTCGATGCCGCGCGCGATTTCCTGGACCTCTGTCTGGAACATCCCGTCACCCGGCCCGATCCCCAGCTGATGGGCACGGGTCTGATCCAGACGGGACCCGAGGGCGTCAGCCTGTCCTCGAGCGGGCGCAGCCTCAAGACGGGCAGGGGTCTCGGACCCTCGTCCTTCCGTGTTCGCACCTCGCCGCTGCGCGACAAGGCGGTGCTGGACCAGATGTTCGAAATGCTGGAGGGATAATTGTTCACCAAGCTCTACACGCTGCGGTTTCCGTCGCTGACGGAAGCCAAGGTCGCCGTGTCCTTCCTGTCCGAGGAAATCGCCAGCGCCATTGCGGACCATGACATCGCCAGCGCGAACATCCTGCTGGAAAAGGAGGGCAGCATCACCGTGATGGTGCGCTTCGACACGATGGAGGAGATGAAGAACTTCACCCGCCGCAAGAGCGCGACGCTGGAAAGTCTCAAGAAGTCATTCCCGCTGCGGCTGACCGAGACGGCCTCGGTCGCGGTCTTCACCTTCGACCGTGAAGCTGCGACCACGATCTGACGACCTCTGCAACAGGGCCGGGCGGCTGCGCCCGGCCCGCCACGATGGCCTCCGGCATGCCGTCGCGACAGCGCCGCTCGGCCCGCAAGCACGGCCGCCCGGATGCGTCAGCCGTGCCTCGTGCGCCCGACCTGCGCGGCCATGATGCAGAGCAGTTCGAACATCATCGTCGCGCCCGCCAGCGCGGTCATCCCGCCGATATCGAAGGGCGGTGCGACCTCGACCACGTCCGCCCCCGCGATGGTGACGCCCTCGAGATGACGCAGCATCTGCTGCGCCTCGCGCGTGGACAGGCCGCCGATTTCGGGCGTGCCGGTGCCCGGCGCCATCGAGGGGTCGATCGCGTCTATGTCGAAGGTGACATAGCTCGGCTCGTCGCCGAGGATCGCGCAGGCCTCGGCCATGACATCGTCCGCGCCACGCCGCAGCACCTCTTCGATATAGATGATGCGGATGCCCTGGGCCTTGGCCCAGTCATGCTCGCCCGGATCGTAGACGGAACCGCGGATACCGATCTGGACCATGCGCCGGGGATCGAGGATGCCTTCCTCGATGGCGCGGCGGAACGGTGTGCCATGGGTATAGCGGTTGCCGCCGAAATAGCTGTCATTCGTGTCCGAATGCGCGTCGAACTGGATCATGCCGAGCGGCTTTCCCCGCCCGCGCGGCCCTTTCGCGACGGCGCGCAGGACCGGCAGCGTCGTCAGATGGTCGCCTCCGACGGATAGCGGCAGCGCCCCGGTGGCCACGATCCGCGCCATCCCGGCCTCAATCCGCGCCATCCCGTCCTGCAGGTCGATCGG
Source organism: Paracoccus sp. (in: a-proteobacteria) (assembly GCF_030604785.1). GTDB lineage: Bacteria > Pseudomonadota > Alphaproteobacteria > Rhodobacterales > Rhodobacteraceae > Paracoccus. The sequence continues at coordinate 109,715 of NZ_JAUVVF010000004.1, read as the reverse complement.
GTTCACCGGCAGGTCGCCCAGATCGGCCACATTGGCGATCCGGTAGGGCGCCACCCCCGAGACGTGATGGGCCCCGCGCATGAGGCTGGACATGTTGCGCACCTCGCGCGGTCCGTGCCGCGCACCCGCGCGGTTGGTGGTGCCGCCATCCCAAGGGATGCCGACCAGCGCGATGTCGAGGCCGGTCGCATCCTCGACGGCGGGCAGGCGCATGAAGGTCGCGGGGCCGGCGAAGCGCGGCACCTCGGCGGCGTCGACGGGCTGGTGATGGGTCGGCATGGTGTTCCCTCAATGTCGGCTCTGGCCCGACTTCACCGCGACCCCGCGCCCGAGGCAAGCCCTGTCGTGGCGCGATGGCAGGTCCGCGCGAATTCTTGACAAATTTGATAGGTTGTCCGATTTCTGGGGCGTCTTCCGGAGGATCGCATCATGTCACGCAATTTCGCATGCCGCCTGTCGGGCGAGGTGGCATCGCCCTCTGGCGCGGCAGCGGCCGCTTTGCGCGCGCGGGCCGCGCAGTGGGAGATGCCAATTCTCGAGACCGCCGACCGGTTGGTCTGGAGCCTGTGGGGCGGCGAGCTTCGCCTCATCCCGGAGCGCGACAGCCTGCGGATCGAGCTGCACGGCCCCGAACGGCGCCAGATCGGGCTGTTGCAGGACATGGTCAGCGAAGCTTTGGCCGAGGCCGGGCTGGGCGTCGCCTGGGATCATGTGGATGTCGGCGCCCTCGCCCCCGGCCTCGCGGTCATGCGCGTGGCTTCGGTCCGGCGTCTCAGCCCGGGTTTCCTGCGCATCCGGCTGAGCGGTCCCGAAGCCGGGCGCTTCGGTCAGGGGGGCCTGCATTTCCGCCTGTTGCTGCCGCCGCCGGGCCGGGTGCCGGTCTGGCCGCGCATCGGCCCCACGGGGCGGACGATCTGGCCCGAGGCCGCCGACGCCCTGCATCGCCCGGTCTACACCGTCGCCGCACAACAGGGCGACTGGCTCGATTTCGACATCTACCGCCATCCCGGCAGCCCGACCTGCGACTGGGCGATGTCGGGGATCGAGGGTAGCGACGTCGCCATCATGGGCCCCGGTGGCGGCTGGCTGCCCGAGGCCCCGCAGATCCTGCTGTTCGGAGACCAGACGGCGCTGCCCGCGATCCGGCGGATCATGCAGCTTCAGCCGCTCTGCGCGCCCGAAAGCCGTATTCTGGGGGCATGGCTTCGCGTCGATTCTGCCGATCTCGTTGGTCTGGCGTCGGACCCGCGCATCACGGCCGTGCCGGACCTTCTGGGCGCCCTGCGGGCCGCGCCTCTGCCCGAGGCCGCGCATGTCTGGTTCGCGGGTCACGCCGATGACGCGCGTCAGGCCCGCGATGAACTGACGGCGCGCGGGCTCGGCCGCAAATCCGTCACCGCTGCCGCCTATTGGAGCTGACCCCGATCCCACGCGCAGGCGGGGGTTCGGGGGCCCCGCAGCCTTCAGGCCCCCCTCGATGGGGGGCCTGAAGGCTTCCCTTCTCCGGCCCGTTGCGGCTCAGGCGGCCAGCCGGGCATAGGTGCCGCCGCGCGCCATCAATTCGGCATGCGTGCCGATCTCGACGATCCGGCCCTCGTCCATCACGACGATCCGGTCCGCATTGCGGATCGTGGCCAGCCGGTGCGCGATCACCAGAGTCGTGCGCCCGACCGACAGCGCGTCCAGCGCCGACTGGATCTCGCGCTCGGTCTGGCTGTCCAGCGCGCTGGTCGCCTCGTCCAGGATCAGGACGGGCGGGTTCTTCAGGAAGGCCCGGGCGATCGCCACCCGTTGCTTCTGTCCGCCCGACAGCATCACGCCGCGCTCGCCCACGATCGTGTCCAGCCACTCGGGCAGATCCTCGATCAGGCGGCCCAGCTGCGCCTTGCGCGCGGCTTCGAGGATCTCTGCATCGCTGGCGCCCAGACGGCCATAGGCGATGTTCTCGCGCAGGCTGCCTCCGAACAGGAACACGTCCTGGCTGACGAGCCCGATCTGTCGGCGGAGGCCGTGCAGGCGCATCTGCCGCAGGGCCAGCCCGTCGATGGTGATCCGGCCCTTGGTCGGCTCGTAGAAGCGGGGCAGTAGCGCCAGAAGCGTGGTCTTGCCCGCCCCCGAGGGCCCGACGAAGGCGACTGTCTCGCCCGCGCTGACCGAAAGGTCGATCTCCGACAGGATCGGACGGTCGGGTTGATAGGCGAAGCCCACGCGTTCGAACCGGATCTCGCCGCGAAGCTCGGGCGCCTCGACGGCGTCCGGGGCATCCGCGATCTCGGGATCGGTGGCCAGCAGTTCGCGGTAGCGGCGGAACCCGGCAATGCCGCGCGGATAGGTCTCGATCACGGCGGCGATCTTTTCCAGCGGCCGGTAGAAGACGCCCACCAGCAGCAGGAAGCCGACAAAGCCCCCCGTGGTCAGGTCGCCGCTGAGCACATAGCCCGCGCCCAGAACCATGACCACGACCTGAACCAGCCGCAGGCCCATATATTGCAGCGCCGTCGAGGCCGCCATGACGCGGTAGGCATCCAGCTTGGCCTGCCGGTAACGGGCATTGTCGGCGGCAAAGAGGTGGCTTTCATGAGCCTCGTTGCCGAAGGCCTGCACGACGCGGACCCCGCCGAGCGCCTCTTCCAGGCGCACGTTGAAGTCGCCCACCCGCGAATAGATCGCCCGCCAGGTGGCGGTCATGCGGCCGCCATAGACGATGACCAGGGCCAGCATGGCCGGCACGATCAAGGCCACGATCAGCGCCAGTTGCGGATGGATCCAGAACATCAGCAGGAAGGCGCCGACAAAGGTCATCAGCGCGATGAAGGCATCCTCGGGGCCGTGATGGGCGACCTCGCCGATCTCTTCCAGATCGCGGGTGACGCGGGCGACCAGCTTGCCGGTGCGGGCGCGGTCATACCAGCGCCAGGACAGCCGCGTCAGGTGGTCGAAGGCCCGCGCGCGCATCGCCGTCTCGATATTGATGCCCAGCTTGTGGCCCCAGTAGATCACCACCGACAGCAGCCCCGTATTGACGGCATAAAGCGCGAGCAATCCCCCCGCCGCAGCCAGCGTCAACGACCAGTCGCCCTGCGGCAGCAGATGGTCGATGAAGGCCGTGACCGCCAGCGGAAAGGCCAGTTCCAGCAGACCCGACAGGACGGCGCAGCCGAAATCCAGCCAGAAGAGGCCCATATGAGGGCGGTAATAGGAAAAGAAGTCTTTCAGCATCGGGCCTCTCAGGCAGGCATGGCGACCGGGGTGCCGTCCGGGCCCGTCAGGACCTGCATCGGCAGGCCATAGACGGATTGCAGCGCCGCCGGGTCCATCAGGGTCGCTGGCGGTCCTTCCAGAACGACGCGGCCCTCCTTCAGCGCCACGATATGGTCACAGAAGCGCGCGGCCATGTTGACATCGTGCAGCACCACGACCGCGCTGCGGCCCTGCCTGTGGCACATCCGGCGCACCAGCGCCAGCACCTCGACCTGGTGGGCGATGTCCAGCGCGCTGATCGGCTCGTCCAGAAGCAGCGTCGCGGCCTGCTGCGCGACCAGCATGGACAGCCAGGCGCGCTGTCGCTCGCCGCCCGACAGCGTGTCGACCAGCCGGTCCGCCAGCGGCTCCAGCCCGCATTCGGCCAGCGCGGCGGCAATGGTGGTCCGGTCCGAGGCGCGCAGGCGGCCAAGGGCGCCATGCCACGGATACCGGCCCAGGGCTGCCAGTTCGCGCACGGTCATCCCCTCGGCTGGCGGCGTCGCCTGCGGCAGGACGGCCAGCCGCCGGGCCAGCGCGCGGGCGTGCCATTCCTCGAGCGCGCGACGCTCGAAGGTAATGCGCCCGCCATAGGGGATCTGGCGCGCCAGCGCCTTGAGCAACGTGGACTTGCCCGAGCCGTTATGCCCGATCAGCGCCGTCACGCGCCCCTGCGGCAGGTCAAGGTCAAGATTGTGCAGAAGCCTGCGGCCGGGCACGTCCACGGTCAGGCGGCGGGTGGAGAACAGGGTCATGCGCGCCTCAGCATCAGCCAGATCAGCCACGGCGCGCCGATCAGCGACGCAAAGAGGCCAAGCGGCAGTTCATAGGGAAAGCCCGCCATCCGCGCGCCGAAATCGGCGGCCAGCATCAGGCAGGCACCGATCAGGGCGGCGCCGGTCAGGTGGTCATCGGGCCGCATCAGCCCCGCGCGCCGCGCCAGATGCGGCGCCATCAAGCCGACGAAAGATAGCGGGCCGACCAGCATGGTGGCGGCACCCGTGGCCAGCCCTGCCAGCCCGATCACGGACAGACGCGCGCGGTTCGCAGGCATGCCCAGCCCCAAGGCGACGCCTCCGCCCAATGGCAGGATCGCCAGCCAGCGCGTCATCGCCTGCCCGGCCAGCCAGACGCCCGCTGCGACTGCGGCCAGGGCCAGCGCCGGCGCCATGCCCAGATGCGCGGACGAGCCCGACAGCCAGGCCAGCACGCGAAATGCGCGCATGTCACCCACCGCCATCATGGCCGTCAGCACCGCCGAGGCCAGCGCCGAGACCGCGATCCCGGCCAGCAGCACACGCTCGGGCGGCAGGTCGCGCCTGGTCGCGAAGGCCAGCAGCAGCGCCAGCGCCAAGGCCGCGCCCGCCATCGCCGCCCCGGTCTGGATCAGCAATCCCGGCGCGGTCAGCGTGAAGACCGAGACGGCAAAGCCAAGTGCCGCGCCGCCCGATACGCCCAGGATCTCGGGCGATGCCAGCGGGTTGGCGGTCAGCCGTTGCAGCATCGCTCCGGCCATGGCAAGGGCCGCGCCCGCCGCCGCCGCCGCGATCAGGCGCGGCAGGCGCAGGGGCAGGAACTGGCCCGCCTGTGCCGGGTCGAGGATCACCCAGGCGCCCGGAACCCGGCCGATCCAGACCATCCCCGCCCCGCCCAGAACCAGCAACAAGGCCAGACCCGCCAGCATGCGGCGCGGGTGTCGCGCACGGCGCGTGGCGGCGGCGGGGGTTTCCAGCCCCGGCGGGGTGGCGCCGCGCAGGCGCGGCAGCAGCCACAGCAGCAGCGGCCCCCCGATCAGCCCGGTCAGGGCCCCGGTCGGGAACATCTCGCCCGCCAGCCGCGCGCCGTGAAGGACCAGCGCATCGGCCAGCGACAGGATCACCGCCCCGGCCAGAGGCGACAGCGCCAGCAGCCGCGCCGCATCGACCGCGCCCAAGGCACGGACCACAGCCGGCGCGGCCAGCCCGACGAAGGCAATGAGCCCCAGTTCGGCCGAGACCGCCGCCGTCAGAAGAACCGACAGCGCAATCGCCGCCAGCCTGATCCAGCCCACATTGAGGCCAAGCCCGCGCGCGACTTCGCCGCCCAAGGACAGAACCACCAGCGGACGCAGCAGAAACGCGGCCAGAACGGCCGAAGGCACGAGGACCATCGTCAGGGCTTCGGCGCCGGACCAGTCCTGCTGCACCAGAGAGCCGCCGTTCCAGACCACCAGCGACAGCAGGTATTCTCCCTGCGCCAGAACCAGGGCTGCCGTCACCGCGCTGGCGGTCAGCGCGACCAGCATACCGGCGATCACCATCGTGACAGGGTGGAACGCGCGCAGGACGCCGATGGCCGTGACCAGCGTCGCCGCCGCCGCCGCGCCCGAGGCCGCCACGGGCCAGCGTCCGGTCTCGATCATGGCGGGGGCCAGAAGCGTCGCCAGGACCAGCGCAAGCTGCGCCCCGGCGGTGATGCCGAGCGTCGTCGGATCGGCCACGGGATTGCGCAGGACGATCTGCAGCAGCGCGCCGGCCAGACCCAATATCGCCCCCGCCAGAAGGCCCACGGCAAGGCGCGGCAGCAGGCCATGGGCAAGCATGATCTGTTCGATGCTCATCGCCTCGACCCGCCAGGGCCAGGCGGGCCAGTCCGCGGTCAGCAGGACCGGCAGCCACAGCGCCAGCAGGACCGCGCCGGCACCCAGGGGGACCGAGCGGCTCATGCCATCGCCTCGGCAAGGGCTTCCGCGAATTGCACCGCCGAGGGCAGCCCGCCGAAGGCGTTGACCCGCGGCAGGCGATGGATGCGGCCCGCCGCGATCTGTGGCAGCGCCGTCCACAGACGGCTTTCCGACAGCGCCCGCGCAGCCTGAGGCGGCATCGGACCGGTCAGGACCAGACTGGCCTCGGGGAAATCGGCAAGGCGCTCAAGCGGGACGGGGGCCAGAAAGCTGTAGGCCGTGTCGCCCGCCCAAGCATTGACCAGCCCCAGCCGATCCAGCGTCGATCCGAACAGGCTGTCGGCGCCGAAGGCGCGGAAATGGCGCTGATCGCCGATATCGACCAGAGCCATCGGGCGTCCCGCATGAGCCGCCAGACGCGTCGCCGCCGCATCCAGCCGCGACTCGGCCCGCGCGCGGGCCCGGCCTGCGGCGGCGGGATCCTCCAGCCGCAGGGCAAGGACGTCCAGAGCCTCGATCAGGCGGGGCAGGGGCGGAACGCCCGGCTGGAACAGCGACAGCGACAGGACCGGCGCGATGCGCGCAAGCTGGGGCTCGAATGCGGTGTAATAGGACGAGGACAGGATCAGATCGGGCCGCGAGAGATGCAGCACCTCTAGATTGGGCGCACCCCGCAGGCCCAGATCCACCGTGGCGGGCGGCAGGACAGTGCCGCTGACGCGGCGGAACTGGATCAGCTCGGCCGCAGCGACGGGCGCATGGCCAAGCGCCATGGCGGTTTCCAGCATCGCCCAGTCGATCGCCGCGATCCGGGGCGCGGCGGGGGCCGCGCTGGCGGGCCAAGGCAAAGCCGCCGCCAGCAGGGCGCCGGCGGCGGTCAGGATCATTCGGCGGTCGGGGCCTTGCGCATGGCCCCCCTCATCTACCATTTCCATGTCACCTGCGCATCCAAAGTCCGGCCATCGGCATAGGTGCAGCCGAAGGCGCCGCAATTGGCCAACCACGCCTTGTCACCCAGATTGCGGATGTTGACCGAGCCGGTCAACGCGCCACTCGTATAGGTTGCGCCAAGATCGGCTAGTGTCGCTCCCTCCAAAGGCAGGGTGTTTTCGGCATCGCCGAAGCGATTACCCACATGGCGCAGGCCACCACCCAGACGCCAGCCGTTGCCGAGATCGCGGTCCAGCCACAGCCCCGCGACATGACGCGGCGCGTTGGGAAGGGCCAGGCCCGCCGTGGCGCCGCCCTTCTGCTCGGTCTCGTTCCAGGCATAGCTGGCGCGCAGGGCCCAGCCCTCGGCCAGTTCCGCCGTCGCCTCTAGTTCGAGGCCGCGCGACGCGACCTCGCCGAACTGGCGCTGGCCGGTCATGCCGCCCTCGGTCACGGTGCGGCTGACATTCGTCTGGCGCAGGTCGTAAAGCGCGGCCGAGACCAGCCCGGTCCAGGCGGAAGGGTTGTATTTCACGCCCAATTCGACCTGCCGCCCCTCGGTCGGGCGCAGCGCGTTGCCATCGATATCGGCGCCGATCTCGGGATCGAACGAGGTCGAATAGCTCAGATAGGGCATCGCCCCATTAGCGAAGACATAGCCCAGACCGACGCGCCCGGTCGTCGCGTTGTCGCGCTGGTCGATGCGCGCATCGGTGCCGAAATTGTCGACGCTGCGCCCGGTCTGCTCGGCCCAATCATGGCGCAGCGCCAGATTGCCGCGCCACGCGCCGGCCTCGATCTCGTCCTGCACATAGATCCCGGCTTGGCGCAGCGTCACGTCGCGGTCCCGGATAAACCAGTAGGACGGGTCGATGGCGACGCCATAGACCGGATTGCGCCAATCCAGCGACGGCGCCGAGCCAAAGCGGGTATCGGCGCTGGCCTCGTAGCGGCGCAGGTCCAGACCGGCCAGGATGCGGTGCGTGACGGCGCCGGTGACAATCTCGCCGGTCAGGCGCGTATCGAGGCTGATGCTGTCGCTGGATTCGTCCTGGGCGATGATGCCGCGCGTGATCTGGTCCCCGGTCAGGCCGGTGACGTAGAGCCCGGTATAATCCCAGTCCAGTCGTTCGACCCGGAAGCCCTGCGACAGTGTCCAGCCATTGTCCATCAGGTGGCTGATCTCGGCGCCCGCATCGATCAGGTTGCGGTCGCTGCCCTCGAACGATGGCTCGCCCGCATGCAGCTTACGCAGCGATGCCGAATTGCCGATCTGCGTCAGGGCATAAGGCACTTGCGCCGGCGTGACCGGTGCGTCCTGAATGGTCGAGGCCATGAGGTCGATCACCGTCCCGTCCTGCGGCGTCAGGCGCACCGCGCCCGCCAGATAACCGCGCCGGTTGGTCAGTTCCTCGATCTGCTGGCTGGTATCGCTGCCAAGCCCGGTCAGGCGCCAGGACAGCGTCTCGGACGGGCTGCGGTTCAGGTCCATGAAGGCGCGGAGGCTGCCATTGCTGTCAAAGCCGAACCCGGCCTCGGAAAAATCGCCCGAACGGGCCCGTTTCTGAACCTGGTTGATGATGCCGCCCGGCGATCCCGCCCCATAGAGCGACGAGGACGGCCCTCGCAGCACCTCGACCTGTTGCAAGCCGTAGGTCTCGTAGGTCGGGGCGCCGAGATCGCGCAGCTGGCGCAGGCCGTTGACATATTGCGCCCGGCTGCCGTCGAAGCCCCGGATGACGGGGCTGTCAAAGCGCGGATCGGTGCCGAAGGGCTGGGCAACCACGCCCGCCGTGTAGGACAGGACCTGCCCCAGATTGCGCGCGCCCTGATCCTCGATCTGCTGCCGCGTGACGACCGAGACCGATTGCTGCGTCTCGGAGAGGCGGGTCGAGGACTTGCCGATCTGGGCGCCGGGCGAGACATAGCCCGACACGTCGTCGAGCGTCAGCGTGATGCCGCCCAGCACATAGACGGGTTCGTCCTGGGACAGGGCGGGATGGGTCAGGGCCGCAAGGGCGGCGGCGGCAAGAAGGGCTTTGCGCAAGAGGGTCATGGCTTCGCTGCTTGAGAGGGACGGCGCGTGATCGACTATTTCACTAAGGTTTGTCAATCATAACCTGAGTTAAAAATTCAGGATTGGGTGCCGATCCCGACACGCTGCCAGAAAGTGCTGGACCGGCCTGCATTTCATCTGCTTTCCTGCCGCGTAATCGGTAGGAAAGGCTTGCCATGAACCACACTGAGGCATTCGCCGCGGACGCGCGGACCGAGCCCGTGATCCGCCCTCTCGAAGCGCGGGACGAGGCGCATTGGCGCAGGCTCTGGACCGGCTATCTGGATTACTACCAGACCACCGTTCCCGACGAGGTCTATGCCACCACGTTCGCCCGATTGCTGTCCGGCGCCGAGAACGAATTCCGCGGTCTTGTCGCCGAGCGGGATGGCGTGCCGGTCGGGCTGACGCATTACCTCTTTCACCGGCATTGCTGGAAGATCGAGAATGTCTGCTATCTGCAGGATCTCTATACCGATCCTGTCGTGCGCGGTCAGGGTGTCGCCCGCGCCCTGATCGAGGCCGTCTATTGCGCCGCCGATGCCGAAGGCTGCCCGTCGGTCTGGTGGCTGACGCAGGAATTCAACTATCGGGGCCGGATGCTCTACGATCAGGTGGCCACGAAAACCCCCTTCATCCGCTACAACCGGCTGGGCTGACGGGTTCCAGACAGGTCTGCTATAGTCGCCGGCGCTTAGCGCTTCGCCCTGGCGGTCGATCCGCGCTGCACCAGCGTGATGGGCAGGACGGTGGGCCGGGGGGCGGGCGCCTCGTCCGTTGTGCGGCCGCTCAGCCCGTCCAGCAACCGTTGCGCCGCGATGCGCCCCAGACCGCGCCGGTCCTGACGGATCGTGGTCAGGGGCGGGCTGGAATAGGCCGCCAGCGCGATATCGTCAAAGCCGATCACCGAGACGTCGCCCGGCACGCTGATCCCCATCCGGCCAAGCCCGGACATGCAGCCGATGGCCAACTGGTCCGACAGGCACAGGATCGCGGTCGGCGGCTTGGGTCCCTGCATCAGTCGCGCTGCGGCGGCGAAACCGTCCGCGATCTCGAAACTGTGCCCGTCGATGCGGCTTTCGGGCAGATCGATGCCCGCCTGCGCCAGCGCCTCGCGCGCGCCGGCCAGCCGTTCGCGGGTCAGCACATTGCCCGGCGGACCGGCCAGCAGCGCAAAGTCGCGGTGGCCATGCTCCAGCAGATGCGCGACCGCAAGCTGCATCCCCGCGCGATTGTCGCTGCGGACGCTTGGAAAATCGCGGCCGATCGGCCATTCGCAGGCAAAGACGACCCGGTGGCGCATTGCCGGGGTGGACAGATCGGCCAGCGAATCGGCCGGAAGCGCCCCGTCGAGGCAGATCAGCCCGTCGGCGCGCGCGGCCTGAAGATGGCTGACCGCAGATTGCCTGCGCGCCTGCTGCGTCAGGGTATCGGCGACCAGCAGATCGACGCCGGCCGGGGCCAGACTGTCCTGGATGCCGGCGATGATTTCGGAAAAGAACGGGTTTCCAAGATTGGGCACCAGCGCCAGGACCGTGTCGGTGCGCTGGACGCGCAGCGAACGCGCCTGCGAATTCGCCCTGTAATCATGCGCCTGCACAACGGCCATGACCTGCGCGCGCGTCGCGTCGGACACGCGGTCGGGATTGGACAGCGCGCGGCTGACCGTCGCGGTCGAGACACCGGCAAGGCGGGCGATGTCCTTAATTCCCATGGCCTTCATTACAGCCGGTCCTTTCTGCACACCTGCCCGGGTAAACGATTACATTTACCGTTGACGGATTGCAATCGGCGTGAGATGACTCATGGCAATCGTTTACATCGGCCGGAGGAGCCCCCGGTGAAGGCGATTGCCGCTGTCCGCGAACCGACGGGCAGCCGTTTCAGGGAGGAATGACAATGAGCAAGATCCTGATGCGCCGCCTGCGGGCGGGCGCTGCGCTGACGCTGCTGCCTGCCGCTTCGCTGGCCGCCGATCTGGAGGTCACGCATTGGTGGACCTCGGGCGGCGAGGCCGCTGCGGTGCAGGAACTGGCACGCATCTTCGAGGAACAGACCGACCACACCTGGGTTGACGGCGCGATCGCTGGCTCGGGTTCGACGGCGCGGCCGATCATGGTCTCGCGTATCATCGGCGGCGATCCGATGGGCGCCACGCAGTTCAACCACGGCCGTCAGGCGCAGGAACTGGTCGAGGCGGGGCTGATGCAGGACCTGACCGAGGTGGCCGAGGCGAATGGCTGGGCCGATTTCATCAACCCGTCCTCGCTGCTGGAAGCCTGCACGCTGGACGGCCGCATCTATTGCGCGCCGATCAACATCCACTCGCCGCAATGGATGTGGACTTCGCATGCCGCCTTCGAGGCCGCGGGCGTCGAGCCCGCCACCAACTGGGAAGAACTGAAGGCTGCCGCCCCCGCGCTGCGCGAGGCGGGCATTTTGCCCTTGGCGCAGGGGATGCAGGGCTGGCAGACCTCGCTTCTGCTGAACGCGATGATCTCGGGGATCGGCGGGGCGGATTTCTATCTGGCGGCCTATGAGGCGCGCGACGAAGAGACGCTGACCAGCGACACGATGCGGCAGATCTGGGAAGAACTGGCCATCGCACGCGAATTGTCGCAGGGCGGCAATCTCAGCGACTGGAACATGGCCACCAACCGCCTGATCGAGGGCACCGCCGCCGCGCAGGTCATGGGTGACTGGGCGCAGGGCGAATTCGCCGTGGCCGGTCAATCCGCGGGCACCGATTACGGCTGCAATATCGGCCTTGGCGGCGAGCCCTACATCGCCACCGGCGGCGACGCGATCTACTTCCCCGTCAACAACAACGACGCCGTGACCGAGGCGCAGATGGCGCTGGCCCAGGTCATCGTCAGCCCCGAGGCGCAGGTCGCCTTCAACGCGGCCAAGGGTTCGCTGCCCATCCGGGGCGACATCGACCTGGCCGAGGTCAACGAATGCACGCAGCAGGGGCTCGAAACCCTTGCCGCCGGCAACACGATCCCCTCGGTCGACATGCTGCTGTCCTCGGATACGCGCGGCCAGATCGAGGACCTGACGGCCGAGTTCTTCGGCTCGAGCCTCAGCGCGGAAGACGCGCATAACCGCTACGTCCAGATCGTGATGTCCGAGATGTAAGCCCGCCGCCCGGCCCCGCGTCAGGGGCCGGGCACCCGCATATCGACGGAGGCACTGCCATGGCCCGTTCCGGCCCGCCCCTCCGCCTTTTCCAGAACTGGCAGGCCAAGCTTGCCGCCACGCCGATGATCCTGACGGCCCTTGTGGTCTTCATTGGCTGTTCGCTCTGGACGGTGGTCTATTCCTTCACCAATTCGCGCCTGCTGCCCCGGCTCGACTTCGTCGGCCTTTCGCAATACGAGCGGCTCTGGTCCACGCCCCGCTGGCAGGTCTCGATCGAGAATCTCGCGATCTACGGCATCTGCGCGCTGGTCCTGACGCTGGCCATAGGCTTTCTGCTGGCCGTCCTTCTGGATCAGAAGATCCGGTTCGAGGACGGGTTCCGGACCATCATCCTGTTTCCCTATGCGCTCAGCTTCATCGTGACGGGCGTGGTCTGGCAGTGGATCCTGAACCCGGATTTCGGCCTGCAGCACATCGTCCGCAGCATGGGCTTTTCGGGTTTCACTTTCGATCCGCTGAACGATCCGAACCTGGTGATCCTGGCACTTCTGGCCGCCGGCATCTGGCAGGGCGCAGGCCTGACCACCGTCATCATGCTGGCCGGCCTGCGCGGCATCGACGAGGATGTCTGGAAGGCCGCGCGTGTGGACGGCATCGCGACGTGGAAGACCTATATCTTCATCATCCTGCCGATGATGAAGCCCGTCTTCGCCACCTGCATCGTCCTGATCTCGGCCGGGATCATCAAGCTTTACGACCTTGTCGTCGCCCTGACGCGCGGCGGGCCGGGCATCGCCTCGGAAGTGCCTGCGAAATACGTCTACGACTACATGTTCGGCAACCAGAACCTGGGCCAGGGCTTCGCGGCCTCGACGATGATGCTGGCCGCGGTGCTGGCAATCATCATCCCCTTCGCGCTGTTCCGGCTTGGAAGGAAACGCCATGTCTGACGCCGCCTTTCCCGCGCGCGCCGCAACCCCCGCCCGCACCGCCGCGCCACGCGGCCGACTTCTGGACGGTCCCGCCGGCGTGGCACCGACCCGGCGCATGAACCCCAAGCGGATCATGGTCTATGGCGGGCTGATCGTCTTCTCGCTCTATTACCTCCTGCCGCTCTGGGTCATGGTGATGACCTCGCTGAAGGGAATGCCCGAGATCCGCATGGGCAACATCTTCGCCCCGCCGATGGAGATCACCTTCGAGCCTTGGGTCAAGGCCTGGTCGCAGGCCTGCACCGGCCTGAACTGCGACGGGCTTTCGCGCGGGTTCTTCAACTCGGTCGCCATCACCGTGCCGGCGACGATCCTCTCCATCGCCGTGGCGGCGGTGAACGGCTACGCGCTGGTCAACTGGCGCTTCAAGGGCTCCGAGGTGTTCTTCACCATCCTGATCTTCGGCGCCTTCATCCCCTATCAGGTGATGATCTACCCGATCGTCATCATTCTGCGCGAGATGGGGCTGATGGGCTCGGTCTGGGGGCTGGTGCTGGTCCATGTCGTCTTCGGCATGCCGATCATCACGCTGCTCTTCCGCAACTACTTCTCCTCGCTGCCGCCCGAGCTGTTCAAGGCCGCTCGCGTCGACGGCGCCGGCTTCTGGGGCATCTTCCTGCGCGTGCTGGTCCCGATGTCGCTGCCCATCTTCACCGTCGCGGTGATCCTGCAGGTGACGGGCATCTGGAACGACTTCCTGTTCGGCGTGATCTATACCCGGCCCGACAGCTACCCGATGACCGTGCAGCTGAACAACATCGTCAACTCGGTCCAGGGCGTGCGCGAATACAACGTCAACATGGCCGCGACCCTGCTGACCGGGCTGGTCCCGCTGACGATCTACTTCCTCTCTGGCAAACTTTTCGTCCGCGGCATCGCCGCAGGCGCCGTGAAAGGCTGACCCATGGCACAAGCACTCCGCGCCGCCGCGCCCACCGAACTGGACGGCATCTCGGTCTCGATCCGTGACCTTTCCCTCAGCTACGGCTCGGTCGAAGTGCTGGGAGATCTCAATCTCGACGTGCAGGACGGCGAGTTCCTGGTGCTGCTGGGCGCCTCGGGCTGCGGCAAGTCTACGCTGCTGAACTGCATCGCCGGGCTGCAACCGGCGACCGAGGGGCAGATATTCATCTCGGGCCAGAACGTCACCTGGGCCGAGCCCTCCGAGCGCGGCATCGGCATGGTCTTTCAGTCCTACGCGCTTTACCCGCAGATGACGGTCGAGGGGAACCTGTCCTTCGGCCTCAAGAACGCCCGCGTGCCGAAGGATGAGATCCGCCGCCGCGTCGCCCGCGCCGCCGAAACGCTGCAGCTTGAGCCGCTGCTGAAGCGCAAGCCCGCCGCGCTCTCGGGCGGGCAGCGCCAGCGCGTCGCCATCGGCCGGGCCCTGGTGCGTGACGTGGACGTGTTCCTCTTCGACGAGCCGCTGTCGAACCTCGACGCGAAACTTCGCGCCGAGCTGCGGGTCGAGCTGAAGCGCCTGCACCAGAACCTAGGCAACACGATGATCTACGTCACGCATGACCAGATCGAGGCGATGACGCTGGCCGACCGCATCGCCATCATGCGGGGAGGCAAGATCCAGCAGCTTGCCAGCCCCGACGTCATCTATCGCAAGCCCGCGAACCTCTATGTCGCCGGCTTCATCGGCTCGCCGCCCATGAACCTGTTGCCCGGCCGGCTGGAAGGAAACCGCTTCACCGGCCCCCTTGTCGCCGATGTCACCGGCTACGACTTCACCACCCGCCCGCGCGGCCCCGAGGTGGTCCTCGGCATCCGCCCCGAGCATGTCCGCACCGGCGCCGCCGCCGAAGCCCTGCCGATCCGCGCCGAGGCGCTGGTCGAGGTGGTCGAGCCGATGGGCGCCGACACCCTGGTCTGGGCGCAGCTGGGGCAGACCCCCTTCCGCGTCCGCATGGACGGCGAGTCCCGCGTGCGCACCGGCGACCGGCTGTCCATCGGCTTCGACCCCGCCAGCCTGTCGCTCTTCGACGCCGCCTCCGAGACGCGGCTGTAAGACTTTCCCACGGAGAAGATGATGAAACTGTCCCTGCAACTCTACTCGGCCCGCTTCGCAACCCCCTATGCCGATGTGATCCGCCGTCTGGGCGCGACGGGCTATGACGCGGCTGAGGGCTTCGGCGGCGTCTTCGACGAGCTGCCCGCCATCGCCGAGGCGCTGTCCGAGACGGGCATGACCATGCCCTCGCTGCATGTCTCGCTGGACATCGTCGAGGAGAACCCGGACCGCGTGGCCGAGATCGCGGAGCAGGTCGGCGCGACCATGATCTTCGCCCCCCATATCGCCGCGGACCAGCGCCCGGTGGATGCGGATGGCTGGCGCGCCTTCGCCGCCCGGTTGGCCGCCGCGCATGAGGCGATGGCCGAACGCGGCCTGACCTTCGGCTGGCACAACCACGACTTCGAATTCCACGCCCTGCCCGGCGGCGAGACCCCAATGGGCATCATCCTCGACGAGGCGCCCATGATCGATTGGGAGGCCGACATCGCCTGGATCGTGCGCGGCGGCGGCGACCCACTGGCCTGGATCGAGAAATACGGCCAGCGTATTTCGGCCTCCCATTTCAAAGACATCGCGCCGGAAGGTGAGAAAGCGGATGAAGATGGCTGGGCCGATCCTGCGACCGGAACGATGGACTGGCCGGCAATCATCAAAGCACTGCGCAGCCATGCCCGCGTCGAGGTGCTGGTGGCCGAGCATGACAAGCCCTCCGACTTCGAGCGCTTCGCGACCCAGGCCCATGCGGCTTGGCAGAACCTGAAAGGCTGAACCATGAGCGATCTGAAACTGGGCCTCATCGGGGCCGGCAACATCTCGGCCTCCTATCTCGGCCGGGCGCCGCATTTCGCGGGCATCCGCTTTGTCGCCGTCGCCGACATGAACCATGCCGCCGCCGAGGCGCGGGCCGCGGAATACGGGATCGAGGCGCGCAGCGTGGATGCGCTGCTGGCCAGCCCGGACATCGACCTGATCGTGAACCTGACGATCCCGGCGGCGCATTTCGACATCTCGAAACGCGCGCTGGAGGCCGGCAAGCACGTATACTCCGAAAAGCCCTATGTCCTGACGCTGGACGAAGGGCGCGAGCTGGCGCGCATCGCGGCCGAACGCGGCCTGCGCGTCGGCTCGGCCCCCGACACGTTCCTTGGCACCAGCCACCAGTTGGCGCGGCACATCGTGGACAGCGGCGCCATCGGCCGCGTGACCTCGGGCACCTGCGCGGTCATGTCTAGCGGCATGGAAAGCTGGCACCCCAACCCGGACTTCTTCTTCCTGAAGGGCGGCGGGCCGGTGCTGGACCTCGGGCCCTACTACATCTCGAACCTCGTGCAGCTGCTGGGGCCGGTCGCGCGCGTCGCCGCGCTGGCATCGATGCCTGGCCTGACGCGCACCATCGGCTCGGGCGCCCGCAAGGGCGAGCAGGTGCCGGTCGAGACGCCGACCACCATCCACGCCCTGCTCGAGTTCCAGAACGGCGCCGTCATCAGCTTCCAGTCCAGCTGGGACGTCCATCAGCACGACCTGCAGCCGATGGCGCTTTACGGCACCGAAGGCACGCTGCACATCCCGGACCCGAACTTCTTCGACGGCGAGGTCCGCATGACCAAGCGCGCCGAGCCCGCCGCGCTGCCGGACTGGGATCACCCGCTCGGGCCTCCGAACCGCGAGCTGAACAACGGCAAGAGCGTGGCCGACTACCGCGCCTCGGGCCTTGCCGACATGGCGATGGCAATCGCCGAGGGGCGGCCGCACCGCTGCAATGACGAGCTGGCGCTGCACGTGGTCGAGGTGATGACCGCGATCCTGCAATCGGGCGAGGAGGGGCGCTTTGTTCCCATGACCACCACCTGCGCCCGCCCCGAGGCGCTGGACCCCAAGGCGGCGGCCCATCTTCTGGCGAGCCAGTCCGTCCCGGCCTGAGAAAGGAGCCATCATGGCAACCGAGCACCAGCGGGGCATCAAGGGCCCCGCCATCTTCCTCGCGCAGTTCGCAGGGGACGCGGCGCCCTTCGACACGCTGCCGAACATCGCCCGGTGGGCGGCGGGTCTCGGCTATCGCGGCATCCAGCTGCCGGTGGACGCGCGGTTCATCGACTTGGACCGTGCCGCCGAGTCCAAGGACTATTGCGATGAGATCGCCGGCACCTGCCGCGAGGCAGGCGTCGAGATCACCGAGCTGTCCACCCACATGCAGGGCCAGCTGGTTGCCGTGCATCCGGCCTATGCCGCGCAGTTCGACGGCTTCGCGCCGGCCGCCCTGCGGGGCAAGCCGCGCGAGCAGTCGGAATGGGCGGCGGGGCAGGTCATCAAGGCCGCCCGCGCCTCGCGCCATCTCGGCCTCGACGTGCAGGTCGGCTTTTCCGGCGCGCTGGCCTGGCCCTACCTCTACCCCTGGCCGCAGCGGCCGGCGGGGCTGATCGACGAGGCCTTCGCTGAGCTGGCCCGCCGCTGGAAGCCGATCCTCGACGCGCATGAGGACCAAGGCGTCGATTACGCCTATGAGCTGCATCCCGGCGAGGACCTGATGGACGGCGCCAGCTTCGAGCGCTTTCTGTCGGCGACGGGCGACCACGCCCGCGTGGCGATCAATTACGATCCTTCGCACTTCCTTCTGCAACAGCTTGATTATCTTGGCTTCATCGACCACTACGCCAGCCGCATCCGTGCCTTCCACGTCAAGGATGCCGAGTTCCTGCCCTCGGCCCGGCAGGGGGTCTATTCCGGCTTCTCGGGCTGGACGGATCGGGCGGGGCGCTTCCGCAGCCTCGGCGACGGGCAGGTCGATTTCGCGGGCGTCTTCTCGCGCCTGACGCTGGCCGGCTATCGGGGCTGGGCGGTGCTGGAATGGGAATGCTGCATCAAGTCGGCGGCGCAAGGCGCGGCCGAGGGCGCGCCCTTCATCGAGGCGCATCTGATCGAGCCGACCGCGACCGCCTTTGACGATTTCGCCGCAGGATCGGCCCCCGACCGATGCGCGCTGCGGCATATGCTGGGATTGGAGTAGATCATGGAACGCATTCCCCTTGGCATGGTGGGCGGCGGGCAGGGTGCCTTTATCGGCGCGGTCCATCGCATCGCCGCGCGCATGGACGACCGCTTCACGCTGGTGGCCGGGGCGCTGTCCTCGAACCCCGATCGCGCCCAGGCCTCGGCCGAGGCGATCGGCCTGCCGCGCAGCTACGACGATTACGAGCGCATGGCCGAAGCCGAGGCCGCCCGCCCCGACGGCATCCGTGCCGTGTCCATCGTGACGCCGAACCACCTGCACATGCCCATCGCGCGGGCCTTTCTGCGCGCGGGCGTCCATGTGATCTGCGACAAGCCGCTGACCGCGACCCTGCCCGAGGCCGAGGAACTGGCCCGCATCGCCGCCGCCTCGCAGGCGCTGCTGATCCTGACGCATACTTATGCGGGCTATCCGATGGTCCGCGAGGCGCGCCGGATGGTGGCCGAGGGCGCCTTGGGCCGCATTCGGCTGGTTCAGGTCGAATATGCGCAGGACTGGCTGGCCCGTCCCGGCCGCAGCAAGCAGGCCGACTGGCGCGCTGATCCCGCGCAGTCGGGCGAGGGCGGCGCGATCGCCGATATCGGGACGCATGCCGCGCATCTGGCGCATTACGTCTCGGGGCTGCCGATCCGGTCGGTCGCCGCCGAACTGACCACCTTTGTCGAAGGTCGCGCGGTTGACGACAACGCCCATGTGATGATGCGCCTTGGCGAACACGCGCGCGGGATGCTGTGGGCCAGCCAGGTCGCCTCGGGCTCGGAAAACGAGGTCAGGCTGCGCGTAATGGGCGACGAGGCCGGGCTGGACTGGTCCCATGCCGATCCGAACCGCCTGCGCCTGACCCGTCTGGGCGAGCCGTCGCAGATCCTGTCGCGCGGCGGGCCGGGCTTTCAGGGCAGCGCGCGCGTCCCCTCGGGGCATCCCGAAGGCTATCTGGAGGCTTTCGCCTCGATCTACACCGACGCCGCCGACGCGATCATCGCGGGCCGGATGCCCGACGGGCTGCCGGGCCTGCAGAGCGGGCTGGAAGGGATGCGCTTCATTCACGCCTGCATCCGATCCAGCCGGCAGGGCGGCATCTGGCAGGATCTGGGTGCCTAGAGCGCCCCTGTCGCGCCCGGCCGGGTATCGTCCACCACGACCTTGGCCGGGACGACCTCGATCTCGCCGTCGCGCAGGGCCGTGCCGTCGAACCATGCAAAGCAGCGGGCGATCAGCGTCTCGACATCCTGGCGCAGCATGATCGTCTCGATGGGCAGGCAGGCGGCGAACGGGTCCCAGTCGAAACAGGCGACCCGCAGATCGGGCAGGTCCGCCGCATGGCCCTGCCAGAAGCGCGCGAAGCCCTCGAAGGCGGTGATCGAGTTCACCAGGATCGCCTTGGGCAGCGTGGCGCCGCCGTCGAGGATGGCGCCCATCGCCTCGCAGGCGGCCTGGGGGCTGTAGCCGCAGCAATGGATCGCCGCCACATCGGGATCGCGCCCTGATTCGGCCAAGGCTGTGCGAAAGCCGTCGATCCGCGCCTCGGTCGCGTATTCGTTGCGCCGGCCGCCCAGGAACAGCGCCCCGGTCTCGGGCGGCAGCCCCGCCATCAGCCGCCGCGTCAGGTCGCGCGCGCCGCCATGGTTGTCCGTCACCACCGAAAAGCCCGTGCCGCCGGGCAGGTCCACGTTCACGCAGCGGATTCCCGCCTCGCGGCAGAGCGCGTTGATGCGGGCCGGTTCCTCGGTTCCGGCCAGGACCAGAAACTCGACCTCTTGCGCGATCATGGTATCGGCCAGCTTCTGTTCGATCCGCGCATCCCTTTGGGTGCTGGCGACCAGCGGGATCAGGCCGCGCGCATGCGATTCGGCCTCGAAATGCTCGGTCAGTCCGGCGAAGAACCGGTTGCGGTGATGCGGCACGATCAGCCCCGCCAGCGAGGACCGGTTGAGCCGCAGCGCCCGCGCCCGCTGATTGGGCCGATAGCCCAGGCTCTGGGCCAGTTGCAGCACGCGTTCGGCGGTATCGGGGTTGATGCGATGGTTCCTCCAGCCGCCATTCAGCACCAGGCTTGCCGTCGCGGGCGAGGTTCCCGCCGCCTGCGCCAGATCCTTGATCGTGGGCTTCCGTCCCGTTCTGGCCATTCGTCCCCCTGATGTCGCCCCGAGAAGAAATAGACGCATTCCCTGTTGACGTCACCTGCTAAAAGGATTTAGCAAATCCCTGACCGGCCGGGGAGGACAGGTCGGCGTCACATCATGGGAGGAAAGAATGTCGTCTTGGACTCTGACGAGGCGCGCCCTTCTGGGCGCTGTTGCGGCAAGCGGATTGCTGGCGCAGAGCGCGCTGGCCGACGACCAGACAACCATCGGCGTGGTGGTCAAGATCGGCGGGATTCCCTGGTTCAACGCGATGGAGGCGGGCATCCGCGAACGCGCCGAGGAACTGGGCGTCAACGCCTTCATGATCGGGCCGACCAGCGCCGACCCCGCGCTTCAGGTCCGGGCCATCGAGGACCTAATCGCTCAGGGCGTCGATGTGATCGGCGTGGTCCCGAACGATGCTGACGTGCTGGAGCCGGTGCTGGCCCGCGCGCAGGCGGCGGGGATCAAGGTCGTCACCCATGAATCGCCCGGCCAGCAGAACGTGGACTGGAACTTCGAACTGGCCTCGGCGGTGGGCTTCGGCGAGGCTTACGGCCAGCAGCTGGCCGAGATGCTGGGCGGCGAGGGGCAATATGCCGTCTTTGTCGGCGGGCTTACCGTGCCGCTGCACAACGCCTGGGCCGACGCCGCCATTGCCTGGATCGAGGCGAACCATCCCGACATGGAACTGGTCGGCGACCGGTTCGGCGTGGCCGAGGATGTGGATGCCTCGCGCCGCACGGCGCTGGACCTGATGCGCGCGCATGAGGGCCTGCGCGGCTTCCTGGCCTTCGGCAGCCAAGGCCCGATCGGCGCGGCCCGCGCCGTCGAGGAACGCCGCCGGGGCGGCGAGGTCGTCGTTCTGGGGCCGTTCTCGCCCGGACAGGGCCGCACGCTGATGCATGACGGCATCCTGTCGGGCGGCTACATGTGGAACCCCAAACAGGCGGGCGAGGTCTTCGTGACGCTTGGCACGATGCTGGCCAATGACGAGCCGATCGAGGCAGGCATGGAGATCGAGGGGCTAGGCGTGATCGAGCCGGAGGGCCGCAACATCATCGTGGACCAGCTTGTCGAGATCAACACCGACACGGTCGACGATCTGGCCGCGATGGGTCTGTGATCCGCATCGGGCGGGGCCGTGCCGGTCCCGCCCTTCCCTTGTCCGACGGAGGGTCTGATGCCCGAACCCGATCCGCAGGGTGTAAGCCTGTTGCGGCTGGCCCATGTCTCGAAACGCTTCGGTGGCGTGCAGGCGCTGGACGACATCGCCTTTGACGTCCGCCCCGGCGAGGTCCTGTGCCTTGCCGGCGAGAATGGCTGCGGCAAGTCCACGCTGATCAAGGTGATCAGCGGCGTCCATCGCCCCGAACCCGGCGCCGTGATGGAGTGGGACGGGCGCGACATCAGCGGCCTGACCCCCTCCGAGGCGCGCGCGCTTGGCATCCAGGTCATCTGGCAGGATCAGGCGCTTTTCCCCGAGATGAGCGTGGCCGAAAACATCGCCTTTGAACGAAATCTCGGCGCGCGGCCGCGTCTGGTGGACCGCAAGTCCATGCGGGCCGAGGCAGCCGCGGTGCTGGCGCGGCTGGGCGTGGACATTCCGCTGTCGATGCCCGTCGGGCGCCTGTCCATCGCCAACCGCCAGCTTGTCGCCATCGCCCGCGCCCTAGTGGCCGAGGCGCGGCTGGTCTTCATGGACGAGCCGACCGCATCCCTGTCGCAGCGCGAGACGGATGCGCTGATCGCCATCGTCCACCGCCTCAGCGCGCAGGGGATCGCGGTCGTCTTCGTCTCGCACCGTCTGAAGGAGGTGCTGGAGATCTGCACCCGCGTCACCGTGCTGCGCGACGGCCGCCTGGTCGGCACCTATCCGACGGCGGGCATGACGCAGGCGCGGCTGACCGAATTGATGACCGGGGCCAGCTTCGACTACGCGCCCCGCCCCGAAACGCGGCCCGCAGCACCCCTGCTGGAACTGCGCGGCCTTACGCGGCATGGCGAATATCACGACATCGACCTGACCATCGCCCCGGGCGAGATCGTCGGCCTGACCGGGCGCCTCGGCTCGGGGCGCACCGAACTGGCTCTGAGCCTCTTCGGCATGACCCGCCCCGATGCCGGCACGATCATGTGGCAGGGCCAGCCCCTGCGGATGCGCCATAACCGCGACGCGATCCGCATGGGCATCGCCTATGTGTCCGAGGACCGGCTGTCGCTTGGCCTCGTGCAGCCGCAATCCATTGCGGACAACACCGTGGTGACGGTGCTGGACCGCGTGCTGGGCCGTCTGGGCCTGATCTCGCCCGCCCGCAAATCCGGGCTGGTGCGCGACTGGCTGACGCAGCTGCGCGTCAAGATCGGCCAGCCCACGGATGCGGTCTCGACCCTGTCCGGGGGCAACCAGCAGCGCGTGGTTTTGGCCAAGTGGCTGGCGACCGCGCCGAAGCTCCTGATCCTGGACAGCCCCACAGTCGGCGTCGATGTCGGCGCCCGGGCGGGCATCTTCGCCATCGTGGACGAGCTGGCGCGTCAGGGTCTGGCGATCCTGCTGATCTCGGACGAGGCGCCCGAGGTCTTTTTCAACGCCGACCGCATCCTGCACATGCGCGAGGGTCGGCTGATCGAGGAATTCACCCCCGCCCGCAGCACGCTGGCCGAACTGGAAGAGGCCGTCCATGCCTGAGATCCTGCGCTCTGTCGGCGCGACCGAACGGTGGCTGATGGTGGTGATCGTGGTCATCTGCCTTGGCCTGTCGCTGGCCACGGACACGTTCCTGACGCTGGTCAACCTGTTCGATCTGCTGAACTATTCGGCGGTGAACCTGATCTTTGCGGCGGGGCTTCTTGTCGTTCTGATCGCGGGCGGGATCGACATCTCGTTCGCGGTGGCGGCCTCGGTCGTGCAATATCTGGTCGTGACGATCCTGATGCAGATCGGCGGAGGCAACTGGGCCATCGGGCTGCTGCTGGCCGGTCTGATCGGCTTCAGCCTGGGCGCGATCAACGCGGCGCTGATCTATCATTTCCGCCTGGTCTCGATCGTCGTGACCATCGCTACCTTCAACCTGTTCTTCGGCCTGCTGATGTTCTTCACGGGCGGCGTCTCGATCTATGCGCTGCCGGGCTGGCTGAGCCGCCGCATCATCCTGTTCGAACACGAGACCGCCTCGGGCTGGGCCGAGATCACGCTGCCCGTTCTGGTCATGGTCGTGATGCTGGCCGCGACGTGGTTCATGCTGCGCCGCCTGAACCTCGGGCGCCAGCTTTTCGCGATGGGCGACAATCCGGAAGGCGCGCGGCGGCTGGGCATCAATCTGGGCGCCATGCATTATCTGGCCTATGGCTGGCTGGGTCTTTGCGCCGGCATCGCGGGGCTGATGCAGGTCCATTATGCGCGCGAGGTGGTGCCCAACGCCCTCTATGGCCGAGAGCTGGAGGTTCTGGCCGCCGTCGTTCTGGGCGGGGCGCGGCTGGGGGGCGGGCGCGGCACGCTGCTGGGTGCGGTGCTGGGCCTTGCGCTGGTCTCGATCACGCAGAACGGGCTGAACCTTCTGGGCGTGTCGCCCTTTGCCTTCCGCATGATCGTGGGGCTGATCATCCTGATCGCCATCAGCATGTCGTCGGAAACCCTGCGCGGCCTGACCGAGGGCCTGCGCCGCCGCCGCATCCGCGAGGCACAGTCATGAAAGGCGCCGTGATGACGCGTTTTCTGTCACCCGCCGGCCGTCAGACGACCCCGGCCCTGCGCGAGAACATGGCGCTTGTCGCGGTGCTGGTGGTGCTGGTCCTGCTGTTCGCGTCGCTCAGCGACCGGTTCCTGACCAGGGCGACCTTTTCGTCGATCGGCTATCAGCTGCCGGAACTGGGCCTGCTGACGCTGGCCATGCTGATCCCGATCCTGTCCGGCGGCTTCAACCTGGCCGCGACCTTTTCGGCCAATATCGCGGGGCTTCTTCTGGCATCGGTCCTGATCTGGGGCGGGGGCGCGGCGGCGGGGCCGGTCGTGCTGGTCGCCGCGATCGTCGCCGCGCTGGCGGGCGGGGCGCTGATCGGCTGGGTTCTGGGTGTGGTCGTCGCGCGGACGGGCGCGCATCCGATCCTTGCCTCGCTGGCGATGATGATCTTCCTGCGGGGCTTGGGCGAATTCCTGACGCGGGGCGGCAGCGTCTCGGGCTTCCCGCCCGCGCTGTTGTGGCTGGGGCAGGGGCAGGTGGCGGGCGTTCCGGTGCCGCTGATCGTCTTCGGCCTCTGCGCGATCCTCTGGGCGGTGATCCTGAACCGGACGCGGCTGGGCTTCTCGATCTATCAGCTCGGCTCGAACCTGGAAGCGACGCGCTATTCCGGCGTGAACACCCGCCGCGCACTGACGATGGTCTATGTGCTGTCGGGCCTGATGTGCGCGGTGGCGGGCATCATCATGGCGGCGCGCTTCAATTCGGTCCGGGTCGGTCATGGCGAGGCCTATCTGCTGATCACCGTGCTGGCCTGCTTTCTGGGCCGCGTCGATCCGTTCGGCGGCTTTGGCCGGGTCATGCCGGTCGTCCTGGCGCTGGTGATCCTGCAGGTGATCGGCTCGGGGCTGAACCTGATCGGCACGAACCAGCATCTGGCCACCGCGCTGTGGGGGGCGATCCTGATCGCGGTGATGGTCGCGCGCCATCTCTGGGGCCGTTGGGCGGCCCGATGAAATCCTTTTCCGAAAACAGAATGACCTTGCAAGGACAGTGACATGACGATCAGCGGCTTTGGCGTGCATACCGCGATGTGGGCGATGGAATGGAACCGCGAGGCTGCGGAATATGCCATCCCCGAGGCGGTGCGCCACGACATCTCGTTCCTGGAAATCACCATGCTGGACCCCGAAGGCGTCGATGCGGCCCATACCCGTGCGCTGCTGGAACGCCATCAGGTCGCCTGCGTGGCCTCGCTTGGGCTGCCGCTGGACCGGCTGCCGACGAACAACCCCGAGGGCGCGCTGGACTTCCTGAAGATGGCGCTGGACGTGACCGCCTCGATCGGGGCCGAGGCGATGAGCGGCGTCCTTTACGGCGGCATCGGCCAGCGCACCGGCAAGCGCCCGACCGAGGCCGAATACGACGCCACCGCCCGCGTGGTCGAAAAGGCCGCCGCCTATGCTCGCACCAAGGGGCTGGGCTTCGGGCTGGAGGCCGTGAACCGCTACGAGAACCACCTGCTGAACTCGGCCGATCAGGCGGTCCGCCTGTGCGAGCGTGTGGGCGCCGAGAACGTCTTTGTCCATCTGGACACCTACCACATGAACATCGAGGAAAAGGGCCTGGCCAACGGCATCCTGCGCGCGCGCGAGCATCTGAAATACATCCACCTGTCCGCGTCCGACCGGGGCACGCCCGGCATGGACACGATTCAGTGGGACGAGGTGTTCGGCGCGCTGGCCGCCATCGGCTTCAAGGGGGGCATGGCGATGGAGAGCTTCATCACCGTGCCGCCGCAGATCGCCGACGCGCTGTCGGTCTGGCGCGATGTCGCCCCCTCGCGCGATGAGGTGCTGACCGACGGCCTGTCTTTCCTCAAGATGAAAGCGCGGCAATATGGGCTGATCTGAAGGAAAGGCCCGCCATGACCGAACCATCCGCCGATGCCACCATGACCGGATGCGCCGCCATCACCCGTGCGGCGCTGACCGATCGACTTGCACCCCTGGCCGCAGGCCCCGCCCGACGCTTCGTGGCGCTGGCGGGACCGCCCGGCGCGGGCAAGAGCACGCTGGCCGAGGCGCTGCTGGCCGATCTGTCGCGCCTCTATCCCGGCCGGGTGGCGATCCTGCCGATGGACGGGTTTCATTACGATGATCTCTGGCTCGAGCCGCAGGGCCTGCGGCCGCGCAAGGGCGCGCCCTTCACCTTTGACGTGCGGGGCTTCGCGGCGACGCTGGCGCGCCTGCGCGCCGATGACGGGCCGGTCGCCGTGCCGGTCTTCGACCGCTCGATCGAGATCGCCCGCGCCGGCGCCCGGATCATCGACCCCGCCATCCGGCTGGTTCTGGTCGAGGGGAATTACCTGCTGCTGGACGATCCCGAATGGCGCCCCTTGGCCGCCCATTTCGACCTGACGGTCGCACTGGACGTGCCCCTGTCGGAACTGGAACGGCGGCTGCTACGCCGCTGGCGCGACCTGCCCGAGGCCGAGGCCCGGCAAAAGGTCGAGGCGAATGACCTGCCCAATGCCCGGCTGGTCGTGTCAACCTCGCGCATGGCCGATCTGGTGGTGCAGGGGGGCGGCTGATCCCGCCCCGCCCGGGTGGCGGGGAACGAACGGGCGGCGAAGGGGGTTGATCACGGGGCCGCACGCGGCAATCCTTGGTCGGCGCGTCCCGGCGGCCGGGGCCTTTTTCAACGACCCGTTTCGAGGAAAGACACAGATGGAACTTGTTCTCGCGCTTGTGGGCGTCCTGGTCCTCATCGTGCTGCTGGGGCTGAAGATCGTGCCGCAGTCGCAGAATTTCGTGGTCACGCGGCTGGGTGCCTATCACCGCACGCTGGATGCGGGGGTGAACGTCATCGTGCCATTCCTGGACCGCGTGCATTCCAAGGTGCCGGTCAACGATCAGGTGCTCAGCGACATCGAGCTGGAGGTCGTGTCGGCCGACAACGTCGTCTTCGGCGCGCAGCTTCTTGTCGTCTACCGAATCGAGAACCCCGAGGCCGCCGTGTTCCGCGTCAATTCGATCAACGCGCTGGTCATCGGGCTGGTCCAGTCGCTGGTTCGCTCTGAACTGGGCAAGGTCGAACTGGACGCCGTGCAATCCGATCGCGGTTCGCTGAACGTCGCGCTGCTCGAGGCGCTCGAGGATGCGGGCAAGACCTACGGCATCCGCATCTCGCGGTCAGAGATTACCGATGTGCGCCTGAACGCCACCACCCAGACCGCCATGGCCGAGGTTCTGGCGGCCGAACGCGAACGGCGCGCCGCCATCACCCGCGCCGAGGGCCAGCGCCGCGCCGCCGAGCTGAACGCCGATGCCGAGCTTTACGAGGCGCAGCGCCGCGCCGACGCGATCCGCGCCATCGCCGAGGCCAATGCCGAGGCCAACCGCATGATCGCCGCCTCGCTCGCGGGCGAGAACACGCGCGAGGCGCTGACCTTCCAGACCGCCCGGATGCAGGTCGAGGCGCTGGAAGGCCTGTCGAAATCGCCCAATGCCAAGCTGATCATGCTGCCCGGCGGTCCCTCGAACGCGTTCCGCGAGGCCGCCGCGATCCTCAAGGAGATCTGAGGCATGGACCTTCTGGCGCTGCCGGACTGGATCATCTGGGGCCTGATCGGGGCCGTCCTTCTGGCGCTGGAAATGATCACCACGGCCTATGTCGCGCTTGGATTTGCCATCGGCGCGGCAGTCGTGGCGCTGGTCGTGATGGTGTTTCCGGGGCTGCATGTCTTTCTGCAGGCGCTGATCTGGGCGGCGGCGGGGCTGGGGGTCTGGCTGGTCCTGTCTCGCTGGAACCGGATGCGGCGCCTGGCGCGGCGCGACATCAACGATTTCGATTCCGTCGCCTCGCTGCCGCCGTCCGACCGCGCCCGCCGCGACGCCCTGCGCCCCCGCGACGGCCGCCCGCCCAAGTGACCTGCCGAACAGTTTATGTGGTCCCGCGCGGTGATCCCTTGCGCGGCGGGGCGCTTGCTGACAGACCCGGATCGTCATGGAAACGCTTGTCGAACACTATCTTGGCAATCCGCTGCTGCTGGCCGTCATCCTGTTCGGCGCGACCTTCGTGCTGGAGGAAGCGGCAATCCTGATGGCGGCGGGGCTGGCCGCTGCGGGCGAGATGAGCCCGGCCCTCGCGCTGGCCTCGGTCGCCGCGGGCATGGTGGTCAGCGACTGGTGTCTCTATGCCCTTGGCGCACTGGCGATCCGGCATCGCGGGATCGCGGCCTGGGTCTCGGAGGAGCGGCTTGAACAGGGGCGGCAGCTGCTTCATCGCAGCACCTTTGCGGCCGGACTGCTGGCCCGGCTGGTGCCCTGGCTGCTGTTTCCGATCTTCACCGCCAGCGGCTTCCTGCGCGTCGGCTTTCGCCGCTTTGCGCTGATCAATCTGGGCATCGCACTCGTCTATGTGATGGCGGTCTTCTACGGCGCCTTCGGCCTTTACGAGATCCTGCTGGCGCGGATGGGCCATTGGGCATGGCTGGTCGGGGCGGTGCTGCTCTTGGCCATCCTCTGGGCGGGGCGCCGGATCACGCGCCGCTATCTTTCGGGCGGCGCCGACAACTGAGCCTGCGCTCCCTGCATCAGGCAATCCAGCGCGGCTGTCAGCAGCGCCCCATGCGTCCAGGGCAGGAAATGCCCCTCGCCCTCGACCATGATCGTGGCGGGGGGAACGGGCAGGCGCTCGCGCAGGAAATCCGCGTTCGAGGGCGGCACAAGCGTGTCCGCCGTGCCCTGAACTACGGTGACGGGCATCCGCACCCGCGACAGATCATCTGCCAGATCCTCGAGCCCGTCGCGCAGGGCCATCAGTTCGGCATTGGAATTGGCCAGTTCGGTCGGCAGAAGCGCCTGGAAGAATTCGACCGCCGCGACCTCTTGCAGGGGGTGGATCTCTTCCAGCCCCGGATCGGCGGCCGCGCCGATCAGCAGCAATCCTGCAACACGTTCGGGGTGATCCGCCGCAAGGCGCAGGGCGACAGGACCGCCATAGGAATAGCCGACCAGAACCACCGGCGCCTGTAGCGGCGATCCCAGCAGCGGCACCAGCGCATCGGCCTGCTGCTGAAGCTCTGTCACGGGCTCGGTCCCGCTTTCGCCGAAACCGGGCCGGTCGGGCGCCAGATGCACGCGCCCCTGCGGCACATCGGCAAGAAAGGGCATCCATTCCTCGCCCAGGCCGGGGCTGCCATGGATGAAGACGACCCGGCGTCCCATCGGTTGGCCCGCGGCCAGAACGGACAGGCCGTGATCCGCGCCGGCCTGCGGAAGGTTGTAGCGGCGGATGGTCGAGGCATCGCCCTCGATCTCGGCATCCAGTCCGATCCCCGTCATTGCGATCAACGGCTCGCGCAGCGGGCGCAGTGGCTCCAGGATGAAGGTCAGCGCCCCGCCCGCAAGCGATTGTTCCGGCGCGGCGATCTCGATGATCGCGCCCGGTGCCGGGCAAGAGGGTAGGTCAGCGATCATGACGGAGTCCGGGCCTTGTGCCGCGCCATGATCGACCGGCGCCCGCTCTGCGGCAAGTCACATTCACGAACTGGGCGGATAGCCGCGCCTCAGCCGTTCCTGCTGGCGCTGCAGACGGATCATGCCGCGCAGCCCGACAGGCTGATGCCCTTGCCGGCGCATCTGCGCGCCGATCCGGAAAAGCCTGCGATATTGTCGCCACAACGTCGCCCACGCGTTCCCGAGCGTGCCGTTCCCGGCCCAGATATGCAGCATCTCGGCCCCGGCGCCGTTCAGTTCGACGATGCAGAAGGCGCGGCCCTCGCGCAGTTCGGACAGGCTGCGGAAGCGGATGTCGAAGCGGCCGAAATGAAAATCGGGGATCTCGCGCGAGATGCGGTCGATCACGGCGTCCAGTTCGGGCGTGACCTGGTCCAGCGCGTCGCGATAGACCGCCCCCAGCCGCGCGCTGCGGGCATTCGTCAGCATGTGGAATGCGTCCGGTTCCGGGATGCTGTTCCAGGCCTCGGGATTGCGTTCCTGATAGATCGCGGCATTGGCCGCAAGGATCGGGTCGGCCGCGACCAGTTCCGCCACGCTGTGGGTGCCGTCGCCGATGACATGGGGCGGATGCACGAAGGCCATCGAAACGATCCTGCCGCGTTCCTGGTCGGGGTCGCGGATGTAGAAGATCCCCGCCTCGCCCGGCATGTCGATCAGGGCCTGCAGCAGAACCCGCGCGCCATGCGGCTGGCGCGCCATGTATTCGGCCAGTTCGGGCTGCGAGGCCAGCAGCCGCACGCCCCAACCCTGATAGCCGCGGTCCGGCTTGGCGACGACCGGAAATCGCAGTTCGGCGGCCCGCATGGCCCGCGCCGCATCCTCGGCCCGATCCCTCGCATCATCGCAATCGACCGTGGCGAAGCCGGGCAGGAAACGCTGCCCCGTCGCGCCGAAAAGGTCCAGACCCTGCGACTTGCTTTCGCCCCACAGACCCCCGGCATCCAGCGAGGGATTGGCCGCGCTTGGCAGGGTCAGGCTGCCATGGCGCAGGGCCAGCGCCAGCCACATCAGCGCGGGAAGGATATAGAACACCCGTTCCGGGATGCAGCGCTTGAACACCGGATAGGTCGGACCCGGAGACGGGCGCAACGGCATGGCGGGCGGTCTGGTGCGGGCGGGCGGGCGCGGGTCTCGGTTATAGGTCAAATGCTCGGGTTTCGCTGTCTCGTGGTCGGAAGGCGCGGAATGCGCGTCGGATGGGCGTCAAGCATGGTCGATCGCGGCCCGGATGGCCAGTCTCTTGTCCGTCATCGGTGCGGCGCATCCGCCGATCAGGCCCCGCGATCGCCCAGATAACGGCCTCGGGGTCCCCCGACGGGCTGTCCGTCCTCGACCACGACCGCACCGCGCAGGATCACCGTCATCGGCCAGCCCTGCGCCCGAAATCCCTCATAGGGGCTGTAATCGCAGGCGTCGTGCAGATCGGCATGACGGATCGTGCGCCGGATGCGGCTGTCCCAGATCGCCAGATCGGCATCCGCGCCGATCGCGATGCTGCCCTTGCGCGGGTAAAGGCCGTAGGTCCGCGCATGGTTGGTCGCGGTCAGCGCCACAAAGCGCATCATGTCGATCCGCCCGCCCATGACGCCGAGCGTCCAAAGGATGGGCAGACGCGTCTCGATCCCGGGAATGCCGTTCGGCACGTGGCGAAAGGATTGCCGCCCGCGGCGGTTCAGCTTGCCGGTCGGGCTGTCATAGAGAAATGGGCAATGGTCCGACGAAAAGAGGTCGAAGACGCCCGTCTCGATCGCGCGCCAGACCGCCTGCTGGTGCGCCTCGTCCCGCGGCGGAGGCGAGCAGACATATTTCGCGCCCGACCAGTCCATCGACTCCAGATCCCGGGCGGTCAGGACAAGATATTGCGGACAGGTCTCGGCGGTCACGTTGACGCCGCGCGCGCGGGCACGTGCGATTTCCTCGATGGCCTCGCCGTTCGAGACATGCACGATCACCACCGGCGCATCCGTCACCTCGGCCAGGGTCAGCGCGCGATGCGTGGCCTCGCGTTCGGCGGCGACAGGGCGGGTGCGGGCATGGGCGGCAGGCACCAGATCGCCCATCCGCTCGGCCCGGTCGGCCAGATGGCGGATCACGTCCTCGTTCTCGGCATGGACCATGACCACCGCCCCGGCGGCGCGGGCGGCATCCATCGTGGCCAGGATCTGGTCATCGCGCAGGCGCAGCCCCTCATAGGTCATGAACACCTTGATCGAGCGGTATCCCTCGGCGATCAAGGCGGGAAGCTCCTGACCCAGCTGAGCCTCGGTCGGATCGTTCAGGATCAGGTGAAAGCTGGCATCCGTGTGCAGGTTGCCGTCCGCCAGAGCGTGATAATCCGCCAGCGCCGCCCGCAGCGACTGGCCCGGCGCGGGCAGGCAGAAGGGCATGACCGTCGTCGTCCCGCCGCACAGGGCCGACAGGGTGCCGCTGGCAAAGCCGTCCGCCATCACGATCCCGTCGCCCGAAGGTTGGGCCAGATGGACGTGGCTGTCGATGGCGCCGGGCAGGACGTGGCAACCTTGGGCATCGACGATCCGCGCCGCCGGGCCCAGATCGCGGCCGATCTGGACGATCACGCCGTCGCGGATCGCGATGTCGGCCTCTTGAATGTCCGAGGCGGTGACGACCGTGCCGCCCCGAACAAGCAGGTCATGCTTCATCGCGTGTCCTTTCCCTATCATCGACCAGTGGCGCCAGTGCCATCGCGGCCCGCAGGACCGTCAGGTCCGAAAGGCGCGGCCCGATGATCTGCAGCCCGAAGGGCAGTCCCGCCGCATCGCGCCCGCACGGGATCGAGATGGCAGGCAGGAAGGCATGGTTGACCAGAGGCGTCAGCGCCGCATGATCGCGCGGTCCCGCAGGCGCGCCGCCGATCCGCGCCGGGCCAAGCCGGTCCAGCGGCCATGCCGCGCAGGGCGCGGTCAGCGCCAGCAGCAGGCCCGGCCCCTGCGCGAAATAGCCTGCCGCCGCGCGGGCGATGTCGCGGCTCAGCATGTCGGCACGGGCCAGATCGCAGCCGCTCAGGGCAAGCCCCGCCTCGATCTGCTCGGCGATATGGGGATCGAACAGGTCCGGCGTATTCTGCCACTGGCGGCCCCACCGCGCGGCCAGCGCGGCATGTTGCAGCGGCATCAGTGCGGCCTCGCAGGCGCCCTCGGGCCAGCGGGGCGGAATGGCGCGCAGCCGGTAGCCCGCTGCCGCGATCCTGTCGCGCGCCCGTTCGGCGGCCTGGCGCGCGGCGTCGTCTAGGCGGATGCCAAGCCCCAGGTCGGGCGCCCAGCCAAAGGTCAGCGCGATCGGACCTCCGCCCCGTGCCGGCAGATCGACCGAGACCGGGTCCAGCGCCTCGGCGCCGCGCAGGGCGTCGAAGGCCGTGACGATTCCGGCCACGTCGCTGGCCATCAGCCCGGGAACGGCGGTATGGGACAGCCCCGTCCCCAGTGGCAGCGCCCCCGTCGAGGGCTTGAAGCCGACCACGCCCACATGCGCCGCGGGCCGTCGGATCGACCCGCCGCCATCCGCCGCCAGTGCCAGCAGACCCATCCCTGTCGCCACGGCGACCGCTGCCCCGCCTGACGATCCGCCGGGCGTCAGGCGATGATCCAGCGGATGCCGCGTCGCGCCGTGCACCCGGTTGTCGGTGACGCCCTTGCAGCCGAATTCCGACATGTTGCTGCGGCCAAGGATGATGGCCCCGGCCCGGCGCAGCCTGGCGATGATCGGCTCGTCCCTCCGCGCGACACGATCGGCCAGCAGCGCCGAGCCCTCGGTGACGCGCCAGCCCGCCACATGGAACTGATCCTTGACCGTGACCGGAACCCCGGCCAGCCTTGGTCTTTCGCCGGCCTTGAGCCGCAGGGACAGCGCGGCGACCTGAGATTCTACCACGTCGGGGTCGTGATCGACGATGGCGTTCAGGGTCGGGTTCAGGCTTGCGATCCGCTGCTGCGCGGCCCGGACGGCCTCGTCGGGCGCGGCGTCGCCGGCATGGATGCGCGCCACCAGATCCGGGATCGCGTTCATGCGCTGCCTCGTTCGGCGGCCTCGGCCAGCTGCCCCAGCACCGGCGCCACCGCGTCCGGGCGCAGCCAGCGCAGGCAGGCGACCAGCCCGAGCGACGGGCAGACCCAGATGACGTTGGCTCCGACGCCCATCGCCAGAACGCTGTCGCCGGGCAGGTCCGGATAAAGCCGCCGCCTGTCGTTCAGCCACCAGAGCCCGCCATAGACAGGCTGCAACGGGCAGGGCCGCAGCAGCGCCTCCAGCGCCTCGGGCGTCACGGCGCGGTGGCCGTCATGCTGCCCGCCGCCCAGGAAGATGCCGCCAAGCGCCAGATGATGATCGACCGCCGCGACCATGCCTCCGCCCCAATGTCCCCCGCCGACCACGATCTCGACCGCCGCGCCGTTCAGCGGGATCGTGCTGCGGGAGCCGTATCCGTCCCAATGCCAGCGCGACCGATCCGCAAAGGCTGGATGCAGTCCCGCCAGGATCGCGGGCAGGGGCTGACCGAACAGCAGCGTCAGCGCCAGGCAGAGCGCGTTCACCCGGGTGTCGTTGTAATCCCAGTAGCTGCCCGGCTGCTGCAGGGGGGTGGCGCGGTTCATCCTGCTGCCATCCTCGGTCGGTGCAAGCTGGCGATCGCGGTCGACGCTATGGGGGATACCGAACAGCGTGCCGCCCCATTCGCTGGTCTGGTCCAGCAAGTGCCGCCATGTCACGCGCCGGTTGCGGGCATCGGCAAAGGCCTCATCCCCGATCCGGGCCGAGACGGGCTCGTCGAAATCCGCGATCAGGCCGCGATCCAGTGCCAACGCGGCCAGCAGCCCGATATAGCTTTTCGTCACGCTGAAGGCCATGTCCGCGCGGTCGCAGGGCCCCCAGGCCGACATGCTCCTGCCATCCTGCATCACCGTGCCCGATGCCGCCCCGCGATCCGAGACCGGGCCCAGCACGACATTCCAGGGCGGCGGATCGAAGCTGCAGCTTTCGATCACCGCGCGCAGGTCCCGGGGCCAGGCGCATTCGGCCGCGCAGGCTTCGTCGCGCGCCCGGTCGAAGAGGGCGCTCACGGATTGCCCCCTGCGCGGCCATTGGCGCGCGGATGCGGGCTGCCCGCCAGGAACAGCGCCGCGAGCTCGGGATCGAGCCCCGTCGAGGGTTTGGGATCGTCCCGTTCATGCCTGCCCCGCCGCGCGGCCAGGCGGGACAGGGCGACCGCCTGATGCAGCGCCGCGATCACGGGATCGACCAGAGGCAGCCGCGTCTCGCCGGCGGCCAGCGTCGCAAAGCCGGCCAGCGGCGCGCCCGCGACGATCACGACATCCGCCCCGTCGCGATCCTGACAATCGCGCAGGCAGTCCAGCAGCGCGTCGTGCAGATCCTCCTGCGCGGTGTCGGGGCTGCGCGGCGCGACGGCCGGGGCGCGGAAGCCGGCGAAGCGCCGCTCCAGCCCGACCTGGTGCACGCAGTCGCGATACCAGCCCTGCATCTGGCGCGAGAAGGCCAGGATGCCGAACCGCTCGCCCAGCATGGCGGCGCTGTGCATCGCCGCCTCGGCCACGCCGATGACCGGAAAGGGCCTCAGGTCCCGGGCCGCGCGGGCGCCCGGATCGCCGAAGGCCGCGACGATGGCCGCATCGGTGCCCGTCCCCTGCCGGGCCAGCATCTCCAGCGTGACGGAACCCGCCACCTGCGCCTCGGCGCGGTTAGAGATATAGGGAAAACCGCGCGGCGCGGTCCGGCTGGACAGGGTCACATCGGCGGGGATCTGACAGCGCGCGGCGCGCTCCATCCGTTCGGTCAGGCTGGTGGATGTATTCGGGTTCACGATCAGAATATGCATGATGACCTGAAAAGGGGCTCGATCTTGTCGGTCACTTTGGCATGCCAAATCTGAATCTCAAAGCTGATTCTGCGTTGCTGCAATCCGGCGCCGAGGCCGGGAAGGCGCTCGATTGTCCGGTTGCAGCGTTGGTCTGCCCGAGAATTAGCCAAGAAAGCCAGCGCATCGCGCCCTCTGCCCGCATCGGCGGCATGTCGGGCCGGTGGGGCGGGAATTGCCGATGGAATGCCAAATTATGCTTGGATTGCATTCCATCCTGTCGCAAGCCTGTCCCTGTCGCCCCCCGAGGCGACCGGTCGCGGGAACCGCCCGCGACAGCGCAACAGGCGCCCTGGCACAGAACGGGCGCGGACAGGGAGACAATGCCAATGTGCGACCATCACGGCTTGATCACGCGCGACGGACTGGCCTCGGCCCGGCTCTGCGCACCGCGTCTGAACCGGCGCGGCTTTCTGAAGACCTCGGGCGCCATGACGCTGAGCATGGCTGTGGCGGGCGGGCTGGCAGGCAAGGCCCTGGCCGCGGGCGAGCAGCTGAAATCGACCCATGGCGCGGGTTTCTGCAACCTCAACCTGTTCCTGACCCATGCCGAGCAGCTGGCCGCCGAGGACGGGCTGCATCTGGAATTCATCAACACGCCGACCTTCGCCGATCAGGTGACGTTCTTGGGGACCGGTGCGGTCGATATCGGCCTGACGCCCTATACCAGCTTCATGGCGCTTTATGACGCAGGCGTGCCGGTCACGATCATCGCGGGCGGCGGAATCGAGGGCTGCGCGCTGGTCTCGCAGCCGGGCCTCGATACGCCCGAAAAGCTGAAGGGCAAGGTGCTGGGCACGTTCCAGATGGATACGCTGGAGGTGATGCCCTACGATTACCTCAAGCAGCACGGCATCTCGTTCAACGACGTCAACATCCGCTATCTGGGCGGCATGGCCGAGGCGGCCGAGACCTTCAAGGCAGGTGCCATCGACATCTTCTGCACGATCGAGCCCTATGCCTCGGCCCTGCTGAACGACGTGCCGGGTTCGCATCTTCTGACCGACGGCACGGACATGTATGGCCCGGGTTACACCGATTGCGTGCTGGCTGCGCGGACCGATCTGATCACCGAACGTCCCGACGCGCTGAAGGCGCTGATCAAGGGCATGATGCGCGCACAGCAGATCGCCGAGGCCGATCCCGAGACGGTTCTGGGCAAGGTCGTGGGCACCTATTACAAGACCTCGATGGAAAACGCGCGGGTGGCGATGCAGAAGCAGCCCGCCGTCGTCGATGCCCGCAGCCAGACCGATTTCATCCTGGAACGCGTCGAGAGCGTGGCCGAGATGGGCTACATCAAGAACAAGCCCGGCCGCGACGCGATCGACTGGTCCCTCCTGGAAGAGGTCATCGCCGAAAACCCCGAGCTATACGGCTCGCTCAAGTTCAAGTCGGCCTGATGGCAGAGATCGCACCCGATCAGGGCCGTGCGCGCGGGGCTTCCCTGCGCGCCCGGCTGCGCCCGACCTTCATCGCCCCGGACCGGCTGCGCGCGGGACTGCGCTCGGTCGGCTGGACCATCGCCTCGCTTGGCCTTTTCGCGCTGATCTGGGAATTCTGCTGGCTGATGGGCTGGTCCGATCCCAAGCTGCTGCCGCCGCCGCACATCTTTCTGGGTGATATTCCCAACCAGATCCAGTTCTTCAACACGGCGACCCGTTGGGCGGTCGGCGTCTCGCAGGCCGAGGCCCCGTCGGGCCTGCAATCGCTGGTCACGACCGTCCTGTCCACCATGGCGCGCGTCATCGCGGGCCTTGT
Source organism: Paracoccus sp. (in: a-proteobacteria) (assembly GCF_030604785.1). GTDB lineage: Bacteria > Pseudomonadota > Alphaproteobacteria > Rhodobacterales > Rhodobacteraceae > Paracoccus. The sequence goes on along the minus strand of NZ_JAUVVF010000004.1, from coordinate 72,694 downwards.
CATTGCCTCCGTCCTTGCCGTGTCGGTGGGGGTGCTGGCGCGCTATTTCCGGCTGTTCGACCGGCTGACCATGCCGACGATCATGCTGCTGTCGTCGGTCTCGCCCATCGCATGGCTGCCGGTTGCGGTGTTCCTGTTCGGCATCGGCAACGGCCCGGCGGTCTTCATGGTGGTGATCGCGCTGTTCTTCCACATGGTGCTGGCGACCGTCACCCATATCGACAACGTGCCGGTGAACCTGATCCATGTCGCGCGCACGATGGGCGCGACCAAGCGGCAGGTCTATCTGCGCGTGATCATTCCGGCGATCCTGCCTGCGATGCTGATGGTGCTGCGGCTGAACCTGTTCGGCGCGTGGATGGTCGTGCTGGTCGCCGAGACGACGGGCGTGGGCCACGGACTTGGCCAGATCATCATGCTGGCGCGCAACACGTTCAACCCCTCGCTGGTCTTCTTCACCATCGCCTTGATCGGGGCGCTTGGTTTCCTGACCGATTACGCCCTGCGCATCCTGCAACGCCGGCTGCTTTACTGGCTGCCCGAGAAAGGAACCCGCCATGCCCTCTGACTACCGCTTCTCCAGCCGCGATGCGGTGGTCTGCCGAGGTGTGGGCAAGACCTGGGCGCCGGACACGCCGCGCGCGCATCTGGCCCTGACCGGGATCGACCTCGACATCCGGCCGGGCGAGTTCGTGGTGCTGCTGGGGCCGTCGGGCTGCGGGAAAAGCACGCTGCTTTACCTGATCGCGGGGCTAGAGGACGCGACCGAGGGGGTGATCAACTTCTTCGGCGACCCGGTCGAGGGGCCGTCATCGGACCGCAGCCTGATCTTTCAGGAATCCTCGCTCTATCCGTGGCTGACGGTCTGGGAGAACGTGGCCTTCGGCCTGTCGATCCGGGGCGCCAGCCGCGAGGAGCGCCGCGCCGCCGCGCTCGAGGCCCTGCGCGAGGTCGGGCTGGTCAGCGCGATGGACAAGCGGCCCGACGAATTGTCGGGCGGCATGCGCCAGCGCGTGGCCGTGGCGCGGGCGCTGGCCATGCGGCCCAAGGTGCTGCTGATGGACGAACCCTTCGCCGCGCTGGACGTGCAGACGCGGCAGAAGATGCAGGATTTCCTGCAGGATGTCTGGCGCGAAAGCGGCGCCTCGGTCCTGTTCGTGACGCACCACATTGACGAGGCCGTGGCCCTTTCGGATCGGGTCGTGGTCTTCACCTCTCGGCCCGGCCGCATCAAGACCATCGTCGAGAACCCGCTGCCCCGCCCGCGCGACCCGTTCTCGCCCGAGGCCGAGGCGCTGCGCCGCCAGCTGACCGCGCTTCTGCGCGACGAGGTGGACCGCGCCTTCGCCGAACAGGAGGGGATGGGCGACTGACCGCCCGTCCGACGACCCCGCAATCTCCAGCCAGGAAACATGACGTGACCGCAAGCATCATCCGCAGCCATACCCTGATCACGGGCGCGCAGGGTCGCCACGAGATCGGCCAGATCGAGGGCGGCGCCCTGCTGGTCGAGGACGGCATCATCACTGCCATCGACGATTTCGACCGCCTGAAGGACCGCAATCCCGGCGCCGAGGTGATCGGCACGGGCGGAGAGGTGGTGCTGCCCGGCTTCGTCAACGGCCATCATCATGTCGGGCTGACGCCGCTTCAGCTTGGCTCGCCCGACATGCCGCTGGAACTCTGGTTCATCACCCGCATGGTGACGCGGAATGTGAACCTCTATCTGGACACGCTCTATTCCGCCTTCGAGATGATCGGCTCGGGGACGACCACGGTCCAGCATATTCACGGCTGGCTGCCCGGCCCGCTGGAGGAGGTCAAGGCGCTCTCGGAACAGGTGATCCGCGCCTACGAGGATATCGGGATGCGCGTGTCGTATTGCTATGCGGTGCGCGACCAGAACCGGCTGGTCTATCAGGATGACGACGAATTCGTGGCCAGCCTGCCCCCGGAACTGCGCGAGCCGATGAAGCGCTGGTTCGGCCGCTTCCAGGTCGGGCTTCAGGACAGCCTGTCGCTGTTTCGCGACCTGCACGAGGCCCATAACCACAAGCCCCGCGTCCGCATCCAGCTGGCGCCCGCGAACCTGCACTGGTGTTCGGACGAGGCGCTCGGCGCGCTGTCGGACACGTCGCGCAAATACGATGCGCCCCTGCACATGCACCTGCTGGAGACGGCCTATCAGAAGGAATATGCTTGGCGGCGCGGCAATTGCACGGCGGTCGATTACATCGAGCGCTTCGACCTTCTGTCGCCGCGCCTGACGCTTGGCCACGGCGTCTGGCTGAACGAAGGCGACATGGACAAGCTGGCGGCCGCGGGTGCCTGCGTCTGCCACAATTGCTCGTCGAACTTCCGCCTTCGCTCGGGGATCGCGGCCCTGAACCATCTCGAGGCGCGCGGCATCAACACCGCGATCGGGCTGGACGAGGCCGGGGTGAACGACGACCGCGACATGCTGAACGAGATGCGGCTGGTCGCCCGCGTCCACCGCGTGCCCGGCATGATCGACGAGGACGTGCCGACCATGCCCCAAGTTCTGCGCATGGCGACCGAGGGCGGGGCGCGCACCACATCCTTTGGCGACAGCATCGGCCGGCTCGAGGTCGGGCGCGCGGCCGATCTGGTGATGATCGACTGGCGCCATGTCAGCTATCCCTATCTGGACCCGCTGACACCGGTTCTGGACGCGGTGATCCAGCGCGCCAAGACGCATGGCGTCACCCGCGTCATCTGCGACGGCGAGACGCTGTATCAGGACGGCCGCTTCACCCGCATCGATCAGGCCGGGACGCTGAAGGCGCTGCATGACGACATGGCGCGTGCGCTCTCTGATGACGAGGCCGAACGGCGCAACCTGTCGCGCCTGCTTCTGCCCCATGCGCGCCGTTTCTACGCCGATTACATCGATCCCGCGCGGCATGAACCCTTCTATCGCCAGAGTTCGCGGCTGTGAGGCGGCCCCGTCTGACGCTGTTGCCTGCATCGCAGGGGGCTGCGATACTGCGCGGCATGAGCGCCGATGACAGTGACGACAGCCTCGGCGCCCCTGCCGCCGCCCCGATCGATGACCTGCCCGAGGACGCCCCGGACGGCGGCGATGCGCTGGCCGAACAGGTCGCAGCCCGGATCCGCGACATGGTGATCCGGGGCCAGCTGCAGCCGGGCGAACGCATCGTGGAAAGGCGGCTTTGCCTGTCTCTGGGCGTGTCGCGGACGCCCATGCGCGAGGCGCTGAAGCTCCTGCGCCAGGACGGGCTGATCGAGATCAGCCGCAATCGGGGCGCGCGGGTCGCCGCCTATGGAGCGGCCGAGGCCGAATGCCTCTTCGACGTGATCGCAAGGCTCGAGGCGATGGCCGCCGAATGCTTCGTCAGGCGCGCCGATCCCGGCGCCGTTTCCCGGCTGGAGCAGCTGCACCAGCGCATGACGCAGCTATATCACGATCGCCAGCTGGACGCCTATTTCGACGCGAACAGCACCATCCACGACCTGATCGTCGAGGGTTCGGGCAATCCGGTCCTTGTCGAAAGCCACCGCCGCCTGATGCTGCGCGCCCGGCGCGGCCGCTACATGGCGATCATGGACGAGGCGCGTTGGGATCAGGCCATGCGCGAACACGAGGCGCTGATGGCCGCGATCCGCGCCGGCGCGCCGGATGCCGCGGCCGCGATCTGGCGCGACCATCTTCTGTCCACCGGCCGTTCGGTCGTCGCCGCCCTTGCGGCGCATTAGGCCTGACGCCATTCTTCGGGATCACCGCATGAAGGACCACATGACGCTGTCGGGTTCGGTTCCCGACATCCGGCTGGGGATGCTCACGCCATCCTCGAACAGCGCCCTTGAACCGCTGACCCAAGCCCTGCTGACGCCGGTCGCGGACCGTGTCAGCGCGCATTTCGCGCGCTTCCGGGTCACGCAGATCGCGCTTGGCGACGCATCCGACCTGCAATTCCGGCAAGAGCCGATCCTCGCCGCCGCCGAGCTGCTGGCCGATGCGCGTCCCGCCGTGATCGCCTGGAACGGCACATCCGCAAGCTGGCTGGGTTTCGATCGCGACGAGGCGCTCTGCGCCGAGATCACCGGCCGCACCGGATTGCCCGCGACCAGCGCGATCCTTGAACTGAACCTCTGGCTGAAACAGCGCGGCATCCGGCGGCTGGGGCTGGTGACACCCTACACCGCTGACGTCCAGGCCCGCATCATCGCCAATTACGCCCGGATCGGGATCGAGATCGTGACCGAGACCCATGCCGGACTGACCGACAATTTCGCCTTTTCCACCCTGCCCGAGGAACAGATCGCCCGGATGTGCCGGGACGTGGCGGCCGGTGTCGAGGCGTTGGCCATCGTCTGCACGAACATGCGCGGCGCGATGGTTGCTTCGGCGGTCGAGGCCCAGACGGGCGTGCCGGTTCTGGACAGCGTGGCGGTGACGCTGTGGGGTTGCCTGACCCGCTTGGGCATCCCGACCGGGCCGCTGGCGCAGTTTGGTTCGGTCTTCACCCTGCCGCGCCCGCAGCCGGCTTGATCGGAGGTTCTGCTGGGGCGCAAGGCGACTCAGTCAGCCATGGGCCCGACCGGAGCATCAGGCGGTGATCGTGGTTGACGCGGCAAGCCACCGACAGTTGCCGGTGCGTCCCTGCGACGGACCACGCCCATCCGCATCCGGCCCGTGAACCCGTTCGCCCCGATCCGCGTTGCCCTGACACCGCCACGGAGGTTCTCATGGCTTCACGCGCCGTCTGGAAAGGTCAGCTTCGCCTGTCCCTTGTCGCCATTCCCGTCGAACTGCACCCGGCCACGCGATCCGGGGCACGGCTGTCCTTTCGGCAGATCCACGGCCCTTCGGGCAAGCCGGTGCGCTACGAAAAGACGGTGGCCGGCGTCGGACCGGTCAAGTCGGACGAGATCCTCAAGGGCTACGAGCTGGGCAAGGGCGATTACCTGCTGTTGCAGCCCGAGGATATCGACGCCATCAAGCTGGAAACGCGCAAGACGCTGGAACTGGTCCAGTTCGTCGATCAGGGCGAGATCTCGCCGCTCTATTTCGACCGGCCCTATTACGTCATCCCCTCGGACGATCTGGCGCAGGATGCCTATCGCGTGGTGCGCGATGCGTTGCGGGCCGAGGGCAAAACCGCGCTTGGCCAGTTGACGATGCGGGGGCGGGAATATTTGTGTGCGATCCGCCCCTGCGGCGATGGGCTGCTGCTGGAGACCCTGCGCTACGAGGACGAGATCCGCGAGGCCGCGCCCCTGTTCTCGGGGATCGAGGACCAGACCAGCGACGAGGACCTGCTGGATGTCGCCACCCAGCTGATCCGCCGCAAGTCGTCGCCCTTCGACGCGGGCGTGTTCCGCGACCATTACGACGAGGCCCTGCGCGCCCTGATCGAGGCCAAGCGCAAGAGCCGCAAGACCCCGCGCGCCAAACTGGGGGATGGCGACGAGCCGCGCGGCGGAGGCGCGACGAATGTGGTCGATCTGATGTCGGCGCTGAAGGAGAGCCTCAAGAAGGATGGCGGCGCCAAACCGCGCGGTCGCGGCAAGAAGTCGGCCTGAGATGGCCGGGCTTCAGCGATATCGCGCGCGGCGCGACTTTGCGGCGACGCCCGAGCCCTCGGATCCCGGCCAGCCCTCGGCGCTGGCCTTGCGCTACAGCATGCAGAACCACGACGCGACGCGCCTGCACTGGGATCTGCGGCTGGAATGGCAGGGCGTGCTGCTGAGCTGGGCAGTCACGCGCGGCCCCTCGCTGGACCCGTCCGAGAAACGCCTGGCCGTGCGGACCGAGGATCACCCGATCTCATATCTGCGCTTCGAGGGCGTGATCCCGCAGGGTCATTACGGCGCGGGCAGCGTGATGCTGTGGGATCTGGGCTGGTGGCAGCCGCTGGAACCGGCCGCAGGGGGGCTTGCCAAGGGCCATCTGCGGATGCGGCTGCACGGGCGGAGGTTGACGGGCGACTGGAACCTCGTGCGGATCAAGGGGCGCGCCTCGGACCAGGGGCGCGAGAACTGGCTGCTGATCAAGCAGCAGGACGAGGCGGCGGGTGGTCCCGACCCGGTGGCGCGGCACCGGACCAGCGTTGCGACCGGGCGCAGAATGGCGCAGATCGCCTCGGGTCACGGGCCGGTCGCGCCGGCGCGCGCGGGGCAGACGCCGCGCCCGGTCGCGCCGCAGCTTGCCACGCTGACCGACGAGGCGGCCGCCGGGGACGATGTCTGGCACGAGCTCAAGCTTGACGGATATCGTGCGCAGGTCGCTATCGGCGCGGGGGGCACGCGCATCTTCACCCGGTCGGGCCATGACTGGTCGGATCGCTTCGCCGATCTGCTGCCCGCCTTTGACGATCTGCCCTGCAAATCCGCGCTGATCGACGGAGAGATCGTGGCCGGGGCGGGACTGTCCGGTTTCGGCGCGCTGCAGGACGCGATCGGGGCAGGGGGGCCGTTCCGCTTCGTGGGCTTCGACCTTCTGCGGCTTGACGGCCGTGACCTGAGGACGCAGCGCCTGAGCAAGCGCCGCGCAGCACTCGAGGCGCTGTTCGAGCCGCTGCCGCCGATGGGTCCGCTGACCCTCTCTCCGGTGATCGAGGGTCCAGCGGACGAGGCTCTGACGCTGATCTGCGGGCAGGGCGGCGAGGGGCTGATCGCCAAGCGCCATGACGCGCCCTATCGCAGCGGCCGGGGGCGGGACTGGCTCAAGATCAAGTGCAGGCGTCGGGGCGAATATGTGGTCGTGGGCTGGCAGCCCTCGGACAGCCGCGCGCGCCCCTTCGCCTCGCTGCTGCTGGCGGCGCGGGAGGGGAAGGGCTGGCGCTACATGGGCAAGGTCGGCAGCGGGTTCGACTCGCAGGCCATGGCGGATCTGGCCCGACGGATGCGGCCTCTGGCCCGCAAGACGGCGCCGCTGGACGCGCCGTCATCCGAAACGTCGGGCGCGCGCTGGATCAGCCCCACCTTTGCGGTCGAGGTCGATTATGCCGAGATCACCGCCTCGGGGCGCCTGCGCCATGCGGTGTTTCTGGGCCTGCGCGAGGACAAGCCCGCCGAGACCATCCAGCATGAGGAGCCCGCGCCGATGAACGACCGCGAGACGATTGCCGGGATCGCGCTGAGCAGCGGCGAGAGGGCGATCTTTCCCAAGCCCCGGCTGACCAAGGCCGATCTGGCCCGTTATTACGAGGCCGCCGCGGCGCTGATGCTGCCGGAGATCGCCGACCGCCCCCTGTCCCTGCTGCGCCTGCCCGAGGGGCTGGAGGGCGAGCGGTTCTTTCAGAAGCATCCGGGCAAGGGCTTTCCCTCTGCCGTCAAGGTGGTGCAGATCCCGCAATCCGATGGCGAAAGCGCGCCCTATGCGTATGTCACCGATGCGGCGGGTCTGGTCGGAGCCGTGCAGATGGGCAGCGTCGAGTTCCATCTATGGGGTGCGCGGCGCGACCGTCTGGACCGCCCAGACCGGCTGGTTCTGGACCTGGACCCGGACGAGGGGCTGGGCTTTGCCGCGACCCGCCGGGCGGCGCTGGACCTTCGCGATCTTCTGGCGGAACTGGACCTTGCCTGCTGGGCGATGCTGTCGGGCGGCAAGGGCATTCATCTGATCGTGCCGCTGAGGCGCCAGACGGGATGGGAAACGCTCAAGCTCTTTTCACGCGGGGTCGCGCATCTGGCCGAGACGCGCTGGCCGCGCCGGTTCACCGCGCAGATGGCCAAGGCCCGGCGCGAGGGGCGCATCTTCATCGACTGGCTGCGAAACGAACGTGGCGCGACGGCCATCGCCCCCTTTTCGGTCCGCGCCCGCCCCGGCGCGCCGGTGGCCTGCCCGGTGGGGTGGGACGAATTGCCCGCGATCAGACGGGCCGGTGCATTTTCGACCGACGCCGCGCTTGAGCGGGGATGGGCGGGCGTGACCCCGCCCGATGCGCAGGCCCTGACGAAGGCCCGTGTCGATGCGCTTGAGCGCCTGCTGAACGCCGACGGCCCCAAGACCTGAGGCCGTGCGTCACGCGCCGGGCAGGGTGGCCAGAACCCCCTTGCTGATTTCCGTCAGATAGAGCCAGTCGTCGATCCGCGCGGCGCTGACCCGTGTCTTGCCATCGATATGCAGGAAGGAATGGCCGTGAACGAAGGACCACAGCATATAGGCACGGCGCTGCACCAGCGGATCGTTCGTCGGCCGCTTCAGACGGTCGGCCACCGCCTTCACGACCACCCCGAAGCAGCATTCTCCCTTTTCCTGCAGATCCGGCGCGTTCTCGTGCCCTTCCGTCAGGCCAAAGACCAGCCGGAACACCCCCGGTTCGGTGCGCGCGAAATCGACATAGGCCAGACCGATCGCCGCCACGGCCTCGAGCGAGCCGACCGGATGCGCGGCGGCGGCCTGTTCCATCGCCACGCGCAGACGGTCCATCCCCTCGCCCGCCACGGCGCGCAGAATGTCGGGGCGATCCTTGAAGTGCTTGTAGGGCGCGGCCGAACTGACGCCCGCGCGACGCGCGGCCTCGGCCACGGAAAAGCCGTCGGGCCCGTGCGTCTCGACCAGATCGCGCACCGCCTCGATCAGCTGGGCGCGAAGATCGCCATGGTGATAGGCGGCTTTCGGCGTCACCGGCGCCTCGGCTGCTTGATCTGACATGATGCTGGCCCTTTCCGGCCGCTTCTTCTGCTTTCCGAAAAGTTAGCATCGCTTACATCGGACGACAAGGCAGGTCGGGCGGTGAAATGTAAACGTGTCTTACATTCCAGCTTGCCAAAGTGAGTGATTCTAACTTATGTAAGTAACGCTTACTTCACGGAGGCGTGCCCATGATCAAGCGTGCAGACGGCTTCATCCCCAAGGTCCTGCGTCGCACCGCGACCCTGATCCTGACGCTTGCGGTCGCCGCGGCAGCTGGCGCGGCGGTTCTGGCGGGACACGCCCTGCTTTCCGCAAGCGCCACCGAGCCCGGACCCGCCGCGCCGCTGACCAGCGTGCGCGTGATCGAGGTGCGCCCGACGCACGACCACGCTGTCACGCGCCGCTTCACGGGCCAGATCGAGGCCGCCGCGCGGGTCGATCTGGGCTTCGAACTGGGCGGGCGGCTTGCCGAATTGCTGGTCGCCGAGGGCGATGTCGTCGCCCAGGGGGCGGTTCTGGCGCGGCTGGATACCAGCGCGCTGATCCCGGAACGCGCTGCGCTGGAGGCCGAGCTGGCCGCGTTGCAGGCCGATGCCGAACTTGCCCGGCTGACGCTGGCGCGCCAGGACGCGCTGACCGAGCGCGGGTTCCGCGCGGTCGCGGCGCAGGACGAGGCGCGCCTTGGTCTGGCCCGGATCGAAGCCGGCATGGCCGCCACGGCCGCGCGGATCGCCGGTGTCGATGTGCGGCTGGAAAAATCGATCCTGCGGGCGCCCTTCGCGGCCCGGATCGGTGCGCGCCAGATTGATGCCGGGCAGACCGTGGCGGCCGGACAGCCGGTGCTGGTCCTCTTCGAGGCGGGCCCGGCGCGCGCGCGGGTGGGCCTGCCCCCGGATCTGGCCGCGACGCTGCAACCGGGCGATCCCGTGGCGCTCGAGCTTGGCGGCGTCGTCCGGGCTGCCACGGTCCTGCATCTGCGGCCCGATCTCGACCCGCTGACCCGGAGCCGCCCTGTCGTGCTGACCCTGCAAGAGGCGGCCCCCGTTCTGGGCGAAACCGTCTCGGTGATCCTTGAGCAGAGGATCCAGACGCCGGGCTTCTGGGCGCCCCTTGCCGCCTTGCGCGACGGCGCGCAGGGCAGTTGGTCCGTCATGGCGCTGAGGCCCGCGCCCGAGGGTGATCGGGTTCAGCCCGCTGCGGTCGAGGTGATCCACGGCGAGGGCGCGCGCGTCTTTCTCCGCGGCGACCTGCCGCCGGGTGCACGCATCGTCGCCGAGGCGCCGGACCGCGTCGCGCCGGGACAGCTTGTCCTGGACCAGCTTGCCCGCGCAGAGGAATGACCCCGATGGACACGCTGTTCTTCCGTCAGCCGCGCCTCGTCATGCTGGCGCTTCTGGTCATCCTGTCCGCCGGGGCCTCGGCCTTGTGGTCCATCGGGCGGCAGGAAGACCCCACCATCACCAACATCTTCGCCACGATCACCACGGTTTTTCCCGGTGCCGATCCCGCGCGGGTCGAGGCGCTCGTCACCGCCAAGATCGAAACCGAACTGCGCACCATTCCCGAGATCGCCACGATCGAATCGACCTCGGCCACCGGCATCTCGGTCGTCGCCGTCGAACTTGAGGAGACCGTTCCCCCCGCCACGATCGAACAGGTCTGGAGCCTGGTGCGCGACGCTGTGGCCGATGCGCGCCGGGATTTCCCGGCCGGCGCACTGGAGCCCGAATTCGACAGCGACAGCGCCGGGGGCTATGCCGCGATCTTCGCGCTGACGATGCCCGAGGGATTTGCCCTGGCCCGCGCGGCGCGCGAGGCCGAGGCCCTGGCGGACCGGCTGCGCCGGGTGCCGGGGACCAGCCTTGTCGATCTGCATGGCCTGCCCGAGGAAGAGGTGCTGGTCACGCTGGACGCCGACCGCACCGCCGCCCTCGGGCTGACGGCCGACGCCGTCTCGGCCGCGATCCGTGCGGCCGATGCCAAGGTGCAGGCGGGCCGGCTGCGGGGCGAGCGGGCCGATCTGGTGCTGGGCCTGACGGGCGAGATCACCTCGCTGGACCGGCTGCGCGCCGTGGTGCTGCGCGAGGATGCCCAAGGCCGCGTGACGTTGCTGGGCGATGTGGCGCAGATCAACCGCGGCCCGCGCCTGCCGCTGGCCGAGGCTGCGCTGCACAGGGGACGGCCCGCGATCCTGATCTCGGCCCGGCTGGCCGAGGGGCTGCAGGTGGATCGCTGGATGGCCGACATCCGCGCGGCGACCGCCGCCCAGGCCGAGGGCCTGCCATGGGGTCTGTCGCTGGAAACGGTCTTCGACCAGAGCCGCTACACGACCGAGCGTCTGGCCGAAGTCGGGATGAACATGGCCCTTGGCGTGGCGCTGGTGGTCGGGGTGCTGTTCGTCACGCTCGGGGCGCGCGCGGCGCTGATCGTGGCGATGGTGTTGCCGGTTGTTTCGCTGGCCTCGGTCGCCACGCTGAACGCGCTGGCCGTGCCCATCCACCAGATGAGCGTCACCGGGCTGATCGTCGCACTTGGCCTGCTGGTGGATGCCGCGATCGTCATGACCGACGAGATCGGCAAGTTTCTGCGAGCGGGCCTGTCCCGGCTGGAGGCGGTGTCCGTCTCGGTGCGGCGCCTGACGATGCCGCTTGCGGCCTCGACGCTGACGACGATCCTGTCCTTCATGCCGCTTTTGCTGCTGCCGGGGCCTGCGGGGGATTTCGTCGGTTCGATTGCGATTTCGGTCATCGTGATGCTGGCCTGGTCGCTGGTCGTTGCCGTTACCATCACCCCCGCTCTGGCCGGCTACTGGTTGCGCGCCGGCGACGGGCTGCCTGCGCGCGACGGGGTGGCGATGCGGCTGATGCGGGCCGCGCTGTCGCTGTCGCTGGCCAATCCCTGGCGCAGCGTGACGCTGGCGCTGGTCCTGCCCGTGCTGGGCTTCCTGTCGCTGCCCGGCCTGACGCCGCAATTCTTCCCCGGCGTCGACCGTGACCAGTTCCATGTCGAGGTCGATCTGCCCCCCGGCACCGGCATAGACGAGACGCTGCGCGTCGTTCGCCGGATCGACGCCTCGCTTGCGGCCCGGGAAGGAATCTCCGATATCGCCTGGGTGGTCGGCCGCTCGGCGCCGGCCTTCTATTACAACATGGTCGGCAACCGCGATCAGGCCCCGGCTTTCGCCCAGGCGCTGATCCGCACCGAGTCCGCCGCCGCGACCGAGCGGCTGCTGCTTGAGCTGCAGACCGATCTGCCGCCCGCCTTTGCGCAGGCGCGCTTCGTGATCCGGGGCCTGACCCAGGGGCCGCCCGTCGACGCGGCGATCGAGCTGCGTCTGGTCGGGCAGGATACCGACGCCCTGCGCCGTGCGGGCGAGGAATTGCGCAGCCTGCTGGCACAGGTGCCCCAGTTCGCGCTGGTCCGCACCGGTATCGCGGGCGGAGCCCCCAAGCTGACCCTTGAGGTCGACGAGGCGCGCGCGCGGCTTCTGGGCCTCGATCTGGGCCAGATCGCGCGGCAGATGGAGGCGGGGCTCGAGGGCGTGACCGGCGGATCGCTGCTGGAGGGCACAGAGGAACTGCCCGTGCGCGTGCGCTTCGGTGCGGGTCTTCGGGGCGATCCGGTGGCGGTCGGCGACATGCCGATCCAGCCGCCGGGCGCGGCCGGTCTGGCGGCGTCGGGCCAGTTTCCCGCCGTGCCTCTTTCGACGCTTGGCGCGCTGCGGCTCGAGCCGTCGGAAAGCACGATCACCCGCCGCAACGGCGAACGGGTGAACAATGTGCAGGCCTTTCTGATGCCGGGCGTGCTGCCCGCAACCGCTCTGGCCCAGGCGATGGAGGTGCTGCGGGCCGCAGGCTATGCCCCACCCCAGGGCATCCGGCTGGAAACCGGCGGCGATACCGACGCCCGCAACAGCACGGTTCAGGCGCTGGTCGCGCCGCTTGGGCTGATCATCACGCTGTCGATCGCGGTGGTCGTGCTGACCTTCAACTCGTTCAGGCTGACGGCCATCGCCTTTACCGTGGCGGGCCTGTCGGCGGGGCTGTCGATGCTGGCCCTTGCGGTTTTCGATTATCCCTTCGGGATCAACGCGATCATCGGGGTGATCGGCTCGATCGGCGTGTCGGTGAACGCCGCCCTGATCGTGCTGTCGGACCTGCAGCAGGATCCCCGTGCCGCCTCGGGCGACCGGGCTGCGATGGTCGATGTGGTCGCCGGATCGGTCCGCCACATCGTCTCGACCACGATCACGACCGTCGGTGGATTCCTGCCGCTGATCCTTGGCGGAGGCGGATTTTGGCCGCCCTTCGCGATGTCGGTCGCCGGGGGCGTCGCGCTGTCGGTAACACTGGCCTTCGCCTTCACGCCGCAGATGTTCGCGCTGACCTTGTCGCGCAAGGCGCGGGAGATCCTTGCTCACTCCGACAGGCCGGTCAACTTGCAGAGGGAGAGTATATGGCCTAGGCGGAGGGCAGTGGATCAATTTAGTGATCCCTAGACTAGTCGATCGTACAGGAAGGGCGAAAATGTCGGTGGAAATCGCGGTTGTGACCCCCTCCTACAACGCGGCCGACACCATCGACCGGACGATCCTGAGCGTGGTGTCTCAAGCGGGAAACTTCTCGCTAAGGTTTCATGTGCAGGACGGCGGCTCGACCGACGGCACGGTTGAGCTTTTGAAACGCTGGCAGCAGCGCCTGCGCCGCCGCGACTTTCCGATCCAGTGCCGCGAGGTGAGCTTCACATGGTCCTCCGAGGGCGATGAGGGCATGTATGACGCGCTTGCAAAGGGTCTCAGCCGTCTCGAAGGCACGCCCGAGCAGTTCATGACCTGGATCAATGCCGATGACCTGCTGCTGACCGGCGCACTGGCCTTCGTCGCCAATGTCGAGCGCCAATTCTCGTCCGAATGGGTCTCGTGGCTCGGCGGCGCCGTGGCGATCATGCAGGACGACATGATCATAAAGTCGCATGACCGGCCCTTGCCCACCAAGGCTGTCGCTGCGGGTTTGTGCGATGGGCGGCATTGGCCCTTCGTGCAGCAGGAGGGCACGTTCTTCCGCCGCTGGCTCTGGGATGAGGTGGATGGACAGAGGCTGTTGCCGACCTTCCGGCTGGCGGGAGATTGGGCGTTGTGGCAGCGTTTTGCCGGACACGCTTTGCTGGTCCAGGCGCACATTCCCTTGGGCGCCTTCCGTCTGAGGCAGGGGCAGCTTTCGGCTAGTCAGCGCGACAGCTATCTTGCCGAAATCGCGCGCGTCGTTTCCGTTGCCGACCGTGAAGAGGCTTTGCGCGCGCTGGCGACCGGACAGGATGTGATCCGGCGGACGATCTGCAGCAGCTATCCGGAGGGCGTGCTAAGCCTCTTTGACGAATCCACTCGACACGAGGCTGTGTCGCGCCATCGAAGCTGCTTCGGCGAAGCCCCGCCCAAGTTCGAAGGCGAGGCGCCCCGACCGCGCGCCCATGTCAAGACCGGCGTCGTACCCGAAACTTCCGCGCCGATGCCGGACGCACAGCGGCCGCTGATCAGGATGCCGGGCATCATTGGGCTGGACGCGGAATGGCAATTCCCCGCTGTCACCGAACAGCACGCCTTCCGCTGCCTGGCGGCGAGAGGGCTGGACCTGCCACACGCGCCGGTCTATGTGGCCTTTCCCTGGGCCACGCTGATCGACAAGCTGCAGACTCGCGCCGCCGATGCGGACGATCTCATGGCTGAGCTGGAGCGTGTCTGCAACATCCCGACGCAGGGGCGGCGCAAGTTTACAGTCTGCCAGCACATCTTCGCCCGGAAATACCAGTATCTCTTCGACAAAGCCGGCATTGCGGACGTGTTCTGGCCGCACACCACGCTGACGGACCTTCGGGACGACACGCCCCACGGAACGGACATACGGTTTCATCCCTTTCCGCTCTTTCCGGTTCAAACGCCCGACGCCTTGCCCGCGGCCTCGGCCGAGGCAGACGGTGCGCCGCGCCCGCATCTTTATTCCTTCATCGGCGCCCGAGCGAATTCGTGGTATCTGACGCAGTCGCGGAACTGGATCCTCGACCTTCTGGGCGACGATCCGAGGGGGAATGTCCGCGGTCGCGACGGCTGGCATTATCAGCGCGTCGTCTATGACGGGCAAATCCTGAAAAATGCCTTGGAGCAGCCCGAGGCGCTGATAGACGCTGCCGCGTCCGAGGAGTTCCGCGATGCCCTGACCGGATCGGTCTTCGCGCTATGTCCGTCGGGGACGGGGCCGAACTCTATCCGCTTGTGGGAATCGCTGGCCGCGGGAACGATCCCGGTGATCCTTGCAGATGACTGGGCGCCTCCTGGTGATCGACGGCTCTGGGAACAGGCAGCGATCTTCTGCCCTGAGACCCCCGAGGCCATCGCGGCGCTACCGGACCAGCTGGGCCAGATCGCCGCCGAACCGCAGCGCATCGCCGCCATGCGTCACGCCATGCGCCAGATCTGGCTTCTCTACGGCGCGCCGACCTTCGTCACCGACCTGCTGAATTTCATCCTGTCAAATGCTACCACGGCTGCGGATGCACAGCCTTTCGGCGCCGCCGAGGCGCTGCTGGTGGATTGGAGTGGACGGCTGCTGGTAGATCCTGCCGCGGCCCTTGACGAGATTGAAGCCTCGGGCGAACTCGTCGCGACGCTCGCAGGCGAGCGCGCGCGGATAGTCGAACAACGCATTGGCGAGCATTTCGATGCGGTGCTGCGTCGCGCCCTGCAGGTTACCCGGCGGGACCTTCCCGGACTGTCGCCAGAGCGGCTGGCGCTGCATGTCCCCGCGATCCAGCGCGTCGCCGCGCCTCGTCTTTGTCTCTTCGGGCGTCACGCCTGCCGGACCCCCTTGTCCTACCAGCCGCTGCGGCGTCATATTGGCGAACGCATTCGACTGGTTTCGGAACCCGAACAGGCCGATCTGGTCGTGACCGGGTTCGACCTGGATTTCCGCGAGCATGCCTCGCGCATTGCCGCCCTTGCCGCGAAGGGCACGCGCCTTGCGGTGATCTCGGAAGAGCCGCTTTGGGACATCACCTGGAGCGGAGCGCCGCAGGGTCGCCGCAATGACCTGACTCAGGCCGGCATCACACTGGAATACGCTCATCTGGCGCATGGCAACTCGGAAATCTTCGACTTCGAGATACTACCCTATTATCCCATGACTGATGACAGCTTCGTCATGCGCTATGCCAGCCTGATCGAACGGCAGGCCAAACGGAGCCCTGCTGAACTGCTGGCCCACTGGCGCGACGCTTCGCTCCCCGCAGCGTTTATCGCCGAGTATCGCACCGAGGCCAGATATCGCCACGAGGGCCCCATGGGCGATATCGTCCGCCTCAGCGCCTATCGCACCGAATTGGCCAAGCGCATGCTGCCGCATGGTGCCCTGTGCTTGGGGAAGGGCTGGGGGCATGAGGCGCGCCGGCAGGAGCTGTTCGACTGGCATCTTGACAAGCTTGCCAGACTGCATGATCGCTGTCTGCTTATGGGGGCCCAGGAGAATATCCACCTGAATGGCTATATCTCTGAAAAACCGTTTGATGCCTTTGCTTGCGGGGCGATCCCGGTTTGTTTCGCAGGGCCGCGTCATCGGCTTTTCGAACTAATCCCGCAGGCCGCGATGGTGAACACATACGGCAAGGAGGTCGAAGAAGCCGCCTTGCACTTGAAGGACTTTTCGCCCGATGCCGAGATGGCCGAGGCGTGGCTGGACTCGGCTCGCCGGCTTTCCGCCCTCTTCGGCGATTTCCGGATCGTAGAGGCTGAACGTGCGCGTATCGCCGACGCTCTGGTGACCGAGGTGATGTGCCATGTCTGATTCCCCAGCCGGTCCGAACGTGACGATGGAGTTTGCGTCGGGGAGGCCCATCAAGTCAGGCTTGGCGCAGGACACCGTGGCCTCACGGCGCCTTCTGGCGACCGTCGATGTGGATCCGGCTCTTCTCCGCGCGATGTCGGAGCAGGGCGCGAAGATCGAGATCATCGCCGATCTATCGTGCATCGCGCGGGCCGAGGCGGTTGCTATCCTTTGGGCTCCGCCATCGACCGCGATAGGCGCTGCCTTCGCAGAGGGGTGCGACCCTGCACCTGTCGCTCGCGAGTGGCAGAATCGGGCAAAAACGCTCTTGGACCTACACCGGGTCAATCCTGACGGCTGCGTGTTGATCGCAGCTGCGCGGCTGGAGGCCGGGGACGCTGCGTCTCTGGCTCTGCATCGCTTCCAGGCGGGTGGCGGGGCAGGTCTGCAATCGACGGGCGTCCGCAGTGCGGCGGATCCGCTGGCAGTTCTATTGGCGATGGGCGTTCTGGCAAGCGACCGTGCCACTTACGACACGCTGGCGGCATTGGACGACGCAAGCCTTGGCCTCGCCCAATCCGCGCCGCTGACCCAGGCCGCCTCGCATTACGCGGCCCTTCTGGACAGTGCGAGCGCCGCAAGGCTGATGCGCGAACAGCTGTTGCTTCAGCAGCTGGCATTTTCCGACGCTGAGAGTGCTTCGGCAAACGCTGCGCCAGGCAGACTGGCGCGGGTCACGGCGGAATTGCACCAGATGTTTGCCGAGCTTCGTCAGGAAAGGTCACGGCGCAAACAGGCCGAGGAACAGCGCGACAGGGCCGTGATGCGACACGCACAGACGGCCGAGACACTGGCAGCCGTCTTGTCCTCGCGCTCGTGGAGGATCACGAGGCCGCTGCGTGCGCTCAGCATGAGGCTCTTGCGAGCTGCGCCCCCGGTCGACGAAGGGAAGGGTGCGCCCCAGGATGAATCTCGCTGATCCGCGCCGTCAGGCAACCGCCCGCGCACATGTTAAGTATCGGCGGCGCAAGACAGCCGAACCAGTAAAGGCGGCAAGTTGATGCTGGACGAGAAGCGACCCAACCCGACCTTCAAGCAGCGCATGAATCAGCGCCTCTCCGAATGGTATCACCGTAAGAACCCTGACCCGGATCCGGCGCTTCAGGCGCGGAGGCTGTTCTTGGCCTCGCTGGTGAACAAGTCGGTCATGACCGACTATATCAGCCGCTTGGCATTGCCGCTTCCACAGATCCATGCCGAGGTTGCGTCGCTGGATCAGCTGGCTTTTGATGCCCTTCCGCCGCGCGTCGTGATCAAGCCCAATAACGGCGCTGACAGCAAGGGCGTAATCCTGCTGGACGGCGAGATCAACCGCATGAACGGCGACCGAGTGCCTCTGCATGACCGGGCGCGCTATGTCCGCGAGGTCTGGGCAGCTGACAAGATCCTCGAAAAATCCGGAACAAGGGTTATCGCCGAAGAATTTCTGCAGGATTACGATCCCGCCTTTGCGATTCCCCGCGACTTCAAGGTCTTTGCGGCAAAGGGGAGATGTGGCTTGATCCAGGTAATCGACCGCAATCCGGAAAAGAAGTTGCGCACCAACTCCTTCTTTACGCGCGACTGGTCCTATATCGACCGCCCCATCAAGACGAACTATCACATGGGTCCAGCCTATGCACGCCCCGGCGATCTTGAAGTGATGATCGCGATGGCTGAACGCATCTCGGCCAATATCGACGAGTTCTACCGGCTGGATTTCTACATGACCACGCGCGGTCCGGTCTTTGGCGAGTTCACTTCGTACCCTTCGGCCGGAGAGGCGTTCACGCCCTATGGCGACCGGCTGATGTGCCAGATGATGGATACCGTCAGGCCCTCCGTTCCGGTTCAGGCGCCCGCCCCGACCGCCGAGGATGGTCTGGGACCCCGCTTCGTCGAGGCGGTCGGGCGCGCGCGGCTGAGCCTCGCAGAGAACGAGACCCCGAAGGGCGGGAACTGGCGCAGCAGGTTCCATCACGTCGTCTATGCGCTGAACCGGCGCACGCAGCGGCTTCATGTGTTCCGCGACAAGCTGGTCTTTGACGGGTGGGTCCGCAATGCGGGCTTCGACACCCCCGAGACGCTGGCCCTGCTGCGGCGGAGCGTCGTCTATGATGTCGCGACGCAGCAGAAAACCGACCTGCCGACATTCCTCTCCCGCCATCAGGGCGACCTGTTCATCAAGGACCGCGAGGGCCATGGAGGCGAGGGCGCTTTTCTGGTGAACGTCTCTGAGGCCGAGTGCAGCCTCAACGGCAAGCCCGCCACGCGCGACGAGATCATCGCCAAGCTGCGGTCCCTGACCTATCCCGCGCTGATCCAGAAGCGTCTCGTCCAGCATGACAGGATGGCGGCGCTCAATCCGTCCAGCATCAACAGCCTGCGCGTCGTGACGATGCTGGGTCGCAACTGCCCCGAGGCGGTGTCCTTGGCGACCGCCATCCGGATCGGCGCTGCGGGCAATATCGTCGACAATCTCAGCGGCGGGGGTTACTGCGCTGGCGTCGATCAAGCCTCGGGCGGGCTCTGCGCGATACCGCGCAGCAAGGCGGGCGCGCAGCTTTCCGCCGCGCCACTGGGTCTGGACACCCTCGAGGGCTACAGCATCCCGCATTACGACGAGGCGGTCCGCCACTGCCTGCAATTGCACGAGATGATCGGCCCGGCCCCGATCACCATCGGCTGGGATGTCGCCATCGGCCCCGAGGGTCCGGTCATTCTGGAAGGCAACATGTTCTGGGATCCGACGCTGCATCTCGGCTCGGTCGATATCGCCAGCGTGGTCGTGTCGCGATTGATGACGCCCGGCTTCGCCTATCTCTGGAAGGCTCCGCGTTAGGGGCCTTTCCGCGAGGAAACGCGGCTCAGCGGGCCGTCTCTCAGCACGCGCTGCACGTCCTTGCGGGCGATGGGCTTCAGCAGGAACTCGTCCATCCCCACCGCCAGGCACAGGCGCCGCAATTCCGGCGAGTCGGTCCCGCTGACGCCGATGATGGGCACGCTTGCGCGGCTGGTGCCAAGCGCGCGGATGCGTCTGGTCGCCTCGATCCCGTCCACGACGGGCATCTGATGGTCCATGAAGACCACGTCAAAGGCGTTGTCCAGCACCGCCTGCACCGCCGCTGCGCCGTTCTCGACCGTCGTCACCTGGAACCCCAGCCGGTTCAGAAGCTGCTCGGAGAGGTCGCGCAGCATCGGAGAATCGTCGGCGACCAGTGCCCAAGGCCGGTCGTGGAACGCCTCGACCGGCTGGTTCTGTTGTGAAAAGACGGTGCCGGTGGGTTGCTGCAGCATGAACTGCGCGCGGTTGACCAGCACCCAGGGGCTGACCGGCTTTCGCAGCATGATCGTCCGGGGGCTGACAGTTTCGGCCATGCTGCGTGACAGGAAGATGCCGGGGCCGGAGGCAAAGGTCTCGGGCGACAGGCCCCTGGCCTCGATCTCGCGGTCGTCCATGATCGTCACGGCATCGGCTCGCGGTTCGTCGACAAGCATCAGGCCGACGCTTTGCAGCGCGCGCGCAAGACTGTCGGCCAGGCGCGGACAGGTGACGGCCAGATAGGCCGCGCCCTGTTCCTCGTCCGGCGGGGCGATGGGCGCGGTGCCTGCCGCGATCAGGGGCAGTTCGATCCAGAACACGCTGCCCTTGCCCCGCACCGACTGGACACCGACGCTGCCGCCCATCAACCCTGCGAGCTGCTTGCAGATGGCAAGGCCAAGCCCGGTGCCGCCATAAAGCCGCGCGGTGGACTTGTCGGCTTGGGTGAAGCTGGAGAACAGCACCGCCGTCTGTTCGTCCGAAAGCCCGATGCCCGTATCGGCCACGGCCAGCCGAAGGCGCCATTCGTCACCCTCGACATGCTGGCCCGTGACCGACAGGACGATCTCGCCAGAGGCGGTGAACTTGGCGGCGTTCGACAGGTAATTGCCCAGGATCTGCCGCAGCCGCAGCGGATCGCCTAGCAATTCGGCCGGAAGATCGGGCGCAATGTCCAGAACCAGCTCGACCTCTTTCGAGCCGATCAGGGGCGCGACCGATTCAAGACATTCATGGGCCAGTTCGGCCAGATCGAAACGGATCGATTCGATCTCCATCCGTCCCGATTCCGCCCGCGACAGATCCAGCAGGTCGTTGAGCAGACCCGCCACCTGCCGACCCGACCGGCGCGCCTTGTCGATATGCCGAAGCCGCTCGGCGGGGTCGCTTTCCTCGGCGGCAAGATCCATGAACCCCAGAACCGCGTTCAGGGGCGTGCGGATCTCGTGGCTGATGGTCGCCAGGAACTGCATCTTGAGCTGGCCCGCCTGGTCCGCGATGTCCTTGCTCTGGCGGGTCGCAAGCTCAGCCTCGCGTTCGTCGGTCACGTCGCGGACGACCCAGACCGCCCCCGCGGCGGGATCGGACGGGTAGAGCGGCGCCACGGTGACGCGGGCGCGGAAATGCGTGCCGTCCTGGCGTTCCAGCGTATCCTCGAAATGATAGGCCTCGCTGCGGGCGAAGGCGTCGGCGGCGGCCGCGGCCCGGTCGCCCGGCAGGATCAGCGCCTTGAGCAGGTGCCATTGCACATTGGCGTCGTTCGCCGGCTGGTTCAACGCGAATTTGCGCAGAAGCGGGGGGTTGGTCTGCACGATCACGCCGTCGCGCAGCACCGCGATCCCGACCATCGCCGCATTCAGGATGGCCTGCTGCTCCATCCGCTTCTGCTCAAGCTGTTCGGTGCGCTCGGCGACGGCGCGTTCAAGATGGCTCTGGTAATCGCGCAGCAGCGCATCGGCCGCGTGCCGCGAGGTCATGTCCTGCATGATCGCGATCACCTCGGTCCCGGCTTCGGTCGGCACCTCGCAGAGCAGCACGTCCAGATGCGCCACCTGTCCGTCCGGCCGCTCGTGCTGCCATCCGATCCGCAAGGTCTGTGCGCTGTGCAGCGCGTCCTCGAAATCGCTCCACTCCTGCAGGCCGCCATCGTCCTGGCTCTCGCCGGCCGGCGAGACATCCAGAAATGCACGGCCGGTCAGCTCGGTCTCGCGTTCGTAGCCCAGCAGCCGGACCGCCGCGGGATTGGCCGAGTGATAGATGCCGTCGCGCAGCGTCGCGATGGGCAGGGCCGCGCTTTCGGCAATGACGGAAAAGCGTCTCTGGCTGCGCGCGAGCTGGTGGCCTACGGATTGCGCCCGCCCGGCTTCGCGGTCCAGCGACTGCCGCAGGAAGATCGCCAGCGCCGTCAGCCCCACCACGCCAAGCGCCAGCGCCCCAAGCACGCCACGCAGCATCCGTGCCGCGCCTTCCCGCGACAGCATGGCCTCCACATCGGAGGGGATGCGCCCCACGATCCCGCTGTAGGACATCGGATCGAGACGGCCCACCAGCCGCCAGCCGAAATCGGGCATCAGCCCCTGATGCAGATCGCGGACCACCGCCGAATGATACCGGCGCCCGTCCGGCCAGACTTCGAGCCCGCCCGAAAACACGGTGCCCACCTGTTCAAGCGCCCAGAGATTGAGCGCGCCATCCAGCAGCGGATCTGTCGCGAATTTCACCTGAAGCGCATCATCGACGATGAACAGCTCGACCTGGAGGCTGTCGGCGATCTCGTTCAGGTAGGCCTGTGCCCAGGCCGCATCGATATGGACGGCGACAACGCCCAGAAGCGTGCCGTCGGGGTCGATGACGGGGCGGGCAAAGTCCAGAAAGCGCAGCGGCTCTTCCTGCGAGCCGCCCAGCAGGTCGTTCAGAAGGACCGCCTCGTGCACGTCGCCCGCGTGATCGCCGCGCAGCCCCGCCTGAAACCAGGGCCGGGCCGAGACATCGGCCCCCAGCAGCAGGTTGCGCGAGGCCGCCAAAACCGTCCCCTCGGGCGAGACGAAACCCGCCCAGCTGATCCTGCGGTGGTCCTGAACAAGCGCGCCGAGCGTCTCGGCAATATCGACCTCGTCGCCCTCTTCGATGGCGCGGGACAGCCAGACGACCTGGCGCCAGTTCTCGGACAGGGCATGTGCAAAGGCCAGCGCGGCGCCGTTTGTCCGGACCTGCGCCGCCTGCGTCATCGAGGCATCCTGAACCTCGCCCGTCCGCAATCGAAGAAGCTGGCTGCCGACAAGAAACAGCGCCAGCATCAGAGTGGCCGTCGCGGCGACGATGACCAAGGCGATAGCGTTCTGCTTTCTATGCCTTTTTTTCAAATGCATGCTGGTCGACCGGTTAACCTCGTCGAACGGCTGGTCTTGGATAGATGCAACGCGATAATATACGGAACGGTTTAATCGAACAATCTTCAATTGTGTGGATGCAAGTATTGCACCTTGTTCAAATTCCGGGCGGCCCATGAGGCCGGACCACGCCAGCCTTGATCAATCCGGGCGCAGGACCGCCACCCGACGCCGTGAGAAAAGGTCCGCAGCATCATCCGGTGCGACCAGCCGCTCGTCCAGGATGTCGCGCCAGCGGTCCGGGCTGCCGGGATGCGGCAGAACCACATTCGCCCAATCGGGGCGCGGATGCAGCGCGACCGCCACCATCAGCGAATCCGTCCCGTCCTCGCGCAGGAACGCCAGAACCGACGCCGCACCGGGGCCCGAGGCGGGCAGGGGACGATAAAGCCCCTTGGCGAACAGGTCGGGCCTTGCGGCCCGCAGGCGCAGCAGCGCGGCCGTCAGGCGCAGCTTCTGCGCGGCGAAGCCGCCCGAACCCGACAGGGGCGGACCGCCATCCCATGCATCCAGCATCTCGCGGCGCAGCGCGAAATCGACGGGTCGGCGATTGTCGGGATCGACCAGCGAATGGTCTCCTGCCTCGGCGCCCTGATAGATGTCGGGCACGCCCGGCACGGTCAGCTTCAGGACCGTCTGGATCAGGCTGGCGGCCTCGGCATCCGGGCGCAGGGCGGACAGGAAGCCGGTGAAGGATTCGCGGAAGCCCGGCTGGGTCAGCGCCGCCGTGATCAGCCGGTCCAAGGCCGCTTCGTAGGCTTCGTCCGGGTTGATCCAGCGCGTATTGGCCGCGGCCTCGCGCACGGATTTGAGCATGCCGTCACGCACCCGTGCGGCCAGATCGTCGTCCACGACGCCATCGTCAGGCCAGAGGCCCAGAAGCAGCTGGTAGAAGAAATAGAGCTCGTTCGGATCGACGCCCGAGGCGGCATCGCCCAGCAGCATGCTCCAATCGGCCAGCCGCGTCTCCCACAGGGCGGTGTTGCTGCTGATCGCGACGATCCGCATCCGCGCATCCTCGCCGCGCTTCGTGTCATGGGAGGCGGTGCACAGCATGTTCCGGGGCGTCTGTTCCAGCCGCGCCGACTGAGCCGCGTGGAATTCGGCCACCGACAATTCCGTATCGCCTGGATGAGAGCCGACCTCGTTCAGGGCGATCAGCCGGTTGAAGCGATAGAGGGCGCGATCCTCGAGCCCCTTGGCCATGACCGGTCCCGAAAGCTGCTGGAAACGCGTCACGGCCGCCATGATTGCCTCGCGCTGATCAGGCAGGGTTCCAAGCGCGTCCAGCGTCAGCGTCGCGGCCAGCATGTCCCACACCACCGGGTCGGGATCGGGCGCACGGGCGCGGGCGCGGTCCAGCGCCGCCTCGATCCGGGCGCGGCTTTCGGCGGGCATTCCCTGCGCGTCGCCATAGGTGCGATAGACGTCCAGCGCCGCGATCAGCTGCATCAGAGCCTCGCGGATCGCCCCGCGGCCCAGATCGGCCCATTGCGGCGTCTCTGCGGCGATCGCGGCCAGCGCGTCGGTCAGGGCCTCGGCCTCGGCGCGCATGGGACCGGACATGACCGCCAGCTTGCCCTCGTGCACGATCTCGTCGGGCGGTTGGCTCTGGCCGGTCGTCTCGGCATAGATTCGGTCCAGCGCGGCCTTGCCGGCCGGGTCCGCCATGAGGGTCACGACCTGATTGGCGAATTCGTAGCCCGTCGTCCCGTCCGTGTCCCAATCGGCCGGTAGGGCCTCGTCAGGTCCGAGGATCTTCTCCACGAACAGCCAGAAGGGTTTGCCGACCGCCTGGCGCAGCCTGCGGCAATAGCCGCGCGGGTCGCGCAGGCCGTCGATATGGTCGATGCGGATGCCGCTGGCCGAGCCTTCGCGCAGAAGCGACAGGACCAAAGCGTGTGTCTCGTCGAAGACGCGCGGATCCTCGACCCGGACCCCGGCCAGATCGCTGATCGTGAAGAAGCGCCGGTAGTTTATCGCGTCTGCGTCCAGCGTGAAGCTGGCTGCCCGCCAATGCTGGCGTACGATCAATGCATCCAGCCGCGCCGTGTCCTCATAAGGTGACAGATCGGCCCCGGCCTCGGCCAGCTGCGCGAACAGGTCCGCCCAGCCGGGATGCGTCGGCCCCGCACCTGCCATCGCGGCAAAGGCGGGTGCCAGTGGCGATCCCGCACAGTCGAGGATTTCGGCATAATCCAGCGGGTTGATCGGCAGGCGGTGGCTGTCATGGGCGCGCACGGCAAGACGTCCGTCCTGTTCCAGTTGCAGCCGCAAGCCGCCCTCTTCCAGCACGGTGCCATAGGCGGCGCCCAGAAAGGGAAACAGCAGCTTGCCCTCCAGCCGGTCCCAGTCGATGTCGAACCAATGGGCATAGGGGCTGTGCGGACCCCATTCCATCACGCTGTCCCAGCAGGCATTCGCATCGCCCCCGATGCCCATGTGATTCGGCACGAAGTCGAGGATCAGCCCCATATCGTGATCGTCGAGGGTCGCGACCATCGCATCGAAATCGGCGCGCGTGCCCAAGGCGGGGTTGAGGCGGTTGTAATCGGTGACGTCATAGCCGTGCGTGCTGCCGGGGCGGGCGGCGAAGATGGGCGAGGCATAGACATGGCTGATTCCCATCGAGGCCAGCCACGGCACCAGCGCAGCGGCATCGACAAAGCGGAAATCGGCACTGAATTGCAGGCGGTATGTCGCGCGCAGGGGGATCATTCGGCGACCTCGTGCCACCAGGCGACCTGAGACGGCGGCAGTGCACCGGGCAGGCCGTGGATGCAGAGACCCGCGCCGGGCGGCAAGTCGGCCTCGGCCTCGGACAGGTTGGCCCGCAGGCCCAGCCGTGCGCCATTCAGCGTCCAGTCGACCGCGATCAGGCCGTCCTCGGCCCGGATCACCCGGCCCGAACGGCCCGGCGCCCCCTTCAGATGCGGCAGGACCCAGTCCCGCCGCAGGTCCAGCAGCCCCCGCACAAAGGCCAGCCAGTCCCGTCCCTCGGGCGAGGCGGCGCGGTTCCAGTCGATGCGCGAGGCCTCGAAGGTCTGAGGGGCATTGGGATCGGGAATGGCGTCGCGGGTCGCCTCGGCCTCGAAGGCGGCAAAGCCCGCGAATTCGCGGCGCCTCCCTTCGCGCACGATCCGGGCAAGATCGCCGTCGAAATCGGTGAAAAAGGCGAAGGGCCGGGTCTCGCCCCATTCCTCGCCCATGAACATCAGAGGCACATGCGGCGACAGCAGGTGGATGGTCATCAGCGCCCGGACCATGGGCTCGGGCGCCAGCGTCAGCAGCCGCTCGCCGAAGGCGCGATTGCCGGTCTGGTCGTGGTTCTGCAGGAAATCGACAAAGGCCGTCGGCGGCAGATGGGTCGAGGGCGCGCCGTGCCCGCCTTCGCCCTGCCAGACAAAGCCCTCGGCCAGCGCGCGGCCGAATTTCGGCCAGGGGTCGGTGGCGAAATCGGCGTAATAGCCCTCGGCCTCGCCGGTGGCGATCACATGGGCCACGTTGTGGAAATCGTCGTTCCATTCGGCCGTATAGAGCGGCACGCCGCCGTCGGGACCGCGTTCGTGCAGGGCGGTGATGTTGCGGTTGTCCTCGGTCGTCAGATGGGCGTGGGGGAAGTGGGCGCGGATCTCTTGCGCGATCTCGACCAGGATTTCGGGGTCGCTGGCGTCGCGCAGGTGATCGACCGCGTCCAGACGCAACCCGTCGAACCGGAATTCATCCAGCCAGTAAAGCGCGTTCTCGATGAAGAAGCGCCGCACGGGTTGGCGGTCATAGGCGATGGCCTTGCCCCAGGGCGTCAGTCGGTCAGGGTCGAAGAAGTCAGGCGCATAGGCCGCGAGGTAATTTCCCTCGGGTCCGAAATGATTGTAGACGACGTCCAGCAGTGCCATCAGCCCATGCCTGTGGCAGGCATCGACCAAGGCCCTGAGGTCGTCGGGCGTTCCATAGGCGGGATGGGGGGCATAGGGCAGCACGCCATCATAGCCCCAGCCGCGATTGCCGGCGAATTGTGCGACGGGCATGATCTCGATCGCGGTGATCCCGGTGGCGACCAGATGGGGCAGGCGGTCGATCACCGCGCGGAACGTGCCTTCCGGGGTGAATGTGCCGACATGCAGTTCCAGGATCACCGCCTCTTCCCAGGGGCGCGGGGTCCATGGATGCCAGTCGAACCGGCCCGGAACGGCCAGCCGCGACAGGCCGTGGACCGACCCGGCCTGCATGCGCGAGGCGGGGTCCGGCACTACACGGCCGTCGGTCAGCAGAAAGCCGTATTCCGCGCCCGGAGCCACACCCTCCAGCGTCAGCGCGAACCAGCCCCCTTCTTCGGGCTGCATCGGGTGATCCAGCCCGCCGCATCGCAGCGACAGATGGTCCTGACCCGGCGCCCAGAGGCGGAAGCGGGTCCCGCCCTCGACCGGCTGGGGTCCCCAGGCATAGTTGCGACTCATGAGGGGCGATCCTCCAGGACCATGATGCTGCGGGGGGCAAGGGCGGGATTGTGGTTCGACTGGACCGGGGCGTCGCGCAAATGCAGGGCGCCGCTGTCGCTGTCCAGAAGGCAGGTCCACGCGCTGGCATGGTCCGGCGGCGGCAGGGTCATGGGGACGGGCTCGAAATGGGCGTTGAACAGCACCAGCAGGCTTTCGCCGTCGTTGCGCAGCCACATGCCGACGCTGCGGGCGTCGGGGTCGTGCCAGTTCTCGTCCTCCATCGGCTGGCCGTCCGGGCGCAGCCACTCGACCCGCACCCGCAGCCGGTCGCTGCTGAGAAAGGACGGCAGCGACAGAAGCGGACGCGAGCGGCGCAGCGCGATCAGGCCGCGCAGATAGTCGCGGAACGCGCCTTCGCGCGGGGCGGGGTCATCCCAGTCCAGCCAGTTCATGGCATTGTCCTGGCAATAGGCGTTGTTGTTGCCGCCCTGGCTGCGGCCGATCTCGTCGCCCATCAGGATCATCGGCGTGCCCTGCGACAGCATCAGTGTGGTCATCATCGCCCGGCGCAGCCCGTCGCGCAGATCGAGGATGTCCTCGTCCCCGGTCGGCCCCTCGACCCCGCAATTCCAGCTGCGATTGTCGGAATGGCCGTCGCGGTTGTCTTCCTTGTTCGCCTCGTTGTGCTTGTCGTTGTAGCTGA
Source organism: Paracoccus sp. (in: a-proteobacteria) (assembly GCF_030604785.1). Taxonomy (GTDB): domain Bacteria; phylum Pseudomonadota; class Alphaproteobacteria; order Rhodobacterales; family Rhodobacteraceae; genus Paracoccus. The sequence goes on along the minus strand of NZ_JAUVVF010000004.1, from coordinate 44,869 downwards.
CCGTGTCCATCAGCGTGAAACCGTCATGGGCGGTGACGAAGTTCACGCTGGCCCAGGGGCGGCGGCCGCGCTTGTCGAAACGGTCGGCCGAGCCGGTCAGGCAGGATGCCAGGGCGGGCAGCATCGCCTGATCGCCCTTCCAGTAGGACCGCACGGTGTCGCGATACTGGTCATTCCATTCGGCCCAGCCGGGCGGGAAATTCCCCAGCTGATAGCCGTTCGCGCCCGTATCCCAGGGCTCTGCGATCAGCTTGACGCCCGACAGGACCGGGTCCTGCCGCACCGTGTCGAGGAACGTGGCCGAGGGGCTGAACTGATCGCGGTCGCGCCCGAGAGACGAAGCCAGATCAAAGCGGAAGCCGTCGACATGGCAGTCCTGCACCCAGTAGCGCAGGCTGTCCATCACCATCTGCAGCACGCGCGGATGGGTCAGGTCCAGCGTGTTGCCGCAGCCCGTCGTGTCGAAGTAATAGCGCGGATCGTCGGCCTGGATGTAATAGCTGGCATTGTCGATGCCGCGAAAGCTGAGGGTCGGGCCCATATGGTTGCCCTCGGCCGTGTGGTTGTAGACCACGTCCAGGATCACCTCGATCCCGGCCTCGTGCAGGCGGCGGACCATCAGCTTGAATTCGTGCAGGTTCGCCCCGGGGGAGATGTAGCGCATGGCCGGCGCGAAGAAGCCCGCCGTGTTGTAGCCCCAGTAATTCGTCAGGCCCTTCTCGATCAGGTAGCGGTCGTCGAAGAAGGCCTGGGCGGGCATCAGCTCGATCGCGGTGACGCCCAGATCGGTCAGATGCTCGATCACGCGCGGATCGGCCAGCCCGCCAAAACTGCCGCGCAGCTTTTCAGGGATGCCGGGATGGCGAGCGGTCATGCCCTTGACATGCGCCTCGTAGATGACCGTTTCGGCCCAGGGACGGTTCGGGCGCAGGTCCGGGCCCCATGTGACGGCCGGATCGACGACGACGCATTTGGGCATGACAAAGGCGCTGTCGCGCCGGTCGAAGGACAGATCCTCGCGGCCATGCCCGATCCGATAGCCGAACAGCGCGTCATGCCACCGGATATCGCCCTGAAGCTCCAACGCGTAGGGGTCCAGCAGCAGCTTGTTGGGATTGAAGCGATGCCCGTTCGCGGGGTCATAGGGGCCGTGGACCCGGTAGCCGTAAAGCTGGCCGGGCCGCACCTGAGGCAGATAGCCGTGCCAGACCTCGTCGGTGTATTCAGGCAGCGGGATGCGGTCGGTCTCGCGCTTGCCGCGTCTGTCGAACAGGCACAGCTCGACCTTGGTGGCGTGGGCCGAGAAGATGGCGAAATTCGTTCCCGATCCGTCCCAGGTCGCGCCCAGAGAGGCCGGGCTGCCCGGATGGACGATAAGGTCGTTCTTGCTCATGCAGGGGTCATCACGATCGTGGCGAGGGGTGGAAGGGTCAGGCGCAGCGAATGCTCGCGCCCGTGCCAGGGTTCTGCCTCGGCCACCGGATGCGCTTGTTCCCCAACGCCCGAACCGCCGTAGCGTTCCTCGTCGCTGTTCAGGATCAGCCGCCATGCACCTGCGGCAGGCACGCCGATGCGGTAATCCTCGCGCACGACCGGGGTGAGGTTGCAGACGACGACGACTGGCGGGGAACCGTCATCCGAATTGCGCTGCCAGACCAGCACGCTTTGCGCCGTGTCGCTGGCATCGATCCATTCGAAACCCGCCGGGTCGCAATCCAGCCGGTGCAGGGCGGGGAAGTCGCGGTAGATCCGGTTCAGGTCGGCCACCAGCCCCTGGATGCCGCGATGCATCGGATCGTCCAGCAGGTGCCAGTCCAGCGACTGGTCGTGGTTCCATTCGCGTTCCTGCGCAAATTCGCCGCCCATGAACAGAAGCTTCTTGCCCGGATGCGTCCACATGAAGGTGAAATAGGCCCGCAGATTCGCGAATTTCTGCCATCGGTCGCCCGCCATCTGCCCGATCAGCGAGCCCTTGCCATGCACCACCTCGTCATGGCTGAGCGGCAGGACGAAATCCTCCGAGAAGGCGTAGACGAGGCCAAAGGTCAGGTCGTGCTGATGGTGCCGGCGATGGATCGGGTCGCGGCGGAAATAGGCCAGCGTGTCGTGCATCCAGCCCATGTTCCACTTGAAGCCGAAACCCAGCCCGCCCTGATCGACGGGTCGGCTGACATGGGGAAAGGCGGTCGATTCCTCGGCGATGGTGATCGCGCCCGGATGGTCGGCGGCGACGCGTTCATTGACCCCGCGCAGAAAGGCGATGGCTTCAAGGTTCTCGTTGCCGCCCTGCGGGTTGGGCACCCATTCGCCGGGTTGGCGCGAATAGTCCAGATACAGCATCGAGGCGACGGCATCGACCCGCAGCGCGTCCACGTGGAAGCGGTCGATCCAGTAAAGTGCGCTGGCCTCAAGGAAATTGGCGACCTCGCGGCGGCCGAAATTGTAGATCAGCGTGTTCCAGTCCTGGTGAAAGCCCTGACGCGGATCGGCATGTTCGTAAAGCGCGGTGCCGTCGAACTGCGCCAGGCCATGCGCGTCCGAGGGGAAATGCGCGGGCACCCAGTCCATGATCACACCGATCCCGGCCTGATGCAGCCGGTCCACGAGGCGCGCGAACCCCTCGGGCGGGCCAAAGCGGCTGGTCGGGGCGAAAAGCCCGATCGGCTGATAGCCCCATGACCCGGTGAAGGGATGTTCGCTGACGGGCAGGAATTCGACATGGGTGAACCCCATCCGGTCCAGATACGAGACCAGCAGATCCGCGATGGCGTCGTAATCGAGGATCTCGTCCGCGCCGCCCCGGCGCCACGAACCCAGATGCATCTCGTAGATCGAGATCGGGGCGTGCCGGTCCTGCCGCGAGGCGCGGGCCGCCATCCAGCCCTGATCGTGCCAGTCATGTTCGGGCAGGCCGTGGACGACCGAGGCCGTCTCGGGCGGGGCCTGATGGGCAAAGCCCACCGGATCGGCCTTGAGCGGCAGGCATTCGCCGTGAACGCCCAGAACCTCGTATTTGTAGATGTCGCCGGCGCCCAGGCCCGGAATGAACAATTCCCAGACGCCCGGCCCCAGCCTGCGCCGCATCGGGTGGCGCCGCCCGTCCCAGGCGTTGAAATCGCCCACCACGCTGACGCGCCGCGCATTCGGGGCCCAGACCGCGAAGCTGACCCCCGCCACGCCCTCATGCGTCAGGGGATGCGCGCCGAGCCGGTCGTAAAGCCGCCTGTGGCTGCCCTCGGCCAGAAGATACTCGTCCATCTCGCCCAGAACCGGACCAAAGCGATAGGGGTCATCGGTCTGCCAGGCGTGATCGCCGGCGCGCATGGCCAGCCGGTAGGGGCCGTCCGGGGCAGGGCCGCAGAAGAACCCCTCCGGATGAATGCGTTCCAGCGGGATCGCGCGGTCGCCGGACAGCGCATCCACCTCGGCCGCCTGGGGGGCGAAAACGCGCAGCTGGCCGTCATGCGGCCCGAGGATGGCGAAGGGGTCGTGATGCCTGCCGCGCAGGATGGCCTCGATGGCCGACAGGGTCAGACCATCGGGCAGGTCGGGCGCAACGCTATCGGTCATGGGGCCTCTCGGTTCAGCAGATCAAGGATGCCGGCCAGCGGAATGCCGATCCAGGCAGGGCGGTTGCCCAGTTCGTAGCCTGCCTCGTAGACCGCCTTCTGTAGCAGGAAGAGGTCCAGGAGCGCCCCGGCCAAGGGCTCGGCGGGCATGTTCGGGGCGCCCTGCATCTGGTGGCGATAGGCCGTCAGGAAGGCGTCACTGGCCGTTGCGCGCCATTCCCCGATCCGTTCGAGGGCGCGTTCCGCCGAGCCGCCAAAGCTGGTGCGATGGCGCGCGGCGGCTGTCTGCGCGGCATAGTCGAACGAGCGCAGCATCCCCGCCACATCGCGCAGGGGCGAGGTCTTCGCCCGCCTCTCGGCCAGGCTGCGCGAGGGTTCGCCCTCGAAATCGATGATGGCGATGTCGTTCTGGGCCAGCAGAACCTGCCCCAGATGAAAATCGCCATGGATCCGCGTCAGGCTGGCAGAGGGCTGCATCTGACCGATCCCGCGCAGACGGTCCAACAGCAGCGCCCGGTTCTCGATCAGTCTGGCGGCAAGCGGCGCGGCGTCCTCGGGAAGGTCCGCGGCCTCCAGCCTGTCCAGAAGCTTTGTGGCCTCGGCCTCGGCTTCGGCGGCCCAGTGCGACAGATGCCCCGCAGTCATCGGCTCGGCCGCAAAGGCCGGGTCATCGCTCGGGGTCGCCAGCGCCAGATGCAGCTCAGCCGTCCGCTGCCCCAGAAGCGCGCCGATCGACAGGGGAAAGTCGAAGCCATGCGGCGGCGCAGGATCGTCGGCGGTCAGCGACCAGGTCTCGTGATCGTTCAGTTCCAGCGACAGCGCGTCGATCACGCCCGACCAGGCATCCCCGCGATTGGGGACAAAGGCGAATGCGGCGGCTAGCACGGTCTCGTCCTCGGCCACATGCGCCAGATGACCCAGATAGCGCGGCGTATGCGCGTAGCCGGCGACCTCGGTCAGGAAGTGCGCGACCTCGACATCGGGTTGCCGCCCCGCCCGCAGCCTGCGGTAGAGCTTGAGGATGATCTGGTCCGAGAAGGCGACCGACAGGTTTGACTGTTCCACCCCCAGCTGACGCAGCGCGCCGGGATCGGCGATGGCGCGCAGGGCATCTGTGCCGTGATAATGCAGCGCGCCTTGACGGTTGTCGGCCTTCATCGCGTCCAGCATCAGGACCGGCAGCCTTTCGTCGAAGGCCCCGTCGATCAGCGCGCCCACGCGCGCGGTGTGGCGGATCTTGGCCAAGGTCCAGGACAGTTTGGGCGCGCCCGGCCGCAGATGGTCGTCGCCCCACCGGGCCGACAGCGGCAGGAAGTAGCGCGGCGCGTCCGCGCCATCGGCGGTGCGGATCGAGACCAGCGCGTGTTCGCCTTGTCCCAGATCGCCAAGATGGTCCAGCCCGACGCGGTCGGGCGCGGCCTGATCCTTGGCCGCGAACCAGCGTTGCAGGGGCAGCCATTGCGGCAGCACCTCGTGGCGGAACTGGGCACCCTCGCGCCCCGCCAACGCGGTGGCGACGGTGCCGTCCCGCGTGGTCAGGGTGATGAATTCGGGCAGGATCTCGGGCAACTGGTCGTGCCAGGACGGCATCTCCTCGGGGCCCGACAGGGCGAACCAGTAGAAGCCGTAGGCTGGCAGCGTCAGCATGTAGGGCAGATCGCCGATCGGCGGAAAGGCCGAGCGCCCCGTCAGTTCCACCGGCACCCGCCCGCGATGGCGCGCGAGGTCCAGTTCCACCGCCTGGGCGGCATCCGACAGGTTCGCCACGCAGAGATAGGCGCGCCCCTCGTGCTGGCGCAGATAGGCCAGGATCTTGCGGTTGCCGGGGTAAAGCAGCGTCATCTCGCCCCGGCCAAAGGCGGGGTGCTGGCGGCGCACGGTGATCATCCGCCGCATCCAGTTCAGCAGCGAGGACGGGTCCTCGGCCTGCGCCTCGACATTGATGACCTGATGGCCATAGACGGCGTCGATGATGGCGGGCAGGTAAAGCTGCTGCGGCTTGGCGGTGGAAAAGCCCGCATTGCGGTCGCCCGACCATTGCATCGGCGTGCGCACGCCGTCGCGGTCGCCCAGATAGTAATTGTCGCCCATGCCGATCTCGTCGCCGTAATAGATGATCGGCGTGCCGGGCATGGACAGCAGCAGCGAATTGAGCAGCTCGATCTTGCGGCGGTCGTTCTGCATCAGGGGCGCCAGCCTGCGGCGGATGCCCAGATTGATGCGCGCGCGGGTATCGGTGGCGTAGGTCTGCCACAGATAGTCCCGCTCTTCCGACGTCACCATTTCCAGCGTCAGCTCGTCATGGTTGCGCAGGAAGATGCCCCATTGGCAATTCTCGGGGATTTCGGGCGTCTGGCGGATGATGTCGGTGATCGGGTGCCGGTCCGCCTGCGCCAGCGCCATGTACATGCGTGGCATCAGGGGGAAGTGAAAGCCCATGTGGCACTCGTCCCCGTCGCCGAAATAGGGGCGCGTGTCCTCGGGCCACTGGTTCGCCTCGGCCAGCAGCATCCGATCGGGGAAGTGCGCGTCGAGGTCCGCACGGATCGCCTTGAGGACGTCATGCGTCTCGGGCAGGTTCTCGTTGTTGGTGCCGTCGCGTTCGACCAGATAGGGAATAGCGTCCAGCCGCAGGCCGTCGACGCCCATGTCCAGCCACATCCGCATGACCTTCAGCACCTCGGCCAGAACGCGCGGATTGTCGAAATTCAGGTCGGGCTGGTGCGAATAGAAGCGGTGCCAGTAATAGGCGCCCGCGACAGGGTCCCAGGTCCAGTTGGATTTTTCGGTATCCAGAAAGATGATCCGCGTTTCGGGCCATTTCTCATCCGTGTCGGACCAGACATACCAGTCGCGGGCGGCAGAGCCAGGCTTTGCTCGCCGCGCCCGCTGGAACCAGGGATGCTGGTCCGATGTGTGGTTGATCACCAGTTCGGTGATGACGCGGATGCCGCGCCTGTGCGCCTCGGTCACGAAGGCCTTGAAGTCCTTCATTGTCCCGTAGGACGGATTGATCGAGCGGTAATCCGAGATGTCGTAGCCGTCATCGCGCAGAGGCGAAGGGTAGAAGGGCAAGAGCCAGATCGCCGTGACGCCCAGTTCCTGAACGTAATCCAGCCGCTGCATCAGCCCGGCGAAATCGCCGATGCCGTCGCCGTTCGAATCCATGAACGCCTTGATATGAAGCTGGTAGATGACGGCGTCCTTATACCAGTCGGCCTGCGACCGGTCGATGCCGCCCTTCACCGCGAAGCTGGCGCCGTCGCGCCCGGACAGGGGCCGGTTCATCGGGCCACCCCCGGCGCGATGATCTGCCAGATCGCGTAGGGGCGCGTCTGGGGGTCAAGCTCCAGCCACTGGGTCTTGCCGTGCCAGGTGAAGCTGTTGCCGTGGATCAGGTCTCGGACCTCGACCGAGGCATCGTCGGGCAGGCCCAGCTCCCAAAGCGGGATCTCGAAATGGAAGGCGGCTGCGTTGTGCGGGTCCAGATTGACGTGGATCAGCACGAAGTCGTCGCCGGCGCGCTTGGCATAGGCCAGAACCTGATCGTGATGGGCCGGGCAGAAGACCAGGTCGGTGAACTGACGCAGCGCGGGATGGTCGCGGCGCAGGCGGTTCACCAGCCGGATGTCGTCCTGGATATGGCCGGGCTGGTCCATGTCCCAGGCCCGCAGCTGGTATTTCTCGCTGTCGAGATATTCTTCCTTGCCGGGAACGGGGGCGGCCTCGCAGATCTCGAAACCGTTATAGACGCCGTAATTCCCGCCAAGCGTCGCGGCCAGGACCAGACGCGTCCGAAAGCCCGGCCTGCCGCTGGATTGCAGGAAGCGCGGGTTGATGTCGGGCGTGTTGACGAAGAAGTTCGGGCGCATCACCAGACGGCTTTCCGTCCGGGTCAGTTCGGTCAGGTATTCGGTCAACTCGGCCTTGTGGTTGCGCCAGGTGAAATAGGAATAGGATTGCGAAAAGCCCAGTTTCGCCAGCCGCTTCATGACCTTGGGCCGGGTGAAGGCCTCGGCCAGGAAGATCACGCCGGGATCGTGCGCCCGGATCTCGGCGATCAGCCATTCCCAGAAGGGGAAGGGCTTGGTGTGGGGATTGTCCACGCGGAAGATCCGCACGCCGTGATCGACCCAGAACAGGACCACGTCGCGCAGCGCGTGCCACAGGCCCGGCATGGCGTCGCGGTAGAAATGGACGTTGACGATATCCTCGTATTTCTTGGGCGGATTTTCGGCGAACTTGATGCTGCCATCGGGGCGCCAGTCGAACCATTCGGGATGAGCCTTGATCCAAGGATGGTCGGGCGAACACTGGATGGCGAAGTCCAGCGCGATCTCCAGCCCGTGCTCGCGTGCGGCGCGGATCAGTCGGTGAAAATCCTCGAAATCGCCCAGTTCAGGATGGATGGCGTCATGACCGCCATCCTCGGAACCGATGGCATAGGGGCTGCCCGGATCATCGGGACCCGCGGTCAGGCTGTTGTTCGGACCCTTGCGGTTCGTGCGCCCGATCGGGTGGATCGGCGGGAAATAGAGGACGTCGAAGCCCAGATCGCGCACATAGGGCAACCGCGCGATCACATCGTCGAACGTGCCGTGCTGCGTCGGGTCACCCGATTGCGAGCGGGGCATCAACTCGTACCAGGCGCTGAAGGCGGCCGCCTCGCGGTCCACATGCAGCCGCAGCAGCTCGGACCGGCTGAGATTGGTGCGCGGCCCGCCCCGACGCATCAGGTCGACCACCCGATCCGCGCTCAGTGCGGCCAGCCTTTCGGCATTGGCGCCCGCGTCCCGCGCCAGCGCCTTGTCGTCCCTGAGGATCGCGCGGATCAGCGCCTTGTCCTCGCGCCCCGCCCAGCCCTCGGCCCCGGCGGCGGCCTCGATCAGGCGGCGCCCTTCTTCCAGTTCCAGCGTGATGGATTGCCCGGCGGCATGCTTGGCCGCGATCTCCTTGTGCCAGGTGGCGTAAAGGTCGCGCCATGCGATCAGCATGAATTCGTGATCGCCCGGCGTCTCGAAGACCGCATCGGCGCACCAGCGGTCGTTCGTGACGAACCGCATCGGCGTTTCCGCGAACGCGTCCTGCCCGCGCTGCCGTGTCAGCAGGGCAGCGGCGATGATGTCGTGCCCGTCCGAGAAGATGTCGGCCTCGATCCGTTCGGGCTGTCCGGCGACGGCCTTGGCCGGAAAGCGGCCCCCGTCGATGGAATGCGATATCCCCTCGATGGCCAGCCTCTGGGCGGCCAGCCGTTCAAGATCGGTCGCGGGTTGCGGCGCGGCGGTGGCTGCGCGCCTTTTCGGGCGGTCGGTGAACGGCGTCGTCGCTGTCAATGGCTGGCCCCCTCGGATTGCAAGGCGCGAGGAACCTGCGGAACGGGATGATGTTCCTGAACCCGGGGGCTGATCTTTGTTGGTCGAAGGATCGCAGTGCGACCCTAAGGGGTCTCCTCCCGGTCGGAAAACCGGGAGGAGAGGGCTTCTCAGCCGTCGGTCTCGTCGGCCTCCTCGGCGGCAATCAGGGCAAGGATCTGGTCGCGCATCGTGTCCTCCTCGGCCTCGGAGGCCAGGATTTCCTGGACCTCGGCGGCCTGATCGGCGTCGATCGCCGCGACCGCTTCCTCGTCGAGGCCAAGCTCGATCAGTTGCGCGCGCAGGTCCGAGTCCATCTCGGCATAGGCGAAGGCGGCCGAGCCGAGGGCAAGCATCGATGCGGCACCGAGAATGCAGGCGAGTTTCTTCATCTTCCGTTCTCCTGTTGCTGTTGACGTTGCGGTTGGGGTGCGGGGGGAGGCAACGGAGCATGCCTCCCGACGCGGGTTACTGGCCCTGTCCGACCGAGAAGCCGGGCGTGCCATCGAAGGTGTAAAGATGTTCCGTCTTGATGAAATCGACCCCGTGCAGGGCCAGTTCGGACAGCAGGTCGATGATGTCCGCCTTGCGGATCGAGGCCCGCCCGGCCGCCGTGAAGCGGCAGCGCCAGTGATCGGTGCAGAACGTCTCGGGCATGCCGTCGGGCCACACCTTCACGCCGCGATTGCTGATCATCCCGAGCGACAGGCGGCCGCGGCCCAGGGGGCGCAGCATGTCGGCCAGGGCCTCGGTCGTGCCGACATGCTGGACAAAGACATCGATCCCGACCAGTTCCTTGCGCGCGGGCTGCCGGTTGCGCGGCGGCGGCGCGGGCATCGCGGGCGCGGCGGCGTAGCGGGCCACGGGCAGGCTTCTGGGGCGGTGGCCCATGCGGTCGATGACGGCCTGGGCGAAATCGGCGGTGCCGACGGCGCGGCGCGAGCGCCCTTCGCGGTAGATGTCGAAGGTATGAACGCCGTCCTCGATCGTGCGCGCCCAGGCGTTGCGCACCCGCTCGGCCACGCGGATCTGGCCCAGATGCGCCATCATCATCGCGCCCGCCAGAAGCAGGCCCGACGGATTGGCCATGTCCAGCCCGGCCAGCCGCGGGGCGCTGCCATGGACCGCCTCGAACATGGCGAAATCCGTGCCCAGATTGGCCGAGGGCGCCAGCCCCACCGATCCCGAGATCTGCGCCGCGATGTCGCTGATGATGTCGCCATAGAGGTTTGGCACGACGATCACGTCAAAGGCATGGGGCGTGTCGGCCAGCATCGCGGCCCCGATATCCACGATCATGTGCTCGGTCTCGATGTCGGGATAATCCTCCGCAATCTCGTCGAAGACCCGGTGGAACAGGCCGTCGGTCAGCTTCATGATGTTGTCCTTGGTGAAGCAGGTGACCTTCCTGCGGCCATGCGCGCGGGCATATGCGAAGGCATGGCGAACGATGCGCTCGCAGCCGGGGCGCGTGATCAGTTTCAGGCATTGATAGACCTCGTCGGTCTGCCGGTGCTCGATACCGGCATAGAGGTCCTCTTCGTTCTCGCGGATGATGACCACGTCCATGTCGGGATGGCGCGTCTCGACAAAGGGCGCGTAGGCGCTGACCGGGCGCACATTGGCGTAAAGCCCCAGAGTCTTGCGGATGGTGACGTTCAGGCTCTTGTAGCCGCCGCCCTGGGGCGTGGTGATGGGCGCCTTGTAGAGAACCCGCGTCCGGCGCAGGCTGTCCCAGGCCTCGGGGGCGATGCCAGCGCCGTGGCCGGCCTTGTAGACGTCTTGCCCGACCTCGATGCGTTCGATGGCCAGACGGGCGCCGGCCGCCGTCAGGACGCGCAGGCAGGCCTCCATGATCTCGGGGCCGATGCCGTCGCCATGGGCTACCGTGACGGGCGCGGCCTGCTGCGCGTCGTCGCGGGCCGAGGGCTCTGTGGGAACGAATAGCTGGTTCATTGAGGCCTCTTGGAATGGGATCAGGTCAGGGTGGAGATGGAAGGGGCGGGCCGCCCCGGCTGGCTCCAGGCAGCGAAGGCCTGCCGGAACGGAGCCGTCCTCTCCGGCATCTCCGACGACACATACGCCCGACGGGCGGGTCTCATCCGCGGCGTGCGAAAAAAATCCGTCGGCGCGAAATCGTTTCCGTTCAGGGGATTAACCGGGCGGTGCGGCGCGTATGTCCGATACGAACCCCGAACCCGGCCGGGGCAGCGGCAGCGCCCCACCGCAATGCCGACAGGATCCGGCCCCCAAAGCGCAGGAAAGGAAAGACTGATGAAAGCTATCTCGAAATCCACCCTCGCCGGAGCCATCGCCTCGTTCGGCGCGCTGCTCATCGTGATCAGCCCGTGGGTGTCCAGCCTCTATGGCGGTGGCGCGCGCCTCGCCTTCGTGCTGGGACTGGCGGGCGTCCTGGTGGCGGCCAAGGTGCTCTTGCGTCCCTCGGCCGTCGATTCCCTGCTGATGATCGGCGCCGGAGGAGTGGCCGCCCTGTTCGCGGTCATCACGGGCGGCGCCGCGATGTGGCTGCTGCTGCCTGGCGCTGCGGCGATCCTGGGCGCGGGGCTGTGGCTGCGTGCCGCTGATCGGTCGACCGGTGGGAATACGCTCGGCACGTCCTGACGCGCTGCACGCCCGACCCTAAAGGCCGCCCTTCGGGGCGGCCTTTTTTTTCATGTGAGGAAGAGGCCATGAAAAAGCCTGCGGGCAGAAACCCGCAGGCATGGTTCAGGGACAGGCTCAGCCCTCCTGAAGCCGGGTCATCAGGTCCAGCCACGGCTCAAGCAGCGGCTGCGTCTCATCGCTGGCCGCGCCGTCCAGCAAGTGTGTCCGCAGCCTTTCGGCCAGCCTGAGGCGCCAGTCGGGGGCCAGGGTGATCCCCTCGTCGCGCGCCCATTCCAGAACCTGGGGCATGAAGGGCCGCCACTCGATCAGCACGTCCGAGAACATGCGCTCGGGGCGGCGCTCGATCCGGTCCAGCAGGGCGGCCAGCCGCGCCTTGGGCAGCAGGTCCTCGATCGTCTCGACCTCACGGCCCGACAGGCCGTCAAGCCGCACCAGCCGGTCGGCATCGGCGACAGCCATCGCCGCCGCCAGCTCGGCGCCTGCCGCCGTGCCGTCCACGACAAGGCTGGGCGGGCGCGCATCCGCCCCGCCCAGCATCCGCGCCAGAACCGGCATGACCCCCAGCCCGCAGACCGGCGCAAAGATCAGATCCCGCCGGGGCCGGAACCGCCCCGAGGCTATGCAGAGCGTGCGGATCAGCGACAGATAGGTCTGTTCCACCTGTCCCTGCACCAGCACCGGCTGCGCGCCTCCAAGCGTGGCCTCGGCCACGGCAAGGTTCAGCGCGGCGCGCACCACAAAGGCCGCCCCGCGCTGGCTGTCGCGCCCCTCGCCCTCCAGCAGGTCGCCGCTGGCGCGGGTGGAGCCGTCGCGGTCCACAAAGACCTTGCGCGCCCGCGCCAGCCTGTCCGCGTCGATGAGAAACGGCGAATGCGTCGTGTAGAGGATCTGGTTGCGTTCCGCCAAAGCCTCGAAAAAGGCCGAAAGGTCGCGCTGTGCCAGCGGGTGCAGCGAATGGCCCGGCTCGTCCAGCAGCAGGACGCAGTTCTCGTGCCGGCCGCGCGCCTCGTGCAGGAAGACCAGAAAGAAGCTGAGAAACCACTGAAGCCCGGTCGAGCGGTGCTCCAGCTCGACCTCTTGCGGGCGGCGGCTGTCCGAGACCCAGATCCGGAAATGATTTCCATCCGCCTCGAACCGAAAGCGGTAATCGCCCTGCAGCCACCATTCGCCAAAGCGCTCGGTCAGCTTGGTCCCCGCCGATTGCAGCAGGATCGAGCGCGTGCGCTTGGCCTCGGCGATCCGTGCCAGAAGGTCGGCATCGGGGATCTCGTCCTCGCCCCTGGCCCGCTGCCACAGCGTGCGGATCCGCGCCTTGTGACCCTCTTCGGCGATCTGGCGGCGTTCGGCTTCCTCGCGCAGGTCGCGGAAATCACGGCCCAGTTCCAGGATCTCGGAGGCCTGCAGGCCGACGAAGTCGAACAGCACCCGCAGCGTGCGCGCCTTGGCGCCCTCCTTCGCGCCCAGATCGGCGCGGCCCATGTTCTCGACGACATGGGGCAGGTAGATCTCGCTGTCGAGATTGCCGTAATTCGAATAATAGACGAAGCGCGGCAGGTGGTCGATGATCCACTGGCGCACCTCGTCACGGCTGGCCGGGTCGGGCGACATCATCGCGGCCATCTGCTGGCCAAGCGTCTTCTGCAGCGAGCGCAGGACGGGAATGACCAGACTGCTGGCGGGCGGCATGGCCGGGATCAGCGCGCCGACCGCGTTGCGCGCCAGGCGCAGGTCGTTGCCGGTGACGCGCGCGGGACCGTCACTCTCGGTCAGAAGCCGGGCGACAAGCTGCAGCGCCTCGTCCCGCAGATCCGTCCCGGCCGGGACGGCCCGCAGCGCGGCATGCGCCTCGCGCAGGGCGTCCAGGGCGGTGCGCAGCGCCTTGCCCTCATCGCGCAGCGCGGCGGGCAGGGCCGTCTGATAGCTGCCGTCATGGCAGCGCGAGACGCTGACCCGGCGCGCCTGCTCGACCGGAATGCCCGCAAGCGCGGCCAGCGCCCCGGCCTGCGCGCCGGTGTCGAATTCTGCCGTGACAAACGGGAACTGCCCCGGCGCCGCCCTGATCGCGGCAAAGAGCGATTTGGGATAATCCGAGGTCGGCTGAAGCTCGCCCCCGCTGGCCGGGTTCAGCTTCCACAGGGGCAGCAGCAGGTTCGTCTTGCCGGATTCGTTCACGCCGATCAGAGCGGTGACGTGATCCGCCGAAAGCCATCCCGAATCCGCGACCGAGCGGAAATTGCTGACCCGGTATCGCAGCAGCGTCAGGCCCGTCGGTTCGGGTCGCACCGACCGGTCCGTCATGGCGTCCTGCCGGGGGAAATTGCTTTCATGGCGCATGTTCTCCTGCCTTTCGTGATGTCAGAGGTTTCCTTCGGTTGCGGCACCCGATGTGCCCGACGGATCGGGGATCACGCTGGCGCGCGGCCCCGAAGCCAGATGAAGCGCCATGACCAGCGCAATGAGGATGAGGATCGCGGTCTGGGCCAGCCGCCAGTCGAGGGCCCGCGCGGCAATCTGGCGGGGCACCTGCACCGACAGGCGGCGCAGCCCGCGCTGCCGGACCGCCACCACGCGCGTCAGCCGGGCGCGCGCGGCGCGGAAAGGCGTCAGAAGCTGCGCGGCAAAGACTGCCGGCCCGATCCGCCGTGCATGAGCCTCCAGCCCTGCGCCAAGCGCGATGGCCAGCCCCGCTGCCACGGGCCAGAGCGGCCCGGCGCTGGCTTGGGCAAGGGGCGCGCCGGCGGGACCGGCCAGCCAAGGCCAGAGCGCGGGCAGCATGACCGCGCCTAGGGCCAGCCCGAGGAAGGGCAGGGCGATGGCCTCGGGCGCCACGGCCTGCGGCGCGCTCGGAGACTGGCGGGCCAGCAGGAACAGGTGGCGCGCCATCAGCAGCGTCGTTGCGATCCCCGACAGTGTCAGCGCCACCACCAGCCAAGGAAGCCACACGGCCGAGCCTGCGGCCAGTGCGGTCTTCAGCGTCTCTTTTCCCAGGGCGCCCGAGGTGGCGGGCAGGCCCGCCAGCACCAGCGCGGGCAGGGCCAGCGCCGCCAGCATCAGCCAGCGCCCCCTGCCGAGCGGCTGCGCCGCCACCGCGCCGACGCCGAGGAACAGCGCCCCCTTGGCCAGCGCATGATGCGCCGCCAGAAAGACCAGCGCCGGCAGGATCGCGGGCCAGGCCTCGGGCGCCAGCAGGCCCGCACCAAGGCCGAGCGCGATGATCCCCATCTGACTGACGCTGGAATAGCCCAGAACGGCCTTCGGGTTCGTCTGCTGGACGCCAAGAAGCAGCGCGGCGAAGATCGTGACCAGCCCTGCCGACATGACCAAGGGTCCCAGATCGTCGAAAGCGGTCACGCCAAGGGGCAGCGTGGCGATCATTCCAAACAGCCCCGCCTTGATCATCGCGCCCGACAGGACCGCGCTGGCCGGGACCGGCGCTGCGCCATGCGCCGGCGGCAGCCAGAAATGCAGCGGCACCAGCCCCAGCTTGACCCCGAACCCGGCCAACAGCAGCAACGCGGCCAGCCCGTCCGCCGCGGATGCGCGCAGATCGGCCAGAAGCAGCGATCCGGCCTGCGCCGCCGCCAGGGCCAGCCCTGCGAACAGCGCCAGCTCGCCCGCGATGACAAAGCCGATGTAAAGGCGCGCAGCCGATCGCGCCTTGTCGCTCCGCTCGTGCAGGACCAGCCCGTAGGACGAAAAGCTCATCAGCGCGAAGAAGGCGTAGAAGCTGGCGGCGTCGCGGGCGAGGATCAGGCCCAGATTGCCCGTCATCGCCATCAGGAAGCAGATGCCGAAGGCCGCCGCGCGCGGATCGTCGCGCATCCAGTGCCGCGCGGCGGAGCCGGCCGCGATCCACAGGACCGACGTGAAGGCCAGAAACAGCCGCGAGACGGGGTCGAGGCCGAGTTCTGTCCCCAGAATCAGCCAGTCGCCCCGCAGGACCGGCGCGGAATCGGGCGCGGTCATCAGGGCCAGTGCCAGCGCGGGCATGGGGGCCAGCGGCACCAGCCGCCAGGCCGCCGCGCGCAGGGCGGGCGAGGCAAGGGCCACGGCCAGCATGCCGGGCAGGATCAGGACAAGGGCAAGCGACAGGCCGGTCATGCGTTACTCCCGGTATTCCAGTTCGACGATGAAGCGGGTCCATTCCAGCGGGCTGAAGGGCGCGTTGGCCATCAGCCCCGCCGCCAGCACCAGCGCCGCCGTCACCAAGGGCGGCGCGGCCAGCATCCAGCCGATGCGCGGGCGCGGGGCTTCGGCTTCGGGCGCATCGCGGAACCAGGCGCGGTGCAGCATGGGCAGGAAATAGAGTGCGTTCAGCAGGCTCGATCCAAGAAGCAGCGGGATCACCCAGTCCTGCCCGACGGCCAGACCGCCCTGCGCCAGATACCACTTGCTGACGAAGCCCGCCAAGGGCGGCAGCCCGATCATCGCCAGCGCCGCCAGCGTGAAGGCCAGCATCGTGCCCGGCAGGGCGCGGCCCGCCCCGTCCATCTGGCTGACGCGTTTGACACCCAGGGCCTCGGCCAGGTTTCCGGCGGCCATGAACATGGTGATCTTCATCAGGCCCTGATGGATCAGATGCGCCAGCGCCCCCACCGCCGCCACCGGCCCGGCCAGCGCCACGCCAAGCGTGATGTAGCTGACCTGGCTGACGGTGGAATAGGCTAGCCGCTTCTTGATGTCGTCCTGCGTCATCGCCCGGACCGAGCCGTAGAGGATCGTCACCGCCGCCAGCGCGGCCAGAGGCATGGTAAGGCCAAGCTCGCGGACGGTTTCGATCCCGAAAACCTCGAAGACGACGCGGATGATGCCGAAGGCTCCGGCCTTGACCACAGCGACCGCGTGCAGCAGCGCCGAGACGGGGGCGGGGGCGACCATGGCGATGGGCAGCCAGCGATGCAGCGGCACCAGCGCCGCCTTGACCCCGAGCGCCAGGATCAGGACCACGAACAGCGCCTGCGCCGCAAGGGGCTGGGCGGCTGCCACGTCCGCCATGATCCCGCCCGCAACGAAATCGGTCGTGCCCGCCAGAACCCACAGGCCAAGCGTACCCAGAAGCAGCACCAGACCGCCGGCCAGCGTGTAGATCAGGTAGATCCGCCCCGCCCGCAGCGCCTCGGCCGTGCCGCGATGGATCACCAGCGGATAGGTGGCCAGCGTCAGCAGCTCGTAGAAGACGAGGAAGGTAAACAGGTTGCCCGCCAGCGCGACGCCAACGGTCGCGCCGACGCACAGGCTGAAGAAGCCGAAGAACCGCGCCCGGTGCGGCCCGCGCTCGAGATACCCAACCGAATAGATGGTGGTGATCAGCCACAGGACGGCCGACAGCGCGATGAACAGGATCGCCAAGGGGTCGGCCTGCAGGCGGAATTCCAGCCCCGGCAGGATCGCGAAGGACAGGCCGTGGCGGGCGCCCTGGCCGACCTCCAGCGCCAGCCAGCCGACTAGCGCGACCTTGATCGCCGCCATGGTCAGGTTGATCGCCGTCCGCAGGCGCGCCGCCCGCTCGGGCAGGGCGAAGATGACCGGCGCCGCGCCGAGCGAGGTCAGCAGGATTAGGATCAGAAGGGTCGCGGATTCGGTCATGGCATGGCCCCCCCTGCGCCAAGGTCGATGAAGGCAATGATCGGACCGGCGGCCAGACCCAGCAGCACCGCCGCGCCGGCAAGGATCAGCGGCGCGGCATCCGCCCCCGACCAGCCGTGATGTTCCGCCAGAGGCCCGCCCCGCACGCGGTCAAAGCGCAGGAAGCCCGCCAGAACGCGGCTGAAATAGGCGACCGAGAACAGCGTGCCGATCATGGTGATCGCCACCCAGTGCCAGTAACCGGCCATCATCGCGCCCTCCATCAGCTGCCACTTGCCGATGAAGCCAAGGCTGGGCGGCAGACCGATCAGGTTGATCGCGGCCAGCGCGAAGGTGACCTGCGCCAGAGTCGGGCGGATCGGACTGCGGTCCAGATCGCGGATGCGGTCATGGCCGACCTCGTCCTTGATGCGCCCGGCAGCCAGGAACATCGCGGCCTTGGCGATCCCGTGGGCGAGGATCAGCAGCGCGGCGGCCTTCCAGCTGTCAGAGAGGCCCCGTTCCCCCGCCCGTGCCAGCGCGACGAATATCAGGCCGATCTGCGCGACGGTGGACCAGGCGACGAGCAGCTTCAGCCGGTCGGCCCGCAGCGCCTGGATGCCGCCCCAGATGACGGCGCCCGCGCC
The DNA here is from genome assembly GCF_030604785.1 of Paracoccus sp. (in: a-proteobacteria). Taxonomy (GTDB): domain Bacteria; phylum Pseudomonadota; class Alphaproteobacteria; order Rhodobacterales; family Rhodobacteraceae; genus Paracoccus. Next base: position 27,112 of record NZ_JAUVVF010000004.1, on the reverse strand, counting down.
CATCAGGCCGATCAGGGTCAGGATGTCCTCGGTCAGGGCGGGCATGTAGCCGGCCAGCCGCAGCACGATGTAAAGCGCGCCCTTGACCACAAGCCCCGACAGCAGCGCGCTGGCGGGGGCGGCGGCATTGGCATGGGCGGCAGGCAGCCAGACATGCAGCGGAAACAGCGCCGTCTTCAGCGCAAGCCCCACGAACATCACCGCCAGCGCCGCCGTCATCGCGGCCGAAGGGGGCGCGGCAATAACGCCGGCAAAGTCCAGCCGGCCCAGTTGCAGATAGATCAGCCCGACGCCCAGCAGGAACAGCAGCGCGCCCAGGATGCTGGCATAGACGTAGTCCAGCCCCGCCCTCAGCGCCTCTCGCGTGCCGCCCAAGACGGTCAGGCCGACGGCGGCCAGGGCGATGATCTCGATCATGACATAGAGGTTGAAGAGGTCGGTTCCCAGATAGACCCCGTTCAGCCCGCTGAGCAGCAGCAGCCAGAGCGGCCAGAAATAGTGCCGCTGGCGGGCGGTGCGATCGCCCGCAAAGGCGTCGATCGCGCTGACGCTGACCAGCAGGCCCACCATCCCGGTCAGGGCCAGCATCGCCACCGACAGCCCGTCGGCGCGCAGCTCGATCCCCAAGGGCGCGCCCCAGCCGCCAAGCGGCACCGTCACCGCGCCGAAGGCCGCCACCCGGTCGGCCATCATCAGCACGCAAAGCGTCGTGGCCGCGACCGTGGCCAGGCCCAGCCCCGCCGCCGCGCGCGGCAGGATGAAGGCGGCAACCGCTCCGAAAAGCGGCAGCATGATGGACAGGGTCAGCCAGTCAGGCCCGGTCATCGGCGGCCTCCAGATCGTGCAGGCGGCGGATCAGGGCCAGCGCGGCGGCGGTCGCACTGAGCATGACGACGATGCCGGTGATGACCAGCGCATGCGGCACCGGATCGGGCGCGGCGGGCGGTTCGCGCCAGGCGCCCACGATCAGCACGAACCCCGCCCCGACCGAGCAGAGCTTCAGCCCCAAGAGCCGCCGCATCCGGTCCTGCAGCGCGATGGCGCCCCACAGGCCGATGCCGAAGACGGCCAGACCGGCCGCGCCGTAGATCAGGTCAGGGGTCATGGCGAAGCTCTCCTTTCAGCGCGGCCGGTTCGCGGCCGTGGAACAGGGCGGTCAGGGTGACGGCGATGGAGATCGTCACCAGACCCTCGATCAGTAGGATCAGCGTCTTGGCGTGGCCTTGCGGATATTCGAAGCTGGCGCGCCCCGCGCCCGCCACCAGCAGCGCGACGGCGGCAAAGGCGACGGTACCCAGAACGAACAGCAGTCGCGCCGTCGCACGGTGGTCCGGATGGGGCCGGTAGAGCCCGGTCAGCAGCAGCATCAGGCCGATGGCCGCCAGCATGGCGCCGCCCTGAAAGGCTCCGCCCGGCGCCTCGGCCCCGGCCCAGAGCAGGTAGACTCCGACGATCGCCGCCGCAGGCAGCGTCAGGCGCGCAAAGCCCTGCCAGATCGGGCCGAGAGAGGGCGCGGGTGCGGCGTCCGCGCCACGCTCGACCTGCCAGACGACGATGATTGCGGCCAGCAGCACCACGACCTCCATCAGGGTGTCATAGGCGCGGAAGTTCAGCAGCACCGCCGTCACCGGGTTGTCGACGCCGCTTAGGGGCATGGCCTCGGCCACGGCGATCTCCAGCCCCGTGACGCGCAGCGGCGAGCCGAGGATGGCGACGCCCAGCCCCGCCACGACTGCCAGCGTCAGGCCCGCATTCAGCGAGGCAACGGCCCGCGGCACCGGGCGTGGGGCCGCGGCGCCCGGTTCCCAGCCGGCCATGCCGCGCGCGCGCAGGTGATGCAGCGTCTTCAACAGCAGCGCGCCGGTCAGGCCGGTGCCGATGGCGGCCTCGGCCAGCGCGACGTCCGGCGCGGCCAGCCGCACCCAGGCCAGAGCCGACAGCAGGCCGAAGACGACGAACAGCACGATCATTGCGAATGCGTCCCGCACAAGCAGCGCAGCAGCCGCGATCGCCACCACCGCCAGCGCCAGCAGCAGGTCAAAGAGAAACAGGGGCTCAGACATCCCGGCCCTCCGCATCGCCGCGCCGCGCATGGCGGGCGATCAGGTGGCCGCAAGTGGCCCCCGACAGGGCGGCGAAGGCGCAGATCAGCGCGATGCGCGCGATATCGCCCACGGACCCGGCCAGCAGCGCCGCGCCCAGCCCGATCAGCGTCAGGCCCAGCCCGTCGGCCTTGGTCAGCGCGTGAAGCTGGCAGTGAAGGTCCGGAAAGCGCAGCAGACCGATCGTCCCGGCCAGAAAGAACAGCGCCCCCGCGCCGATCAGCACCATGGCAACCATCGAGATCATCGCCCCGCCCCCTGGTTCGACAGCGCGACGAAGGCGATCAGCGCGACGGCGGCCAGGATGGCAAAGACCATCGCCACGTCCAGAAAGGCCGATTGCCCGGTCAGGCCCCACAGGACCAGAAGGATCGCGACGGCGGTTGTGCCCAGAAGCTGCCCCGCCATCAGCCGCGCCTCGGGGGCCGGGCCGCGGATCACGCGCACCAGACCCGCCAGCAGGCTGGCCAGCAGGACAAGCGCGACAAGGCCGAGATAGGTGTTCATGCCGCCACCTCGCGGCCCGGGAGGGGGGCGGCGAAGATTGCCGCGATCCGCGACTCGAGATCGCCAAGCGCGCGGTCGTGGTCAAGCCCGGCATCCAGAACGTGGATGACAAGCCGCTGGCCCTCGAGCTCGGCGCTGAGCGTGCCGGGCAGAAGCGTGACCGCATTGGCCAGAACGATGCGGGGGGCACCCTCGGGCAGGGCAGTGCGCCAGGACCGGAAGCCGGGCCGCAGCGGCATTCGGGGCGCGACGGCGCGCAGCGCGACATCGACCGCGCCGCGCACGGCCTGCACAGCAAACCACAGCGCGAAAAGCAGCGTCGGCACCGGGGCCAGCCGCCAGCGGCGCGGATGCGGCATCGCCAGCAGCAGCCCGGCGGCGATGGCCAGCGCGGGCAGGCCGAACACCCACGCATCCAGCCGCCAATCCGTCAGCAGCGACCAGATCAGCGCCAACAGGGCGACGGGCAGGATCAGCCCGCGCAGGCGGTCGCGCAACCCGGCGCGCTCGACCGGCCCGACAGGGGGCGATGGCTGGATCGCGCGCAATTGCGTCGTGGTGGTGATGGCTGTCCGGGCCGCATCAGCGGGGCGTGGCGAGGTCGTCACCCGTGTCCTCCTGTCGGTCGCAAGGTCTTGTGCTTCGGTGGGGGCGCAGCTTGATCCGCCGGCCGGTGCTGGCCCGGTCGGCGTCGATCCTCTGCGGCGTTCTCGCGGCACATACGCCCATGCGCGCGCTTTCATCCCGGCCCTTTGCGAAAATTGCGGCCGGGCCGGTCTGCCGGGTCACGACCGCGTGAGGCGCGGACGAGTTCGCCCGCCCGCGCGTAATCGGGATGCAACGCACAGGAGGACAGCATGACCCACACGATGACTGCCGAGTTCGGCGCGACTGACCGCAAGCATGATCGCTGGAGCCTGGACCGGATCGCCCTGATCTGGGGCCGGCTGCGCCACCGGGACACCGCCGCCTATGAGGCATGGCTGCGTGAGCGCGACAGCACGCTGATCATCGCCGCGCTGCTGCGCCTTCAGGACCGCCAGCTCAAGCGGATCGGCATGACGCGCGCCACGCTGGCGCTGGACGTGCAGATGCTGATGCTGAATGTCGAGCACATGCAGAGGCTGGGCCGCGAGGCGCTGGAACTGGTGGGCGGCACCGATCTGGACGAGGTCGAGCCTGTCGGCCATGAGGCGGCCGCGCGCAACCGCATCGCTGCCGAATAGGAAGCCCGCGCCATCGCCGGCCCGACCAAGCAAACCCGGACCTTTTGGTCCGGGTTTTGCCTTTCCGGGATCAGCGTCCGGCGCGGATGACGCGGGCGACCTCGTCCAGTTGCAGAATGGCGCGCTTTAGGTAGAAGCCCTGGATCTGCAGGTGATTGGCGATCAGGCTGTTCACGCCGCGACCGTTCAGCACGACCGCCGGGCGCTGCTCGGCCGCGTGGCGCAGGCTTTCCAGCGACTGGAACCAGACCTTGCCCAGTCCCTGCGACTGGATCACCCGGTCGAAGTCGCGCCCCAGTTCGCGCAGCAGCAGATAGCTGGCATAAGCCATGCCCTTGTTGGCATAGAAGATGTCGTCGGACTGCGTGTTGATGACGAAATGCCCGGCGGCGATATGGGCGTCGATCAGTGCCGCCCGCGCGCCCAGTTCGTCGGCCATCTGCTCGACCGTCAGCGCCAGAGCGTCGGCGCGTGTCTCGAAGATGGCGGTGTTGCCGGCAATGCGCAGGTTGTAATTGCGCAGGGCGCGCGCGGCGGCCTCGTATTGCACCTCGGCGGGCTGGACCGGCAGCAGCGACTGGTTGAAGTCGAACAACCAGACATCGGTCGGAAATTGCAGCAGGCCGCTGGCGCGCTTGAGATCCTCGTCGATGGCCGAAGAGCCGCGCAGCCGACCGACCTGAATTTCGAGTTGCAGGGTGAAGCGGCCGATCGCGCGCATCATCCCGCGCTGGAAATTGGCCATGTTGTCATGCATCGCGGTCGGAAAGAATGGCGGGTCGTTCGGCGCCCAACGGTTGGTCTGCACCTCGCGCAGGATCAGTGCCTCGGCCATGTTCACCGCATGGCTGCCCCCCGCGACGGGCGAGGGGGGCATGAAGTCCACATCCGCATCGACCGTGCTGAGAAGACTGCCGATCACCCCGTAGAACAGCACCCCCACCAGCAGCAGGGCAAGCGCCAGACGGCGAAGCGCGACGCGCGGTCCCGACGCAAGGAACCGCCGCAGCAATCCCTGCCGGGGCGGCCGGACCGTCGCGCTGTCGATGCTGCGGGCCTTATCCATGGGCTCCTCCTGCTGTCCGGGGCGGCTTGCCGCAATGCGGTCGCCTCTGCTCACATACGCATGGAGGGGATGAATCATCCGCGCCCGTCCCGCCGCCGGATGCCGAAAAAAATGCGTCAGGCGGGGATGAAAGGGGCGGGCGGGGCGTATGTGTGGGACCGCAGCGGTTGAAACGGAGGTGACGGGGTGGGGATCGGGTCCGAGCTGAACAGACACGTGAAGAGCCTGCGCCGTTATGCGCTGGTGCTGACACGCGACGCGGTCTCGGCCGATGACCTGGTGCAGGAGACGCTGACCCGCGCCATCGCGCGGGCGGATACCTGGCAGCCGGGCAGCGATCTCAGGCCGTGGCTGTTCCGCATCATGCACAACGCCCATGTCAGCGATCTGCGCCGCACCCGGACCCGCAACGATGCCGCCCCCGACCTGCCCCGGCCCGTGACGCCCGAGACGCAGCATGACCGCGTCGAACTGCGCCAGGTGCTGCAGGCGCTGGACAGCCTGCCCGAGGCGCAGCGAAGGCCCATCGTGCTGATCGCCCTGCGCGAGATGAGCTATGCCGAGGCCGCCCGCGCGCTGGAAGTGCCGCTTGGCACCTTCATGTCGCGGCTTGGCCGCGGCCGCGAGGCCCTCAGGCGGCTGGTGGGCGGGCGGTGCGCTTCGGCGCGCAAGAACGGTCCGCTGCCCGGCGAGACCCGAAAGGAAGGACGACCTTGAGACAAGCGAAAGACAAAATCCCCGATCCCGGCCAGGATGCCGAATTGCTGGCCTATGCCGACAGGATGCTGCCCGCCGAACGCATGCAGGATGTCGCGGCGGCCTTGGCCCAGGATCCCGAAGCACGCGACGCCGTCGAGGCCTGGCGCGACCACGCCGCGCTGATCCGCGAGGCTGCAGCGCGTGCGGACGGCCTGCCCGCGAACCTGGCCATCGCCGGACTGGAGCGCCAGCTTGCGCGCCGGTTGCGCGCGCGGCGGCTGCGCGGCCTGCTGACGGGCCCGCATCTGCGCAGCGCGGCGGCTGGCGTAATGATCTTTGCCGCCGGCTGGGGCGTGCACGCATTGACCGACCAGCCCCCGATCGGCGCGCTGGCCTATCCCGCACCGGTCGAACGCGCCTTGGGCGGGCATCTCGTCTATGCCGACAGCACCGCAGAAACGCGCCAGTTCGCCGCCGACGAGATTCACCTGGCAGTCCAGCTGATCTCGGACGAATTCGAATATCGCTTCCGCGAGGCCGCGTTCGAATTGCCCGGCCACCGCATCGACGCGGTTCGCTACACCCGCTACGCGTCCGGCCCGGCGGCGTTCTTCACCTATCGCGACGAGGCCGGTCGTCAGGCCACGCTTGCCGTCGAACGCCACCCGCCGGACCGGCCCGATTACGATTTGAAGGTCGAGCCCGCTGCCTTTGGCAGCATTGCCTACTGGACCGATGACGCGCTGGATTACGTCGTCATCGCCTCGGTGGACGCGGACGGGATGCTGCCCCTGATCGCCTCGATCCGCGCTCAGGGCGGGCGCTGATCGCGCGGCCTGACCGGCGGCGCGCAGGCACGGCCAGGAGATGGGGCGGGCGAACAGGCCCGCCCGCCGGGTCGGCCGCGCAATCTGATCCATGGGACGCCTTCGGGCTTGCGGTCGTCGTTATGTGATATAATAACGCTAGCAATCTCAGGAGTCGGACCCGATGCAAAGATTGCTTGCCCCTGCGGCCCTTGCCGCGCTTCTTTCCCCTGTCCTGCCCGCTGCCCTTCACGCCGGTGATGGCGTTCTGGACGTGGTCGCCCCGTTCGAGATCAAGGGCGCCGATCCCGTCGCCTCGGGCAGCATCTTCATCAAGATGGACATCGCCGAGACGCTGGTGAATGCCGATGCCGAAGGGCGGCTGATCCCCGGTCTGGCGCTGGACTGGCAGCCCACGGATGACGGTCTGGAATGGCGCTTCCGCCTGCGCGATGATGTGCTGTTCCATGATGGCACGCCCTTCACCGCCGAGGCCGCCGCCCGCGCGCTGGATGTGGCGCGGGCCAAGCCGGGCCTGCTGGAAACCGCGCCGATCACGGAGATCGCCGCCGAGGATGGCGCGCTGGTCATCCGCCTGTCCGAGCCCTTCGCGCCCCTGCCAGCCTTCCTGTCGGAATATCGGTCGCTGATCTATGCGCCCGCGGCCTATGCCGAGGATGGCAGCGTCTCCGAGGTCATCGGCACCGGCGCCTATCGCGTCACGCGGCTGGAGGCGCCGCTGCGGCTGGAGGCCGAGGCCTTCGCCGACCACTGGGATGGCGCCCCCGCCATCGAGCGGGCGACCTATCAGGCCGTCGGCCGGGCCGAGACGCGCGCCCTGCTGGCCGAAAGCGGCGATGCGGATTACGTCTTCAACCTCGATCCGGCCTCGGTCGCACGGCTGTCGGGTCGCGACGATGTCAGCGTCCTGTCGGTGTCGGTGCCGCGCTCGCTGCTCATCAAGGTGAATGCCGGCCATCCCGCCCTGTCCGAGCCCGAGGCCCGGCGCGCCCTGTCGCTGGCCATCGACCGCGCAGGGCTGGCCGAGGCGATCCTGCGCTATCCCGCTGCAGCGGACCAGATCCTGCCGCCCTCGGTCTCGGACTGGCATTCGGACACGGTCGAGCCGCTGGCCCATGACCCGCAGGCGGCGCGCAACCTGCTGGCGGAACTGGGCTGGGCCGAGGGACCGGACGGCATCCTGACCCGCGACGGCGAGCGTTTCAGCCTGACCCTGACGACCTATCCCGACCGGCCCGAACTGCCCCTGTCTGCGGCGGTGCTGCAGCAGATGTTCGCCGATATCGGCGTCGAGGTGGTCATCGATTCGACGAACTCGTCGGAAATCCCCGTGCGGCATGGCGACGGCACTTTGGACATCGCGCTGATCGCGCGGAATTTCGCGCTGGTCCCCGATCCGGTCGGCACCTTCCTGACCGACTACGCCCCGACCGGCGACTGGGGCGCGATGAACTGGGACAGCGCCGAATTCGCCGACCTGATCCGGGGCCTTGCCCGGGGCGAGGGCGGTCAGGCGGAACGCGACCGCGCCATCGACATCCTCCAGACCGAACTGCCGGTCATTCCCGTGGCCTGGTATCAGCAGACCGCGGCGGTCTCGGCCGGGATCACCGGCGCGGTGGTCGACCCCTACGAACGCACGATCGGCCTGCGGCAGATCCGGTGGGCAGAGTGATGCACCCTGTCCTGCGGGCGATCCTCTACCGGGCGGCGCAGGCCTTGCTGGTCGCGCTGCTGGTCGGGGTGCTGACCTTCCTGATGATGCAGTCGCTGCCTGGCGACATGGCGTTCCGGATCGCGGCCGGCCGCTACGGCTATGATGCGGTGAACGCCCAGGCGGCCGAGGCCGTCCGTCTGGAATTGGGACTGGACCGCCCGGCCCTGGAGGCGTTCGGGGCGTGGTTTCTGGACCTGATGCGGCTGGATTTCGGCACCTCGGTCATTTCCGGCGCGCCGGTGATGGACGAGATCCGCCACCAGCTGGGCGCCAGCCTGCAACTGGCGCTGGCGGCGCTGGCGCTGTCGCTGCTGATCGGCCCGCCGCTCGGGATCCTGGCCGGGCTGAGGGCAGGGGGCTGGCTGGACCGGGCGCTGCTGGTCGTCTCGACCGCGCTGCGTTCGGTGCCGCAATTCCTGATGGGCCTGATCCTGATCGTGCTGGTCTCGATCCAGCTTGGCTGGCTTCCGGCAGCGGGATACGGGCGGGCCGAGCATTTCATCCTGCCCGCCCTGACGCTGGCGCTTGGCCTGGCGGCGGTTTCGGCGCGGATCGCGCGCGACGCGATGGCGGCTGTGGCGGCCAGTCCGCATTACGCATTCGGCCGCTGGAAGGGCCTGTCCGAATGGCAATTGCTGCGCCGCCACGGTCTTCGCAATATCGGGGTGGCCATGGTCACCTATCTGGGACTGCAATTCGCGATGCTTGTCGAAGGTGTCGTGGTGATCGAATCGATCTTCGGCTGGCCCGGCATCGGCCATGCGCTGGTCCATGCGATCTTCGGCCGCGACGTGCCGATGGTGCAGGGCACCGCCCTGCTGCTGGGTCTGGGCTTCGTGGCGCTGAACGCGATGATCGATCTGACCGCGCGCTGGATCGACCCGCGTAACCCTGACAGCCGGAGGCAGGGCTGATGAGCGTGATCCCGACCGACATCCCGCTGCAGGCATCCGCGCGGCCATGGTCGCGGCTGGCCGGGGCGGCGTTGCTGGCGCTGGTCCTTGGCTTTGCGCTGCTGGCGCCGCTGGTCTTTCCCGCCGATCCGCTGCGCCAGAGCCTGCGCCACATCCTGGCCGCGCCCGACGCGGCTTCGCCTCTTGGCTATGATCATCTGGGCCGGTCGCTGACGGCACGGCTGGCGGCGGCACTGCGGCTGTCGCTGGCGATCGCGGCGGCGGCGGTGGCCAGCGCGGCGCTGCTGGGCGTTGCGGCGGGCGTGCTGGCGGCCTGGCGCGGCGGCTGGGTGGACCGCGCCGTCAGCCTGATCGCGGATGCTTTTCTCGCGCTGCCGGGGCTTTTGCTGGTGCTGATCGTGTCGGCCATCGTTCCGGTCACGCCGATGGCCTTCTGGATCGGGCTGACGCTGGTTCTCTGGATCGAGTATTTCCGCCTGACCCGCGCCACCGTCAGCCGCCTTATGGCCGCGCCCGCCATCGAGGCCTCGCGCCTGCTGGGCTTCGGCCCGCTCTATGTCTTCCGCCGTCATCTCTGGCCCGAACTGGCGCCGGTTCTGCTGACGCTCGGCGCCTTTGGTGCGGCGACGGCGATCATGATGATCGCGGCTCTCGGCTTCGTCAGCGTGGGGATGCGTCCGCCCACGCCGGAACTGGGCCTGATGATGGTCGAGCTGCTGCCCTATTACCGCGAGGCGCCGATGGCCCTGCTGGTGCCTGTCCTTGCGACCTTCCTGACGCTGCTGGGGCTGAACCTTGTTGCCGGAGGGCGCCGCACATGAGCGATCTGCTGAAGGCCACGGCCGTTTCGGTCCGGGCGGGATTGTCGCAACTGGTCGAGCCCGTCTCTCTGACGCTGGCGGCAGGTCGGCCCGTCACGATTCTGGGCGAGACCGGGTCGGGCAAGAGCCTTCTGGCCCAGGCCATCATCGGCACGCTGCCGGCGGGGCTGCGTGCCGGCGGGCAGGTCGATGTCGAAGGCTGCAGCCTCGATCTGGCGCATCCTCGCGCGCTGCGCGATCTGTGGGGCCGCGTCATCGCAGTCCTGCCGCAAGAGCCCTGGCTGTCGCTGGACCCGCTGATGCGCGCCCGCGCGCAGGTGGCCGAGGGGCACGCCCTGGTCCGCGGCCTGAACCGGGCCGAGGCCGGGCAGGCAGCCGACCGCGACCTGGCCGGGCTGGGGCTTGCTGAGGCGAGCGCGTCGCGGCCCGACCAGCTTTCGGGGGGTATGGCGCAGCGGCTGGCCCTTGCGGCGGCCCGTGCCGGCGGCGCGCGGATCGTCGTGGCGGACGAGCCGACCAAGGGGCTGGACATCGCGCGCCGCGACGACGTGATCGCGCTGCTGATGCGCGAGGTCGTGCAGGGCGGCGCGCTGCTGACCATCACGCACGACCTGACCCTGGCCCGCCGGATGGGCGGTGAACTGATCGTCATGCTGAAAGGTCGGGTGATCGAGCGCGGCCCCGCCGACCAGGTCCTGTCGCAGCCGCGCCACGACTATACCCGCCGCCTTGTCGCGGCGGACCCCGCCAGCTGGCCCCGGCGCGTGCCGCGCCAGCCGGTGGGCAAGCCCGTCCTGCGGGCCGAGGGCTTGTCGGTCCGGCGCGGCGGAAGGCGCCTTTTCCGGGATCTGGGTCTCGATCTGCATCCAGGCCAGATCATCGGCATCGAGGGGCCGAGCGGTTGCGGCAAATCCACGCTTGGGGATGTGCTGCTGGGCCTGTGCCGCCCCGAGCAGGGAAAGGTGATCCGGGGCGAGGGCATCGCGGCCCGGCGCTTTCAGAAGCTTTATCAGGACCCGCCAAGCGCCTTTCCCCGGCACCTGCCCCTTGGGCGCGCGCTGGAGGATCTTGTCCGGCTTCACGGGCTGGACCGGGGGCGCATTGGGGGGCTGATGGCCCGCCTGCGACTTGACCCCGTCCTGCTGGGCCGCCGCCCGGACGCGGTTTCGGGCGGAGAACTTCAACGCCTTGCGTTGCTGCGCCTGCTGCTGCTGGATCCGGTCTTCCTGTTCGCCGACGAGCCGACCTCGCGGCTGGATCTGATCACGCAGGCGGAAGTCACCGAGCTGCTGGTTGAGACCGCGCGCGAGACCGGGATGGCCCTGTTGATCGTGAGCCACGATCCCGACCTGCTGGCCGGCGCGGCGGACCGGGTGATCCGGCTGGGCGACCATGAAGGTAGCCCGACCGGAGCGGATCTTGTCCGCGATCCTGCGGCGCAGACCGGATACCGCCCCGCGGACAAGCCCGGTTTCGGCACCCGCGTCGCGGCAGAGGTTTCAGGCGCCTGAGCGGGCGCAGGGGCGACCAGCCAAGCGCCCGCGACCGGCAAAGGTCGCGGGCGTCGAAGCCGCTGCTCAGCCCATCCGTTCCGAGGCGTATTCGTTGGGGCTGGCCGGGAACACCACCGTCTTGGCGCCGCTGATGAACACCCGGCGGTGGATATGGGCGTGGATCGCCCGCGCCAGAACCTGGCTTTCCACGTCGCGGCCAAGGCTGACATAATCGCCCGCGCTTTGCGCATGGGTCACGCGGACCGTGTCCTGTTCGATGATCGGACCCTCGTCCAGATCGGCGGTGACATAGTGGCTGGTCGCGCCGATCAGCTTCACGCCCCGGTCGAAGGCCTGCTTGTAGGGATTGGCGCCCTTGAAGCTGGGCAGGAAAGAATGGTGGATGTTGATGATCCGCCCCGACATCTGCTGGCACATCTCGTCGGACAGGACCTGCATGTAGCGCGCCAGCACGATGAGTTCCGCACCGGTCTCGCGCACGATGCGCATCTGTTCGGCCTCGGCCTCGGCCTTGTTCTCTTTCGTGACCTTGATGCAATGGAAGGGCAGGTCGTGGTTCACGACGACCTTCTGGTAATCCATGTGGTTCGAGATCACGGCCACGATGTCGATGGGCAGCGCGCCGATCCGCCAGCGATAGAGCAGGTCGTTCAGGCAATGCCCGAAGCGGCTGACCATGATCACCACCTTCATCTTTTCGCAGGGATCGTGGAAGGCATGGACGATGTCGGTGCCCTCGATCGCGGCGCGGAAGGCCTGATCCAGTTCCTCGCGGGTCTTGCCCTGTTCGGACATGAAACTGAGGCGCATGAAGAAGCGGTCGTTCTGCAGGTCGGTGAACTGCGAGCTGTCATGGATGTTGCAGCCGGCCTGCGCCAGGAATGAGGAAATCGTTGCGACGATCCCGGTCCGGACAGGGCAGGAGACGGTCAGGATGAGCTGGGGCATGGCGATGTCCTCGTGATGGTGGCGTGGGGGGATGGCATGCATCTGCCCGGCGGCACGGGGCCGGGGCGGGTCTGGCCTGTCTCATGGGTAGCGGGTCGGCATCCGGGCGGCGTGAAGATTTGCGACGCGGTGCCAGCAGCTTTGCGCCAGCCCGCCGATGCTGCGCCGCGGCATGCCGGATGCGCGTTTCGCGGCCGGGACGGGATGTCGGCGCGGACGCAATGCTACCGCCGGAATGTCGCGCCCGTTCTGCGACGCTGCGGCACTTCGACACATAAATGTCAGACTTCAAGTTGCTTGTCTCGTCTCGCTGCCGGGTCAGCCGCACATCGCATGGAAATGGAACGTCGGCAGGACATGTCCTGCGGGATCGGGTTGCGTCGCGACCCGGCCGGGGGATGCTCGTGCTTCCACGCCAAAAGCAAGACGGCGCCAATCGGCGGGAAACCCTTCAGGCAGGCACGGTGCCAACTCAGGAGGACGTAAGCGTGACCTATGTGACGAAGGAGGGCGAGGCCGGGGACCGGACCGACGCGCCTCCGCCCGAAAGCGTGATCCAGACCGATTACCAGGTCGGTCAGGACAATATCGAGGGTCAGCTGGGGGCCATGCCCTACAGCGTCCACAACCCGGTCTTCCTGATCTCGGCCCTGTGCGTCGTGGCCTTCGTGGCCTTCACGCTGGCGCTGCCGGAGGCGGCGGGAAATCTTTTCAGCGCGCTTTTCTCAGGGGCGACCAAGGGCTTTGACTGGTTCTTCATCGCCGCTGCGGACGTGTTCGTGATCCTGTGCCTGGTCCTGGTGGTCAGCCCCTACGGCAAGATCCGCCTGGGCGGCGCGGCGGCCAAGCCCGATTTCGGCTATGTCAGCTGGTTCTCGATGCTGTTCGCGGCGGGCATGGGCATCGGCCTGATGTTCTACGGTGTCAGCGAACCGCTGAGCCATTTCACGTCGTCGGCGGGCGGCATCGCGGTCGGCGCCGACGGGGTCCGGACGGATTGGGCGCCCCTTGGCGCCGCCGCGACCGAGGCCGAGGCGATCCGGCTGGGCATGGCGGCCTCGATCTTCCACTGGGCGCTGCACCCCTGGGCGATCTATGCGGTGGTGGGCCTGAGCCTTGCGCTGTTCAGCTACAACAAGGGCCTGCCGCTGACGATCCGCTCGGCCTTCTACCCGATCTTCGGTGAACGCGTCTGGGGCTGGCCGGGCCACATCATCGACATCCTCGCGGTCTTTGCGACGCTGTTCGGTCTGGCGACCTCGCTTGGCCTCGGCGCGGTGCAGGCCAATGCCGGCTTCAACAAGCTGTTCGGCATGCCGATCAACGAGACCTCGCAGACGATCCTGATCATCGGCATCACGGCCATCGCGCTCTATTCGGTGATCCGCGGGCTGGAAGCCGGCGTCAAGCGCATGTCCGAGATCAACATGGTGCTGGCCTTCGGCCTGCTGATGTTCGTGCTGTTCGCGGGGCCGACGCTGCTGCTGATCACCGACATGGGCAACTTCCTGATGGCCTATGTGCAATATCTGCCGGCGCTGTCGAACCCGGTCGGGCGCGATGACGTGAACTTCATGCAGGGCTGGACCTCGTTCTACTGGGCGTGGTGGATCAGCTGGTCGCCCTTTGTCGGCATGTTCATCGCCCGCGTCTCGCGTGGCCGGACCGTGCGTGAATTCATCATCAGCGTGCTGCTGATCCCGTCGCTGGTCTGCGTGATCTGGATGTCGATCTTCGGCGGCGAGGCGATCAGCCAGGTGGTCCGCGAGGGCTACGGCGTGGTCCGCGATGCCGACCTGCCGCTGCAGCTGTTCGCCATGCTGGACGGGCTGCCGCTGACGCAGATCACGTCCTTCGTGGGGATCGTGCTGGTGATCGTGTTCTTCGTCACCTCGTCGGATTCGGGATCGCTGGTGATCGACACGATCACCTCGGGCGGCAAGGTCGATGCCCCGGTCCCGCAGCGCGTCTTCTGGTGCGTCTTCGAGGCCGTGATCGCGGTCGTCCTGCTGCTGTCGGCGGGCGGTCTGGGGGCGCTGCAATCGATGGTCATCTCGACCGGGCTGCCCTTTACGGTGCTGCTGCTTCTGATGTGCGTCGCGATCTGGAAGGGTCTGGCCAGCGAGCCGCGCTGACCCCTTGAAAACGAACTCGGGCCCCCGCATCCGCTGCGGGGGCCTTTCTCATGCGTGGGCCTGCCGCACGGCTTGCGGGGTCTGGCCGTAGCGGCGGCGGAACATGCGGCTCAGATGCGAACTGTCGCAAAAGCCGCATTCCAGCGCGATCTGAGAGATCGGCCGCTCGCCCGTGACGATCAGGTGATGTGCGAGCGACAGCCGCATGTCCAGAAACGCCGCCTGCGGCGAGGTGCCGAGCGCGGTCTGGAAGTGCCGTTCCAGCTGGCGCTTGCTGTGGCCGATGCGTTCGGCGATCTCGGCCACGGTGAAGGGCTGCTCGATGTTCTGCTGCATCAACAGCAGCGCGCGCAGCACCATCGGATCGCGCGTCTTGAAATCCATCGTGATGCCGGGCTGGGGCTTGTCGGCCTGCAGCGCCTCGTCGATGATCATGATGTGCAGGCTCTTGCTGGCCTGGGCGCGGCCGACATGCTTGTCCACCAGATAGGCCGCCAGATGCGCGGAACTGGCCCCGCCCGAGCAGGTCAGCCGGTCGCGGTCCACGACGAAGATCTGGTCGGTGACCGGGTTCAGCCCCTCGAACTGTTCCAGAAAGTCGGCATGGTGGAACCAGCTGACGCAGCAGCGATAGCCCTGCAGCAACCCCGCCTGGTGCAGCAGGAACGCGCCGGTGCAGACGCCGATCAACGGAACGCCCATCGCGGCCGCATCGTGCAGGAAACGATGATAACCGGGCTGCAGGACGGCCTCGTCCTCCATCAGGCCGCCGATTACGGCGATATAGTCGAATCGGGCCGGATCGCCCAGCCGTTCCTTGGGCTGGACGCTGATCCCGCAGCTTGACGTGACGGGTTCCATCGTCTCGGACAGGACGGTCCAGTTGCACAGGATGGGGCGGCTGCGGTCGCCCTCGTCCGCGGCAAGTCGCAGAACATCAACGAAATTCGCGAAGGCGCACAGGGTGAATCGCTTGGCGAGGATGAAACCCACGGACAGGCGGGTATCGCCCTGCTGGCGGCGCAGCGGGCGGGCGATGCCGGGGCGGGCGGGGGTGGCGGCAAGGCTCATGGCGCGGCCTCGGGCTGATTGTGACGGTGCCATGTCGTAGCTCTAATACCGCGATGACGCAAACGTCCTGTCGCGGGGGGCCGCGAAACGGCAATGTTGGCGACAACAGAGGCCGCGCTCTGCCACGACAGGGTCGTTTCCCGACGATCCCGCGCAAGGCAGGGGCGGCACGGGCAAAAGCCCCCGCTGCGGGGCCATCGACAGAGAGGAGCCGTCATGAAGATCCTGGTCCCGGTGAAGCGGGTGGTCGATTACAACGTGAAGATCCGCGTGAAAACAGACGGTTCTGGCGTAGAACTGGCCAATGCCAAGATGTCGATGAACCCGTTCGACGAGATCGCCGTCGAACAGGCCGTCCGCATGAAGGAAGCCGGCGATGCGACCGAGGTCGTGGTTGTCTCGGTCGGTCCTGCCCAGGCGCAGGACGTGCTGCGGACCGCTTTGGCCATGGGTGCCGACCGCGCCATCCTGATCGCCGCCGAGGGCCGGATCGAGCCCCTGGCTGTCGCAAAGATCTTGCAGCGCGTGGCCCAGGCCGAAGAGGCCGGGCTGGTGATTCTGGGCAAGCAGGCGATCGACGACGATTGCAACCAGACCGGCCAGATGCTGTCCGCGCTGCTGGGCTGGAGCCAGGCGACCTTTGCCTCGGCCGTGGAACTGGCGGGCGATCGCGCCTTGGTCACGCGCGAGATCGATGGCGGCCTGCAGCAGATCGAGGTCAGCCTGCCTGCCGTCATCACCGCCGACCTGCGCCTGAACGAGCCGCGCTATGCCAGCCTTCCCAACATCATGAAGGCCAAGAAGAAGCCGCTGGTCCAGCAGACGCCCGAAGAGCTGGGTGTCTCGGTCGCGCCCCGCCTGAACGTCATCCGCGTCGAAGAGCCCGCCTCCCGCGCCAGCGGCATCAGGGTCGGCAGCGTCGCCGAGCTTCTCGACCGGCTGAAATCCGAAGCCGCCGTCCTCTGATTGGGAAAGACATCGCCATGGCCATCCTTCTCTTTGCCGACCACGACAATGCCTCACTGTCCGAGCACAGCGCGCGCGCGCTGACCGCCGCGCGCCGGATCGGCGCCGATGTGGACATCCTGATCGCGGGGCAGGGCGCCGCACCCGCCGCAGAGGCCGCCGCCCGGCTGGAGGGCGTGCGCCGCGTCCTTCTGGCCCAAGGCGACGCGCTGGCCGAGCGTCTGGCCGAGCCTTGCGCCGCGCTGATCGTCTCGCTTGCGGCGGGGTATGACACGATCGTCGCCCCCGCCACCAGCAGCGGCAAGAACGTGATGCCCCGCGTGGCCGCGCTTCTGGACGTGATGCAGGTCTCGGAGGTGATCGAGGTCGTGGCCTCCGACACGTTCAAGCGCCCGATCTATGCCGGCAACGCGATCGAGGTCGTCCAGTCGGCCGAGCCCGTGCGCGTGCTGACCATCCGCAGCGCAAGCTTCGCCCCCGCCGCGGCCGGCAGCGCCACGGCGCCGGTGACGGCCGTCGAGGGCGCCGATCTGCCGACCCCCTCGCGCTTCCGCGAGAACCTGCTTTCGGCCAATGACCGCCCGGATCTGTCCTCGGCCCGGATCGTCGTCTCGGGCGGGCGCGCGCTTGGCTCGAAGGAACGGTTCGAACAGGTCATCAACCCCCTTGCCGACAAGCTGGGCGCCGCCGTGGGCGCGTCCCGCGCCGCGGTCGATGCGGGCTATGCCGCGAACGACTTCCAAGTGGGCCAGACCGGCAAGGTCGTGGCGCCGGATCTCTACATCGCCTGCGGGATCTCGGGTGCGATCCAGCATCTGGCGGGCATGAAGGACAGCCGCATCATCGTCGCCATCAACAACGATTCCGAAGCGCCGATCTTCCAGGTCGCGGATTATGGCATCGTCGGCGACATCTTCGACGTCCTCCCCGAGATGGAGCGCGCCCTGTGATCGCCGAGGCCCGCGCGGCCGAGGCCGCCATCATCGACGGCAGGGCCTTTGCCGATACTTTGGGCGAGCGGATCGCGCGGCAGGTCGGCGACTTCGCCGCGCAGACCGGCCGCGCGCCGGGACTGGCCGTTGTTCTGGTCGGCACCGACCCCGCCAGCGAGATCTATGTGCGTTCCAAGGGCCGCATGGCGCGCAAGCTGGGCATGGAGAGCTTCGAGCATGTCCTGCCGGCAAGCGTCTCGCAGGCCGAGCTGATGGCGCTTGTCGCGCGCCTGAATGCTGACGAGGCCGTGGACGGCATCCTCGTGCAGCTGCCGCTGCCCGGCGATCTGGACAGCCTTGCCGTGATCGAGGCCATCGACCCCTCCAAGGATGTCGATGGCCTTCACCCCGTCAACGCGGGTTATCTGGCCTCGGGTCTGCCGGGGCTGGTCTCGTGCACGCCGCTTGGCTGCCTGATGCTGCTTCAGGACAGCCTGGGCGATCTGTCGGGGCTGGATGCGATTGTCGTCGGCCGCTCGATCCTGGTGGGCAAGCCGATGGCGCAGCTTCTGCTGGGCGCGAATTGCACCGTGACGATGGCGCATTCGCGCACGCGCGATCTGGCCGCCAAGGTGGGCCGTGCCGATATCGTCGTGGCCGCCGTCGGATCGGCCGAGATGATCCGCGGCGAATGGATCAAGCCGGGCGCGACGGTGATCGATGTGGGCACCAGCCGCGTCATCCGCGACGGCCGCACATGTCTCGTCGGCGACGTGGATTTCGCAGGCGCCAGCCAGCGCGCCCGCGCCATCACGCCGGTGCCGGGCGGGGTCGGCCCGATGACCATCATGACGCTGATGCACAATACCCTGATCGCTGCTTATCGTCGCACCGGGCTCTCTGCCCCGAAGATCGATTGACGGATCGCCCGCCGTGTGATGCGGCATAGTAACCACCAGCGGCCCCGCCGCCTCGCCACAACGTTCAAGGATGAGCAAGATGTCCAGCTTTCCCTCTCGCGCCCGCGTCGTCATTGTCGGCCTCGGCGGCATCGTCGGTGCCTCGGTCGCGCATCACCTGATCGAGAACGGCTGGGACGATATCGTCGGCATCGACAAGTCCGGCATCCCGACCGATATCGGCTCGACCGCGCATGCCTCGGACTTCTGCTACGCGACCAGCCACGATCTTCTGTCCTGCTGGACGACCATGTATTCCATGGATTTCTACGAGAAGCTCGGCCATTACAAACGCATTGGGGGCCTTGAGGTCGCGCGGGTCGGTGACGACGCCCGCATGGCCGAGCTGAAGCGGCGGGTGGACAGCGGCAAGGCGTTCGGCACCAACGTTTCCATCATCTCGGCGGCCGAGGCCAAGGCGAAGTTCCCGCTGCTCGAGGAAGACCAGATCCAGGGCGCACTGTGGGACCCCGATGCGGGCCTCGTGGTGCCGCGCTCGCAGACGGTCGCGGGCAAGCTGGTCGACATGGCCGAGGCCGCGGGCAAGCTGAAGGCTTTCGCCAACACGCCGGCGCTGGAGCTGCTGCACGAGAACGGCCGCATCACCGGCGTTCGGACCACCCGCGGGACGATCATGGCCGATCACGTGGTGGTCTGCGCGGGCCTCTGGGGGCGGCTGATCGCCGAGATGGCGGGCGAGGACCTGCCGGTGATGCCGGTCGATCACCCGCTGACCTTCTTCGGCCCCTACGAGGAGTTCGCCGGCACCGGGCTCGAGATCGGGCGCCCGCTGCTGCGCGACCAGGGCAACTCGGCCTACCTGCGCGACACCGGCGATCCGACCACGACCGAGGGCGGCCAGATCGAGTGGGGCTATTACTACGAGAAGGACGTGCGGATGGTCCATCCGCGTGACCTGCTGGAAAAGCACGAGGCGCGGCTCTCGCCCTCGCAGCGCGACCTGGTGCTGGACGACGTGATCGAACCGCTCGAGCGGGCGATGGAGCTGACGCCGATCCTGGCCGAGCTGGGCTTCAACGAGAGCCACTCGTTCAACGGGCTTCTGCAGACGACGACCGATGGCGGCCCGTCCATGGGCGAAAGCCGCAAGCTGCGGGGCCTGTGGTACGCCGTCGCGATCTGGGTCAAGGACGGGCCCGGCATGGGCAAGCTGATCGCCGACTGGATGACCACCGGCCGGACCGAGATCGACCACAACCGGATCGACTATGCCCGCTTCAGCGACTTCCAGCTGACCGAGGACTTCATCGCCGGCCGCTGCGAGGAGACGGCGGCCAAGATCTACAACCCGCCGGTCCACCCGCGCGAGCCCTTCGCGAACGGCCGCGGCATCCGCCGCTCGCCCTTCCACGAGCGCGAGAAGGAGCTGGGCGGCTACTTCATGGAGCTGGGGGGCTGGGAGCGCGCGCATGGCTATGCCGCCAACGAGCACCTGCTGGAGAAATACGCGGGTCAGGTCCCCGAGCGCCTGAATGAATGGGACAGCCGCCACTTCTGGCGCGTGTCCAACGCCGAGCAGCTGGAGATGAGCGTCGACTGCGGCATCATCAACCTCTCGCATTTCCACATGACCGACATCTCGGGGCCGGACCATGTGGCGCTGATGGAGTGGCTGTGTGCCGCGAAGATCGGCGGGGACGCCAACATCGGCAAGGGCATCTACACCCACATGCTGGACGATCAGGGGATGGTCCGCGCCGACTTCACCGTCTTCCGCATGGCGGACCGCTGCCGGCTGGTGAACGGGGCGGACGCCGGCCCGCGGGATCCGATCCACATGCGCCGCGTGGCGCAGGACCGCGGCCTCGACGTGACGATCACCGACGTGACCGAGGACTACACCACGATCGGCATCTGGGGCCCGAACGCGCGCGAGCGGCTGAAGACGGTGGTCGCGGACCCGGACGCGCTGGACGCGGCGAACTTCCCCTTCGCCGCGATCCGCGAGATCGAGATCGCGGGCCGCAAGGTGATGGCCTTCCGCATCTCCTATGTCGGCGAGCGGGGCTGGGAGCTGCACATGCCCTATTCCGACGGCCTCGCGGTCTGGGACGCGCTGCGCGGCGCCGGGGTCATGGCGGTGGGGATCGAGACCTACGCCAACTCGCGCCGTCTGGAAAAGTCGCTGCGCCTGCAGAACGCGGACCTTCTGACGCAGTACAACCTGCTCGAGGCCGACCTCGCCCGCCCCAAGGTCAAGGAGGCGGACTTCTGCGGCAAGGAAAAGCACCTCGAATACCGCGCGCGCGATCACCAGCCGGCGATGCTCTGCACGCTGGTGATGACCGACAACTTCGATGCCTCGGGCGTCGCCCGCTATCCGGTCGGCACGCTGCCGGTGATCGATCCGGACACGGGCGCCGTGCTGATCGACAGCCTCGGGCGGCGTTCCTACACGACCTCGATCGCCTACGGCCCGACCGTGGGCAAGAACATCGCGCTGGCTTACCTGCCCTGGGAATACTGCCAGATGGGCCGCAAGCTGCAGGTCAGCTATTTCGACGAACTCTACCCGGTCGAGGTCGCGGGCATCGGCTACGCGCCGCTCTACGACCCGGAGAACACGAAGCCGCGCAGCTGAGGCGAAGCGGTTAGTTAAACTAAATCAAGTCGCGGCCGGAGGATCGGCCGCGACATCGCGTTGCGCCTCCAGCCAATCGGCCAGCTGGCGGGCATTCGAGGACGGTCGGCCGTGGATCCGCAGATAGAACGGCCAGGGCGATGGCAACGCCTGCGGAACCAGCGGCACCAGCCTGCCGCTGGACAGATGCGGGTGCAGCAGGGCCTCCCAGCCGAGAACGGCTCCGATATGATCCTCGGCCGCCTGCAACGAGACGAGGTGATTGTTCAGCGCAAAGCCGGGGCCGGTCGGCTCGACCCCCGCCATCGCGCGGAACCAATCGGGCCAGGTGGTCCATTCCGGCTCGTCCGAGCGCGTATGGATCAAGGGCGCCCGCGCCAGATCGGCCAGATCGCGAATGGCGTGACGTTCGGCGAATCGGCGTGTGCCAAGCGCAAGGATGCGGTCCTGCATCAGCACCACGGTTTCGTCCGGAACCTCGGACGGATCGCCGTAATGGATGCTCAGATCGACGCCTTCTGGCGCCGGTCCGTCCTGCACCAGCTGCGACAGCGTGATCTCGGGATGCAGGGCCAGAAAGCCCGCCAGCCGCGGCATCAGCCACAGCGTGCTGACGGCGGTGGTGGCGGCGATCGACACGCCCGACCGGACCGAGCGGTTGCGGATGCGCCCGACGCTTTCGGCGATGCCCTCCAGCCCGCGTTGCAGCGCGACGAACAGCAGCGCGCCTGCCTCGGTCAGCTCGACCCCGCGATAATGCCGCAAGAACAAGGGCTGGCCCAGTTCCAGCTCCAGCGCCTTGATGCGGTGGCTGACGGCGGCGGGCGTCACGTTCAGTTCCGACGCGGCTCGCTTGAAGCTGAGATGCCGGGCCGCGACCTCGAAACAGGCCAGGTCGCCAAGCGGGGGCAGGTTATAGGGCTTGGGCATGATGTCGCATCCGGCAGGGGAAGGGTCGCTGCGATGACGCAGCGGCAAGGGTTTAACCAAGCTAATGTCAGATGAGATTTTATCCCATTGTCAAGCGCCTTGCGGACTGGCTTCGTGGCGCCAGACACATCCGGCTTTGCAGGAGCCCACCATGCCAGGACGTCCCCAGCCCCTCTCCGACCTCATCGCGCAGCACAAGCCCGGCCACGGGCTGCCGCAAGCCTTCTACACCTCGGCCGAGGTGTTCGCGCATGACATGGAAACGATCTTCTACCGCGACTGGCTCTATGCGATGCCCGCCTGCGCCCTGGACAAGGCGGGCAGCTTCCAGCGGCTGCGGATCGGCGCCTATGACGTGATCGTCCTGCGCGACAACCAGGGCGGCATCCGCGCCTTCCACAATTCCTGCCGCCATCGCGGCTCGGTCATCTGCTCGGTCGCGCAGGGCAAGGTGGCCAAGCTGACCTGCCCCTATCACCAATGGACCTACGGCCTCGACGGAAAGCTGCTCTGGGCGCGCGACATGGGCGAGGATTTCGACCCGACGCAGCACAACCTCAAGACCGTGCATTGCCGTGAGGTCGCGGGCCTCGTCTATATCTGCCTTGCCGACGAGGCGCCCGATTGCGATGCCTTCGCCAGCACTGTGACGCCCTATCTGGGCGTGCATGACCTGTCCGACGCCAAGGTCGCCTTCCAGTCCACGATCATCGAGAACGGCAACTGGAAGCTGGTCTGGGAAAACAACCGCGAATGCTATCACTGCGCGGGCAACCATCCTGATCTGTGCCGCACCTATCCCGAGGATCCCTCGATCACCGGCGTCAGCCCGGACGGCACCTTCCCGGAAAAGGTCGAGAACCACTTCAACCGTCTGGAAGGCGCGGGCGCGCCCTCGCGGTTCCGCATGGCGCCGGACGGACAGTTCCGCGTGGCACGGATGCCGCTGCTGGACGGGGCGGAAAGCTACACGATCAACGGCAAGATCGCCGTGCAGAAGCGGCTTGGCCGGGTGCCGTTCCTCGATGCCGGGACGCTGCTGATGTTCCATTACCCGACGACGTGGAACCATTTTCTGACGGACCACTCGATCACCTTCCGCGTGACCCCGATCAGCCCGATGGAGACCGAGGTCCAGACCACATGGCTGGTCCACAAGGACGCGGTCGAGGGCGTGGATTACGACCTGAAGAACCTGACCACCGTCTGGGAACACACCAATGACGAGGATCGCCGCGTGGTCGAGCACAACCAGCAGGGCATCTGCTCGCCAGCATACCAGCCCGGCCCCTACTCGACGATCCACGAGGATGGGGTGATCCAGTTCGTGAACTGGTATCTGGACCGCCTGCGCGCTCGCCAGCCGGGTCTGGCGATGGCGGCGGAGTAAACCGATGCTCGACGCCCGGCAGACAGCGAAATGGACCGATGACGAACCGCTGGAATGCGTCTCGATCCTGCCCGAATCCCCCAACGTCGTGACGGTGTGCTTTCAGGCGCCGTCCGGCCGGCCCTTCGAGTTTCTGGCCGGCCAGTTCCTGACGCTGGAACTGCCCCTGCCGGGTGGCACGATCCACCGCACCTACACGATCTCGTCCTCGCCCACGCGGCCGAAATCGCTGACGATCACGATCAAGGCGCAGCCCGGCTCGATCGGGACGCGCTGGATCATCGACAATCTGCGCCCCGGCATGCAGCTGAAGGCGCGCGGCCCTGCCGGGCGCTTCACCTCGACCCATTTTCCGGCGCGGAAATACCTTTTCATCTCGGCCGGATCGGGGATCACGCCGATGATGTCGATGACGACCGAGATCTATGATCTGGGCCGTCATTGCGACATCGTCTTTGTCAATTGCGCGCAGCGCCCGTCCGAGATCATCTTCAAGCGGCGTCTCGAGCATATGGCCACCCGGATCGAGGGGCTGGACCTGAAATGGGTCGTGCAGCAGGCCGACATCTACCAGCCCTGGACCGGCTACAAGGGCCGGTTCAACCAGCTGATGCTGGGGCTGATGGCGCCCGACTATCTTGAACGCGAGGTCTTCTGCTGCGGCCCGGCGGGCTTCATGCAATCGGTCAGCGAGGCGCTGGCGGGCCTTGGCTTCGACATGGCGCATTACCACCAGGAAAGCTTCGGTGCGCCCGAAGCGGCCGATCCGCCGCCGGTCGAGACCGGCGATGCCGAGGCCACCCCTGCTGAAGGCGCGCAGCTGGTGTTCCAGGATTCGGGCATCACCCATACCTGCACCCCGACGGACACGGTGCTGCAGGCCGCCCGCGCGGCCGGGGTCGCCATTCCCTATGGTTGCAGCATGGGCGTCTGCGGCAGCTGCCGCATCCGAAAGCTGTCCGGCGAGGTGCACATGGTCCATAACGGCGGCATCAGCGACGACGAGGTCGAAGAGGGCTACATCCTCGCCTGCTGCTCGCATCCGCGCGGGCTTGTCACGCTGGAGGCGTAGCCTCAGACCGCGCGCTGCGGATTTCGCCGGGAGTCAGGCCGCGCTCGGCCTTGAGCGATCGCGCCAGATGCGGCGCGTCGCAAAAGCCGCAGGCCAGCGCGATATCCGTCACCGATTGCTCGGTCTGGCGCAGCCGCGTCGTGGCGCGGTCCAGCCGGATCTCCAGATAGATCCGGCGGGGTGACTGGCCCAGATCCGCCTGGAACCGCCGTTCCAGCGTGCGCCGCGCCGTGCCGAGGGCGGCGGCGATCTCGTCCACGCTCAGCGGTTGTTCGATGTTCTGCTGCATCTTCAGCACCGCGCGCTTGACCAGTTCGTCCCGCGCCTGCCGGGCCAGCATCTGGCCGGGCTGGGCGCGCTGACCGCTCAGCGCATCCTCGATCATCATGATGTTCAGGCTTTTGGTCGCCGCCGATTGCCCGACATGGCGCTGAACCAGGAAGGCCGCCAGATGCGCCGCCCCGTGCCCGCCCGAGCATGTCAGCCGGTCGCGGTCCACCACGAAGATCTGGTCCGATACGGGCGTCTCGTGCTCGAACCGGTCGATGAAATCCTGGTGGTGGAACCAGCTGACGCAGCAGCGATAGCCTTGCAGCAGGCCCGCCGCCTGAAGCGTGAAGACCCCGGTGCAGAGCCCGACCAGCGGCACCCCCCGCGCTGCCGTCTCGCGCATGAAGTCCAGCGCCTGCGGGCCAAAGGCCGCGCGGTCGCTGATGAGGCCGCCGACCACCACCAGATAGTCGAAGACCCCCGCCCGGCGCAGCGGCGTGTCGGGCTGCACGCGCACCCCGCAACTGGACCGGATCGGGTCCATCCGCTCGGCCAGAACCGTCCAGTCGCAGAGAATCGGGCGCGACTTGTCCGCGTCGTCGGCGGCCAGCCGCAGCACGTCCACGAAGTTCGCAAAGGCCGACAGCGTGAACTGATCGGCCAGCAGAAAGGCGACTCGCAGACGGGTTGTGGCGGGTATCGGGCTCATGACGCGATCCTACACGACGGCTGGCGCAAATCTACAACCAGCCGCACCGATGAAACCATAATGTGACAATCAGATGCGATGAAGAGGGCCCCCGCCATGCAACGTTTCTCTGCCATGTCCCTGCTGAAGAATGCGCTGACGGGCCACAAGAACTGGCGCGAGCAGTGGCCCGACAGCCAGCCCAAGGCCGAATACGACGTCGTCATCGTCGGCGCGGGCGGCCACGGCCTGGGCGCGGCGTATTACCTCGCGAAAGAGCACGGCATCACCAATGTCGCGGTGATCGACAAGGGCTGGCTGGGCGGCGGCAACACGGGCCGGAACACGACCATCATCCGCTCGAACTATCTCTACGACGAAAGCGCGCGGCTCTACGATCACGCGCTGGACCTGTGGGAGAACCTCAGCCAGGAGCTGAACTACAACGTCATGTACTCCAAGCGCGGCGTGATGATGCTGGCGCACAACGTCCATGACGTGCAGTCCTTCCAGCGCCACATCCACGCGAACCGCCTGAACGGCGTCGACAACCGCTGGCTGACGAAGGAGGAGGCCAAGGCCTTCTGCCCGCCGCTGAACATCAGCCCTGACGCGCGCTACCCGGTGATGGGCGCCGCCCTCCAGATGCGGGCGGGTACGGCGCGGCACGACGCGGTGGCCTGGGGCTATGCGCGGGCGGCGGCGGCGCGGGGCGTCGACATCATCCAGAACTGCCCGGTCATCGCGATCCGGCGCGGGCCCGACGGTTCGGTGCAGGGCGTCGATACCGCGAAAGGCTTCATCAAGGCCAAGAAGGTCGCGGTTTCCGCCGCGGGCAACACCAGCGTGGTCATGGACAGCGCGGGCGTGCGGATGCCGCTGGAAAGCTTCCCGCTGCAGGCGCTGGTCAGCGAGCCGGTCAAGCCTATCTTCCCCTGCGTCGTGATGTCGAACACCGTTCACGCCTATATCAGCCAGTCCGACAAGGGCGAGCTGGTGATCGGCTCGGGCACCGACCAGTACACCAGCTACAGCCAGCGCGGCGGCCTGCCGCTGATCGAGCACACGGTTGCCGCCATCTGCGAGGTCTTCCCGATCTTCAACCGCATGCGGATGCTGCGCAAATGGGGCGGGATCGTGGACGTGACGCCCGACCGCTCGGCGATCCTCGGCAAGACGCCGGTCAAGGGGCTCTACGTCAACTGCGGTTGGGGCACCGGCGGCTTCAAGGCCACCCCCGGCGCGGCGCACACGCTGGCCTGGACCGTCGCCAAGGACGAGCCGCACCCGATCAACGCGCCCTTCACGCTTGAACGCTTCACCACCGGCCGGCTGATCGACGAAGCCGCCGCCGCCGCAGTTGCCCACTAGTCTGCGCGCACTGAGAGGTTCACCATGCTTCTGATCCACTGCCCCTATTGCGACGAGACCCTGCCCGAGGCCGAGTTCGCCTATGCCGGCGAGGCGCATATCTCGCGCCCGGCCGATCCCATGGCCCTGTCGGACGAGGAATGGCGTGATTTCCTCTTCATCCGCACCAACGCGCGCGGCCCGCATTACGAGCGCTGGCGCCACATCCATGGCTGCGGGCGCTTCTTCAACGCCTGCCGCGACACGGTCAGCGACCGTTTCCTGATGACCTACAAGGCCGGCGAGGAACGCCCGGCCCCCGCCAAACTGGAGGCCGCGGAATGAGCCGTTACCGCATCCCCGGCATGGGCCGGGTCGATCCCGCCAAGCCCGTCAGCTTCACCTT
>NZ_JAUVVF010000055.1 GCF_030604785.1 Paracoccus sp. (in: a-proteobacteria) | reverse complement strand
CCAGCGCGGTGGCCAGCAGCGCGTGCTTGTGCAGGTCGGCCAGGTTCCCGGCGTGATAGGCGTGCTGATAGCTGAGCATGGCATCCTGTAGCGCGTCGCGGACCGGCCGGAAAGCCTATTCCGCGCGGCGGAGTTCTGAACGCGATTTCAGGACCTCGGCCCCGTCATCCTGTTCGATCAGATAGGCGGGATCGTCGGCGCTGGCCTTGCGGGTCACGCTGCTGCCCTTGATCCTGCGGGTCACATCCTCGCGGAAGATGCGCGTGATGCGCCCGCGCCCCGTGCCGTTACCCCAGCTCCATTCGACGATCGTTCCCACGCGCAGCATGATGCCTCCGGTCCATGTCGGGGACAATGCGCGGCAGGGTATGCGGGTTTCAGGCATGAAAAAGCGGCGGCACCCAGGGAGGAGGAGGGGGTGCCGCCGCTGAACGCCGGCCCAGGGAGGAGGGAGGGGCCGCGTTTGGGGTGCGGTCAGGCCAGGGAGGAGGAGGGCCAGGACCGCGCGCGCAAGGGGTTCGGAGGAGGGAGGAGAGAACCCCCGCGCATCAGTTTGCCGCAGATGGGGCGGCTATGAGGGGGGCGGCGACCCAGGGAGGAGGAGGGGCCGCCGCCGAACGCTGGCCCAGGGAGGAGGGAGGGCCGCGCAGAGGTGCGGTTCCGGCCAGGGAGGAGGAGAGGCCAAAACCGCGCGCCGATGATCAGGGAGGAGGAGGGACCTCGGCGCATCCGGATGCCGCAGATGGGGCGGCTATGTCTTTGTGCGGCGACCCCGTGGGGAGGAGGTCAGGGGCCGCCGCCTGACGCCAGAACCCGAGGGAGGAGGATAGGTTCCAGCGCTGTCTAGGGGCGGCATCCCGGGGAGGAGGAGAGGGATGCCGCCAGTCCGCCCAGGGAGGAGGAGGGGCGGAAAGGGAATTCTTACTTCGCGTCGCCCCAGGCCGCTTCGTGGGCCAGACGGGTGATCATCGAGCGGCTGATGCCCAGATCGTCCAGATCACGGGTCGTCAGGGCGTTGAGTTCGCGGACCGTCTGCCGGTATACGGCGCGGCGGGCGCGGGTTTCCTGCATGCGCTGGATCGCGGTCAGCAGGCGGGCACGCAGGCCAGAGGCGGCGGCGGTTTGTTGAGCCTGGGCGATAACAGCCATTTTCGTTTCCTTTCGCGTCGTCTGCGCCGTTCCCGGATTGGCCCGGCGCCTTTCTTGATCCCAAGATGCCCATTGTGCTGCGTTTGCACAATGGACGGTTTGCGAATGCTGCCATGCGGCAAATGCATGACTAAGACTGACCTAACTGGCCGCTCTGCTATGAAACCATGACAGAAAATTGAACCGACACATTCGTTAACGGTAACGCTGCGGCTGCAAAAACCCAAGGATTGAAGGCGCTTGTGCCCGGATCGGGCGGCATGTCGCAGGGGGCATTGAGGCCGGCGCGGGCTTGGGCCATGCTGTGGGCTGCCGCAATCACGGAACCGTCACATGTCGATCACGCGCGAAACTGTCCTAGGGGAAATCGCAGATATCGCTCTGCCGCAAGGCGGGGTGCTTGGCAAGGCCGACATCCTGCGTGCGCTGACCATTGAGGATGGCGTCGTGCGATTCGTGCTGGAGGTCGCGGATGCCGAGGCCGCCCGCGCCCTGGCCGGCGTCGAGGCCGAGGCTCGCGCCCGGCTGTCGCGGCTGCCCGGCATCCGGCAGGTGCAGGTGGTGATGACCGCGCCCGCCGCGCCCGCCCCCGCGCTGAAGATCGGCGGCCATGCCCGCCCGCAGGCCGGGCCGCAGGCGATTCCCGGCGTGCGCCACATCCTGGCCATCGGCTCGGGCAAGGGGGGCGTTGGCAAGTCCACGGTCTCGTCGAACCTTGCGGTGGCGCTGGCCAGAGCCGGGCGCAGGGTCGGGCTGCTGGATGCCGACATCTACGGTCCCTCGCAGCCGCGCATGATGGGGGTGACGGGCCGGCCCGCCAGCCCGGACGGCCAGCGGATCGAGCCCTTGCACGCGCATGGCGTGACGATGATGTCGATCGGCCTGATGCTGAAAGAGGGCGAGGCCGTCGTCTGGCGGGGACCGATGCTGATGGGCGCGATGCAGCAGATGCTGCAGCAGGTGAACTGGGGCGAACTGGACGTCCTCCTGATCGACCTGCCGCCCGGCACGGGCGATGTGCAGCTGTCGCTGTGCCAGAAGGCGCCGGTGACGGGGGCGATCATCGTCTCGACCCCGCAGGACGTGGCGCTGCTGGATGCGCGCCGCGCCATCGACATGTTCGGCAAGCTCAAGACCCCGGTTCTGGGCCTGATCGAGAACATGTCCAGCTATGTCTGTCCCAGTTGCGGCCACGAGGCGCATCTGTTCGGCCACGGCGGCGTCGCGGCCGAGGCCGAGCGGCTGGGCCTGCCCTTTCTGGGCACGCTGCCGCTGGAGCTGGAGGTTCGGCTGGCGGGCGATAACGGCACGCCCATCGCGCTGGGCGAGGGAAGCGCGGCGGCCGCCTTTGCGCGTCTGGCCGACCGGCTGGTCGCGGGCGGAATGGCCTGATCGCGCCGCCCCTTCGCGCCCCCGAAACGGGCCGGTGCCGGGGCGGGGACGGGAATATCCGGGAAATGCGGGAATGCGCGGGAAGAGGCGGGCGCGGCTGCTCTCGCTGCCGTGATTCGGCGTGAGGTGGCCCGTGATCCCGCAGACGTCGATTTGGCGGAAAGTCGCGCATTCTTCTTGACCTGCGCCGAATCGTGGCGTGGCTGCACCAGTGCCGCGCGGGCGATCCGGGGGCTATGTCTGTCCATATCTGGTAGTTCGCAATAATCATACCCATAGGGGTTGATCCTCGCCGCCCGCCGCGCTGCCGAAGGTCGGTGCGCTGACGAAAGGATGTAGCCATTTGCGCTCACCCTTAGGGCGAAGAAACCCATTGCTTCCCATAAAATCCCGTGTCACAACGAGATCACGAAAACGGGCAGTGACCAACGGGGCGGAAGACCTCGGCATGGCGAAGCAGGCTTCATACAGGCATCCGTTTTCCAACATAGATCCGCCCGCGCGTGCGAGCAGCACCTCCCCCAGGGTGGCGCGCGACAGGGTGGACGACCAACCCCGCAAAGGGGCCCGGTAACGGGAACGAGGGCGGCGGATCGGGCAGTGGCAGCGGCCCGATCCGCCCTTTCTCTTTCGGGGGTGCGAAAGAGCGGACAGTGAGGGGCGGCCAGGGTGGCGCGGAAGTTCAGGGGCACCGAACAGGTCAAGGTCGATGGCAAGGGTCGCATGTCGATTCCGGCCCGCCTGCGCCGCGTGTTCGATGCGGGCGATCCGGGCTTTGCGGCCTCGTCCACCGGGCGCACCCAGCTTGTCGCCGTCTACGGCCCCGAATGGTGGAACTGGATCGAGCTTTACAGCATCGAGGCCATCGAGGCGATCGACGAGCAGATCGACCGCCTGCCGCGCGGCAGCCAGGAACGCCGCTGGCTGGAACTGCTGATGAACGGACAGTCCACCGATCTGGAGATCGACCGCGAGGGGCGTCTGGTCCTGCCGCTGAAACTGCGCGAAAAGCTGGGTTTCACCGAAGGAACCGAGACCGTGTTCGAATCGCGCGGCGACTATGTGCAGGTCTATCACCCCGACGAGCGTCCCAAGGACGTGCAGGCGCTGGAGGACTTTGCCGCCAGCCATGGCCCCGATTTCGACCCGCGCGCCTTCCTGCAACAAGCCGACAAGGGGTAAGCCCGTGGCCGATCCCCATATCCCCGTCCTGCTGAAGCCGCTTCTCAGGGCGGTGGCGCCCGTCTCGGGGGTCTGGGCCGATGGCACCTTCGGCGCGGGCGGCTATGCGCGCGGCCTGCTGGAGGCGGGCGCGGCGCGCGTCATCGGCATCGACCGCGACCCGTCGGTCTTTGCGATGGCGGCGGATTGGGCTTCGCCGCTTGGCGAAAGGCTGCGTCTGGTCGAGGGGACGTTTTCCGATCTGGACAGCTTGGCGGGCGAGCCGCTGGACGGCGTGGTCCTGGATCTGGGCGTCAGTTCGATGCAGCTGGATCAGGCCGAGCGCGGCTTTTCCTTCCTGCGCGACGGGCCGCTGGACATGCGGATGGGGGGCGAGATCCCCTCGGCCGCGGATCTGCTGAACAGCGCCGAGGAATCGGTGATCGCGGATGTGCTTTATCATTACGGCGAGGAACGCGCCGCGCGCCGCATCGCACGCGCCATCGTCGCGGCCCGGCCCCTGAGCCGCACGGCCGAACTGGCCGAGATCGTGGCGGGCTGCCTGCCGCGCCCCAAGCCGGGCCAGAGCCATCCCGCCACCCGCAGCTTTCAGGCGATCCGCATCTGGGTGAATGACGAATTCGGCCAGCTGGTCGCGGGCCTGTCGGCCGCCGAACGCGCGCTGCGCCCGGGCGGCAAGCTGGCCGTGGTCAGCTTCCATTCGCTGGAGGACCGGATCGTCAAGCGCTTCATGCAGGCGCGCGCTGATACCGGCGGCGGTGGCAACCGCTATGCGCCGGTCCAGGCCGCGCAGGAGGCGGCCTTTACGCTGCCCTTCCGCCGCGCCATCGGCCCCGACGAGGACGAGCTGGCCGTCAATCCCCGCGCCCGCTCGGCCCTGTTGCGGGTGGCGGTGCGGACCGATGCGCCCGCAGGCAGCGTCGATGCCCGCGCGCTGGCCATGCCCAGCCTGCCGGGGAGGCGCTGATGCGGTCCCTGACCTATCTGGCCTGCGTGCTGGTGGTGATGGGCCTCGCCTTCTGGGCCTATCGCGAGAATTACTCGACCCAGGCCGCCATGGCCGAGATGCAGCAGGTCCGCCGCGAGATCGCGCAGCTGCGCGACGAGCTGGGCATCCTGCGCGCGGAATGGGCCTATCTGAACCGGCCCGAACGGCTGCGCGAACTGGTCGACCTGAATTTCGAGCGGCTGCCGTTGCTGCCGATCGAATCGGGGCAGATGCTGGATCTGGGTCACATCGACTATCCCAAGCCGCCGCCCCCGCCCGAAGCCGCGCCCGAAACCGATGATCCCGCCACGGAGGTCCAGCCATGATCCGCACGCCCCTGCGCCCTCTGGTCCGCATTCTTCGCGCGCGCGAGCGCGGCGAGAATCCCGACGATATCGAGGCCGAGAACCGCCGCCGCCGCCACGAGGAGATCGAGGCCCGCGCCCATCGCCGCGCCGAGGGGCGGCTGGTGCTGATGGCGGGCCTGTTCGCGATGGCCTTCGCCACGGTCGGGGTGCGGATGGGCGCCCTGGCCTCGAGCGAACCGGCCGAGCCGCGCGCGCAGGTCCTGTCGGCGCAGATCATGTCGCAGCGCGCCGACATCACCGACCGGCGGGGCCGGGTCCTGGCCACGAACCTGCTGACGCATTCGGTCTATGCCCATCCCCACCAGATGGTCGATCCGGTCGGCGCGGCGCGCGGGCTGAAGCGGATCTTCCCCGATCTGGACGAGGAGAGGCTGATCCGCGACTTCACCGGCGACCGGCGCTTCATGTGGATCAAGCGCAAGATCAGCCCCGAACAGATGCAGGCCGTCCATGATCTGGGAGAGCCGGGCCTGCTGTTCGGCCCGCGCGAGATGCGCGTCTATCCCAATGGCGACGTGGCCGCGCATATCCTTGGCGGGTCCGGTTTCGGCAATGAGGGCGTCAACAGCGCCGAGGTGATCGGCATCGCGGGCGTGGAAAAGGCCTTTGACGCCTGGCTGCGCGACCCGGCCAACGAGGGCGCGCCGCTGGCGCTGTCCATCGACCTGACCGTGCAGCAGGCGATGGAGGACGTGCTGGCGACCGGGATGCGCGTGATGAACGCCGCCGGCGCCACCGGCATCCTGATGGAGGTCAAAACCGGCGAGATCGTCGCCATGGCCAGCCTGCCCGATTTCGACCCCAACGACCGCCCGCGTCCGCTGCTGACCGGAGAGCCTTCGGACAGCCCGCTCTTCAACCGCGCCGTGCAGGGGCAATACGAGCTGGGTTCGACCTTCAAGATCTTTCCGGTCGCGCAGGCGCTGGATCTGGGTCTCGTGAACCCCTCGACCGGGATCAGCGCCGCCGCGCCCATGCGGATCGGGCGCTTCCTGATCAACGATTTCCACAATTACGGCCGCGAGCTCAGCGTCACCGATGTGATCGTGAAGTCGTCGAACGTGGCCACGGTGCGGATCGCCCAGATGATCGGGGTCGAGCGCCAGCGCGACTTCCTGCGCAAGCTGGGCATGTTCGAGCCGACCAGCGTCGAGATGGTCGAGGCGCCGACGGGCCAGCCGCTGGTCCCGCAACGCTGGCCCGCCGTGACGGCGGCGACGGTCAGCTTCGGCCATGGCCTTGCGGCCAGCCCGCTGCATCTGGCCGCCGCCTATGGCACGATCGCCAATGGCGGCAAGCGCGTCACGCCGACCTTGATCCATGGCCGCCAGCGCCCCGAGGGCGAACAGGTCATGTCCGCGCGTTCGGCCGCGATGTCGGTGGACATGCTGCGTCAGGTCGTGACGCGCGGCACCGCGCGCGGCGCCGAGGTTCCGGGCTACGAGATCGCGGGCAAGACCGGCACCGCCGACAAGCCCCGCGCGGCGGGCGGGTATTACAAGAACAAGGTCATCGCGACCTTCGCGGCGGTCTTTCCGGCCTCTGACCCGAAATATGTGCTGATCGTGGCACTGGACGAGCCCTCGACCCGCAATGCCAACGGCATCGAGACACGCACGGCGGGCACGACCGCCGTTCCGGTCGCCGCCGAGGTGATCCGCCGCATCGGCCCCCTGCTGGGGCTGGAGCCGAAAACCGACGAAAAGCTGCCGACGATCGCGCCCCGCTTCGAGCCGCGTGTTGAACCCGGCGAAGAGGCTGGGGTAAGGCTCGTCGCAAATCAATGACGGGTGGTTCGGTGACTGAAGGCAAGGTGACGCTGTCGCAGCTGGGGCTGCGTTCGAGGGATGGGCAGGACCCGGTGATCACCGGCCTGTCGCTGGACAGCCGCGCGGTCCGGCCCGGCCATCTGTTCGCCGCGCTGCCCGGATCGGCCATGCACGGGGCCGAGTTCATCCAGTATGCGATCCGCCAGCAGGCCGCCGCCGTCCTGACCGACCGGGCCGGCGCCGAGATCGCCCGCGACGTTCTGGACGGCTGGACCGGCGCGCTGGTTCTGGCCGAGGATTCGCGCGCGGCCTTGGCCGGGGCGGCCTCGCTGTGGTTCCGCGACCAGCCCGCCCACGTCGTGGCGGTGACCGGCACCAGCGGCAAGACCAGCGTGGCCAGCTTCACCCGCCAGATCTGGCAGCTTCTGGGCCTGAAGGCGATCAGCCTTGGCACGATGGGGGTCGAGGGCGATTTCCACGCCAAGCTGGCCCATACCACGCCCGATCCCCTGACCCTGCATCAGGTTCTGGCCGATGCGACCCGCGCGGGCATCACCCATGCCGCGATGGAGGCCTCGAGCCACGGTCTGGACCAGCGCCGTCTTGACGGGGTCCGGGTCGAGGCAGCGGCCTTCACCAATCTCAGCCAGGACCATCTGGATTATCACGCGGGCTTTGACGAATATTTCGCGGCCAAGGCGCTGCTGTTCAACCATATCCTGGACGAGGGCGCCTCGGCGGTCATCAATATCGACAGCCCGCGCGGGCGGCAGATGGCCGATATCGCCACCGATCGCGGGCTTGCGCTGACCAGTGTGGGCCGGGGCGAGGGCGCGATGCTGCGGATCCTCGACCAGCGCTTCGACGCGACGGGGCAGGATCTGCGCTTTTCGATCATGGGGCAGCCGCAGCTGGTGCGCCTGCCGCTGATCGGCGGCTTTCAGGCTGAAAACGTGCTGGCGGCGGTCGGGCTGTGCCTTGCGGCCGGCTCCTCGGCCGAGGACATCCTGCGCGTCCTGCCGCAGCTGACCACGGTGCGCGGGCGCATGCAGCTTGTCGCGCAGCGCGCCAATGGCGCGGCGGTCTTCGTCGATTACGCCCACAAGCCCGGCGCGGTCGTGGCGGCGCTGCAATCGCTGCGCCCGCATGTGATGGGCCGCATCATCTGCGTGATCGGCGCGGGCGGCGACCGCGACCGGGGCAAGCGCCCGCTGATGGGCGAGGCCGCGCGGCTGCACGCCGACAAGGTGATCGTCACCGACGACAATCCGCGCCACGAGGACCCCGCCGCAATCCGCGCCGCCGTGCTGGAGGGTGCGGGCCCCGAGGCCAGCGAGGTCCCCGACCGCGCCGAGGCGATCCTGCGCGGCGTCGATGCGCTGCTGCCGGGCGACGCGCTGCTGATCGCGGGCAAGGGTCACGAGACCGGCCAGATCATCGGCAGCGACGTCTATCCCTTCGACGATGCCGAACAGGCCTCGGTCGCGGTCGCGGCACTGGACGGCACGATATGAGCGCGCTCTGGACCGCAGCCGACGCCGCCGCCGCCACGGGCGGGCGGGCGCAGGGCGACTGGGCCGCCTCTGGCGTGTCCATCGACACGCGCACCATCGCGCCGGGCGATCTGTTCGTCGCCTTGCAGGCGGCGCGCGACGGGCATGATTTCGTGGCGCAGGCGCTGGAAAAGGGCGCCGCCGCCGCTTTGGTCAGCCGCATCCCCGACGGCGTGGCGCCCGATGCGCCGCTGCTGATCGTGGACGACGTGCTGCGCGGGCTCGAGGCCTTGGGCCGCGCGGGCCGGGCGCGCATGGAGGGCCGCGTGATCGCCATCACCGGCTCGGTCGGCAAGACCTCGACCAAGGAGATGGCGCGCGTGGCGCTGGCGGGGCAGGGCGTGATCCATGCCGCCGAGGCCAGCTACAACAACCATTGGGGCGTGCCGCTGACGCTGGCGCGCATGCCGGCCGACACCGATTTCGCCATCATCGAGATCGGCATGAACCATCCCGGCGAGATCGCGCCCCTGTCGCGCATGGCCCGCCCGCATGTCGCGCTGATCACCACGGTCGGCGCCGCCCATCTGGAGGCCTTCGGCGCCATCGAGGGGATCGCGCGCGAGAAGGGCTCGATCTACGAGGGGCTGGAACCCGTCGGCACCGCCATCCTGCCCGAGGACTTGGCCGTGACGCAGATCCTGCGCGACTGCGCCGATGCGGCTGGCACGGTGGTGGTGGGCTTCGGCCGCGACGGCATGGCCCGCCCGCTGAAGGTCGAGGCCTCCCAGACCGGCCTGACCTGCCATGCCCGCATCCTGGGCGAGACGGCGATCTTCGGGCTGCGCACCACCGGGCGCCATTTCGCGATGAACGCTGTCGGCGTTCTGGCCGCCCTGTCGGCGGCGGGCGCCGATCTGGCCCAGGCCGCCCGCGCGATGGGTGACTGGCAGCCCCCGAAAGGCCGCGGCGCGGTCGAGGATCTGGGCGCGATCCGCCTGATCGACGACGCGTTCAACGCCAACCCGGCCTCGATGGCGGCGGGCCTTGCGATGCTGGCG
Source organism: Paracoccus sp. (in: a-proteobacteria) (assembly GCF_030604785.1). Lineage (GTDB taxonomy): Bacteria > Pseudomonadota > Alphaproteobacteria > Rhodobacterales > Rhodobacteraceae > Paracoccus. Next base: position 5,737 of record NZ_JAUVVF010000055.1, on the reverse strand, counting down.
GGCCTGCCCGCCGCGCGCCGCGTTGCCATCTTGGGCGACATGCTGGAACTGGGCGAGGCCGAGGCCGCCATGCACGCCGCCCTGGCCGATGACCCCGCCATGGCCGACATCGCGCTGGTCCATTGCGCCGGTCCCCGGATGCGCCACCTGCACGAGGCGCTGCCCGAGACGCGCCGCGGCCGTTGGGCCGAGACCGCCGTCGAACTGGCGGCCGATGCCGCGGCGCTGGTCGCGCCGGGCGATCTGGTCCTGGTCAAGGGCTCGAAATCCTCGCGCATCTCGACCGTGGTCGAGGCCCTGCGCGCCCAAGCCGCCCCTGCATAAGGACGAACGGATGCTTTACTGGCTCAGCAGCTTTTCCGAGGGCGGGGACATCTTCAACCTGTTCCGCTACATCACCTTCCGCGCGGGTGCGGCCTTCTTCACGGCGCTCTTCTTCGGCTTCATTTTCGGCGGGCCGATGATCAATTACCTGCGCCGCGTCCAGAAAAAGGGCCAGCCGATCCGCGATGACGGCCCCGAGGGCCATCTGGCCAAGGCCGGCACCCCGACGATGGGCGGCATCCTGATCCTGTCTGCGCTGCTGTTCTCGACGCTGCTCTGGGCGCGGCTGGACAACGGCTATGTCTGGATCGTGCTTCTCGTCACGGCGGGCTTTGCCGGGATCGGCTTCGCGGATGACTACGCCAAGGTCACCAAGCAGAACACCAAGGGCGTCAGCTCGCGCATCCGCATGGCCATCGGGCTGGTGATCGCGGCGCTTGCGGCGATCGCGGCTTCGGCGCTGCATCCGCAGGCGCTGACCAACCAGCTTGCGCTGCCGGTCTTCAAGGACGTGCTGATCAACATGGGCTGGTTCTTCGTGCCCTTCGCGATGATCGTGATCGTGGGCGCGGCCAATGCGGTGAACCTGACCGACGGGCTGGACGGGCTGGCGATCATGCCGGTGATGATCGCGGCGGGCACGCTGGGCGTCATCGCCTATACGGTGGGCCGGGTCGATTTCACCGAATATCTGGGCGTCCACCACGTCCCGGGCACGGGCGAGATCCTCGTCTTCGTCTCGGCCCTGATCGGCGGGGGCCTGGGCTTTCTGTGGTACAACGCCCCGCCGGCCGCGGTCTTCATGGGCGATACCGGCAGCCTTGCCCTGGGCGGCGCGCTCGGCGCCATCGCGGTCGTCACCAAGCACGAGATCGTGCTGGCCATCGTCGGCGGCCTCTTCGTGGTCGAGGCGCTCAGCGTGATCATCCAGGTCCTCTACTTCAAGCGCACGGGCAAGCGCGTCTTTCTGATGGCCCCGATCCACCACCATTTCGAGAAGAAGGGCTGGGGCGAGGCGCAGATCGTGATCCGCTTCTGGATCATCGCGCTGATCCTCGCGCTGATCGGCCTTGCGACCCTGAAACTGCGCTAGTCTTTGCCTTGGTCCAAATATCCCGCGGGGGTCCGGGGGCGCGAAGCCCCCGGCCCTCTCCTCCAGGAGCCTTGCCATGATCCCTGTCCAGGGCGTTGAAAACCAGACCATCGCGGTTCTCGGCCTCGGCCGGTCGGGCCGGGCAACGGCGGCGGCGCTTGCGGCGGGCGGCGCGCGGGTCGTCGCCTGGGATGACGGGCAGGACACGCGCGAGGCCGCCCTGGCCGAGGGGATCGAGATCGTCGATCTGACCCGCGACGCATCTTGGCAGGGGGTCGCGGCGCTGATCGTCAGCCCGGGCATCCCGCATCTCTATCCGCGCCCCCATCCGGTCATCGCCGAAGCCTATGCCCGCGGCGTGCCGGTGGACAACGATATCGGCCTGTTCTTCCGCAGCTATGCCAGCCCGGAATGGGAAGGCTTCGACCGCGCGCCCCGCGTCGTGGCCGTCACCGGGTCGAACGGCAAATCCACCACCACGGCCCTGATCCACCATATCCTGTCCGAGGCCGGGCGCCCGGTGCAGATGGGCGGCAATATCGGCACCGGGGTCCTGTCGCTGGAACCGGCCTCGGATGGCGAGGTCGTGGTGCTGGAATTGTCCAGCTACCAGACCGATCTGGCGCGCGCCCTGACGCCCGATGTGGCGGTTTTCACCAATCTCTCGCCCGATCATCTGGACCGGCATGGCGGTTACGGCGGCTATTTCGCGGCCAAGCGCAGGCTTTTCGCCGAGGGCGGGCCGGATCGTGCCGTGATCGGCGTGGACGAGGCCGAGGGGCGCTATATCGCCAACCAGCTGGCGATGGGGCCGGGCGATGACCGGGTGATCCGCATCTCGTCGGAGCAGAAGCTCGACCAGTTCGGCTGGTCGGTCTTTGCGCGCAAGGGCTTCCTGTCGGAATGGCGCAAGGCGCGGCAGGCGGCCTCGATCGATCTCAGGGCGATTTCGGGCCTTCCCGGCGCGCATAACCATCAGAATGCCTGCGCCGCCTATGCGGCCTGCCGCGCGCTTGGCCTGTCGCCGCGCGAGATCGAGGCCGCGTTCCACAGCTTCCGCGGCCTGCCCCATCGCAGCCAGCTTGTCGCCGAGATCGGCGGCGTGCGCTATGTGAATGACAGCAAGGCCACGAATGTCGATGCCGCCGCCAAGGCGCTGGAGGCGTTCGAGCGCATCCGCTGGATCGCCGGGGGTCTGGGCAAGGAGGGCGGGATCGCCGGGCTGGTCCCGCATCTGGGACGGGTCAGCAAGGCCTATCTGTTCGGCCATTCGGCGCGCGATTTCGCACTGGAACTGGGCGGGCTGCCGCATGAGGTCTTTGGCACTCTCGCCGAAGCCCTGGCCCGCGCCCATGAAGAGGCCGCGCCGGGCGAGACCGTGCTTCTGGCCCCGGCCGCCGCGAGTTTCGACCAATACCCGAACTTCGAGAAGCGCGGCGAGGATTTCGTGCGTCTTGTCGGGGATCTGTCCGGCGCCCCCTGAACAGGGCGCCCGACGCCGAGCTTGGACCCGGATCACGGCCAGCGGGGCGCGCGCTTTTCGAGAAAGGCAGAGATGCCTTCGACCGTCTCCTCCAGCATCATGTTGGCGCACATCGCATCCGATGCGGTGCGGTAGGCCTCGCTCAGGGCTTCGGCCCGCTGGCGGTGGAATGACGCCTTGCCCAGCCGCATGGCCGAGGGGGGCTTGGCCGCGATGCTGCGGGCCAGCGCAAGCGTTTCGGCCTCGAGCTGATCGGTGCCGGTGACGCGGTTGATCAGGCCAAGCTCGGCGGCGCGGCTGGCGGGGATGAAATCGCCGGTCGCCAGCATCTCGAAGGCGGCCTTGGGCGGGATGGCCCGCGATAGCGCAACGGCCGGGGTCGAGCAGAACAGCCCGATCGAGATGCCGTTCACGCCGAACCGCGCCCGATCCGAGGCGACGGCCAGATCGCAGGACGCGACCAGCTGGCAGCCCGCCGCCGTCGCCACGCCCTGCACCTGCGCGATGACCGGCTGGGGCAGGGCGGGCAGGCGCTGCATCAGCGCCGCGCAGCGTTCAAAGAGGTTGGCCAGATCGGCCTGCGGGTCGGCGCCGTCGCGCATGGCCTGCATCTGGCGCAGATCATGGCCCGCGCAGAAGGCGCGCCCCTCGGCCGACAGGATCACCACGCGCGCCTCGGATGTCGCGATCCGGTCGAGGGCGTGGTCCAGCGCCTCGATCATCTCCAGCGACAGGGCGTTGTGGTTGTCGGGGCTGTTCAGGACCAGCCGCGCGACGGGGCCGTCATCATGATAGAGTAGCGGTGGCATCTTGATCTCTCCCTGCTTTCCCGAAAAGCCTAAGGCTGGACGGGGCAGGGGGGAAGCATGACCATCGCCATGGACGCCGAGGCGCTGAACGAATTTCTGGCGCGCGACTTTCCGCAGGTCGCGGGCAGCTACCGGGTCGAGGCGGCCGAACCTGACCGCCTGGTCGCGCGGCTGGTCGTGTCGGACGCGCATTTGCGGCCCGGCGGCACTGTCAGCGGGCCCTCGATCTTCGCGCTGGCGGACCTGGCGATCTATTGCGCGATCCTGTCGCGGATCGGCCCCGTCGCCCTGGCGGTGACGACCTGCGCCAATGTGGACTTCATGCGCAAGCCCGCCGCGGGCCGCGATCTGCTGGCGGAATGCCGGCTGCTGAAGCTGGGTCGGGTTCTGGCCGTGGCCGACGCGCTGATCTTCTCGGACGGACAGGACGAGCCTGTGGCCCGCTGCGCGATGACCTATTCGATTCCGCCGAAATGACCCGGTTTCGGGGGCTTGCGATGCGGTATTCAGATACCTAATTTGCAACCTTATGAATCGGAACGACTAATTTGTTTCCGCGATGCTTGACCTGTGGCGCGGCTTGCAAGATATACGCGCATCTCGAATGCACACGACCCTGAAGGGACGCAAGATGAAAACCTATACCGCGAAACCGGCGGAGATCGAGAAGAAGTGGATCCTGATCGACGCCGAGGGCGTCGTTCTGGGCCGCCTCGCCACGATTGTCGCCAACCGCCTGCGCGGCAAGCACAAGCCGACGTTCACCCCGCACATGGACATGGGCGACAACGTCATCATCATCAACGCCGACAAGGTGCAGATGACGGGCAACAAGCGCGACGACAAGAAGTATTACTGGCACACCGGCCATCCGGGCGGCATCAAGCACCGCACCGCGCGTCAGGTGCTGGAAGGCGCCCACCCCGAGCGTGTGGTGGTCAAGGCCGTCGAGCGCATGATCAGCCGCAACAAGCTGGGCAAGCAGCAGATGACCCATCTGCGCGTCTATGCCGGGGCCGAGCATCCGCATGAAGCGCAGCAGCCCGAGGTTCTGGACGTCAAGGTCCTGAACAAGAAAAACACCCGGAGCGCATGATCATGGCCGAAGACATCAAAACCCTCGACGATCTGAAATCGGTCGTGTCGGGCACCCCGGCCGCAGCAGAGCCCGCCATCCGCCGCGAGCCGCAGCGCGACGAGCTGGGCCGCTCCTACGCCACCGGCAAGCGCAAGGACGCGGTCGCCCGCGTCTGGGTCAAGCCGGGTTCGGGCAAGGTCGTCGTGAACGGCAAGGACATCGCGCAGTATTTCGCGCGCCCCGTGCTGCAGATGATCCTGCGCCAGCCCTTCGAGGTTGCGGGCGTCGTGAACCAGTATGACGTGCACGCCACCGTCAAGGGCGGCGGTCTGTCGGGCCAGGCCGGTGCGGTCAAGCACGGCATCAGCCAGGCGCTGCAACTGCACGAGCCCAGCCTGCGCGCCGCGCTGAAGGCCGCCGGCTTCCTGACCCGCGACAGCCGCGTCGTCGAGCGGAAGAAATACGGCAAGGCCAAAGCCCGCCGCAGCTTCCAGTTCTCGAAGCGCTGATCCGGTCCGGATCCGGAACCCGAAAGGGGCGTGGCGAAAGCCGCGCCCCTTTTCCTTTTGCGCCCTGCCGTGTCGTTGGGCTCTCTGCCCGTTTCCACGGCAGAACGGGCGATCCGAGTCGCCGAAGGCTCTCCGAACGGGCCGTTTTGTCATCAGGATGACGCGATTCCGTGCTACCGAGGTCAGGATCGCCGGGACATGCTGTCATCGGTGACTTGGCGCGGCAGAATTTCATGACTTCTGTCAGTGGCTTGCACGTTTCTGACCCGAAGCGCGATTTTTTCGCTTGCGGACGCCGTGCGGCGGACGTAAACACCGCTTCACCGAAGGCGGGAACGCTTGAGGGGATGGGGAAGCGGCCTTGAGGTTGGTTCTTCTGAGGAAATTCTGGGAATGGATGACCGGGCTGGGCGTCGAGAGATTGGCGCTTGATCCGTGATT
>NZ_JAUVVF010000069.1 GCF_030604785.1 Paracoccus sp. (in: a-proteobacteria) | reverse complement strand
GGGTCCGTCACCGCCGCCGCGACGCGGCAGGTGCGGGTCAGGGGGCCGCCTGTCGGGGCCTGATCCCCGACCGGAAACACCCTGACAGACCAAGGATAAGACCAATGACGAAACTTGCTTTTTTCGCGGGCGCGATCGCCCTTGCCCCCCTGTCCGCGCTGGCACATGACGGCATGCATGTGAACGACGCCTATGCCCGCAGCGCCAATCCTATGACCGGCGCCGTCTTCATGGAGCTGGAAAACCACCGCGAGGTCGATTGCACGCTGCTTTCGGTCGCCTCGGATGCGGCCGAGCGTGTGGAACTGCACACCCATCTGCACGAGGATGGCGTGATGAAGATGGTCCATGTCGAAGAGGGCTTCCCGATCCCCGCAGGCGAAACGCGGCTGCTGGACCGGGGCGGCGATCACGTCATGCTGCTGGGCCTGACGCGGCCTCTGGCGGATGGCGACGTGGTGCGTCTGACGCTGGATTTCGGCGATTGCGGCTCTGAGGAGGTCGAGGCAGTGGTGGACAACCAGCGCATGGGCGGCGACCACGGCGAAGGCCATGATCACGGCCATGCCCATGGCAAGGACGATCATTCGGGCCACTGAGCCCGTGCGTGCCGGGCCCGGTTCGCGCCGGACCCGGCCTTTGCGGCCCTCCTAGCCCGCGCGGCGCAGGCGCAGCGCGTTGCCGATCACGCAGACCGAGGACATGGCCATCGCCCCCGCCCCCAGCATGGGCGAGAGCGCCGGGCCTCCGAACGGGACCAGAACGCCCATTGCCACCGGGATCAGCGCGGTATTGTAGGCAAAGGCCCAGAACAGGTTCTGCCGGATGTTGCGCATCACCGCCCGCGACAGCCGAAGCGCCCGGACCACCCCCGCCGATTCGCCAGAGATCAGCACGGCATCCGCCGCCTCGATGGCGATGTCGGTGCCGCTGCCGATGGCCAGCCCTGTCTCGGCGGCGGCCAAGGCCGGGGCGTCGTTGATCCCGTCCCCGACAAAGACCGTGTCGGCGCCCATCGCGCGGATCGCCTGCAGCTTGTCCTGCGGCGAGAGACCCGCCCTGACCTCGTCCAGACCCAGCTCGGCGCCCACCGCCTGCGCGGTGGCCGGGACGTCGCCCGACAGCATTACCGTCCTGAGCCCCATCGCATGCAGGGCCGCGACGGTCGCCCTGGCATCCGGGCGCACCCTGTCCGAGAGGGCAAGGCTGGCGACATGCCGCCCATCGACCGCCAGATGAACCGGGGTCGCGCCCGCGCGGGCTGCGGCCTGCGTCTGATCCAGCAGGGCCGGGGCGGCGGTGATGCCGGCCTCGGTCAGGGCCGTTTCGTTGCCGATCAGCAGCGAGAGGCCATCGACCTCGGCCGTCAGGCCGCGCCCGGCCTGCGCCTTGACGCCCTCGGCGCGCGGAAGGGGCAGGGCGCGGGCCTCGGCCTCGTGCAGGATCGCGCGGGCCAGCGGATGTTCGGATTGCGCCTCGGCGGCGGCCATCAGCGCCAGCGCGCGATCCTCCGGCAGGCCCTCGGTCCAGATGCCGGTGACCGAAGGGCGACCAAATGTCAGCGTGCCGGTCTTGTCAAAGCCGATCACGCGGGCCGAGGCCAGCTTTTGCAGCGCATCGCCGCGCCGGAACAGGACGCCGAGTTCCGCACCGCGCCCGCTGCCCACCATGACGGAAACCGGCACGGCCAGCCCCATCGCACAGGGGCAGGCGATGATCAGGACGGCGACCGCCGCCACGACCGCCTCGGCCAGACCCGGGCCGAAGGCCAGCCACAAGGCCAGCGTCAGCGCCGACAGCGCCATGACCACGGGCACGAAGATGCGCGTGACCCGGTCGACCAGCGCCTGGACCGGCAGGCGCGTCGCCTGAGCGGATTCGACCATCGCCACGATCCGCGACAGCACCGTGTCCGCGCCCGTCGCCTGCACCCGGTAGGTCAGGGCCGAGCCGCCGTTCAGCGTGCCGCCGGTCACCGCATCGCCCGGCGATTTCAGCGCGGGCAGAGGCTCGCCGGTCAGCATGGATTCATCGACATGGCCCTGACCCTCGGTCACGACCCCGTCCAGCGCCACGCGCTCGCCCGGTTGCAGCAGGACCAGATCGCCGGGCCGCAGGGATGCGGTCGGCACGAGGACCGGCTTGCCGTCGCGGATCAGGCGCGCCTCGTCGGGGGCCAGTTCGATCAGGCGGCGGATCGCCTCGCCTGCCTTGCCGCGCGCGCGGGCCTCCAGGTAGCGGCCGGTCAGGATCAGCGTGGCGATGACAGCGGCTGCCTCGAACCAGACATGGCGCGAGGCTTCGGGGACCAGCGCTGGCGCCAGCGTCACGACCGACGAGAACAGGAACGCCGCCCCCGCGCCAAGCGCCACGAGGCTGTTCATCTCGGGCGCGCCGCGCAGCAGGGCGGGGATGCCCGTGGTGAAGAAGCGTCGTCCCGGCCCCGCCAGAACCGCCGCCGTCAGCGCCATCTGGATCAGCCACAGCGTCTGGTGGCCGACCAGCCCGTGCAGCCAGTGGTGGAAGGCCGGGACCGCATGGCCGCCCATGTCCAGCACAAAGACCGGCAGGGTCAGCAGCGCGGCCCGCAGCGCATCGGCGCCCAAAGCGCGCGCCTCGTTGTCATGGATGGGCGCCTTGGCCTCGCCAGAGCCGGCAGGGCGGGCGGGATAGCCCAGCCGCGTGATCATGTCGGCCAGATCCCCCGCACTGGCCGAGGGCGCATGGCTGATCGTTGCCGCGCGGGTGGCAAGGTTCACCTGCGCCTCGGCGATGTCGGGGCGGGCCTCCAGGGCGCGCTGGATGCGCGCGGCGCCGGCGCCGCAGGTCATGCCCTCGATCTCGATCCGGGTGGTGGTCAGGTCGGCGGGATAGCCCGCGCGGGTCAGCGCGTCCTGCACCTGCGCCAGGGTCGCCCCGTCCAGCCGCAGATGGGCGTGGCGGGTCATGGGGTTCACGCTTGGCTCGATCACGCCGGGCAGGGCGGCCAGCGCCTTGGTCGCGCGCGAGGCGCAGCCCCCGCAGGAGATGCCGCGCAGGGGAAGGTCGATGATGTCGGTCTGGGTCATGGTGATGTCCGCTGAGAAGGGCCGGGAAGGGCGGGCTTTCTCAGGCGGCGGGAGGGGCCTGCGGATGTGCGGGCGCGGCGCGGGGCGGGAAGGCGGCGCGCGGCGGGTGCCGGTCGGGCCCGGGCCGGCGCGGCGCCTGCGTCTGGGGGTGGCTGGCCGGGCGCAGGCAGCGGCAGGCGCGATCACCGCGCCCGCGGCACAGATGCCGGGGGCGGGCCGCCTCGCGGCGGGGCGCCTGAACGGGCGCGCTCTGGTGGGCTGCGCAGCACATGGTTCACAGATGTGCCTCGGATGCCTCTGCGTCAAGCGCCATCAGCGCCGCCGAGTTGCGCGCGGCCCCCTTTCGCGGCTATCCTGGCCGGACGGAATGATACGGGATACCGCCATGAACCGCCGCCAGATGCTGCTGTCCACCCTGCCCCTGCTGGCCCTGCCTTCGGTCGCGCTGGCACAGGCCGCCGACCCCTATGCCCCGACCGAGGTCGCCATCCGCGACGATTTCGAGGTGGGCAGCATCGTCGTCGTCAGCCGCGACTTCTTTCTTTATCACGTGATCGCGCCGGGCCGGGCGATCCGCTACGGCGTCGCCGTGGGCCGTGACGAGCTGGTCTGGAAGGGCAAGGCCACGATCGGCCGCAAGGTCGAATGGCCCAGCTGGCGCCCCACACCCGAGATGATCGCCCGCAACCCCGCCGCCTATGAGAAATACAAGGACGGCATGCCGGGCGGGCCGCAGAACCCGTTGGGCGCGCGGGCGCTGTATCTCTATAACGACCGCGGGCAAGATACCGCCATCCGCATCCACGGCACGACCGAACCGGGCTCGATCGGGCGTGCGGTCTCGAACGGCTGCCTCAGGATGCGGAACGAGGCCGTGATGAGCCTGTTCGACCGCGTGCCCATCGGCACTCCGGTCTACGTCTTCTGAACCGGTCCAACCGGATGTCATCTGAAGGCCCCGGCATCATCGCCGGGGCCTTCTTGCATCCGGGCGCTGGCACTGTCGGCGCTGTTCCCTGGGGAACAGCCAGCGCGGCCGCAGATGGGGCAGAACGGGCGGGCAGAGAACGGTCCGGTGCCGGTCCGTTGCCTGCCGCAGGTCGAAAAGCCTGTCTGCATTGTGTCAATGGTGTCTGTTTTCCGGTCCCCCGGGGCAAGCTCTGCGCCCCACACCAACTTGTCCGGGGGCCCGGTTCCGGAGCGTTCGCAGGCGGTCGATCTGTTTCCCCCGGTCACGGGGGCAGGTGACGGTTGGGCGTGGCGGGGTCAAACGCCACGCCCGGGCCGCTCCGGGATCAGGGTCGGGCGGGTTCGCCCTCGCTCAGCCGCGACAGCATCTCGACATCGCAGACCAGCATGCTGCCCTCGCGCCGGATCGCGCCCGATTGGGTCAGCGCGCCGAAGGCCAGGTTGATCTTGGGCCGCGAGGCGCCGAGGATCGCCGCGATCTCGCCCTGATGCAGGTCCAGCCGCAGGCGGCGTTCGGTTCCCTTGCCGGGCGCGCGGGCCAGGGCATGCAGCAGAAAGCGCACCAGCCGCGCCTGCAGGTCGTAAAGCGCGATGGATTCCATCTGGAAATTCGTCTGCCGCAGATGCGCCGCCAGATGCCGTGCAAGGGCCAGCCCCAGATCGGCATGGCGCCGGGCCAGTTCCTCGAACCGGGGGCGGGTCAGCGTCAGGCAGGACGTGTCGGCCAGCGCGGTGGCATCGGCGGAACGCGGCTGGCCGTCCAGAACCGCCATCTCGCCCAGAACATCGCCGGGGCCGAGCGTGGTCAGCGCGATCTCGCGGCCCTGCGGGCTGGCCAGCGACAAACGGATCCGCCCGCGCGTGATGGCCAGCAGCAGATCGCCCGGATCGCCACGCGAAAAGATCAGCGCGCCCTGCGACCAGCGCATGGGCTGCATGGCCGATGACAAGCCGGCCAGCGTCTCGGGTTCGAGGCCCGAGAACAGGCGGCAGCCCCGCAGCGCGCGCAGGCGCGTCTCGGCGCCGTCTGCGCCCTGCTGATCCTGGTCCTGTGTCATGTTTCGCCGATGCCGGTCATGTCGTCCTGCTGGGTCGCGTCACGGAAATGGCCTGCGGACGATACTGCGCGCGGTCGGTGGCAACAACCGCGAACTGTTCCGCCCGGAACAGACAGACGCCCCGTCCGGGCGCAGGGTGAAGAGACAGCACGGCCCGGCGACCGGGCCAAGCCCAGAGGAGGACAGCATGTTTCCCCACCACTCGATCATGTCGCAGCTGATGAACACCTACATGCCGGGCCCCATCGATCCCGACCTGCAGCAGCCCCGAATGGGCTGGATGGGCCGCCTGAAGGCCCGGATGGGTCTGGCCGACGCCGCAGGGCGCCTGCGCGCCGCCATCGAACGCCGCAGGAGCGAGGCTGCGCTGGAGGCCGAGATCGAGCGTCTGGCCAGCCTGTCGCCCCATCTGCTGCCCGATATCGGTCTTGACCCGGTGAAGCGCGATCTGGTCGAGCCAGAGCTGCAAGCCCGCCCCGACATGCCGATCACTGCTGCCCCTGCGCCGCAGAGGCCGCGCGCCGGTCGCCCGCGTGCGGCGGCAAAGCCCGCCGGCCCGGCCGCGCTAAAGGCCCCCGCCGCCTAGAGCGCGGCGATCTCGACCGGTTCGCTGACGCCCTTGAGGCTGGCGCTGCGCCGTTTCGCGCCGGACAGATCGCGCCCCGCCGCCTGCCAGACCGCAGCCGAGGCCAGAACCTCGCCCGGCGCGGCGGCGGCGGCGATGCGGGCCAGCACGTTCACCTCCAGCCCGAAGGCGCTGATGCCCTGGATGCGCCCGCCGGCCCCCGAGACGGTGCCCATGAAGACCTCGCCTGTATGGATGCCCACGCCGACCGGCGCGTCCTCGGGGCGGTTGCGCGTGGCGATCATCTGGCGCGCCAGCTCGCCCGCCTTCATCGCCTTGGCCGCGTGATCGGGGCCGACAAAGCCCGGAGGCCAGACGGCAAAGACGGAATCGCCCTGAAATTCCAGCAGGAACCCGTCGGTCCGGTCCAGGATCGTCGCCACGTCGTCCCTGAGCGCGCCGACCCGCGCCGCGAATTCGCGGGCCGAGACCTGTCCCGACAGGGCGACAGAATTGCGGATATCGACCATCATCATCGAGATCGGCACCTCGGCCCCGCCGGGAAAGGCATCCAGAAAGCTGTCGCAGGCGGTGCAATAGCGCGGATTGCGGTCGGATGCGGCCAGCCCGCGCTTGCGCATGATCCAGCCGCCGATGCCGCCGAACGGCACCTCGCACAGCTTGCAGCGTGGATGGCCCGGCAGCAGGCGATAACGCCGCTGCTTGCCGATCAGGACCGGATGGCCCTTGGCAAAGACCGTGTGCCACAATTCGGCATTGCCTTCGTGCTTTTCCATCATGGCGCCTGCCTTTCTGCGCCTTGTCAGGCGTCGTCCTTCAGGATCATCGATTTGGGGGTGCGGCTGACCTCGAGGCTGACCTGATCGGGGCGCAGCGCGTCGGGGCTGCTGAGGACCGCGCTGCCGAACAGGAAGCTAGGCCCCGGCATCACCGTCAGCGCGGGCAGGATGCCGCGATAGAGCAGCGTCAGCGGCTTGTCGGGCGTGATCGGATTGGTGCGCGGCAGGCATTGGCGGTGGTCGTGGTGGTGACGCAACCGGATCGAGGGCGCGGAAAAGACCATCCCCGCCTCCAGCGCGGCATCGTCCAGCCCGTCGGGGCGTTCGCGCAGGCTCAGCACGTGGTCGTAATCGGGGCCGAAGGACAGGGTCTGGAACGGGCCGGAATGCAACCGCGCGGTCTGAAGGTTGGTCAGATGCGCCTCGTCGCCCTTGCCCCACATCAGATAGGTGGCGAATTCCGGCTGGATCAGGTGATGCGCGAAGGGGCGGAACATCACGATCCGGCCGACCTTGACGGTGAAGTCGGTCAGCAGCGGGCGCACGCGGTCGCGGCTCCACGGATAGAAATGGGGATCTTCCTCGGCGCGGTGGGAAAAGGGCGGCAGGCCCTGGAAGATCTGGGCGCGATAGGACCGGCGCCGCCCGCTGGCCAGTTCGGGAATGGTGAACAGGTCGTTTTCATCGTTCGACAGGACGAACCAGTCGCCCGGATGATGGCGGCGGTGGCGGTCCAGTTCGGTCGCGATGGCAGGGGGCAGGATCACCTCGAAGATCAGCTGATACTTGTGTTCCTCCATGTAGAACTGGGTCATGTGGACGGCAAAGACCGTCTTGTGACCGACCAGCGTCATGGCGTGCTGATGGGGGTGGTTGGCGATGCGCGGCGCCATCATAAGATCACGCATCGTGGCGTCGTGGCCTTGCCCGCCATGGCCTGCGTGATCGGGGCCATGCGGGGCGTCGTCGTGGTGGCAATCATGGTCCATATTGAGGTCCTTTTCCCAGAAGGCCCGTCAGGCCGGGGTGATGCCGTGGCGCGCCATCACGGCCTGGGCGGCGGCGCTGGCCGTGTCCGACAGCGCGTCGCGCAGGCTGCGCAGCACCCGCCCGCCGCCGGCCTGCGACAGCCACGGATTCTGCGTGGTCGAGATCAGAAAGCCCATCGGCAGGCCCTCTTGCGGATCGCAGCCCGCGCGGCGGCAGAAATCGCTGACCAGCGCCTGCCCGTAATGGGCCGGGTCGAATTCCGAGGCGGTCACGAACATCGGCTGCGTCGGCACCGATCCGCCATTGAAGGATTGCAGGCTGAGGCGGCGATAGATCAGGTCGTTCATCTCGTTCATCAGGGCGGGATCGCGGTTCGGCCCCTCGGCCGAGACAAAGTTGAACGCATAGGCGGTGATCGTCAGATCCGGCCCCAGATCGCGGAACAGGTCGAACAGGCCGTCATCGTCATGCAGCGCCTCGATCAGGTCGGCATCGCGCAGGGGCAGGATGTCCTGCCGGATGCGCGCGCGCTGGTCCTCGATCTCGCGCGCGGTGGCGCCGGGCTGGTTCTCGGCGGGCAGGCGCTGAAAGGGGGTGACGGTGAAATCCGGCCCTTCAAGGCAGACCAGCATCGCGTAGAAGCGCTTGGCGTTGAACAGGCAGCGCGCCAG
>NZ_JAUVVF010000018.1 GCF_030604785.1 Paracoccus sp. (in: a-proteobacteria) | reverse complement strand
TTCCAGACGCAGCCGCCAGCCGGATTCCTCCTTGGCGATTTCCTGCAGGCGCTTGGTGCGGGCCTGCGCCTCGCGCCGGATCTCGTCCAGCGCGGCGCGGCGGGTCATGGTGGCGATGCGCGCGGCCTCGACCCCGGTGCGGGCATGTTCAAGCGCCGCCGCCGCATCGGCACGGTCGGGCAAGGCGGCCAGCTGGTCCTCGGCCTCGGCCAGGCGGGCGCCGGCATCATCGGCATCGGCGCGGTGGCGGGCCAGTTCGGCGCGCGCGGCCTCGGCGCGGCTGCTGGCCAGCGCCAGATCCGATTCGGCGCGGGTCGCGGCGCGCACGGCATCCGACAGCAGGCGTTCAGCCTCGCGCCGCGCATCGCGGGCGGATTTCTCGGCCTCGGCGGCGTCCTGCAGGGCGGCGCGAGCAGCGTCATGACGCTCGGTCGCCTCGTCGGCGCGGGCGCGGGCGGCCTCGGCCTGCCCGGCGATCTCGGCCAATTCGTTGACCTTTTGCAGATGCAGCGCGGCCGAGGAGGACGCATCCCCCGCCATGACCCGCACCCCGTCCCACCGGAACAGATCACCGGCGGGCGTCACCAGACGCTGGCCGGGCTGCAAGGCACCCTGCAACGCCGCTGCGCGGGCCGCATCGGGAACCAGAGCAATTCGCGACAGGCGGCGGGTAAGGGCGGCGGGCGCGCGCACATGAGGGGCCAGCGGGTCGGCACCCTTGGGCAGGGGTGCCGAGGGCAGGTCGGGCAGGTCATGCCAGCCACTGCCCGCATCGGTCAGCGGCAGCGACAAGTCGTCGCCAAAAGCCGCGCCAAAGGCGGCCTCGTAGCCTCGCGCGACCTGCACATGGTCAAGGATCGTGGCACCGCCCGACTGGCCGCGTTCGACCAGACGGCGCAGGGCGGCCATCTCGGCGGCGAGGGCGGCGGCCTCGCCCTCGGCCTCGGACCGGGCGGCGCGGGCGGCGGCCTCGGCGGCTTCCAGCGCGGCGCGGGCTGCCTCGGCATCGGACAGCGCGTCCTCGGCGGCCAGTGCGCGGTCGCGGGCCTGATCCTGCGCGGCATCGGCCTGATCCAGCGCGGCGCTGGCGGCCTCGCCCGCCGCATCGGCGGCGGCGACGGCCTCGTCGGCCTCGGAGGCGGCGCGCTCGGCGCGCTGCATCATCGCGCGCAGGTCATGGGCCAGTCGCTCGGCGGATTGGTGGCGGGCGGCCAGACGCGCGGCCTCGTCGGTCAGTTCGGCCAGACGCGCCTCGACCTCGCGCAGCGCGTCGGATGCGGCTTCGGCGGCCTCGGAGGCAGCCTCAAGCCGGGCCTCATGCCCCTGCCCGGCCTTCTCAAGCTCGGCCTTTTCCCAGGCCAGACGGGCGACGACCTCGACCGCGTCGCGGTTCAGCACCTCTTCGCGGTCGATGTCGCGGTCAAGCTGAGCGATGCGGGCGGTCAGGGCGCGGATCGCGTCCCCTGCGCGGGTCTCGGCCTCGGTCAGGCTTTCCTGTTCGACCTGCACGCGTTGCAACAGGGCAGCGGCGATCTGGTCCTCGTCGCGCAGGGCAGGCAGGCCGTCCTCGGCCTCGGCGCGGCGTTCCTCGGCCTCGGTCGCGGCGGAGCCTGCCTCCTGCGCGGCGCGGATCGCCTGTGCCAGAGCCTCGGCAGCAGCCAGACGCGCGGCCTCGGCATCCGACCAGCGGCGATAGAGCAGCACGCCCTCGGCCAGCCGCAAAGCCGCGCCGATCTCGCGGTAGCGCGCCGCCGCCCGCGCCTGACGGGCCAAGGTGGCGGCCTGGGCGGATAGCTGGTCCAGCGTATCGTCCACCCGCGTCAGGTTCGCCTCGGCCCCGTTCAGCTTCAACTCGGCCTCGTGGCGGCGGGCATAGAGGCCGGAAATCCCCGCGGCCTCTTCAAGGATGCGGCGCCGGGCCTTGGGCTTGGCGCTGATCAATTCGCTGATCTGCCCCTGCCGCACCAAGGCCGGGCTGTGCGCCCCGGTCGAGGCATCCGCGAACAGCATCTGCACGTCGCGGGCCCGGACATCCTTGCCCGCGATCTTGTAGGCGCTGCCCGCGTCGCGGGTGATGCGGCGGGTGATGTCGAACTGATCCTCGTCGTTGAAACCCGCAGGCGCCAGCCGGTCACGGTTGTCGATCGTCAGCGAGACCTCGGCATGGGCGCGGGCGCTGCGCCGCGTGGTGCCGGCGAAGATCACGTCCTCCATCCCGTCGCCGCGCATGGCGGTGGGGCGGTTCTCGCCCATGACCCAACGCAGGGCCTCCAGCAGGTTGGACTTGCCGCAGCCATTGGGGCCGACCACGCCCGTCAGACCCTCGCGGATGACCAGATCGGTCGGGTCCACGAAGCTTTTGAAGCCATTCAGGCGCAGGCGGTCAAAGCGCAAGGTCGGGTCCGTCAGATCGGGTGGCCGGGACGCGGCCAGATTCGGGCAATGGCGGATTGTCCCCGCAGGGGCCGCCCAAGTCAACCGACCCGCTAGATGTCGAGGCCGAGGCCGGACTTATCCACAAGATGCGGCCTTGGCCCCCTCTGGCGCGGTGGGGCGCGGGGCGCTACTCTGCGCGCATGATCCGCGTTCTCGCCCTGATCCTGACCTTCCAGCTTGGCGGTGAGATCGCCTCGCGCGCGCTGGCCCTGCCGCTGCCCGGCCCGGTGGTCGGGCTGGTGGCGCTGGTCTTGGCCTGCCTGCTGCGCCCCGGCCTGGCCGAGGCGATCCGGCCCACCGCGCAGGGCCTCTTGGCGCATCTGTCGCTGTTCTTCGTGCCCGCTGGCGTCGGCGTGGTCGCGCATTGGGACGTGCTGCAAAGCCACGGGCTGGGGCTGGCGGTCGCGCTGATGGGCTCGACCGCGCTGGCCATCGCGGCGGGAGCGCTGGCCTTCACCGCCGTCGCCCGCCTGACCGGAACCGAGGAACCGCAGGCGCTGAAGGATCAGGGACGTGAGTGATCCGGCACTGATCTGGTCCTATCTGGCGCAGGGGCCGCTTCTGTGGCTGACCGCGACGCTGCTGGCCTATCTGGCGGGCGACGCGGTCTTTCGCGCGGCGGGGCGGCGCAGCATCGCCAACCCGGTTCTGGTCGCAGTCGCGCTGCTGGCGGTGCTGCTGTGGCTGACCGGCACCGATTACGCGACCTATTTCGGGGGCGCGCAATTCGTCCATTTCATGCTTGGCCCCGCCACCGTCGCGCTGGCGCTGCCGCTTTACGACAACCTGCCCCGCATCCGCCGCGCCGCCCTGCCGATGCTTGCGGGACTGCTGGCGGGATCGAGTGTCGCTGTGATCTCGGCGCTGGCCATCGCGCGGGCCTTCGGGATCGAGGGCGGCGTCCTGGCCTCACTGGCGCCCAAATCGACGACCGCACCCGTCGCCATCGGCATCGCCGAGCGGCTGGGGGGCCAGCCCACCCTGACGGCGGCGCTTGTGCTGCTGACGGGCATCTTCGGCGCGATCATCGTGACGCCGATGCTGAACGCGCTGAAGATCCGCGACTGGCGGGCGCGCGGCTTTGCGGTGGGCGTGGCCGCCCACGGCATCGGCACGGCGCGCGCCTTTCAGGTGAACCCCACGGCGGGCGCCTTTTCCGGCATCGGCATGGGGCTGAACGCGGTGCTGGCCGCGATCATCGCGCCCCTCGCGCTGCGGCTGTTTGCGGGTTAGCCGATCTCGGACAGGATTGCCTGAGCGGCGGCCCGAGGGTCCGGGGCCTGCCAGATCGGGCGCCCCACGACAATGTGGTCGGCGCCGGCCTGCAGCGCGGCGGCGGGCGTCTCGACCCGCTTCTGATCGCCACGGGCCGCACCTGCGGGCCGCACGCCGGGCGTCACGATCAGCCCCGATCCCGGCAAGGCACGGATCGCAGCTGCCTCGCGCGGGGAACAGATGATGCCGTCGGCGCCCGCCTCGAAGGCGCGGGCGGCACGTTCAACCGTGATCTCGTGCAGATCGCCCGCACGGATCAGCCCGGCATCCAGATCCGCCCGGTCCAGCGAGGTCAGGATCGTCACGCCCAGGATTTTCAACCCCGTTCCCGCCGCGCCCTGCTTGGCGGCCGCAACCACATGCGGATCGCCGTGGACGGTCAGGAAATCCAGATCGAACTGCGCCAGCCCGCGCACGGCGGCCTCGACCGTGGCGCCGATGTCAAAGAGCTTCATGTCCAGGAAGATGCGCTTGCCGTGTTCGTCCTTCAGCTCGCGCGCAAGCGCGAGGCCGCCGCCGGTCAGCATGCCCAGCCCGATCTTGTAGAAGCCCACGGCATCACCCAGACGCCCGGCCAGATCCAGCCCCGCCACGGCATTCGGCACATCCAGCGCCACGATCAGCCGGTCATCCATCGCCCGTTTCTCCTGTCATCGAAATCGGCGCCTTATGACATGCGAGCCGGGCGCTTGAAAGCCGCCGCAAAGCACCCAAATCTGGTTCATCAGACCCGGATGGGGGCGTGCCGCGAACGGGCGCCCGCGACCCGGGGGCTTAGCGAAAGGAGTGACCCGATGAACATGGACAAGTTCACGGAGCGGTCGCGCGGCTTCATCCAGGCCGCACAGACCATCGCGATCCGCGAGAATCAGCAGCGCGTGATGCCCGAGCATCTGCTGAAGGCGCTGATGGATGACGATCAGGGCCTCGCCTCGAACCTCATCACCCGCGCGGGCGGCGATGCCCGCCGCGTCAAGGAGGCCGTAGATCAGGCCGTGGCCAAGCTGCCCCGCGTCACCGGCGGCGGCGGGCAGGTCTATATCGACCCCGCCCTCGTGCGCGTTCTGGACGAGGCCGAGCAGGTCGCGAAAAAGGCCGGCGATAGCTTCGTCCCGGCCGAGCGGATGCTGATGGCATTGGCGCTGGTGAACACGAATGCCCGCGACGCTCTGACGGCGGGCGCCGTGAACGCGCAGGCGCTGAATGCGGCGATCAACGACATCCGCAAGGGCCGCACCGCCGACAGCGCCTCCGCCGAGGACAGCTACGAGGCGCTTGAGAAATATGCCCGCGACCTGACGGCGGCGGCGCGGGACGGCAAGATCGACCCGATCATCGGTCGCGACGAGGAAATCCGCCGCGCCATGCAGGTCCTGTCGCGCCGCACCAAGAACAACCCCGTCCTGATCGGTGAACCCGGCGTCGGCAAGACCGCCATCGCCGAGGGCCTTGCCCTGCGGATCGTGAACGGCGACGTGCCCGAGAGCCTGCGCGACAAGCGGCTGATGGCGCTGGACATGGGCGCGCTGATCGCCGGTGCCAAGTATCGCGGCGAGTTCGAGGAACGGCTGAAATCCATCCTGAAGGAGATCGAGACCGCAGCCGGCGAGATCGTGCTGTTCATCGACGAGCTGCACACGCTGGTCGGCGCCGGCAAGTCCGAAGGCGCGATGGATGCCGCAAACCTGATCAAGCCCGCGCTGGCGCGGGGCGAGCTGCATTGCGTGGGCGCCACGACGCTGGACGAATACCGCAAGTATATCGAAAAGGACGCGGCCCTTGCCCGGCGCTTCCAGCCGGTTCTGGTCGAGGAGCCCACCGTCGAGGACACGATCAGCATCCTGCGCGGCATCAAGGAAAAATACGAACTGCACCACGGCGTCCGCATCAGCGATGCGGCACTGGTCGCCGCCGCGCAGCTGAGCCACCGCTACATCACCGACCGCTTCCTGCCCGACAAGGCGATCGACCTTGTGGACGAGGCCGCCAGCCGGTTGCGGATGGAGGTCGACAGCAAGCCCGAGGAACTGGACCAGCTGGACCGTCAGATCCTGCAGATGCAGATCGAGGCCGAGGCCCTTAAGAAGGAAGACGACGCGGCCAGCAAGGACCGGCTGGAACGGCTGGAAAAGGACCTCTCGGACCTGCAGCAGCAGAGCGCCGCGATGACCGCCCGCTGGCAGGCCGAACGCGACCGGCTGGAGGGTTCGCGGACCCTTAAGGAGCAGCTGGACCGTGCGCGGGCCGAGCTGGACCAGGCCAAGCGCGAGGGCAATCTGGCGCGGGCGGGCGAGCTGTCCTACGGCATCATCCCGGGGCTGGAAAAGCAGCTCGAGCAGGCCGACGGCGAATCGCTGATGGTCGAGGAGGCCGTGCGCCCCGAGCAGATCGCCGAGGTGGTCGAACGCTGGACGGGCATCCCCACCGCCAAGATGCTGGAGGGCGAGCGCGACAAGCTGTTGAAGATGGAACAGCAGATCGGCCGCCGCGTGATCGGGCAGGCCGAGGCGGTCACCGCCGTCTCGAACGCGGTGCGCCGCGCACGGGCGGGCCTGAACGACGAGAACCGGCCGCTTGGCAGCTTCCTGTTCCTGGGCCCGACCGGTGTCGGCAAGACCGAGCTGACCAAGGCCCTGGCCGAATACATGTTCGACGATGACGGCGCGATGGTCCGCATCGACATGTCCGAGTTCATGGAAAAGCATTCCGTGGCACGGCTGATCGGCGCGCCTCCGGGCTATGTCGGCTATGACGAGGGCGGCGTCCTGACCGAGGCCGTGCGCCGCAGGCCTTATCAGGTGATCCTGTTCGACGAGGTCGAAAAGGCGCATCCCGATGTCTTCAACGTGCTGTTGCAGGTGCTGGATGACGGGGTGCTGACCGACGGCCAGGGCCGGACCGTGGACTTCAAGCAGACGCTGATCATCCTGACCTCGAACCTCGGATCGCAGGCGCTGTCGCATCTGCCCGAAGAGGCCGATGCCAGCGATGCGCGCCATCAGGTGATGGAGGCGGTGCGGGCGCATTTCCGCCCCGAATTCCTGAACCGTCTGGACGAGATCATCATCTTCCGCCGCCTGTCGCGGTCGAACATGGACGGGATCGTGCAGATCCAGCTTGCGCGGCTGGAAAAGCGGCTGGCCGGGCGCAAGATCACGCTGGATCTGGACGATGCGGCGCGGATGTGGCTAGCCGATCAGGGCTACGACCCGGTCTTTGGCGCACGCCCGCTGAAGCGGGTGATCCAGCGCGCGCTGCAGGACCCGCTGGCGGAGCTGCTGCTGTCGGGCGAGGTGCTGGACGGCAGCGTCGTCAAGGTCACGGCGGGGCCGGACGGGCTGATCGTGGGCAACCGCGTGGGCAAGGCGGGCGACCGGCTGGGGGCGGTGGGCGAGGGTCCGCGCCCGGATGTGCCGGTGCATTGACCCCCTGCAAACGAAAAAAGGCCCCGCAATAGCGGGGCCTTTCCTTTCAGAAACAACCGATCACTCGGCGGTTTCTTCTTTCTTCTCGACGATTTCCTCGCCGGTTTCCTGATCGACCATCTTCATGCCCAGACGGACCTTGCCGCGATCGTCGAAGCCCAGCAGCTTGACCTTCACCTCTTGACCCTCTTTGAGGATCTCGTTCGGGTGGGTCAGGCGGCGGTTGGCGATCTGGCTGACATGGACCAACCCGTCGCGCTTGCCGAAGAAGTTCACGAAGGCGCCGAAATCGACCAGCTTCACGACCTTGCCGGTATAGACCTTGCCTTCTTCCGGCTCGGCCACGATCGAGTAGATCATGTCATAGGCCTTCTTGATCGACTCGCCATTGGCCGAGGCGATCTTGATCACGCCATCGTCGTTGATGTCGACCTTGGCACCCGAGACCTCGACGATCTCGCGGATCACCTTGCCGCCCGAACCGATCACTTCGCGGATCTTGTCGGTCGGGATCTGCATCGTCTCGATGCGCGGAGCGTGTGCGCTGAACTCGCGACGGCCTTCGGTCAGGGCCTTGGCCATCTCCGAGAGGATGTGCAGACGGCCGTCCTTGGCTTGCGCCAGGGCCTGCTCCATGATCGCGGGCGTGATGCCCTGGACCTTGATGTCCATCTGCAGCGACGTGATCCCGTTTTCGGTCCCCGCCACCTTGAAGTCCATGTCGCCCAAGTGATCCTCGTCGCCCAGGATGTCCGTCAGCACCGCAAAGCGGCCGTCATCTTCCAGGATCAGACCCATCGCGACGCCGGCCACCGGCGCCTTCAGCGGAACGCCCGCATCCATCATCGACAGCGAACCGCCGCAGACCGAGGCCATCGAGGACGAGCCGTTCGATTCCGTGATCTCGGACACGACGCGGATCGTGTAGGGGAAGTCGGTCGGCGCCGGGAGCACCGCCTGCAGCGCGCGCCATGCGAGCTTGCCGTGGCCGATCTCGCGGCGACCGGGCGAGCCCACGCGGCCAACCTCACCGACCGAATAGGGCGGGAAGTTGTAGTGCAGCAGGAAGTTCGAACGGAAGTTGCCGTGCAGCGCGTCGATGATCTGCTCATCGTCGCCTGTGCCGAGCGTGGTCACGACCAGCGCCTGCGTCTCGCCGCGCGTGAAGAGGGCCGAGCCGTGGGTGCGCGGCAGGATCCCGACTTCGCTGACGATCGGGCGGACGGTCTTGTTGTCACGGCCGTCGATGCGCGCGCCACCGTTGATGATGTCGCCGCGCAGGATGTCGGATTCCAGCTTCTTGAGCGCCGAGCCAAGGTTCGGATCGGCCAGCTGCTCTTCGGTCAGGCCGGCCTTGACGGTCGCCTTGGCCGCAGCAACGGCATCCTGACGGGCCGACTTGTCGCGGATCGCGTAAGCCGCGCGCATCTCGGTCTCGCCCAGAGCCTTCACGCGGGCATAGATCTCGCTGTAATCGGGCGACTGGAAGTCAAAGGGCTCTTTGGCGGCGGCTTCGGCCAGTTCGATGATCAGGTCGATCACGGGCTGCATCGCCTCGTGGCCGAACTTCACGGCGCCCAGCATCTCTTCCTCGGTCAGCTCATAGGCTTCCGATTCGACCATCATCACGGCATCTTTCGTGCCGGCGACGACCAAGTCCAGACGCTGCTCGGGGTTCGAGCGAAGCTGGTCCATGTCCTGAACCTCGGGGTTCAGCACATATTCGCCGTTCGAGAAGCCCACGCGCGCGGCGCCGATCGGACCCATGAACGGCACGCCCGAGATGGTCAGCGCGGCCGAGGCGGCGATCATCGCCACGATGTCCGGGTCGTTGACCAGGTCGTGCGACAGCACGGTGCACATGACCAGGACTTCGTTCTTGAAGCCCGGCGCGAACAGCGGGCGGCAGGGACGGTCGATCAGACGCGCGGTCAGCGTCTCTTTCTCGGTCGGGCGCGCCTCGCGCTTGAAGAAACCGCCGGGCACCTTGCCGGCGGCGTAGTATTTTTCCTGATAGTGAACCGTCAGCGGGAAGAAGTCCTGCCCGGGCTTGGGTTCCTTCGCGAAGGTGACGTTGGCCATGACGCTGGTCTCGCCCAGGGTGGCGATGACGCTGCCGTCGGCCTGACGGGCAACCTTGCCCGTTTCCAGCGTGAGCGTTTCCTGGCCCCACTGGATCGATTTCTTCACTTCGTCAAACATCTGATGTCCTCTTGGGATGGTCCGGCCCTCCGGTCATCCCGTGTCATATGGCGGCCCCATTGCCGCCGACCCCAATCCTCTCGCGTCCGCCGGGGTCGAAGCGTCACGTCACAGATTCCGGCGACATACAGGAAATCGGGCCAGTTGGGAAGGGGCGCGCCGGGAACACTCTGCGCCTTCCGCGTCTTACCAAGGCTCAGACCCTGCCGAGGAGCCCGCGATGACCGACACGCCGACCCTGCCCGAACCGCCCGATCTGGCCGCCACGGTCTTTGCCGCACTGAAGGACAAGGCGCATCTGGCGAATGGCCCGCGCATGATGCTGGGCGTGCTGGCGGGGGTCTATATCGGTCTGGGCGGGCTGTTCGCCATCATCGCGCTGGCCGGGGCCGAGGCGATGCCCTTCGGCGTGGGCCAGGTGCTGGCGGGGCTGGTCTTTGCCATGGGCCTTGCGCTGGTGATGATCGGCGGGGCCGAATTGTTCACCGGCAACACGCTGATGGCGGGGCCGGTCGCGGCGGGCGAGGTCGCGCCCGGGCGGGCGGCGGCGGCGCTGGCGGTGGTCTATGCGGCGAATTTCGCGGGCTCGGTCCTGCTGGCACTGCTGGTTCTGGCAGCCGGCCTGCACGAGGCCGGCGAGGGCGCCGTGGG
This sequence comes from Paracoccus sp. (in: a-proteobacteria), assembly GCF_030604785.1. GTDB lineage: Bacteria > Pseudomonadota > Alphaproteobacteria > Rhodobacterales > Rhodobacteraceae > Paracoccus. The sequence goes on along the minus strand of NZ_JAUVVF010000018.1, from coordinate 48,487 downwards.
CCGCGCCGCGCTGGATCTGGGCGCGACCAAGACCGATCAGGGATTTGGCGCGATGCTGGCCAGCGGCATCCTTGCGAACATGCTGGTCTGCCTTGCGGTCTGGCTGGCCTATGGCGGCAAGACGGTGACGCAGAAGCTGGCAGGCCTGACCCTGCCAATCGCCGCCTTCGTCGCCGCCGGGTTCGAGCATTCGGTCGCAAACATGTATCTGCTGCCCTATGCGTGGATGGTGCAGGCCGTGACCGAGGGCGCGGGCGCGGCCATCACCGCGTCGGGCGTGCTGGCCAATCTGGTCGCTGCGACCATCGGCAACCTGATCGGCGGCGCGGCCATCGCGCTGGCCTACTGGTTCGCCTATCTGCGCGACTAGGCGCAAAACGGAAAACGCCCGCAGCACAGGGGCCGCGGGCGTTCTGTCTGTCGCGTCAGGCGCGCCGGATCAGCGGCGCAGGCCCAGCTTGGCGATCAGCGCGGTGTAGCGCGCTTCTTCCTTGGCTTTCAGATAGTCCAGCAGCTTGCGGCGCTGCGCGACCAGCTTCAGCAGACCACGACGCGAATGGTTGTCTTTCTTGTGCGTCTTGAAATGCTCGGTCAGGGTGGCGATGCGCGAGCTGAGGATCGCGACCTGCACCTCGGGCGAACCGGTATCGCCTTCCTTGGTGCCGAATTCCTTGATGACGCGGGCTTTTTCTTCAACAGTGATCGACATCGGGTACTCCTTTCGGATCTAGGGTCAAGGCGCAGGCCGGGATGTCGTCCAGCACAGGCCACTTGGTTCCCGGCCCGTCAGGGCGGCAGGATGCGCGCAGATAACCGAGAATCACCTGAAAGAAAAGCCCCCGGACCGGCGTCAGTCGCGCACCGCGACGATGCGGATGTCTTCCAGCCTCAGGCCGCCATGCTGCAACAGGCGCCCGACGGACTGGCCGTTGACCTCCAGCAGGTAGGTTCCGTCCAGATCCTGCCTCAGGGTCAGCTGCGCGGTGGGCGCGATCGTCTCGGACAGGTGCAGGTGGATCTGGTCTTCGGCTGCGTCATAATCGGCGATGGTCGGCATGCCCTGCGGGATCTGGCGCAGCACGAAGGTGTCGGCCCCCGCATTCCCCGAGGCGAAGTCATGCGCGCCGGGCATCAGCGTGTCGTCGCCCTCGCCCCCGTTCATCCAGACGGTCTCGGGACCGTCATGGCCGATCAGCACATCATTGCCGCGCCCTCCATCCAGATCGTCGGACCCCTCGGTCGAGACCAGCACGTCGTCGCCGTCATTGCCCGACAGCCAGTCATTGCCCGGCCCGCCGAACAGCGTGTCGTTTCCCTCGCCGCCAAAGATCGTGTCGTCGCCCTCGTCTCCATAGATCAGGTCGTCGCCGCCCTGCCCGTTCAGATGGTCGTTGCCGTCACCGCCGAAGATGACGTCGTCGCCACCCTCGCCATAGGCCGCATCGCCCTGGATCCAGTCATCGCCGCCGCCGCCATGGATCGTGTCCGCGCCCAGACCGCCGCGCAGGTCGTCCATCCCGGCGCCGCCGCGAATCACGTCATCGCCCGCCCCGCCCATCAGCGTGTCGCCATCGTCATCCCCGACGATCTGCCGTGGCACCGTCGGCGTTCCGTCCGGTCCGGGCATGACCGGCGGACGCTCTGCGTCGTCGGGATCGGGGGTCAGGGCATCGTCGTCGCTGGTGTCCTCGTCGCCGGACTGGCCGGATTCCATGACGAACGCCGCCAGGACAAGACCGATCAGACTGCCGATGAGCAACATTCGCGGACCCTTCACCACAGGACAGAGCAACAGCCGCAACGCGCGGCCTGTCACAGCATAGACCAGCCCGCAGGCCCGCGAAGCTGCAAACTTAAGAAAACCTTAACCAGCGCCGGTCGCTCTGCCGCTTGGCACGAAAAAACCCGCCGCATTGCTGCGGCGGGTTCTTTTCGTCCGTGATCTGCCGGGCATCCCCGGCAGGACCATCCTCAGCCCTGACGGGCCTTGAAACGGCGATTGGTCTTGTTGATCACGTAGATGCGGCCCTTGCGGCGCACAACCTGACAGTCGCGGTGCCGGCTCTTGAGCGAGCGGAGCGAGTTGCGAACCTTCATCGGTCTTCTCCATCGTCGCGGCCGCTGCGCTGCCGCCTTGAAAACGAAATACCCCCGACAACCGGCCGGGGGCGGCGAAAGAATGGTGGGCGGTACTGGGATCGAACCAGTGGCCACTACGATGTCAACGTAGTGCTCTACCGCTGAGCTAACCGCCCGTCCTCGAGTTCCAGGGCGATCGGCCCTCTCCCTCGTGGTTGGCGATCCTATACAGAGGCCCCAAGGGGGATTCAAGACCTATCGGCAACATGTTTTTCCGGTCTATAAACATTTACGGATCACCGTCGGAAGAGACCCTTGTCCCAGGCCGAGCTGCCATTCCTGCTGAATCGACCCGACCGCTGGAAGGCCGGAGTGATCTTCGCTTCGCCCCATTCGGGTTGCCATTATCCCGACTGGTTCCTGCGTGGCACGCGGTTGCCGATTCACGCGCTGCGGTCGTCCGAAGATGCCTTCGTGGACCGCCTGATCGCCTGCGCCCCCGATTTCGGCGCGGTTTCGCTGTGTTCGCTGGTGCCGCGCTGCATCGTGGATCTCAATCGCGGCACGGACGAGATCGACCCGCTGGTCGTGCGCGGCGTGCCGCGCCATCCGCTGAACCAGCGCACGCTGGCCGGGCTTGGGGTGATTCCCCGCGTCGTCTCGCAGGGGCGCGCCATCCACGAGCGGCCCATCGACCGCGCCGAGGCCGAGCGCCGGATCGAGACCTGCTGGCAGCCCTATCACCAGGCCCTGACCTCGCTGATCTCCGAGGCGCGCAAGCGATTCGGCCGCGCCATCCTGATCGACATGCATTCCATGCCTCATGACGCGCTGGCCCATCTGCAGGGCTCGCGTCCCGACATGGTGCTGGGCAACCGCCACGGCCTGTCGGCCTCGGCGCGGGTGACCGACGCGGTCTGCGCGGCGGTCGAATCACAGGGCTGGCGCATCCGGCGGAACTCGCCCTTTTCGGGCGCCTATATCTGCGCCGCCTACGGGCGGCCCAGCCAGAACGTGCATGTCGTCCAGCTCGAGATCGACCGCTCGCTCTACATGGATGAAAAGACGATCCTGCCGCGCCCCGATTTCGACGATTTCGCCGCAAGGATGCGCCGCGTGATCCGCGACCTCTCGCGCCTCGACGCCGACGAGCAGGACGCGATCGCGGCCGAGTGATCAGGCGCCCTTGGGCCGGAACGCCTTGATCCGGGCCGGGTCGGTCTCGATCCTCGCGGCGCCGATCAGGTCAAGGCAATAGGGCACGGCGGCAAAGACCGCATCCAGGCAGGTCGCGATGGCCGACGGCTTGCCGGGGATGGTGATGATCAGGCTGCGCCCGCGAATCGCCGCGGTCTGGCGCGACAGGATCGCGGTCGGCACCTCGCGCAGCGAGGCGCGGCGCATCTCTTCGCCAAAGCCGGGCAGTTCCTTGTCCATGACATCGGCCACGGCCTCGGGCGTCAGGTCGCGCGGCGCAGGCCCGGTGCCGCCGGTGACAAGGATCAGATCCGCGCCCCCGTCGGCCAGATCGCGCAGGGTGGCCGCGACCCCTTCGCGGCCGTCGGGGATGATGTGGCGCTCGATGATCACGGGCGAGGTGATGACACCCCGCAGCCAATCCTCGGCGCCGGGGCCGCCGTTGTCCTCGTATTCCCCCCGCGACGCCCGGTCGCTGACGGTCACGATGGCGATGCGGGCGGCCCCGTCCGTCATTTCGCGACGCGCGCGTTGCGGTTCGCGATCAGCTTCAGGCGCAGCGCGTTCAGGCGGATGAAGCCCGCCGCGTCCTTCTGGTCGTAGGCGCCGGCATCGTCCTCGAAGGTGACATGCGCCTCACTGTAGAGCGAATGATCCGACCAGCGGCCCACACAGCTTGCCAAGCCTTTGTAGAGCTTCAGCCGGACCGTGCCGGTCACGTGCTCCTGGCTCTTGTCGATCAGGGCCTGCAGCATCTCGCGCTCGGGGCTGAACCAGAAGCCGTTGTAGATCAGCTCGGCATAGCGCGGCATGATCGAATCCTTGAGGTGCCCCGCGCCCGCATCCAGCGTGATCTGCTCGATCCCGCGATGGGCCTCGAGCAGAATCGTGCCGCCCGGCGTCTCGTAGATGCCGCGCGACTTCATGCCGACGAAGCGGTTCTCGACGAAATCCAGACGCCCGATGCCGTGCTTGCCGCCCAGCTCGTTCAGGCGCGTGAGGATCGTGGCGGGCGACAGGGCCTCGCCGTCGATCGACACCGCGTCGCCGCGCTCGAAGCCGATCTCGATGAATTCGGGCTGATCGGGGGCGTCCTCGGGGTTCACCGTGCGCTGATAGACATAGTCCGGCGCGGCCTCGGCCGGGTTCTCCAGCGCCTTGCCCTCGGACGAGGTGTGCAGCAGGTTCGCGTCCACGCTGAACGGCGCCTCGCCGCGCTTGTCCTTGGCGATGGGGATCTGGTTTTTCTCGGCGAACTCGATCAGCTTGGTGCGGCTGGTCAGGTCCCATTCCCGCCAGGGCGCGATCACCTTGATCGAGGGATCCAGCGCATAGGCGCTGAGCTCGAAGCGGACCTGGTCGTTGCCCTTGCCGGTCGCGCCATGCGCCACCGCATCCGCGCCCGATTCCTGCGCGATCCGCACCAGATGCTGCGAGATCAGCGGCCGCGCGATCGAGGTGCCCAGCAGATAGAGCCCCTCGTAGAGCGCGTTGGCCCGGAACATCGGGAAGACGAAGTCGCGCACGAATTCCTCGCGCACGTCCACGATGTGGACGTTCTCGGGCTTGATGCCCAGCATCAGGGCCTTCTGGCGCGCCGGCTCCAGTTCCTCGCCCTGGCCCAGATCGGCGGTGAAGGTCACCACCTCGCAGCCGTATTCGGTCTGCAGCCATTTCAGGATGATCGAGGTATCAAGCCCCCCCGAATAGGCGAGGACGACTTTTTTCGGCGCGTCGGACATGCGGTGACCCCTTGTCGAAGTTTCCGGGGGAATACGGTGGTTTTCGCGTTGTCACAAGGGTGTGGGCCGAATCGAATAAGGGTGCGCGCGATTTCCATGGGAGCATTCAATGCTGGCTTTTTCAATTCTGGCCCATGCGCTGCGGCAGCTTAAGGGCAACCGGCGCGCAATGATGCGTCTGGCCGTGCCGTCGTTCCTTGTCTCTGCGGCCATATTTGCTGTGACATTCGGCGCGTCGGTTGCGATGGCTATGCGGACCAGTGCCGGCCCTGCTGCGGTGAATTTCGTCATGTGGCTCGGCATCCTTGCCGCGATTGTGCCATTTTTGGCGATGGCCGTGGCCTGGCATCGTTATGTCCTGATCGAAGAACCGCCACGGCTCCTGGGCGCAGAGCAACGGAGCGCTGTCCTCCGCTATGTCGGGACCGGGCTGCTGATGCTCTTGATCATTGTGCCGACGCTTTTCGCTGGCGCGATCCTGGTCGGCATCGTCTTTTCAGCGCGATCCGGAGGGCTGGGCCTTGGCATGTTCCTCGTCGGGATTCCGCTGGTGATGCTGTTCATGGCGTTCACACTGAGGCTGTCCATCGCCCTGCCTGGCGCCGCCATCGGCCAGTCGCGCCCGATCCGCACCGCCTGGGATGCCACAAAAGGGCGCCTCGGCTGCATTTTGGTGATCGCTTTCGTCATGTCTGTGATTCACAACCTGCCGGTGGCGATCATCGAGCGCGTGGTGCCTGGCAGCCTTGGCGGCACGGCCATCACGCTGGTGTGGCTTTGGCTTGCCGGATTGTTCCAGTTGTCGGTCGTGACCACGCTCTGGGGCCATTTCGTCGAGGGGCGTGCGCTGCGCTGAACCCTTGCCAGCTCGCACATTTCGCGGCATGGGGCGGGAATGGAAAACTTTGTCGCCTCCGTCCGTCTGGCCGAGGCCGCGCTTCGCGACCTGTTCGAGCCTACCCCGTTGCAGCGCAACGACCACCTGTCGGCGAAATTCGGCGCCGACATCTGGCTCAAGCGCGAGGATCTGACGCCCGTGCGCAGCTACAAGCTGCGCGGCGCCTTCAACGCGATGCGCAAGCTGGCCCGGCCCGGCGGCGGCGGCCATTTCGTCTGCGCCAGCGCCGGTAACCACGCGCAGGGTGTGGCCTATGCCTGCCGCCATTTCGGCGCGCGCGGAACGATCTTCATGCCGGTCACCACGCCCAAGCAGAAGATCGACAAGACCCAGATCTTCGGTGGCGACGCGGTCGAGATCGTGCTGACCGGCGACTATTTCGACCAGACGCTGGCCGCCGCGCAGGCCTTCTGCGCGGATGAGGGCGCGCAGTTCCTGTCGCCTTTCGACGCGCCCGACATCATCGAGGGTCAGGCGACGGTCGGGCTTGAGATGCTGGAACAGCTGGGCCGCGCGCCCGATCTGGTCGTGCTGCCGGTGGGCGGGGGTGGCCTGTCGGCGGGAGTGACGAAATACCTTGCAACCGAAGCGCCCGAGACACGCTTTGCCTTCGCCGAGCCGCTTGGCGGGGCCAGCCTCAAGGCCGCGCTTCAGGCGGGCGCGCCGGTCGCGCTGCCGGCGGTGGACAGCTTCGTGGACGGTGCGGCAGTCGCACGCATCGGCGCCCTGCCCTTCGAGGCGCTGGCGCGCTTCGATCCCGCCGACGTGCATCTGGCGCCCGAGGACCGCATCTGCCGCACCATGCTGGAGATGCTCAACACCGAGGGCGTCGTGCTGGAACCGGCGGGCGCGCTGGCGCTGGACGTGCTGGGCGATCTGGGCGATCTGTCGGGCCGGACGGTCGTGGCGGTCTGCTCGGGCGGCAATTTCGACTTCGAGCGCCTGCCCGAGGTCAAGGAACGCGCGCAGCGCTGGCTGGGGGTCAAGAAGTATTTCGTGCTGCGGATGCCGCAACGGCCCGGCGCGCTGCGCGATTTCCTGGATCTTCTGGGTCCGAATGACGATATCGCGCGGTTCGAATATCTGAAGAAATCGGCGCGCAATTTCGGCTCGGTCCTGATCGGGATCGAGACCTCGGATCCCGCCGATCTGGCCGCGCTGACCGCGCGGCTGGACGGGTCGGGCTTTGCCTATCGCGACATCACGAATGACGAGATCCTGTCGGAATTGCTGGTCTGAGACCGGCGCCACAAGATGAACCGCCAAGTTTAATCATCGGCTGGAGCCGGGTTTACCGCCGCTTTACGACATCGCGTCTAAGGATGTCTGATGAAAGCCGCGAATCGCCCCGCCCCCGCCCCAGTGATCACGCCCGCAGCCCTGCGGCGAACGGTGCTGCTGGTCGTCCCGGATCCCGCCGAACAGGCCGAGCTGGCCGCGATCCTGCTGCGTGACGGTTACGAGATCGTCGAGGCGATGACCGGCTCGGACGCGCTGGAACTTTGCCTCGCGCGCGAGCCGGACATGGTTCTGGCCGACCGGGCCCTGCCGGACATGAGCGGGCTGTCGCTCTGCGCCGCCTTCCGCCGGATGGAGCGGCAGAGCCACGGCTATTTCGTGCTGCTGTCAGCCGATGGCGGCGACGCCGAGATGCAGGCCGGGCTGCGCGAAGGCGTCGACGACATCCTGACCAAGCCCGTCGCACCGATGGCGCTGCGCGCGCGGCTGGCCGCCGGCGAGCGGCTGCTGCGGATCGAGGAAGAGCTGAATGCCAGCAATGCCCAGTTGCGCTCCGCGCTGGAGCGGCTCAGCGAGACGCAGGCCGCGATCGAACGCGACCTGCGCGAGGCGCGCAAGCTGCAACAGGGGCTGGTGCGCGAACGGGCCGGGCGCTTCGGCATGGCCGAGGTGTCGCTGCTGTTGCGCCCCGCGGGCCATATCGGCGGCGATCTGGTCGGCTTCTTTCCGATCAGCGACCACCGGATCGGCCTGTTCGCGCTGGACGTGGCCGGGCATGGCGTCACGGCCGCGCTGCTGACGGCACAGCTCTCGGTGCATCTGTCCGGCTCGACCGACCAGAACGTCGCGCTGCGGGGCGGGCAGAGCGGCGCGGATGCGGTGACGCCGGGCGGGCTGGCGCATTTCTTCAACACGATGATGCTGGAGGAGATGAACACCGACAGCTACTTCACGATGATCTACGGCGATCTGAACCACCGGACGGGCAAGCTGCGGATGGTGCAGGCGGGCCATCCCCATCCGGTGCTGCAACGCGCCGATGGCAGCATCCTGCGTCTGGGCAAGGGCGGCATGCCGATCGGGGTCTTCGAACGGCCGGTCTTTGACGAATTCACCGTCACGATGCAGCCGGGCGACCGGCTGCTGATCACCTCGGACGGGATCACCGAGGCCAGCACCCCCAACGGCCGCCTTCTGGGCGATGACGGGGTCGAGGCGATCATGCGCACCAACGCCTTTCTGGGCGGGGTGGCGTTTCTCGAATCGATGGCTTGGTCGGTCTCGGAATATTGCCGGGGGGAACGGCTGGACGACATGTCCGCCGTCCTGCTGGAGATGCGCACGGACGGCGGCTAGATCACGCCACAGGCGACGCCCAGCCGGCGCAGGGCGCGGCGCAGCATCTGGCGAGAGCCGGGATCGACCAGCAGATCCAGCGCCTCGGCCGGGGCGACCCAATGGGCGCTGTGGCCGGGCTCGGTCGGGTCGGACCGGCGCAGGACCGGACGGGCTAGCCAGATCGCGCAGAGCTTCTCGGCATGGATGCCGTAATCGGGCATGTAGCAGAAGCGGCGGTAGCGGCCCAGCAGGCGGGCGCCCTCGATGCTGTAGCCGGTCTCCTCGAACACCTCGCGGTGCAGCGCGCGGACAGGCGATTCGCCTGGATCGATGCCGCCTCCGGGCAGCTGGAATTCCGGCTCGGGCGCGGTCTGGTGGGTCAGCAGCAGCCGCCCCTCGCGCCACAGAACGGCATAGGCGCCGGGGCGACGCCGATAGGCGATCCGGGCAAGAGGGGGCTGTCCGAAGCGGGGGGTCATGGCGTCACCTGTCGCTGTGCAGCACCGCCATAGCAAGAGTGCCACGAACGGGGAAGCGCCCCCCGGCCCTTGGGCTTCGTTCAAAAACGCCTATATTGGGGCGCGAACAGCCCGGCCCGACCGTTTGCGGTGGCGGGGCCAGACGCTTCAAGGAAAGATGATGCACAAGATCAACCAGATCGCCTGGGACGACACGGTTCTGCCCTTCCAGCTTGACCGCTCGGACATCCGGGGCCGTGTGGCGCGGCTGGACGGGGTTCTCGACCATATCCTGACGCGGCACGATTACCCGGCACCCGTCAGCGCGCTTGTGGCGGAACTGGCGCTGCTGACCGCGCTGATCGGCCCGATGATCAAGCTGCGCTGGAAGCTCAGCCTCCAGGTGCGCGGCAATGGCGCGATCCGCACGCTGGCCGCCGACTACTACGCCCCCGTCGACGATGACGCGCCCGCCCGCATCCGCGCCTGGGCCAGCTTTGACGGCGACCGGCTGGACGCGCGCGCGCCCTTCGAGCAGATCGGCGAGGGTTACTTTGCCATCCTGATCGACCAAGGCGCGGGCAACATGCCCTATCAGGGCATCACGCCGCTTGCGGGGGGCAGCCTGTCGGCCTGCGCGCAGACCTATTTCGCGCAATCCGAACAGCTGCCGACGCGGTTCCAGCTGGCCTCGGGCCTGTCCCGGCAGGCCGGGAATGCGCCTGCTTGGCGGGCGGGCGGCGTGATGCTGCAGACGCTGCCCGCGCAGCCGCATTCCCCCGCCGAGGGCGGCAGCGGCGAGGGCGGCCTGATCGAGGCTGCCGACATCCTGCAGGGCGCGGAATCCGAGGATTGGAACCGCGCCAACCTGCTGCTGGACACGGTCGAGACGCTGGAACTGATCGGCCCCTCGGTCGGTCCGACCGACCTGCTGCTGCGGCTGTTCCACGAGGAAGAGCCCCGCGTATATGATGCGCAGCGGGTGGAGTTCGGCTGCTCGTGCACGGCGGACCGGGTGCGCGACACGCTGTCAATCTATTCGGCCAAGGACATCGCGCATATGACCACGCCCGAGGGGATCGTGACGGCCGATTGCCAGTTCTGCGGCGCGCATTACGAATTCGACCCCCAGAGCCTGGGATTCGAGGCGACGGTCGATGCGACGGGCAACCCGCTGACGGACCAGGCATGAGCCTTCGCTGGTCCCCAGACCTGCTGCGCCAGGCGCTGACGCACGCGGCCGGGGCCAGTTCGGATTACGACCTCAATCCCGGCGTGGCGCCGCCCTCGGCCACGCTGCGGCGGGCGGGGGTTCTGGCGGGCTTTCACGAAAGCGACGGGCGGCTCATCCTGACCAAGCGTGCCTCGGGGCTGCGCCATCATCCCGGCCAGATCGCCCTGCCCGGCGGCAAGCTGGACCCGGCCGACCCCGACGAGACCGCCGCCGCCCTGCGCGAGGCGCGCGAAGAGATCGGGCTGGACCCCGCGCAGTTGCAGGTGCTTGGCGCATTGCCGCCGCACCGCACGGTGACGGGCTTTGCCGTCCTGCCGGTGGTCGCGCTGATCCGGGGCGACTTCACCCCTATCCCCGAAGCCGGCGAGGTCGAAGAGGTCTTCACCCTGCCCTTCGCCCATATCGCCGACCCCACCCGATATCATGTCGAAAGGCGGCGCTGGCGCGGCGACTGGCGGGCCTATCACGTCGCGCCGTTCGGACCCTATTATCTGTGGGGCGCGACCGCGCGGATGCTGCTGGGTCTGGCGCAAAGGCTGGGGCAATGACGCATCTGCCCGCAGCGATCCTGAACGACGATGCCCTGATCCGCGTGCTTGACGCGCTGGAGGCCAGAGGGGCGCGCGCCTGGCTGGTCGGAGGCGTGGTACGCAACGCGCTGCTGGGCGAGCCGGTCAGCGATATCGACATCGCCACCGATGCCCCCCCGACCGAAGTGAGCTTACTGGCCGAGGCTGCAGGCCTGCGCGCGGTGCCGACCGGGATCGACCATGGCACCGTCACGCTGGTCGCGGATGGGCGGGGGTTCGAGGTGACGACCTTCCGCCGCGACGTGGAAACCGACGGGCGTCATGCGGTCGTGGCCTTCTCGACCGATCTGGCCGAGGATGCCGCGCGGCGCGACTTCACGATCAACGCACTTTACGCCGACCGCGCGGGCCGGGTGCTGGACCCGGTCGGCGGCCTGCCCGATCTGGCCGCGCGGCGGCTGCGCTTCGTGGGCGAGCCCGAAGACCGCATCCGCGAGGATTACCTGAGGATCCTGCGCTTCTTCCGCTTTTTCGCCCAGTATGGCCGCGAGGCACAGCCTCGGGCGCTGGCGGCCTGCGCGGCCCTGCGCGATGGCCTGGCCCGCATCGCCCCCGAACGCGTGGGCGCCGAGATGCGCAAGCTGCTGGCGGCCCCCGCTCCCGGTGCCGCCATTGCGCTGATGGCGCAGACCGGGGTGCTTGACCTGATCCTGCCCGGTGCCCGCCCAGACGCCCTGCAAAACCTGATCGCGGCCGAGAATGCGGCAGAGGCGCAACCCTCGTGGCGGCGTCGGCTGGCGGCGCTGGTGCCGGGCGATCCGACCGAGGCGCTGCGCCTGTCGCGCCACGAATCGCGCCATCTGGCCCGCCTGCGCGAGGCCGCGCGCGCGCGCTGGTCGCTGGACGAGGCGGGCTATCGCCTGACCGCGCCCGAGGCGCTGGACCATGCGCTGCTGCATCGGGGCATCGGGCTTCCCGTCGATTGGCGCGCCCGGCTGGATCGCGCGCAGGCCTCGCCCCTGCCTTTAAAGGCCTCGGACCTGCCCGGCCTGTCGGGACCGGCCCTGGGCCGCGCCCTGCGCGCGGCCGAGAGTGCCTGGATCGCCTCGGCGTTCACACTGCCTGCGCCCGCGCTGATCGACGCGGCGCTCAATGCCGACCTGAACCCCAAGGATACGCCATGAGCCCTCACGCCCGTCTTGGCCGCATGGTCGATGCCTTCCGTCCTGCAGACGGCCCGCCGCCGCGCACTTTGATGGCGTTCTTCCGCTGGTGCCTGTCGGGCGCATGGCCTGGCCTTGGCGTGGCGGGCGTGGCCTCGGCAATGGGCGGGGCAGCGGATGTCGTCTCGGCCATGCTGCTGGGTCTGGTCGTGGACGCGGTGGCCAGCAGCGCGCCCGGCACGTTCTGGGCCGAGAACTGGGGCCTCGTGGTCGGTTTCGCGCTGTTCTTCCTGGTGATCCGGCCGGCGATCTTCGGCCTGTCGACGGCCAGTTCCAACGTGATCATCGGCCCGAACATCCTGCCTCTGGTACTGTCGCGGCTGCATCGCTGGACGATGGGCCATTCGGTGACCTTCTTCGACAACGATTTCGCCGGGCGGCTGGCGCAGAAGCAGATGCAGACGGCGCGCGCCGTGACAGATGTCGCCTCGGAGATGGTGAACGTCGTGGCCTTCGCGCTGGCCTCGGTGATCGGATCGGCGGCGTTCCTGTTGGCGGTGGATGGCTGGGGGGCGGTGGCGCTGCTGGTCTGGCTTGCGGCCTATTTCGCGCTGATCCGGTTCTTCCTGCCGCGCATCCGGGCGAAATCGGGGGCGCGGGCCTCGGCGCGGGCGAATGTCACGGGCCAGGTCGTGGACACGATCACCAACATCAAGACCGTCAAGCTCTTCGCCCATGCCGATCACGAGGACCAGGCGGCCTTGGGCGCGATGGCCGGTTTCCGCGAGCGCGCGCTGGATTTCGGGGTCGTCTCGACCTGGTTCCGGCTGTCGCTGATGGTGGTGGCGGGCATCCTGCCGGTGATCCTGGTGGGCGGCGCGATCCTTCTGTGGCGCGATGGCGCCGCGACGGTGGGCGATGTCGCGGCTTCGGGCGCGATCGCGATGCGGCTGTCGCAGATGACGGGCTGGGTCAGCATGGCCCTGATGGGCATGTGGGGCAATATCGGCGAGGTCGAGGACGGGATGAAGACCCTCTCGCCCCCGCATGCGCTGACGGACGCGCCGGACGCGATCACGCTTGACCGGGTGCAGGGCGCGCTGCGCTTCGACCGCGTCAGCTTTGCCTATGGCCGGGCCGAGGCCGACGGCGCGGGCATCACCGATCTGGATCTGGACATCGCGCCGGGCGAGAAGATCGGCATCGTCGGTGCCTCGGGGGCCGGGAAATCGACGCTGGTCGCGCTGCTGCTGCGGCTCTACGATGTCGAGCGCGGGGCGATCCGCATCGACGGCCACGACCTGCGCGCGGTGACGCAGGAAAGCCTGCGCCGCCAGATCGCGATGGTCACGCAGGAAACGGCGATGTTCAACCGCTCGGCCCGCGACAACATCCGCTATGGCCGGCCCGACGCCACCGATGCCGAGATCGTCGCCGCCGCCACGGCCGCCGAGGCGCATGACTTCATCCTGACCCTGCGCGACCATATGGGCCGCACGGGCTATGACGCCCATCTGGGCGAACGCGGCGTCAAGCTGTCGGGCGGGCAGCGCCAGCGGATCGCGCTGGCCCGCGCGATCCTGAAGGACGCGCCGATCCTGGTGCTGGACGAGGCCACCAGCGCACTGGACAGCGAGGTCGAGGCGCAGGTCCAGACCGCCCTGTCGCGCGCCATGCAGGGCAAGACCGTGCTGGCCATCGCGCATCGCCTGTCCACCATTGCAGAGCTGGACCGCATCATCGTGATCGAGGATGGCCGCATCGTCGAAGAGGGCCGCCACGACGATCTGCTGGCGGCCGGCGGGCGCTATGCGCGCTACTGGGCGCATCAATCGGGCGGCGTGCTGGCGCTGGACGAGGCCGCCGAATGAGCCGCTGGCGGATCGAACGGCTTGGCCGCAAGGGCGACGGCATCGCCATCGGCGATCAGGGCCGCGCGCTGGCGGCCCTTGTCCTGCCGGGCGAAGAGATCGAGGGCGAGGCGGTCGATGGCCGCATCGCCGCGCCGCGCATCCTGACACCGTCGCCGGACCGGGTGCGGCCCCCTTGCGCGCATTACCGCGCCTGCGGGGGCTGTTCGCTGATGCATGCCTCCGAAGGCTTTGCCGCCGCCTGGAAGCGTCAGGTGGTGATGGCCGCGCTGGCGGCCCAGGGGGTCGAGGCGCCCGAGCCGGTCCTGCATGTCTCGCCCCTGCGCTCGCGCAGGCGGGCGGTCCTGTCGGGTCGGCGGACGAAGAAGGGCGCGCTGCTGGGCTTTCACGCCCGCGCCTCGGATGTGATCGTCGATCTGGGCGAATGCCACATCCTGCATCCGGCGATCACCGCCGCGCTGCCGCTGCTGCGCCGCATCGTGGTGGCAGGGGCCTCGCGCTCTGCCGAGATCGGCATGACGGTGATCCACGGCCCGGCCGGTCTGGATGTCGCGGTACGCGGCGGCAAGCCGATGGACCCCGCGCTGTTTCAGACGCTGGCCGCTTTGGCGGATGAGGGCGATCTGGCGCGGTTGGACTGGGACGGGCAGTCGATCACGCGCCGACCGCCCCTGCTGCCGATGGGGCGCGCGCAGGTCGTCCCGCCGCCGGGCGCCTTTCTGCAGGCCACGCCTGAGGGCGAGGCCGCGCTGCTGGCCGAGGTGCGCGCCGCGCTGGCGGGGGCGTCGCGGATCGCGGATCTCTTCGCCGGGATCGGCACTTTCGCCCTACCCCTGTCGGCCGAGGCCGAGGTTCACGCGGTCGAGGGTCTGGCCGCGCCGCTGGAAGCGCTTGATTCGGCTTGGCGCGCCACGCCGGGCCTGCGCCGCGTCACGACGGAGGTCCGCGACCTGGCCCGCAGGCCGTTGCTGAGGGACGAACTGGCACGCCATGACGCAATCGTGATCGACCCGCCGCGTGCCGGTGCCGCCGCGCAGATGACGGAAATCGCGGCCTCGGGCGTGCCGAAACTGGCCTCGGTGTCGTGTGATCCGGTCACTTTTTCCGGCGATGCGCGAATTCTGGCCGATGCGGGCTATCGCATCACGCATCTTGCTGTCGTGGACCAGTTCCGCTTTTCGCCGCATGTCGAAATCGTCGCGGCATTAACGCTTCGCTAGGCATGGCCGTCTTAAACATGGTATCCAGAAACCACAAAAACTCAAAAGACGTCCCGAGGCAGTGATGAGCAGAACGACCCGTCGTACTTTTTCGCTTTCCATGCTTGCCTTTCTGGCGGCATGCGGGTCGCCCCAACAGCCCAGCAAGTTCCAGCGCTATGATGGACCTCCGATCACCCAGATCCAGGTGAACAAGAGCCAGCGTCGCATGCACCTGCTCAGCGGCTCGAACGTGGTGCGATCCTACGATATCAGCCTGGGCTTCCAGCCCGCCGGCCACAAGCAGTTCGAGGGCGACGGCAAGACGCCCGAAGGTGTCTATTTCGTCGACCGATTCAACCCGCGCAGCCGGTACCACCTGTCGGTCGGGATCAGCTATCCCAACGAACGCGACCGTGCCTTTGCCGCAGCCCATGGCCGCCATCCCGGCGGCGACATCTTCATCCATGGCCGCGGCCCCGAGGGGAACAACCTCTTTCCCCGCCAACGCGACTGGACCGCAGGCTGCATCGCCGTCAGCGATGCCGAGATCGAGGAGATCTATGCCGCCGTGCAGGTCCGCACGCCGGTCGTCATCTTCCCCTGACCGGATCTGCCCGGACGCCCCGCACAGGCCCCGCCAGCGCGGGGCCTTTTTGCATCGCGCCTCAGTTCCCCGTCAGCAGCGTCCACCAGACCTTGCCCGAGGGTTCCTGATACCAGGCGAAGCCAAGCTGGGTTGCCGAGGGGTCCATGATCACGTCACGCGTCTCGCGCACGCCCATCCAGGCGGCCAGCGTCTGGATGTCGTTCTCGAAGGATTCCGAGATGTTCTCGCCCACCAGATTGCCCGAATAGCCCTGGCGCCGGGCGCGATCGACCGGCGACGAGCCGTCCGAACCCCAGTGCCAGGCGCGGTTCTGGGCCGACATGTCGCGCGAATGGGCCATGGCGGCCGCCGAAAGCTGCTGGTTCAGCATCAGCGGCTGCAGCGCGATGTTGCCGCGAAGTATGTTGATCTGCTGCAACACCCGCTGCGGAATCGCCGCAGCCTCCATTTCGCTGATCTGGCCCGGAATCTCGGGCTCGGCGGCGATCGGCTGGACCGGAGGGGGAACGTAACGCGGCGCGCAACCTGCGGCAGCCAGCATGCAGACCAATGAAATCGTTTTTATTTTCAACATTTTCGCCTGTCCCCTGCCCGATCCTTCCGACAGATGTAGCGAATAGCCGCGCGGGCTTCAAATCCAACTCTGCGTGAGGCGCGACGGAAGGCGCGGGCCCGACCCTGACAGCGGAGTGAATTGCCGGAATCGGCCGTGCGGTTTAGCGTCCGGTGGATCAGAACCATCGGAATCGGCAAGCGCGCCAGCAGAGCGCGCCCGAATGCAGGACATGAGACGATGAGCAAATCACCTTCCTTCAACCGCCGCGCCTTTCTGGGCTCGGCGGCTGCCTTGGGCACGGCGGGGCTGGCCGCTCCGGCGCTGGCGCAATTCGCCGAGGCACTTCCCGAGCCGATGCCCGCCGCGGCCCCCGTCAGCAACGGGCCGCAGCACAACATCTCGAGCTTTCGGATGCAGGACTGGCGGCCCTATTTCCAGAACCTGTCCAATGGCGCGATCCTGTGCGACCTGACCTCGCGCGCGCTGCATTACTGGTCCGAGGATCAGCAGACCTATCGGCTGTATCCCTCGTCGATCCCGGTCAGCGAGGATCTGACCCGCACCGGCCGGACCGAGATCATCCGCAAGGTCGAAGGACCGTCCTGGGCGCCGACGCCCGCCATGAAGGCGCGCAACCCCGACTGGCCGGACTTCGTGCCGCCGGGACCGGACAACCCGCTTGGCACCCATGCGCTGTGGCTGAGCTGGCAATATTACCGCATCCACGGCACCCACGACACGCGCAAGATCGGGCGGCGGTCGTCGAATGGCTGCATCGGGCTCTATAACGAACATATCGCCGAGCTCTACAACCTGACCAAGATCGGCACGCAGGTGCTGATCATCTGAGACGAAAAGGGGGCCTTCGCGGCCCCCTTTGCCTGTCGCCGGTCAGCGCGGCTCGACCCAGCCCGCGATGTTCTCGCGCACGACGTTCAGCATCACCTCGATATGCGCCGGATCGTCGTTGAGGCAGGGAATATAGGTGAATTCGTGGCCGCCCGCCTCTTCGAAGCTTTCCTGGATCTCGCCGTTGATCTCCTCGAGCGTCTCGATGCAGTCCGAGGCGAAGGCGGGCGAGATCACCGCGATCTCGGTGATCCCCTGTTTGGCCAGTTCGGCCACATGCTCGACCGTGTAGGGGCGCAGCCATTCCTCGCGGCCAAAGACCGACTGGAAGGTCGTGTCGATCACCCCATCGGGCCAGCCCAGCTCTTCCTTGAGCAGGCGCGAGGTCTTCTGGCACTGGCAATGATAGGGGTCGCCCTGCATCAGGTAGCGCTGCGGCATGCCGTGATAGCTGGCCACCAGCTTGCGCGGGATTCTGTCGCCAAGCGTCCGGCGCACGCTGTCGGCCAGGGCCTTGATGTAGTCGGGGCGGTTCACATAGGGCTCGACCGTGCGGACGGCAGGCTGCCAGGTCTGCTGCATCAGCGCCCTGAACAGCTGGTCGTTCGCCGTGGCCGAGGTCGGCCCCGCATATTGGGGATAAAGCGGCAGGAACACGATCCGGCGGCAGCCCGCCTTGACCATGCGGTCCACGACCTCGTGGGTCGAGGGGTTGCCGTAGCGCATGCAGAATTCGACCATGACCTGATCGCCCCACTCCTGATGGGCGCGGGCGCGCAGCATCTCGGTTTGGGATTTGGTGATCGTCATCAACGGGCTTTCATTCGCCTCGTGGTTCCAGATCAGCTTGTAGTTCGCGCCCGAGGTGAAGGGCCGCTTGGTCAGGATGACCAGTTGCAAAAGCGGCTGCCAGATCAGGCGGTTGATGTCGATGACGCGGCGATCCGACAGGAACTCGTTCAGGTAGCGCCGCATCGACCAGTAATCATAGCCGTCCGGCGTTCCCAGATTGGCGATCAGAATGCCGGTCTTGGCGGGCAGGACCCGGGGATGGTCGGCGGGCAGAGGACTGGTGGTCATTTCTGTTGCTTCCTGATGTCGTTCAAGGCGTCTGCCAGGGATGTCTGCGCCGTGCCGGGGCGCAGCGGCTTGGGCTGGCTGTCCGAGGGCGCCCAGCCCGTCAGAAAGACCAGATCGAATGTGACGGCGACACGGGACGGATCGTCGCGGTCGGGATGGTGGGCGGCCAGATGCGCGGCGGCGCGGGCCAGCACCTCGCGCCGGGTCGGGCGACGCAGGCGGGCGGCCATGGCATTGCCCTCGCCCATGGCGCGCAGGTCACGGGCCAGATGGAACAGATCTCGGTAGCTGGCGCGCTGGCTGAACCCGTCGGCCACCGGCAGGGCCATCCCCCCGCGTTGCAGCAGCGCGCCCAAATCGCGGATCTCGCCCATGGGCAGGATGCGGGGCGACAGGCCGCCGGTCACCTCGGCCTCGGCCTGGGCCAGGGCGGCGCGCAATTCGTGCAGGGTCTGGTTGCCGAAGCAGACGCCCAAAAACAGCCCGTCCTCGCGCAGCGCGCGGCGCGCCTGCACGATCTGGCCAACCGGGTCGTCGGCCCAGTGCAGGGCCAGCGCATGGATCACCAGATCATGCGCGCCGGGGGCAAGGTCCAGGCGGTCCTCGTCGGGGACGACTTTCGCCTGAGGGAAGCGCCTGGCCCAGAATTCGGGAAAGCCGGTCACGATGGCGGGGGCCGTAAACCTCCTGTTAACCTCGGCGAGCCTATCCTCGATCTCGTCTGCGGCGATGCGGTGGAACAGGTCGACATGGCCCATCCGCCGCGCGCGGGCGCGGTTGCGGGTCAGGGCCGCGCGGTCGGTCAGAGGGGAGCGTTGATCGGTGGGGCTGCTCATGGGGCTGGAACATAGGCTTCTTTCGGGGGCGGTTAAAGCGGGCTTGGCGCTGATCTATCCGCCGCAATGCCTGTCCTGCGGGGAAACCGTGGCGCAGGGCGGGGGCGCGGTGCATCTGTGCCCGGCCTGCTGGCCCGATGCGGTCTTTGTGGGCGCGACCTGCTGCGATGCCTGCGGCACGCCTCTGCCGGGCGATCCGGCGCCCGACCTGCAATGCGACGATTGCCTGCGCCTGCCCCGCCCGTGGGACAGGGGGCGCGCGGCGCTGGTCTATGGCGGCACCGCGCGCAAGCTGGTCCTGGCGCTGAAACATGCGGATCGCCCTGATCTGGCGCCCGCGCTCGGGGTCTGGCTGGCGCGAGCGGCGGCCGATATGGTCGCGCCGGGCATGGTCGTGGTGCCCGTACCGCTGCATCTGCGACGGATGTTGCGGCGCAAGTACAATCAGGCCGAATTGCTGGCTGCAGCGGTGGCCAAGCATCACGGGCTTGACCACCAGCCGCGCCTTCTGCGCCGCATCCGCCACACGGAAGGACAGGATCACCGGAGCGTCATGGACCGTCACGCCAATGTCGCGGGGGCGCTGGCGGTTGATCCGGCGCGGGCTGCGCGGTTGCGGGGGCGGCCGGTCCTGCTGATCGACGACGTGATGGCCTCGGGCGCGACCTTGGCCGAGGCGACCGAGCGCCTGTCCGAGGCCGGGCTGGGTCCGATCTCGGTCGCGGTTCTGGCGCGGGCGGTCAAGGATGCCTAGATAGGGACCGAAACAGCATCGGACCCGCCATGAGCATCGAGATCTACACGACCCGCACCTGCCCCTTCTGCCACCGCGCCAAGGCGCTGCTGGACCAGAAGGGCGCGCGCTACACCGAAATCGATGTGGGCGCCGACCCCGCGCTGCGCGAGGCGATGACCCGGCGCGCGGGCGGCAAGCGCACCGTGCCGCAAATCTTCGTGGGCCAGACCCATGTCGGCGGTTGCGACGACCTCTACGCGATGGAGCGGGCGGGCAAGCTGGACCCGCTGCTGAAGGGCGCGGCATGAGCCTGCCCTCGTCCCTGACCGTCGGGCTGGTGCAGCTGACGGTCGGGGACGACCCTGCCCTGAACCTGCCCGTGACGCTTGACCTGATCCGGCAGGCGGCGGCGCAGGGCGCAAGGCTGATCCTGACGCCCGAGGCCACGAACCTGCTGTCGCCCGACCGCGCGCATCAGGCGCGCATGCTGCGCCCAGAGACCGAGGACCCGACGCTGGCCGCGCTGCGCGGCGAGGCGCGTGCGCTTGGCGTCTGGCTGCTGATCGGCTCGCTGGCGCTGAGGACCGATGACGCGGCCGGCCGCTTTGCCAATCGCAGCCTGCTGATCGCGCCGGATGGCGGGATCGTCGCGCGCTATGACAAGCTGCACATGTTCGACGTGACGATCAGCGACACGGAATCCTTTCGCGAAAGTGCCGCCTATCGCCCGGGCGACAGGGCGGTTCTGGCGCAGGTCGACGGGATCGGGCTGGGGCTGAGCATCTGCTACGACCTGCGCTTTCCCCATCTCTACCGGCGGCTGGCGCAGGCGGGGGCGCGCATCCTGACGGTGCCCTCGGCCTTCAACCCCACCACCGGCGCCGCCCATTGGGAGGTTCTGCTGCGCGCCCGCGCGATCGAGACCGGCTGTTTCGTGCTGGCCCCCGCACAATGCGGCACCCATCCCGCGCCGCACAGTCCCGACCGTCCCGCCCGTCGCAGCCACGGCCACAGCCTGGTCGTGGCGCCATGGGGCGAGGTGCTGGCGGATGCCGGAACCGTGCCCGGCGCGGTGATTGTTTCGCTTGACCTTCAGGCGGTTGACAGGGCACGGTCCCGCATCCCCTCCCTGTCCCACGATCGCCCCTTTTCCGGTCCCCAAGGCCATGACGACCCAAGCGCCCAATCCTGAGCATCCCGAAGCCGCCGACCGGCTGGCCGCCAGCCTCTTTGCCGAGCTGCTGATCGCCGAGCAATTGTCGCGCGACCTGATCGGGGGGGCGCTGCCCCGCGGCATGCAGATCTCGCATTTCTCGGTGCTGAACCTGCTGGCGCATGTGAACGAGGAACGCACACCAGCCCAGCTGGCCGAAGCCTTTCACGTCACGCGCGGCGCGATGACGAACACGTTGTCGCGGCTGGAATGGGCGGGGCATATCCATATCCGCCCGGACTGGGACGATGCGCGGCGCAAGTTCGTGTCGCTCAGCCCGGCGGGTCGCGCGGCGCGGGATGCGGCGCTCTCCTCGTTCATGCCGGCCATTGCGGGGATCGTGCGCGATATCGGGGTGGACCGCGTCCGCATGGCGCTGCCCGTCCTGCGCGAATTGCGCCGCCGGCTTGAACAGCACGCCTAACGGCGCGCGGTCAGAAGGTAATTCACCGACAGGTCGCGATCCGACAGCCGCCAGCCGAAGCTGAGCGGGTTGAAGACCATACCTCGCCTGTCCGCCACGCGCAGCCCCGCGCCCTTGACCAAGCCGGCCAGTTCGTCCGGGGTGATGAAGCGCTGCCAGTCATGCGTGCCGCGCGGCAGCCAGCGCATGACCCATTCCGCCCCGATGATCGCGGCGGCGAAACTGCGCGCGGTGCGGTTCAGTGTCGACAGGATCAACAGCCCTCCCGGCTTCAGCAGCGACTGGCAGGTGGCCACGAACCCGGCCGGATCGTTGACATGCTCGATGATCTCGAGCGCGAGGACCACGTCGAAACGCTCGCCCTCGTCCACCAGCGTCTCGGCCGTGGTCGCGCGGTAATCGATGGCAAGGCCCTGCGCCTCGGCATGCAGGCGCGCGACGGCGATGTTGCCGGCGGCCGCGTCCGCGCCCGTGACATCGGCGCCCAGCCGCGCCATCGGCTCCGAGACCAGCCCGCCGCCGCAGCCGATATCCAGCAGCCGCAGCCCCGCCAGCGGCGACTGCGCCTTTTGGTCGCGTCCGAATTCCGCCGCGATCTGCGCGGTGACATAGTCCAGACGCAGCGGATTCATCAGATGCAGCGGCCGGAACTTGCCGTTCGGGTCCCACCATTCCGCCGCCATGGCCTCGAACTTGGCGATTTCCGAGGGATCGACGCTGGCGCCGGTCTGCGACAGTGAGGGGTGCGACATGGGCGGTCCTTCTGGCGGGCGGTTCAGTCTGTCCTTATAGTGGCAGGATGAACCGATTGGCAGGACAAATCACCGCGTCACCTGGTCGCCTGTATTCGGCGGCCGAACCCTTTGCGCGGCACATGATCGAGGTACCGGGCGGCCACAGCCTCTATGTCGAGGAATGCGGCAACCCCAACGGGCGGCCCGTCCTTGTCCTGCATGGCGGTCCGGGCGGCGGATGCAGCCCCTATATGCGGCGTTTCTTCGACCCGTCGCATTACCGGGTGATCCTGTTCGACCAGCGGGGATGCGGGCGCTCGCAGCCCACGGCCTCGGTCATGGCGAACACGACGCAGGACCTGATCGCCGACATCGTGCTGATCCGGCGGCGGCTTGACGTGGCCGGGCGATGGCTGCTGTTCGGCGGCAGCTGGGGCGCGACGCTGGCGCTGGCCTATGCCCAGGCCCATCCCGAACAGGTGGCCGGGCTGATCCTGCGCGGCGTGTTCCTGGGCACGCGGGGCGAGCTGGACTGGTTCTACGGCGGCGGCGCGGCGCGGTTCTTCCCCGAGCTTTGGGCCCGCTTTCAGGAACCGATCCCCCCGGCCGAGCGCGGAGACATGATTGCCGCCTATCACCGCCGTCTGTTCGACGCGGATCTGGGCCGTCAGGGCCGCTATGCGCTGCCCTGGCTGATGTGGGAAAACGCGCTGGCGGGGCTGCAATCCTCGCCCGCCTCGGGGGCGCCCACCGATTATGCCCGCGCCTTCGCCCGTCTGGAGAATCACTATTTCTACAATGCCTGCTTCCTGGACGAGGGGCAGCTGCTGCGTGACCTGCACCGCATCCGCCACCTGCCCGCCGTCATCGTGCAGGGGCGCTATGACATGGTCTGCCCGCCGGTCTCGGCCTGGGAACTGGCGCAGGCCTGGGAGAATTGCGAACTGATCATGGTGCCGGCGTCGGGCCATGCGCTGTCCGAGCCAAATATCAGCGCCGAGCTGGTCCGGGTGATGGACGGCATCCGCGACGACGATCACGAGAAGGAGCGCGCATGACCCTGTTCCCGATCTTCCTGCTGGCCTCGGGCGCCGCTGCGGCGACGGGCATCGTCTTCCGTCCCGGCCCCTGGTATGCGGCGCTGCGAAAGCCTTCGTTCACGCCGCCGAACTGGGCCTTTCCCGTGGCCTGGACGCTGATCTACCTGCTGTCGGCGCTGGCGGCCACGCGGGTCGCGGTGCTGCCCGGCGCGGGCGTCGCGCTGGCCTTGTGGTCGGCGCAGATCGCGCTGAACACGCTGTGGACGCCACTTTTCTTCGGGGCGCGCCGGATGGGGCTGGCGATGATCTGCATGGTCGTTCTGGTCGTGGTGGTGGCGGCGATGACCGTCACCTTCTGGCGGCTGGACTGGGTCGCGGGGCTGATGCTTCTGCCCTATCTGGGCTGGCTGGGCGTGGCCACGGGGCTGAACTGGCGCATCATGCGCGACAATCCCGGCGCGGGCGCCGCGTGATGCGGCTTGCCTTTTGCGCGGCGTTGCGCTAAGGACACGTCCAACAGCGGTGCAGGGGTCCACACCCTGCCCACCGGATCTTCCGCTAGGGGCCTCCGCTGAAGGCCCCTTTTTCACATCCGAGAGGACCCCATGTCGAATGACCTGATCGCCAAGACCGCCATCGACCGGCGCCTGGCCGAGATCATCGCCCCGGTGATCGAGGATATGGGCTACGAACTGGTCCGCCTGCGCCTTCAGGGCGGCAAGACGGCGACCCTGCAGATCATGGCGGACCGTCCCGAGGGCGGGATCAATGTCGATGACTGCGCCGAGATTTCGACGATGGTCAGCGCCACGCTGGATGTCGAGGACCCGATCGAGGACAATTACCACCTTGAAGTGTCCAGCCCCGGCATCGACCGGCCGCTGACGCGCCTCAAGGATTTCGCCACGTTCGAGGGTTACGAGGCGCGGCTGGACCTGAACCAGCCGATCGACGGGCGCAAGCGCTTCAAGGGCGTCCTGGCGGGCGTCGAGGGCGAGGAAGTCCTGCTGAACATCACCGAGAACGGCGAGGAACATACGATCGGCCTGAACTTCGACCTGCTGGCCGATGCCAAGCTGGTCCTGACCGACGAGCTGATCCGCGAAATGCTGCGTCAGAAGAAGGAAGCCGGGATCGAGATCGACAATCTCGACGAATCGGCCTTTGACGCGATCGAAACCGATGACAATGACGGCGCCGAGAACGCCGAGACCAAGGAGTGAGTGGCGATGGCGATCACCTCTGCCAACCAGCTTGAACTGCTTCAGACGGCCGAGGCCGTTGCGCGCGAGAAGATGATCGACCCCGAGCTGGTCATCGAGGCGATGGAGGACAGCCTGGCCCGCGCCGCCAAGTCCCGTTACGGCGCCGAGATGGACATCCGCGTCCGCATCGACCGCAAGACCGGCAACGCCACCTTCACCCGCGCCCGCACCGTGGTCGAGGAAGAGGCGCTGGAAAACTACCAGGCCGAGTTCACCGCCGATCAGGCCAAACCCTATTTCGAGCCTTCCAAGGATGGCCGCTCGGTCTGGGTGCGTGGCGGTCAGGCGGTCACAGATTTCGCCGGTGGCCCGCAGATCGGCGACGTGTTCCAGGAACAGGTTCCCCCGGTCGATCTGGGCCGCATCGCCGCGCAATCCGCAAAGCAGGTCATCCTGCAGCGGGTCCGCGAGGCCGAGCGTGACCGCCAATACGAGGAGTTCAAGGACCGCGCCGGCACGATCATCAACGGCGTCGTCAAGCGCGAGGAATACGGCAACATCATCGTGGATGTCGGCCGCGGCGAAGCAATCCTGCGCCGCAACGAGAAGATCGGCCGCGAGAGCTATCGCCCGAACGACCGCATCCGCGCCTATGTCAAGGACGTGCGCCGCGAGAACCGCGGCCCGCAGATCTTCCTGTCGCGCACCGACCCGCAGTTCATGGCCGAACTGTTCAAGATGGAGGTGCCGGAAATCTATGACGGCGTCATCGAGATCAAGGCCGTGGCCCGCGATCCGGGCAGCCGCGCGAAGATCGCCGTGATCAGCTATGACAACTCGATCGACCCGGTCGGCGCCTGCGTCGGCATGCGCGGCAGCCGCGTCCAGGCCGTCGTGGGCGAGCTGCAGGGCGAGAAGATCGACATCATCCCCTGGAACGAGGATCAGGCGACGTTCCTCGTGAACGCGTTGCAGCCGGCCGAGGTCAGCAAGGTCGTCTTCGACGAGGAGGCCAACAAGATCGAGGTCGTCGTCCCCGACGAGCAGCTGTCGCTGGCCATCGGCCGCCGCGGTCAGAACGTGCGTCTGGCCAGCCAGCTGACGGGTCTGGATATCGACATCCTCACCGAGGAAGAGGAATCCAAGCGCCGTCAGGCCGAATTCAACGCGCGCACCGCCCTCTTCATGGAGGCGCTGGACCTGGACGAGTTCTTCGCCCAGCTTCTGGTGGCCGAAGGCTTCACCGATCTGGAAGAAGTCGCCTATGTCGAACTGGACGAGCTTCTGGCCATCGAAGGTGTGGACGAAAGCACCGCCGAAGAGCTTCAGGCCCGTGCCCGTGACGTGCTCGAGGCGAAGAACAAGGCCGCTCTGGAAAATGCCCGCGCGCTTGGCGCCGAGGACAGCCTCATTGAATTCGAGGGCCTGACACCCCAGATGGTCGAGGCACTGGCCAAGGACGGCGTCAAGACGCTGGAAGACTTTGCCACCTGCGCCGATTGGGAACTGGCCGGCGGCTGGACCACGGTGAACGGCCAGCGCGTCAAGGACGAAGGCCTGCTGGAGCCCTTCGAGGTCAGCCTCGAAGAGGCACAGACGATGGTGATGACGGCACGCGTGCTTCTGGGCTGGGTCGATCCGACCGAGCTTGAAGCCGATGCCGAGGATGATGGCGAAACCGACGAAGAGGAGGCCGGGGCCTGATCGCGCGCCCCGGACGGATGCACCAATTGAGCCGTGGCGGACGTGACAAGGACCGGGACGAACCCGAACGGCGCTGCATCGCGACCGGCGAGACGCAGCCCAAGCGCGGGCTGATCCGCTTCGTGGTCGGCCCCGAGGGGCAGCTTGTGCCCGATCTGGCCGAAAAGCTGCCCGGTCGCGGGATCTGGGTGGCCGCCGACCGCGCCGCACTGGATCGCGCGGCCTCCAAGGGATTGTTTTCCCGCGCCGCGCGTATGCCGGTGACGGTGCCCGAGGGGCTGACCGATCTGGTCGAGGCGGGCGTGGCGCGGCGGCTGGTCGATCTGGTCTCGCTGGCGCGCAAGTCGGGCCGGGCGGTCGCCGGGTTCGAGAAGGTCAAGGGCTGGCTTGCAGAGGGGCGCGCCAAAGTGCTGCTGCAGGCCAGCGACGGGTCGGAAAGGGGCAAGGGCAAGCTGTGGACGCCGACCGGCGGACGCTGGTTCGGCTGCCTGACCGCCTCAGAATTGGGTTTGTCCTTCGGGCGCGATCATGTCATACACGGCGCGCTTGCGGCGGGTGGACTGACGGACAAGGTGATCTTGGAAGCCAGCAGACTGACGGGTCTGCGCGGGCATGACGGCGGCAATACGGCCGCCGGGAAGGAATGAATACGCAGATGAGCGATAACGACGGTAAAAAGACCCTGGGGCTTGGCGGCAGCGGCCGTTCCGGCCAGGTCAAGCAAAGCTTCAGCCATGGCCGCACCAAGAGCGTGGTCGTCGAAACCAAGCGCAAGCGCGTCGTGGTGCCCAAGGCGGGCGCCACGCAGATGACCGACGCGCAGAAGGAAAAGAACCCGCTGACCGCCCGGATGGCTGGCGATCCGTCGAAACGCCCTGCCGGCATCTCGGACGCTGAGATGGAGCGCCGCCTCAAGGCGCTGGCCGCCGCCAAGGCCCGCGAGGCCGAGGATGCCGCCCGCCGCGCCGCCGAGGACAAGGCCCGCGAGGAAGAGCGCGAACGCCGCCGCGCCGAGATCGAGGCCAAGGCCCGCGAAGAGCGCGAGCGCGAGGAAGCCCTGAAGGCCAAGGCCGAGGAAGAGGCCCGCGCCGCCCGCGAGGCCGAAGAGGCCGCCAAGCGCAAGGCCGAGCCGCGCGCCAAGCCCGCCGCCGCCCCCGCCAAACCCGCCGCCCCGGATCAGGCCGCCATCGAGGCCGCCGCCTCGCGCGCCGAGACCAAGGGCGTGGCGACCGGCGCACCGCGCAAGCCCGAACGCGACCGTGTGGAGCGCGCCCCCGAACGCGACCGCGGCAAGACCGCGCGCGACGACAGCCGCCGCACCGGCAAGCTGTCCCTGACCCAGGCGCTGGACGGCGAGGGCGGGCGTCAGCGCTCGCTCGCCGCGATGAAGCGCAAGCAGGACAAGGCCCGTCAAAAGGCGATGGGCGGCAGCCAGCGCGCCGAAAAGCAGGTCCGCGACGTCCAGCTGCCCGAGACCATCGTGGTGTCGGAACTGGCCAACCGGATGGCCGAACGCGCCGCCGACGTGGTCAAGGCGCTGATGAAGATGGGCATGATGGTGTCCATGAACCAGGCGATCGACGCTGACACCGCCGAACTGGTGATCGAGGAATTCGGCCACCGCGCCGTGCGCGTCAGCGACAGCGATGTCGAGCAGGTCATCGACAGCGTCGAGGACAAGCCCGAGGATCTCCGCCCGCGCCCGCCGATCATCACGATCATGGGCCACGTTGACCACGGCAAGACCTCGCTTCTGGACGCGATCCGCAACGCGAACGTCGTCTCGGGCGAGGCCGGCGGGATCACCCAGCATATCGGCGCCTATCAGGTGACGACCGAAAGCGGCGCGGTGCTGTCCTTCCTCGACACGCCGGGCCACGCGGCCTTTACCTCGATGCGGGCGCGCGGCGCCCAGGTGACGGATATCGTCGTGCTGGTCGTGGCCGCCGATGACGCGGTGATGCCGCAGACGGTCGAGGCGATCAACCACGCCAAGGCCGCCGGCGTCCCGATGATCGTGGCGATCAACAAGATCGACAAGCCGACCGCCGATCCGCAGAAGGTTCGCACGGACCTGCTGCAGCACGAAGTCGTCGTCGAGGCGATGTCGGGCGACGTGCAGGATGTCGAGGTTTCGGCCAAGACCGGCAAGGGCTTGGACAACCTGCTGGAAGCCATCGCGCTGCAGGCCGAGATCCTCGAGCTGCGCGCCAACCCGAACCGCGCCGCCCAGGGCGCCGTGATCGAGGCGCAGCTTGATGTCGGCCGCGGTCCCGTGGCCACGGTTCTGGTCCAGCACGGCACCCTGCGTCGCGGCGACATCTTCGTCGTGGGCGAGCAATGGGGCAAGGTCCGCGCGCTGATCAACGACAAGGGCGAGCGCGTCGAAGAGGCCGGCCCGTCCGTCCCGGTCGAGGTGCTGGGCCTGAACGGCACCCCCGAGGCCGGCGACGTGCTGAACGTCGTCGAGACCGAGGCCCAGGCCCGCGAGATCGCCGAGTTCCGTATCCAGCAGGCCAAGGACAAGCGCGCCGCCGCCGGCGCCGCCACGACCCTGGAACAGCTGATGGCGAAGGCCAAGGCCGATCAGAACGTCGCGGAACTGCCGGTGGTCGTGAAGGCCGACGTGCAGGGCTCGGCCGAGGCGATCGTCCAAGCGCTGGAGAAGGTCGGCAACGACGAAGTGCGTGTCCGCGTCCTTCATTACGGCGTGGGTGCGATCACAGAATCCGATATCGGTCTGGCCGAAGCCAGCAAGGCCCCCGTCATCGGCTTCAACGTACGGGCCAACGCGCCGGCCCGGAACTCGGCCAACCAGAAGGGTGTCGAGATCCGTTATTACTCGATCATCTACGATCTGGTCGATGACATCAAAGCCGCCGCGTCGGGCCTGCTGTCCGCCGAGGTTCGCGAGAACTTCATCGGCTATGCCCAGATCCGCGAAGTCTTCAAGGTCACGGGCGTCGGCAAGGTCGCCGGCTGCCTTGTCACCGAGGGCGTGGCACGCCGTTCGGCAGGCGTGCGTCTGCTGCGCGACAACGTGGTGATCCACGAAGGCACGCTGAAGACGCTCAAGCGCTTCAAGGACGAGGTCAAGGAAGTGCAATCCGGCCAGGAATGCGGCATGGCCTTCGAAAACTATGACGACATCCGCCAAGGCGATGTCATCGAGATCTTCGAGCGTGAAGAGGTCGAACGCACGCTGTAAGCCGTGCCGATCACGTCGAAAGGGGGCCGCGGTTTCGCGGCCCTTTTTGGTATCGCGAACCCTCATGGCACCGCTGCACCCCTTGCGCATGAAGAAGGGCGGCATGCCCCCCGCATGCCGCCCTTGGAATCTCTTAGCCTTTGCAGGCAGGCTCACTTGCCGACGGGGCGCCCCTCAAATGTCCGGCTTCCGACGCGCACGAGGATATTGCCGTTGGCTGCGGCCCCTTCGAAAACGCCTTGAATCGATATGTACTGTCCGATCGAGATGGTGCGAATCATGTCAATCCTCCTCTGCGCCCACAGGATCAGGTTGTCACGAATTGGTTAAAATTCCACTAAGCCCAGAGGCAACCCACCTGCGATTTAGGCAGCATTCGAACGAGTTCCAAGGGAACTGCGACATTATAGCCACATTTTCAGCACGGGGATCAGCGGCACATCGGCAGGCGGCATGGGGTAATTGCCAAGATCTGCTGCCTTGACCCAGGCCAGCCGCTGCCCTTCGCGCGGCTGGGGGATGCCCTTCCACTTGCGGCAGGCGAAGACCGGCATCAGCAGGTGGAAACTGTCATATTGGTGGCTGGCAAAGGTCAGCGGCGCGAGGCACGAGGACCAGGTGTCGATGCCCAGCTCCTCGTGCAATTCGCGGATCAGGGCGGCTTCGGGGGTCTCGCCCGGCTCGACCTTGCCGCCGGGAAACTCCCACAGGCCGGCCATCGACTTGCCCTCGGGGCGCTGCGCGAGCAGGATGCGGCCATCCACGTCGATCAGCGCCACCGCCGAAACCAGAACCGACTTCACGAGCGGTAATCCGCGTTGATGTCGATGTAGCCATGCGTCAGGTCGCAGGTCCAGACGGTGCGCGCGCCCTGCCCCAGCCCCAGATCGACCCCGATCCGCAGATCCTGGTTCTTCATGTAGGCGCTGGCCGCTTCCTCGTCATAGGAAGGGTCGCGCCAGCCGTCGCGCGCCAAGACCATGTCGCCGAAGCGGATCGTCAGACGGTCGCGGTCGGCCTCGGCGCCCGATTTGCCGATGGCGGCGACAATGCGGCCCCAATTGGCGTCCTCGCCCGCGATGGCGGTCTTGACCAGCGGCGAATTGGCGATGGCCATTGCCACGCGATGCGCGTCGGCCGTGTCGCGCGCGCCGGTCACGGCGATCTCGACGAACTTGGTCGCGCCCTCGCCGTCGCGCACGACCAGATGGGCCAATTCGCGCATCACGCCATGCAGCGCCGCGACAAAGGCCTGCCCGGCGGCGCTGCCCAGATCGGTGATCGGCGCGGCCGTGCTGCGCCCCGTCGCCGCCAGGATCAGCGCGTCCGAGGTTGAGGTGTCGCTGTCCACGGTGATCGCGTTGAAGGTCGTGTCCAGCCCCGAGCTCAGCGCCCATTGCAGCAGGTCGGCGGGGATCGCCGCGTCGGTGAAGACATAGACCAGCATCGTCGCCATGTCGGGCGCGATCATGCCCGACCCCTTGGCGATGCCGGTGATGCGGATCTCGCCACCCTCGCCGGGCAGGGTCGCGAAAGCGCCCTTGGGGAAGGTGTCGGTGGTCATGATCGCGCGCGCGGCCTCGGCGGCGCCTGCGGCGTCCAGCCGGCCGGCCAGATCGTCGATCACCGCGATGATCCGGTCATGGGGCAGCGGCTCTCCGATCACACCGGTCGAGGACGAGAAGACCCGCCCCTGCCCCAGCCCAAGCGCCCGTGCGACGGCCCCGGTCACCGCATCGACCGATTCCTGGCCGCGCGCGCCGGTAAAGGCATTGGCATTGCCCGAATTGATGATGATCGCGGCGCCGTCCGGCGCGTCGCCGCCCGCGGCCAGCTTGGCCTGGTTGTCCAGAACGCAGGCAGCGCGGGTCGAGGATCGCGTGAACGCCCCCGCCAGCGTGCTGCCCGGCGCCACGCGGATCAGCGTGACGTCGGTGCGGCCCTGATACTTGATGCCTGCGGCGGCGCTGGCGAATTCGACGCCCTCGATCACCGGCAGGTCGGGAAAGCGCGCCGGCGCCAGCGGCGAAACGGGAAGCCCGGCCTTGCCCATCACTCGGCCTCCAGCAGGGTGGCGTCATTGATCAGCGCGGGGTCGATGTCTTCGACGCGCTGGACCTCGGCCTCGGAGACGAGGCGCTGGATCTCGGCCTCGACAGTCTCGCGCAGGACCATCTGCGAAAGCTGGTCGCGGATCTCGGCCAGTTCGGGCGCCTCGCGCAGGCGCGTTTCCGACAGCCGGATCACATGCCAGCCGAATTCGGTCTGGACCGGGTCCGAGATCTCGCCCGGCTGCAGGGCGGCCACGGCCTCGGCGAAGGGGGGCACCATCTGATCGGCCGAGAACCAGCCCAGATCGCCGCGGTTGGGCCCCGAAGGCCCGGTCGAATGCTGCTCGGCCAGATCGCCGAACTCGGCCC
Organism: Paracoccus sp. (in: a-proteobacteria); assembly: GCF_030604785.1. Classification (GTDB taxonomy): domain Bacteria; phylum Pseudomonadota; class Alphaproteobacteria; order Rhodobacterales; family Rhodobacteraceae; genus Paracoccus. Next base: position 16,924 of record NZ_JAUVVF010000018.1, on the reverse strand, counting down.
CGCCGTCCAGCTGGGCCTTGATCTCGGCCGCCTCTTCCTCGGTCTCGACCAGGATATGGGCGGCGTTGTATTCGGTCGTCGGCTCGGCCTCGCCGAACAGGCGGTCATAGGCGGCGGCGATCGCCTCGTCCGAGGGCTCGGCCTCGGCCAGGCGGCTGACGGTGGCGGTGGCCATCGCGTTGCGGCGCTGCAATTCGATCTGGGCGCGCAGACCGGCGCTGTCCTCGGCGGCCTCGGCCACGGCGGTCTGGCGGATCAGCTGGTCCAGCATCATGTCCCACATTGCCTGATCGGGCAGTTGCTGCGCCATCGGGTCGGTCATCGACTGGCGCATCAGGATCATCTGGCCCAGGGTGATGGGCTGTCCGTTCACGGTTGCGACCACGCGGTCGGCCCCGCTTTCCTCGGCCAGAGCGGCGGGAGCAAGCGCCCCGAGCCCCATGGCCAGTGCCAGACAAGACGCCTTCAGCATGTCGCAACCCCTTGCAGATCACGGCCCGGACCGCGTCGACGGGCCGGGCCAACATTGACAGTCAGGCATGCGGGGCCTACATCCCGGAGCAACTCCGTGGAAGGCGCCGCCGCCGCGTTTCGTTCAGGCCCCTGATACGGCAATGCCGCCGGTGCGGGCAAGTGGCCCGCGTCACAGGCGCCTTTCCCAACAACGTGATTGCGAAGGTGACATGCTCGGCATCGGAAATCTGGCGAAAATGGTCTTTGGCACGCCCAATGACCGCAAGGTCAAGGGAACGCGCCCGCTGGTCGCGCGCATCAATGCGCTGGAGGCCGAGTTCAAGGCCCTGTCCGATCAGGGACTGATCGACAAGACGCGCGAATTCCAGAACCGCGTGGCGGGCGGCGAAAGCCTTGACGACATCCTGCCCGAGGCCTTCGCCAATTGCCGCGAGGGCGCGCGCCGCGCCCTGGGCCTGCGGGCCTTCGACGTGCAGCTGATGGGGGGGATCTTCCTGCATCAGGGCAACATCGCCGAGATGAAGACCGGCGAGGGCAAGACCCTGGTCGCCACCTTCCCGGCCTATCTGAACGCGCTGTCCGGCAATGGCGTGCATGTCGTCACCGTCAACGATTATCTGGCCAAGCGTGACGCGGAATGGATGTCCAAGGTCTATGCCCAGCTGGGCATGACCTGCGGCGTCGTCTACCCCTTCCAGCCCGAGGACGAGAAGCGCGCCGCCTATGCCTGCGACGTGACCTACGCCACCAACAACGAGCTGGGCTTCGACTATCTGCGCGACAACATGAAGGGCTCGGTGGCCGAGATGGTCCAGCGCGGCCACAATTACGCCATCGTCGACGAGGTGGACAGCATCCTCATCGACGAGGCCCGCACGCCCCTGATCATCTCGGGACCGTCGCAGGACCGGTCGGAACTCTACCGCGTTCTCGACCAGTATATCCCGCTGCTGACGGACGAGCATTTCAAGCTGGACGAGAAGGCCCGCAACGCCACCTTCACCGAAGAGGGCAACGAGTTTCTGGAAAAGCGCCTTCAGGCCGACGGCATCCTGCCCGAGGACCAGACGCTCTACGATCCGGAATCGACCACCATCGTCCACCATGCCAGCCAGGCCCTGCGCGCGCACAAGCTGTTCCTGAAGGACCAGCACTACATGGTCCGCGACGGCGAGGTGATGCTGATCGACGAATTCACCGGCCGGATGATGAAGGGCCGCCGCCTGTCGGACGGCCTGCACCAGGCGATCGAGGCCAAGGAGGGCGTGGACATCCAGCCCGAGAACGTCACCTTGGCCAGCGTGACCTTCCAGAACTATTTCCGCCTCTATGCGAAACTGGCCGGGATGACCGGCACCGCCGCGACCGAGGCCGAGGAATTTCAGGAGATCTACAAGCTGGGCGTGGTCGAGGTTCCGACCAATCGCGGCATCGCGCGGATCGACGAGCATGACCGCGTCTACCGCACCGCGCAGGAAAAGTACGCGGCCGTGGTCGAGGCGATCCGCGAGGCGAATGCCAAGGGCCAGCCGATCCTGGTGGGCACGACCAGCATCGAGAAATCCGAGATGCTGTCCAACCTGCTGACCAAGGAAGGCATCGCGCATAACGTCCTGAACGCCCGCCAGCACGAGGCAGAGGCCCAGATCGTCGCCGATGCCGGCAAGCCCGGCGCCGTGACCATCGCCACCAACATGGCCGGCCGCGGCACCGACATCCAGCTGGGTGGCAATGTCGAAATGAAGGTGATGGAGGCGCTGAAGGCCGATCCCGACGCCCATCCCGACGAATTGCGCGCCCGGATCGAGGCCGAACACGCCGCCGACAAGCAGAAGGTGCTCGAGGCGGGCGGGCTGTTCGTTCTGGCCACCGAGCGCCATGAGAGCCGCCGGATCGACAACCAGCTGCGCGGCCGTTCGGGCCGTCAGGGCGATCCGGGCCGGTCGCTGTTCTTCCTGTCGCTGGAAGACGACCTGATGCGGATCTTCGGCTCTGACCGCCTGGACAAGGTGCTCTCGACCCTCGGCATGAAAGAGGGCGAGGCCATCGTGCACCCTTGGGTGAACAAGTCGCTGGAGCGCGCCCAGGCCAAGGTCGAGGGGCGCAACTTCGACATCCGCAAGCAATTGCTGAAATTCGACGACGTCATGAACGACCAGCGCAAGGCCATCTTCGGCCAGCGCCGCGAGATCATGGACAGCGAGGAGCTGGGCGAGATCACCGCCGACATGCGCCACCAGGTCATCGACGACCTGGTCGAGGATTTCATGCCCGCCAAGACCTATGCCGACCAGTGGGACGCCGAGGGCCTGAAGACGGCTGTCCGCGAGAAGCTGAACATGAACCTGCCCGTCGTCGAATGGGCCGAGGAGGAGGGCGTCGATCAAGAGGTGATGCGCGAGCGGATCACCGAAGCGACCGACCGCTACATGGCCGAAAAGGCCGCCGCCTTCGGCCCCGAGACGATGAAGACCGTCGAAAAGCAGGTCCTGCTGCAGATGATCGACCAGAAATGGCGTGACCACCTGCTGACGCTGGAACATCTGCGCTCGGTCGTGGGCTTCCGCGGCTACGCGCAGCGCGACCCGCTGTCGGAATACAAGACCGAGGCCTTCCAGCTGTTCGAGACGCTGCTGGACAGCCTGCGCTTCGACGTGACGCAGCGCCTGTCGCAGATCCGTCCGCTGACCGATGCCGAACGCGAAGAGATGCTGCGCCAGATGGCCGAACAGCAGAAGGCTGCGCAGGACCGCCTGACCATGGCGCATGGCGCGGACAGCCAGTCTGCCTCGGACGCGGACAAGCCGGTGCCGCTGGTCGAGGGCTTCGACGAGAACGACCCCGGCACATGGGGCAACCCGTCGCGCAACGATCCCTGCCCCTGCGGTTCGGGCAAGAAGTTCAAGCACTGCCACGGCGCGTTCTGACGCCGCCGCAGCACGGATTGCGTCCCGCGACGGGATCGCGCCCGCCGGGCGGGGACGAGCCCCGCCACGGCCGGGCGCGAGGCCGGGCCCTGCCCGGCCCTATCCCAGACGAGGGGGCAGCGCCCATCCGCGCATGAGATCGTCGGCGCGCATCGGCTTCTTGCCAGCGCGCTGCGCCTCGGTGATCTCCAGCGCGCCCGTCCCGCAGGCCACCCGGAACCCTCCCAGAACTTGGCCCGGCGCGCCCTCTCCCGCGATCAGCCGCACGCGGAGCAGCTTGACGCGCTCTCCGCCGATATCGCACCAGGCGCCCGGAAAAGGCGACAGGCCCCGGATCTGGCGGTCGATCTCGATCGCGGGTCTTGTCCAGTCGATGCGCGCCTCGTCCTTCAGGATCTTGGCGGCATAGCTGACCCCCGCCTCGGGCTGCGGCACAGCAGGCAGAGGCAGGCGCTCCAGCACATCGCAGATCAAGGCGGCACCCATGCCAGACAGACGGTCATGCAGATCGGCGGCGGTCTCCTCAGGGCCAATGGGGGTACGCGCCTCGGCCAGGACCGGACCGGTATCCAGCCCGGCCTCCATCTGCATGATGGCGACGCCCGTTTCGGCATCCCCCGCCATGATCGCCCGCTGGATGGGCGCGGCCCCCCGCCATCGCGGCAGGATCGAGGCATGGATATTCAGACAGCCCAGCCGCGGCGCGTCCAGAACCGGCTGCGGCAGGATCAGCCCATAGGCCACCACGACCGCCACATCCGCGTCAAGCGCGGCAAAGGCGGCCTGCTCTGCCGGGTCGCGCAACCGCTCGGGATGGCGCACCGGCAGACCCAGAGCCTCGGCCGCCGCCTGAATTGGCGAGACGCGCGGCTTCTGCCCGCGCCCGGCCGCCCTGGGCGGCTGGGTATAGACCGCCACGACCTCGTGGCGCGCGGCGATCTCGCGCAGGGCAGGAACCGAGAAATCGGGCGTCCCCATGAAAACGACGCGCATGTCCACTCCTTTGCCTTGGTCCAAATATCCCCGGGGGTCCGGGGGCAGGCAGCCCCCGGCGCTATCCCTTCCGCGCCAGCTTCGCCGATTTCGCGACCAGCATCTTGCGCCGCAAGGGCGTCAGATGATCCACATAGACCCGCCCCTCCAGATGGTCGATCTGATGCTGCACGCTGGTCGCCCAGAGGCCGACGAAATCCCGATCCTCGATCTGGCCCTGATCGTTGAGGAACCGCACCGTGACGGCGCGCGGCCGCTTTACGGGCGCCCAGACGCCGGGCAGGTTGGGGCTCGCCTCGTCATGGCTGCGCAACTGTACGCTCGCATGCAGGACTTCGGGATTGGCCATCCGTACCGCCTGACCACGCTTGTCGGACGCATCGACCACCGCCAGCCGCAGCATGATCCCGATCTGGGGCGCGGCAAGGCCCACGCCCGGCATCGCCTCCATCGTGTCGATCATGTCGTCCCAGATCATCCGCACGGCCTCGGTCACGGCCTCGACGGGCTCGGCCGGGCGATGCAGGCGCGGGTCGGAATAGGGGATGAAGGGCCGCACGGCCATGGCGTCTTCCTTGTCGAAAGGGCGCGCAGCGGGGCGGTGTCAGTCGCGCGCCCGGTCCCGCTTGAGCTTCTGCATCTTGCGCGTGATCATCTGGCGCCGGATCGCCGAGAGGTGGTCGATGAACAGCACCCCGTCCAGATGGTCCAGTTCGTGCTGGGCGCAGGTCGCGGCCAGCCCGTCGAAATCGCGCTCGTGAACCTTGCCGTCAAGCCCCAGCCAGCGCAGCCGGACCTCGGCCGGGCGCGTCACCTCGGCATATTGGTCGGGGATCGACAGGCAGCCCTCTTCATAGACATTCGTCGCATCCGATCGCCAGACCAGTTCCGGGTTCACCAGAACCATCGGATCGGGCTCGGCCTCGGGGTCGCGGGTCGCGTCCATCACGAAGATGCGCTGCAACACGCCGACCTGCGGGCCGGCCAGGCCTATGCCGGGCGCGTCATACATCGTCGCGATCATGTCAGCGGCCAGGGTCTCGATTTCCGGCGTGATGCGGGCAATCGGGTCGGCCACACGCTTGAGGCGCGGATCGGGATGGATCAGGATGGGTCTCAGGCTCATGACGCGCATTTAGGCCAAGCCCGCGCGCGAAGCAATAACGCGGCAAGCCCCGCGACAGGCAAGGACAGGAAATTCCATGACGACCCCCGATTTCGACGAGATCATCGACCGCCGCGGCACCCATTGCAGCAAATGGGACGACATGGCGGCGCAATACGGCGTCTCGGCGCATGACGGCATCGCCATGTGGGTGGCGGACATGGATTTCCGCCCCCCCGCCGCCGTCCAGCGCGCGGTCGAGGCCCATGTCGCCCACGGCATCTATGGCTATCCCGGCGCGAACCGGCCCTATCTGGACGCGATCTGCTGGTGGATGCAGGCGCGCCACGACTGGCAGATCCAGCCGGACTGGGTGCTGACCTGCGCGGGGCTGGTCAATGGTGTGGCGATGGCCTTGGACGCGCTGACGCAGCCGGGCGACGGGGTCATCGTGATGAGCCCGGTCTATCACGCCTTTGCCCGCACGATCCGGGCCTCGGGGCGCAGGCTGGTCGAGCTGCCTCTGGCACTGGATCAGGGCCTCTACCGGATGGACTGGCAGAGCTGGCAGGCGCAACTGACAGGGGACGAGCGCATGCTGATCCTCTGCTCGCCGCACAATCCCGGCGGCCGTGTCTGGTCCAAGGCCGAGCTGCGCGAGGTGGCCGATTTCTGCATCCGCAACGACCTGATCCTTGTGTCGGACGACATCCATTGCGATCTGGTCATGCCCGGCGCGCCGCGCCACCGGATGATCGGCGCGCTGATCCCCGAGATCGCCGACCGGCTGGTGACGCTGACCGCCGCCACCAAAAGCTTCAATATCGCCGGCGCCCACATCGGCAATGCGATCATCTCCGATTCCGACCTGCGGGCTCGGTTCAAGGCGGCGCTGATGGCGCGCGGCATCTCGCCCGCCTTCATGGGGATGGACATGGTCGCCGCCGCCTATTCCCCTGAGGGCGCGGAATGGATCGACCACCTGTGCGCCTATCTGGACGGGAACCGGCGGCTCTTCGACCAGGGCGTGAACGCGATTCCGGGGCTGCGGTCGATGCCCTTGCAGGCGACCTATCTGGCCTGGGTCGATTTCTCGGGGACCGGCATGGCGCAGTCCGAATTCATCGCGCGGGTCGAGGGGCAGGCCCGGATCGCCGCCAATCACGGCGCCAGCTTCGGCGCAGGGGGTGAGGATTTCCTGCGCTTCAACCTGGCCACCCCCCGCGCCCGCGTGGCCGAGGCGGTCCAGCGCCTGACCGCCGCCTTTGCGGATCTGCAATAGGCCCGTCACAGGGGGCCGGGCGCGTTGCATGATGCAGCGACCCGGCCTATATAGCGCCAGATCCGAACCCAAGGGGCGCCACGCATGGTCTATCTGGATTTCGAAAAGCCGCTCGCCGATATCGAGGCCAAGGCCGAAGAGCTTCGCGCCATGGCCCGCAAGGGCGAAGGGGCCGTCGATGTCGAGAAAGAGGCCGCCGCGCTGGATGCCAAGGCGCAGGAGATGCTGGGCGAGCTTTACGCCTCGCTGACGCCCTGGCGCAAGACGCTGGTCGCGCGCCATGCCGACCGCCCCCATTGCAGCGACTACATCAAGGCGCTGTTTACCGAATTCACGCCGCTGGCGGGCGACCGCGCCTTTGGCGACGACCATGCGGTGATGGGTGGCCTTGCGCGCTTCAACGACGCGCCCTGCGTCGTGATCGGCCATGAGAAGGGCAACGACACCAAATCGCGCATCCACCACAATTTCGGCATGGCCCGCCCCGAAGGCTATCGCAAGGCGATCCGCCTGATGGACATGGCGCACCGCTTCGGCCTGCCTGTCATCACGCTGGTCGATACGCCCGGCGCGTATCCCGGCAAGGGCGCCGAGGAACGCGGCCAAAGTGAGGCCATCGCCCGCTGCACCATGAAATGCCTGGAAATCGGCGTGCCGCTGGTCAGCGTCATCATCGGCGAGGGCGGTTCCGGCGGGGCCGTGGCCTTTGCGACCGCCAACCGCATCGCCATGTTGGAACACTCGATCTATTCGGTGATCTCGCCCGAAGGCTGCGCCTCGATCCTGTGGAAGGATGCCGAGAAGATGCGAGACGCCGCCGAGGCGCTGCGCCTGACCGCGCAGGATCTCAAGAAGCTGGGCGTGATCGACCGGATCATCGCCGAGCCGATGGGCGGCGCGCAGCGCGATCCCGCCGCCGCCATCGCCGCCGTGGGCGTCGAGATCGGCGCGATGCTGGCGGAAATGTCGGGCATGAAGCCCGCCGATCTGGTCCGCGACCGGCGCGAGAAGTTCCGCGCGATGGGCGCCCACGCGCTGGCCGCCTGACGCGCCTCCTGACGACATTGTGATCCATCGGCAACAGGCCGGGCAAAAATGCCCGGTCTTTTGCATGTCCAATTGCAGGATCTGCAGAACGGTGGCAGCGTGCCCCTGCCCGCAATTTGCAAGACAGGAGGGGCGCAGATGATCCATCACCAAGCAACCCGCCCGTCCCGCAAGGCCAACCGACAAGGCCCCTCGCGCAACCGCGCCTGAGGTCTTCGATACGCCCTCTGCGCCCGCTTCGGGCCGGAACTGCGGGCACACCCACCGCGCCATGATCTGATATCCGCATGCAAGCGGCGCTTTCGCGCGGCTGTCCGGCATGGCGCCTTTCCGACCACATTCCAGACATGGCCCTGCCTTGGCCGGGCCGAGGAGACGACGATGATCGCCGAACTGCATCCGCAGGCTTCGCGCCTGAACCCTGCCCTTCACCGCCTGATCGCCCGCCATGGACGGATGGCGGTCCTATGGGCGATGATCCGGGCGCTGCTGCTGCCAAGACGGCGGCGGCCCAGGCCGCCCGACCCCTATCACCTCAGCCCGCATATGCGGCGCGACATCGGCCTGCCGCCCGAGCCGCCGACGGTGCCGCGCTATTACGAGCTGCGCTGATCGGCGTCCGGCCGGGGCAGGATCAACCCTGCCTCGGCCATCAGAAGGTCCGAGCGCGTCTCGATATCAGCCTCGAGCCGGGTCATCAGCGCCTCTTGGGGCAGGTCGGGGCCGATCGCGGGCAGGAACTCGATCACGGCGCGGCCCGGGCGGATGCCCCAGCCCTTGCGCGGCCAGAACATGCCGGTATTGACCGCGACCGGCACGACCGGCAGCCCGGTCGCGGCGCGGATCGTGGCGACGCCGTGCTTGTAGGGACGCCGCTGGCCCGGCAGGGTGCGCGTGCCTTCGGGGTAGATGATCAGCTGCCCCAGCCCGTCGCCCGCGATCCGCTGGTTGATCGTGGTCGAAATCGCCGCCATCGCGTCGCGCCCGCGCGAGCGGTCGATGGGGATGCAGCCCACCTTCCACGCATACCAGCCCATGATCGGCACGCGCATCACTTCGCGCTTCATGATGAAGGCGCGGCGCGGCACGGCATGGGCGATGACAAGGATGTCCCAGAAGCACTGGTGCTTGGCCGCGACGATGCAATCTTCGGTCGGAGGCGTGCCGCGGATCTCGCAGGTCAGGCCCAGATGCAGGCGCGCGGCCCGGATCATGTAGCCGATCCAGAAGGTCGCAACCCTGTTCGCACCGACCCGACCCTGCGCCAGAACCAGCACGATGCCGAAGAGCCCGATCACCAGCGTCGCCAGCGCGATATGCAGGTAATAGAGGACGTTCTGCGCATATTGCCAGACCGTCAGCCGACCCGGACGAGGGTTCTCGTGGCGCTTCATCGCACCGCCTCCAGCATCTTGAGCGCGGCCCAACGGGTCGCGACGAAGCCGACCCCGGCCGCGACGACCGGGATCAGCAGTGGCAGCAGCCAGCCCCAGCCCTGAAAGCCCAGACCCGTCAGGAAGCCGCCCGCCGCGCTGGTATTGGGCAGCATGGCGACCGCCGCCATCCCGGCCAGCGTGCCGACGCTGGCGCCCACCGCCGCACGGCGGGTGAAGCGGCGCACGAAGGCCGTGGCGATGGTGATGTCGCGCGCCCCGATCAGGCGCAGCACGCGGATGACCTGCCCGTTCGCCGCCAGGGCAGCCTTGGCCGCCAGCGTGATCATCGCCGCCGAGGCCGCGCCGATCAGCAAGAGCGACACCACGCCCAGCACGCGCAGTCTCTGCGCGGCCGAGACCAGAGGACGCCGCCATGCGCTGTGATCGTCCAGCACCGCGCCCGGCGCCTCGGCCTCAAGGCGCAGGGCCAGGCCCTCGGGGTCGAAATCCCGCCCCGAGACCGGCAGGTCGATCAGCGCCGGCACCGGCAGCGCATCGACCGGCATGTCGGGACCGAACCACGGTTCCAGAAGCGCCGCGACCTCGTCCTGCGGCAGGCGGCGGGCCTGACCCGCGCCCGGCGTGGTCTGCAGGATGGTCAGCACCGACTGCACGCGCGCATCAAGCTGCGCGGCGGGTGCGCTGATCCGCACCGTGACCGAACCCGCCAGTTCCGACGACCAGCGTTCCGCCAGCCGCCCCGTCGCCAGCGCCAGCGCCAGCGCAAAGACCGCCAGAAAGGCCATCGCCCCCGCCGAGAACAGCGTCAGCTGCGCGGTGAACCCGGTGGGCGGCACGATCCGGTCACCCTTGCCGCCCTCGCCGCCGAGCAGCCCCTGGACCAGCCCCTTCAGTCGGGGCGCCACGACGCGCCTGCCTTTCATAGATCCGCCCCCGCCAGATGCAGCTTGCCGCCCGAGATGCGCAGCACCCGCGCCGAGACCTGCGCCTTTGCCGCCCGGATCAGGTTCAGGTCATGGGTGGCGACAAGCACGGTCTTGCCCGATTTGTTCAGCTCGATCAGCAGCTGCATCAGCCGCATCGACATCTCCCAGTCCAGATTGCCGGTCGGCTCGTCAGCCAGCACCAGATCGGGCGACAGGATCACCGCCCGCGCCAGCGCGGCCCGCTGCCTTTCGCCGCCCGACAGGGATGGCGGCAACGCGCGGGCATGCTGCGACAGCTGCACCCAGCCCAAGAGGTCGCGCAGCGCGTCCATGTCGACCGGCTCGCCCGCGACGGTCATGGGCAGGGCCACATTCTCCGCCAGGGGCAGGTGGTCCAGGAATTGCGGGTCCTGATGGACGACCCCGACCCTGCGGCGCAGCAGGGCGATCCCGTCGCGGTCCAGCGCCTGCATGTCCTGCCCGAAGGCGGTCATCTGCCCGGACCGCGGCAGCAGGTCGGCATAGCACAGCCGCAGCAGCGTGGTCTTGCCCGATCCCGACGGCCCGGTCAGGAAATGGAACATGCCCGGCTGCAATGTCAGCGTCATGCCCGACAACAGATCGGCCTCTCCGTGATAACCGAAGCCGACATCCCGCATCTCGATCACATGCTACCTCGTTCGCTGCCAAAAGCCGTTCTGTCGCGGCCTGTCCCGACCTGCCGCTTTGCAACCCGGTTCCCGGCTTGATAAAACAGCCGCAAGGCGATTACGAGGGTCGGCATGTCTGAAATGAGGTTGATCTGTCCCGGCTGCGAGGCCGAATACCGGCTACCGCCCGATGCCATCCCCGCCTCGGGCCGCGAGGTCGAGTGCAGCGCCTGCGGCCATGTCTGGATGGCCCGCCGCGCCGATGCCGCGCCCGCGCGGCTGGATCTGGGCGATTTCGCCGCCGCCGATCCGGCGCCCGGCCCCGCCTTGCCTCCGCCCAGCAGCCGCCTGCCCGCCGATGTGCTGGACATCCTGCGGCAGGAGGTCGAGCACGAGCGCCGCCTGCGCGAGGGTGACGGTGCAGAGACGCTGCCCGCGATCCGGACCGTCCTGCCCGAGGACGAGGCCGACTGGCCCGCCACGACCGTCACCGATGCCGACCAGCGCCCGCCCGCCCCGACAGGCCCCACGCCCGAGGGTTCGGCCCCTGTGGACCGGCCCGCAAGGCGCGCCGATCCGCAGCCGCAGCGGGCCGAGTCACCGCGCCTGATCACCCGGCCGCTGGCCGTGCCGCCCGCAGAGCCCGCCTCGGCCGAGACCGCGCGGCCCTCCCCGCAGGTCATCCGCCACGACGCCCCGCCCGCCCCCCGCAAACAGGGGCGCAGCGGTGCCTATCGGGCGGGGTTCGGCCTGTCGCTGATGGTGGCCGCCTCTTGCGTGGCGCTGTATCTGCTGGCGCCCGGACTGGCGGCCAGCGACAACCCCTTTGGCGAACGGCTGATGGAGCTGCGCCAAGAGGTCGACCGGGGCCGGCTATGGCTTCAGGATCAGGCGCGCGATCTGACGGGCTAAGGCGCGGGCCTCAGAACCGCTCCAGCAGGCGCCCCAGATAATCGCGTTCGTCGCGCGGGCGGGCGATCTCGCCGCTGCGGCGGCGGATCTCGTCCAGCAGATCGCGCGCGCGCCGAGCCGGGTCCAGCCCCTCGGCCAAGGGGTCTCCTCCGGTGATGACGTTGCCGCTGCCGGGGCGCGGGCGTCCCAGAGGGTCAAGCTGCGGCCGGCCATCCACAGGCGCCCCCTGCGCGCCCGGTTGGCCTTGGCCGGGCTGCTGGCCGTCCTGCGCCTCGGCCCGGTCCTGGCCCTCGCCCTGCTGCGCCGGGGGCTGGTCGCCCGCCAGCATGTCGCCAAGCGCGCGCATGCCCTCGCGCATGGACTGGATCGCATCGGCCTGCCGTTGCAGCGCCTCGCCCGTATCGCCCTGACGCAGCGCGTCCTCGGCATCCTCCATCGCGCGGCCCGCCTCGTCCAGCTGCCGCCGCGCGCGGTCGCCCGCCTCCGAGCCCTGGCCGGGCATCAGGCCCTGCTGGCGGCCCAGTTCCTCGCGCAATTCGCGCTGGCGTTCGGCCAGTTCACCGGGCGAGGTTCCCTCGGCCTGATCGCCGTCCTGATCCTGCCCGAAACCCTGCCCGAACTGGCGCTGCATCTCGCGGAAGGCGTCGTCGGACAGGCGCTGCTGCTCGCGCAGCGTGTCGGCCAGGCGGTTCATCGACTGATTGCCCTCGCCACTGCCCTGACCGCTGCCTTCGCCGCCCTCGCCCTGCTGGACCTGAAGGTTCTCCATCATGCGGTTGAACTGTTCCAGAAGGGCGGCGGCCTCGGCCATGCGGCCCTCGTTCATCAGGCGCTGGATCTCGTCCATCATCTGCTGGATCTGGTCGCCGGTGATCTGCTGGCCCTGCTGGCCGCGATCGGGGCTGTCGCTGCGGTCCTGACGCTGGCTCTGCTCGGCCAGCATCTGGGTATAGGCCTCGGTCGCCTCGCGCAGCTCGTCCATCAGTCGCTGGATCTCGTCGGGACTGGCGCCGTTGCGGATCGCCTCGGACAGCTTCTGCTGCGCCTCGCGCATCCGCGCCAGCGCATCGGCCAGACCGCCATCCTCAAGCTCCAGCGCGGCCTGCCACAGGGCCTCGGCCATGCGGTCGCGCGCCTCGGGGGCAAGCGGGCCACGTTCCAGCAGGGTCACGGCAGAGCGGAGTTCGGTATAAAGCGCGTCCTCGACAAAGCCTTCGGGCCGCCATGTCACGGCGCGCAGGATCTCGGCGCTGCGGCGAGCGTTCTCGCGCGACCAAAGCAGATCGCGCCGCATCTCGATCAGCGCGGCGGCGAGCGGGTTGAAGAAGCGCCGCCCCGGCAGGTCCAGCCGCGCGGCGGGCGCATGGGCCACCTGTTCGATCCCGTCCTCGGCGCGCAGGGTCAGCGTCACCGGCAGGTTCGCCCAGGGGTGGCGGGCCAGATCCTCGACCAGCTGGCCCGCGACCTGACGGCGATCCCCGCGCGGCAGAGGCAGGGCCAGTTCGATATCCTCGCGCGGCTCGGGCTCGGCGGCCAGGCCGAAGCGGCGGTCAACAGCGGCCAGATCCAGCGCGATCACGGCATCGGCCGCGATGACGCCGTGGTCATCCTCGGCGCTGAAATCCTGGATCATCCGGCCATCGGCCCGGCGCATGGGGGCGGCGCCCGCGCGGATCACCGGAGGCTGGTCCGGCAGGACCTCGATCCCGAAGTGGCGCCCGGCCAGTTCGACGCTGCCGCTTTCCTCGGCGCGGATCCTCGGGGCCAGCGGGTCGTCCGACAGCGAGGGGCCGATATCCTGCGCCACCTCCTGCGCGCCGCCATAGAGACGGAAGGTCAGGACCGAGCCCTTGGGCAGCACCAGATCCTCGCCCTCGGGCAGGGCATTCAGGTAAAGCGTCGGGCGGCGGGTATAGGCGGGCGGCTCGGCCCAGCCCTCCCATGAGGGGCCGGTGGCGACCTGCGGCGCAGCGGCGGGGTTCATCGTGGCGGCGATGGCCGACAGGCCCTGTCCCATCCGGCCCGCGCCGCCGAAGATCAGCGCCATGACCAAGGCCAGCATCGCGGCCAGCCGCAGCGCATAGGGGTCGCGCCGCGCAAGCTGGGCGTCGGGCGGCACCGGGCGCGCCTGAAGCGCGGCCGCCCGCATCTGCGCCAGATGCGCGCGCCACAAGGCACCCTCGCCGCCGATCGCCGCGCGGTCGGACAGGGCCGACAGGGGCCGCCCCGGCAGCGTCCGGTCCAGCCGGGCCAGCGCATCGGCATCCCGCACCGGCACAAAGCGCAGCCCGCCCCGGATCGCCGTCACGATCACGGCCGCCAGCCACAGGCCCGCCGCCCAGGGCAGGGCGGGGCCAAGCGGTTCGGCCAGACCCAGCCAGAGGATCGAGAACCCGACGGCCACCAGCGCCGCCAGCGGCCAGAAGGCCCGCGCGGCCCGTTCCCAGACCATGCCCCACCGCGTCAGCCGCAGCGCGCGCGCGACCGGGCCGCGCCCGTCCGCGATCAGGTCATCGGCCCGCGCATCTTCGGGCGCCGACCGGAGACCATCGGCCCCCGGCGCTTCTTCCGCATCGTGATGCCGCGTCAAAGCCATGCCGGGATGCTATCCCGGCTCAGCATCTCCTCATATGTCGGACGCGCCCTGATGACGGCGAAGTGATCGCCCTCGACCAGCACTTCCGGCACCAGAGGCCGCGAATTGTACTCCGATGCCATCACCGCGCCGTAAGCCCCCGCCGAGCGGAAGGCGATCAGGTCGCCCGCCGCCATGGCCGGCAGTTCGGCGCCCTTCTGGAACGTGTCGCCCGATTCGCAGACGGGGCCGACAACGTCATAGGGCTGGACGGGGGCGCCCGGCGCCGCCTCGACGACCGGGACGATGTCGTGATGGGCGCCATACATGGCCGGGCGCAGCAGGTCGTTCATCGCCGCGTCAACGATCAGGAAATCGCGATCCTCGCCACGCTTGACGTAGATCACCTGGCTCAGCAGCACGCCCGCATTGCCGACGATGTTGCGGCCCGGCTCGATCTCGATCTCGCAGCCCAGATGGCCCACGGTCTCGCGGATTACGGCGCCGTATTCGATGGGCAGCGGCGGCGCGTTATTGTCGCGGCGATAGGGGATGCCAAGCCCGCCGCCCAGATCAAGGCGGGTGATGTCGTGGCCTTCGGCGCGCAGCGCCTGCGTCAGTTCCGCGACCTTGGCATAGGCCGCGCGAAAGGGCGCCAGATCGGTCAGCTGGCTGCCGATATGCACATCCACCCCGACCACACGCAGCCCCGGCAGGGCTGCGGCCTCGGCATAGACCTCGCGCGCGCGAGAGATGGGGATGCCGAACTTGTTCTCGGCCTTGCCGGTGGCGATCTTCTCGTGGGTCTTGGCATCCACGTCCGGGTTCACCCGGATCGCCACGGGCACCGTCGCGCCCATGCTGTCGGCCAGCGCCGACAGGGCCTGCATCTCGGGTTCGCTCTCGATGTTGAACTGGCGGATGCCGCCTTCGATGGCCATGCGCATCTCGGCCAGGGTCTTGCCGACGCCGGAAAAGACGATCCGGTCGCCCGGCACGCCCGCCGCCCGGGCGCGGGCATATTCCCCGCCCGAGACCACATCCATCCCCGCCCCCATGTCGCCCATCAGCTTGAGCACGGCGAGATTGCTGTTCGACTTGACCGCGAAGCAGACCAGGTGATCGGTCCAGTCCAGCGCCTGCCGGAACAGACCGAAATGCCGGCGCAGCGTCGCGGCCGAGTAGATGTAGACCGGGCTGCCGACCTGCCGCGCGATGCAGGACAGGGCCACATCCTCGGCGAACAGCTCACCCTGGCGATAGTTGAAGTGATCCATCAGAGCCGCGCCGAGACGCCGACCCGCGCATCACCGCCGATGCTGACGCCGATCTGCTGCTGCAGCGGCTTTTCCGGCGGCCGCTGCGGGGGACCATCGACGCCGCAGGCGGTCAGCGCGAACAGCGCCGCGATCAGGGCAAGGGTCGGGGTCTTCATGCCAGTTTCTCCTTCCAGCGGGTGATCTGGGCGCGGACCTGATCGGGCGCCGTGCCGCCATAGCTTTGCCGCGACGCGACCGAATTGTGCACGCCCAGCACGGAAAACACGTCCTGCGTGATGCCCGCATGGACCGATTGCATTTCGTCCAGCGTCAGGTCAGGCAGATCGACGCCGCGCCCCTCGGCCAGCGCGACAAGGCTGCCGGTGACGTGATGGGCGTCGCGGAAGGGCAGGCCCAGTTCGCGTACCAGCCAATCGGCCAGATCGGTCGCGGTGGAAAAGCCGCTGGACGCCGCCGCCTCCAGCTTCTCGCGGTTGGCGGTCAGGTCGGAGAGCATCCCGGCCATCGCCGCCAGCGCCAGCATCAGGCTGTCGGCGGCGTCGAAGGCCTGTTCCTTGTCCTCCTGCATGTCCTTGGAATAGGCTAGCGGCAGGCCCTTCATCACGGTGAACAGCGCCACCGTCGCCCCCAGGATGCGCCCGATCTTGGCCCGGATCAGCTCGGCCGCGTCGGGATTGCGCTTTTGCGGCATGATGGACGAGCCGGTGGACCACTTGTCCGACATCGAGACGAACCGGAACTGCGCCGACGACCAGATCACCAGCTCTTCGGCCAGCCGCGACAGATGGACGGCGCAGATGCTGGCTACCGACAGGAATTCCAGCGCGAAGTCCCGATCGCTGACCGCATCGAGGCTGTTCGCCATCGGCCGGTCGAAGCCCAGCTCGCGCGCGGTCATCTCGCGGTCGATCGGATAGCCCGTCCCGGCCAGCGCCGCCGCGCCCAGAGGCGATTCGTTCATCCGTTTGCGGGCGTCCTCAAACCGCGACAGATCGCGGCCGAACATCTCGACATAGGCCATCATGTGATGGCCCCAGGTCACAGGCTGCGCGGTCTGCAGATGCGTGAAGCCCGGCATGACCCAATCGGCCCCGGCCTCGGCCTGCGACAGGGCGGCGCGGATCAGCGCGCCCAGCCCCTGGATGGCGGCATCGCATTGATCGCGCACCCACAGGCGGAAATCCGTCGCCACCTGATCGTTCCTCGACCGGCCCGTATGCAGCCGGCCCGCAGGTTCGCCGATGATCTCTTTCAGGCGGGCCTCCACGTTCATGTGGATGTCTTCCAGATCGGTGCGGAAGGGGAAATCGCCCGCCTCGATCTCTGACAAGACGGTGAGCAGGCCTTCCCCGATGG
>NZ_JAUVVF010000006.1 GCF_030604785.1 Paracoccus sp. (in: a-proteobacteria) | reverse complement strand
CCTAACGAATAAACTCTGGTTGTATTCGGTTGGTGTCGGGATAATGCTGTTGCAGCATTTGCCGTTTGTCGGAATGAAAGAGGTATCTCTCCATGGGCCGCAAGGTTACGAAAGCCATCTTCCCCGTAGCCGGACTCGGCACGCGATTTCTGCCCGCAACGAAGAGTATCCCGAAAGAGATCCTGTCGCTGGTGGACAAGCCCCTGATCCAATACGCCATTGACGAGGCGCGGGCGGCCGGCATCAAGGAATTCATCTTCGTCACCTCGCGCGGCAAGGGCGCGCTCGAGGATTATTTCGACCATGCCCACGAGCTTGAATCGAACCTCAAGAAGGCCGGAAAGGACAAGCTGCTGGACGTGCTTCGCAGCACCAATATGGATTCCGGCGCGATCGCCTATATTCGCCAGCACAAGGCTCTTGGCCTTGGCCATGCCGTGTGGTGCGCCCGGCGGCTTCTGTCGGATGACGAGCCTTTTGCCGTCGTCCTGACCGATGACGTGATCCAGGGCGAGCCGCCCTGCCTTCAGCAGATGATCGAAGCCTATGGCGAGACCGGCGGCAGCATGGTCGCCACGATGGAGGTCGCTTCCGACAAGGTGTCGTCCTACGGCGTTCTGGACGTGGCCGAGGATATGGGCGCCATCGTGCGCGCCAAGGGCATGGTCGAGAAGCCCAAGGCCGAGGATGCGCCATCGAACCTTGCCGTGATCGGCCGCTACATCCTTGCGCCGACGATCATGAAGAACCTCAACAAGCTGAAGCAGGGCGCCGGTGGCGAAATCCAGCTGACCGATGCCATCGCCGACGAGATCGAGGCCGGGCGCAACGTCTATGGCCTGCGCTTCCGTGGCCAGCGCTTCGATTGCGGCTCGAAGGCCGGCTTCCTGCAGGCGACCGTGGCATTCGGCCTGGAACGCGACGACCTCAAGGACGAATTCGCCGAATACCTGTATCAGGTGATGGCGATGCGCCGCGCAGCCGAGTAATCGAATGAGCAACCATGTTCTCGTGACCGGCGGCGCCGGTTATATCGGCTCGCATGCGTGCAAGGCGCTGGCGGCGGCGGGCTATGTGCCCGTCACGCTGGACAATTTCTCGACCGGCTGGCGTGATGCCGTCCGCTTCGGCCCGGCGGTCGAGGCCGATCTGATGGACCGCGCCGCGCTGGATGCCGCCTTTGCGGAATGGAAGCCGGTCGCGGTGCTGCATTTCGCGGCGCTGAGCCAGGTCGGCGAGGCGATGGCTCATCCCGGGAAATACTGGCGCAACAACGTGTCGGGCTCGCTGAACCTGATCGAGGCGGCCGTGGCGGCCGGTTGCATGGATTTCGTCTTCTCCTCGACCTGCGCGACCTATGGCGACCGCGATGGCGAGGTGCTGGACGAGGATACGCCGCAGGCGCCCCTGAACGCCTATGGCGCCAGCAAGCGCGCGATCGAGGACATGCTGGTCGATTTCGAGGCCGCGCATGGCCTGCGCCACGTGATCTTCCGCTATTTCAACGTGGCGGGCGCCGATCCCGATGCCGAGGTGGGCGAATTCCACCGCCCCGAGACGCATCTGATCCCGCTGATCCTGGACGCGGTGGACGGCAAGCGCGCGGCGCTGACAATCCACGGCACCGATTATCCCACGCCCGACGGCACCTGCATCCGCGACTACGTCCATGTGATGGATCTGGTCGATGCCCATGTGAAGGGCCTTGAATGGCTGCGCGCGGGCAAGGGCAGCCGGGTCTTCTGCCTTGGCACAGGCGACGGCTTCTCGGTCCGCGAAGTGGTCGAGGCCACGGGCCACGTCACCAATCGCGAGGTGCCGATGGTCGATGGCCCGCGTCGGGGCGGCGATGCGGTCAAGCTGGTCTGCGGCAGCCTGCGCGCCAAGTCGGAACTGGGCTGGAGCCCGGATCGCTCGACCATGAAGCAGATGATCACCGACGCCTGGCGCTGGCACCAGACGGGCGATTACAAGGCGTGACCGGCGCCGCCGGCGCGCTGTGGTGGGCCCTGCGGCTGCGCTGGAAGCGGCGCAAGCTGCTGTGGCGCGCCCGGCGGGCCGGGCGAAGCCTGCGGCCCATCACCGACCGCACGGCGGCGATTCGGCCGGACGACATCCTGGCCTTTGCGACGATCCGGAACGAGATCAACCGCCTGCCCGGCTTTCTGGACCATTACCGTGCGCTTGGCGTCGATCACTGTCTGATCGTGGACAATGGCAGCGATGACGGCTCGATCGCGTATCTTTCGGGCCAGCCGGACGTGTCCATCTGGCATTGCGGGGGCGGCTACCGGGCCTCGCGCTTCGGGATGGACTGGACGATGGCGTTGCTGGGACGCCATGGCCACGGGCATTGGTGCGTCACCGTCGATGCAGACGAATTGCTGATCTATCCCGGATACGAGAACCACAACCTGCGCGCCCTGACCCGTCATCTGGATGCCGAGCGGATCGAGGGCATCGGCGCGCTGATGCTGGACCTCTACCCCACCGGCCCGCTTGGCACGACCGACGCGCCGGATGACGCCCCGCTGACCGCACGCCTGCCCTGGTTCGATGCCGGGCCGCATCGCAGCAGGCGCATCCTGCCGCGCCGCAATCTGTGGGTTCAGGGCGGGGTCCGTGACCGGGTCTTCTTTGCCGACCGCCCCGAACGCGCGCCCACGCTGAACAAGCTGCCGCTGATCCGCTGGCGGCGGGGCATGGCCTATTTCAACTCGACCCATTCCATGCTGCCGCCACGGCTGAACCTGCTCTGGGACGGGCCGGGCGATCCGCGCCTGTCGGGCGTGCTGCTGCACAGCAAGTTCCTGCCCGAGATCGTCGAGAAATCCGCCGAGGAACTGCACCGGGCCGAGCATTTCGTCGATCCGGCGCCCTATCGCGCCTATCATGGCAGCCTGACCGAAAGGCCGGTCCTGCACGGCCCGGATTCGGTCCGGTTCCACGACTGGCGACAACTGGTCGAGCTGGGGCTGATGGGTCAAGGCAACTGGCCCGGTGCAACCGATCAAGATGTCGGCGATTAGGGCTTGCCAAGAATGCCGGTGCCGAACATTGCTAGAGGCATGAGTTTCAACCGTTCCGCCGCTGTCTAGCGCAGGGTCTGATGTTTCGTTCGCGGGCCTTATCCCTTGCAGATCGTCTGAAACGGCGGTCAGAGCGACAATATCTTGTCGCTCGGGCGTTCAATCGCCGGCGCGCGCTCAAACCGGTGGTGGATCGGACCGGGCGCATCCGCAAGGGCGACATCCTGGCCTTCGTCACGCTGCGCAACGAAAAGGCGCGGCTGCCCTATTTTCTGGATTACTATCGCAAGCTGGGCGTCAACCATTTCCTGTTCGTCAACAATGACAGCGATGACGGCAGCGGCGCCTATCTGAGCGAACAGCCCGACGTCTCGGTCTGGTGGACCAAGTCCGGCTACAAGAAGTCGCGCTTTGGCATGGACTGGATCAACTGGCTGCTGATGCGCCATGGCAACGGCCATTGGTGCCTGACGGTCGATCCCGACGAGTTCTTCGTCTACCCCCATTGCGACAACCGCCCGCTTGGGGCGCTGACAAGCTGGCTGGACAGTTCGGGGCGGCGGTCCTTTCCGGCGATGCTTCTGGACATGTATCCCAAGGGCCAGATCGAGGAGCAGCCCTATACCGAGGGCACCAATCCCTTTGCGATCGCACGCTGGTTCGACCCCGCCAACTACACGATCAGCAAGAACGCCTATTACGGCAATCTGTGGATCCAGGGGGGACCCCGGACGCGCGCCTTCTTCACCGAAGACCCGCTGGCCGGCCCGGCGCTGAACAAGATCCCGCTGGTGAAATGGTATTGGCGCTATGCCTATGTCAGTTCGACCCACATGCTGCTGCCGCGCAGCCTGAACCTTGTCTATGACGAGGATGGCGGCGAACAGGCCTCGGGCTGCCTGCTGCACGCCAAGTTCCTGTCGCTGTTCGCCGACAAGTCCGCCGAGGAACTGGATCGCGGCCAGCACTACGCCAACAGCCGCGAATACAAGGCCTATCACGCGGGCCTGCGCGGGCGCGGCACCGATCTGTGGTGCAGCGAGTCGCGCGAATATACGGGCTGGCGGCAGCTCGAGGATCTGGGCCTGATCTCGCGGGGGAACTGGGCATGATCGCGCCCGCCAACGCCCCGGTCCGCCTTGGCGTGGTGATGCTGTGCCATTCCGATCTGGACATGGCCGCCCGCATGGCGCGCATCTGGGTCGAGGGCGGGGCCCGCATCGCGATCCATGTCGATGCCAAGGCCACGCCCAAGGCGATGCGCGGAATGCGCGCGGCTTTGGCCGACCTGCCGCAGGTGGTCTTTTCACGCCGCCATCCCTGCGACTGGGGCCGCTTCAGCCTGGTGCGCGCCACGCAAGAGGCCGCCGAGGCGCTGCTGGCCGCGCATCCCGACCTGACCCATGTCTACCTGGCCTCGGGGTCCTGCCTGCCGCTGCGACCGATCCGCGACCTGATCGCCTATCTGGCCGAGGACCCGCAGCGCGACCACATCGAATCGGTCAATGCGCTGGATGTCGGCTGGACGGTGGGCGGGTTGAACGAGGAACGCTTCACCCTGTTCTATCCGCTGGATTGGCGGCGGCGGCGCTGGCTGTTCGACCGGCTGGTGAACCTGCAGCGGCGTCTGGGCTTCC
Organism: Paracoccus sp. (in: a-proteobacteria); assembly: GCF_030604785.1. GTDB lineage: Bacteria > Pseudomonadota > Alphaproteobacteria > Rhodobacterales > Rhodobacteraceae > Paracoccus. The sequence continues at coordinate 94,974 of NZ_JAUVVF010000006.1, read as the reverse complement.
GGCGGCGCATCCCGAAGGGGATCACCCCGCATCTGGGCTCGCAATGGTGGTGCCTGACCACCGCGACCCTGCGCGCGATCCTTGAGGACCCGCGCCGGACCGAATTCGACCGCTATTTCCGGCTGACCTGGATTCCCGACGAAAGCTATTTCCAGACGCTGGCCCGGCGGCATGCGATCCGCATCGAAAGCCAGTCGCTGACGCTGGCCAAGTTCGACCACGAGGGCAAGCCCTATCAGCTTTACGACGACCACATGCTGCTGCTCGAGGAATCGCGCTGCTTCGTGGCGCGCAAGGTCTGGAAGGGCTCGACCGGGCTGATGACGCGCTTTCCGCTGGCGGCCGAACCGCAGGTCGATCCGGCCCCGCCCCAGCCTCAGCATTTCGAGCGCCTGATCAACCGCACTGTGCGGCGCAGGCTTCTGGGGCGGCCCGGCCTCTACATGCAGAGCCGCTTTCCACGCAAGGATTGCGAGAACGGCAAGACCTCGGCGCCTTATGCGATCTTTCAGGGCTTCAGCGACATCTTTCCGGAATTCGAGACCTGGCTTGCCGCCCATGTCGAGGCCGATGTCCACGGCCACCTGCTGGGCCCCGAAATGGTCGAATTCGCGGGCCGGCCGCAGGTCGGGCCGGGCGCGATCTCGTCCATTCCGCAGATCCGCGACCGCGATCCGCAGGGTTTCCTGACCGCGCTGATCCGGGTGACGAACCGGATGCAGGTCTTCCAGTTCAGCCCGCGCGACAACCAGAAACTGAACTGGTTCATGGCGACCGATCCCAATGCGCAATTCCATGTGGTGACGGGGGCGTGGATGCTGCCGCTTCTGGATTGCGACATGCCCTTTGACGACATCCGCCGGATCAGCGCTCAGCTTCAGCGGGCCGAACTGAAGCAGCTCGAGGTGCTGAACTCGGTCTGGGTGAAGGCGCGCGTGCAGATCCACGAGCTGAACGACTTCATGGCCCGCCCGCAGGCGATCCTGGGGGCGGCGCTGCAACAGCTTCAGGTGCCGGTCCACCCCGCCGCGGACATGCCCCGGATGCGCAACACCGCGGGCCTGCCCGCCCTGCTGCGCCAGCTTCGCAATTCCGGCCTGCGTCCCCGCCTGACGGGCGAGGGGCTGGAGCTTCCCGAACAAAGCCTGACCGAAAGGACGGCCGCAGAATGACCGAAGCCTTCCGATCCTTCGTGATCTTCGCCGAGATGCGCACCGGCTCGAACCTGCTCGAGGCGACGCTGAACGCCATCAAGGGCGTCACCTGCTTCGGCGAGGCGTTCAACCCCTACATGATGGGCTGGCCCGACAAGGACGAATTGCAGGGCATCACCCGCGAACAGCGCGAGGCGGACCCGATGGTCCTTTATCGCAAGCTGATGGAGCGGCCCGGCCATCTGCCCGGCTTCCGCTATTTCCACGACCACGATCCCCGCGTCTTCGACCGCATCATCGAGGACCGGAGCTGCGCCAAGATCGTGCTGACCCGCAACCCGCTGGACAGCTATGTCTCGACCCGGCTGGCCTGGGAAACCAACCAGTGGAAGCTGAACGAGACCGAGACCCCGATCCCGGCCGCCATCACCTATGACGGCACCGAATTCCGCGAGATGCTGACCGCGATCGAGCGGTTCCAGCGCCGCGTCCTGCACCGGTTGCAGGTCTCGGGGCAGTCGGCCTTCTGGCTGGGATACGAGGATCTGCGCGACGCCGAGGTGATGACCGGCCTTGTCCACTGGATGGGCCGCACCGATGTGGCGCGGGTCGAACCGGCGCGCGATCAGGTGCCGCAGAACCCGCGCGAACTGGCCGACAAGGTCCGCAATTTCGACGAGATGCAGGACGACCTTCAGCAGATGGACCCGTTCATGCTGCGCCGCGTGCCGAATTTCGAACCGCGCCGCGGCCCCTCGGTGCCCGGCTTCATCGCGGTGGAATCGGGGCGCGGGCTGCTGCACATGCCGATCAAGGGCGGACCGCAGGGCGTGGCCGACTGGCTGGCCCGTCTGGACGACCTGCAATCCGGCTTTACCCAGACGACCTTGCGCCAATGGAAGCGCAAGCATCCCGGCCATCGCAGCTTCACCGTCCTGCGCCACCCGCTGTTTCGCGCTTGGTCGGCTTTTGACAACCTGCTGACCGAGGCTCCGGCCGAGATCCGGCAGGCGATGCGCGATGTCCAGCGCGTCGCCCTGCCCGCCGATGGCGACCTGCCGGGCCTGTCGCAGGACAGGCGGCTGGAATTGTTCGAGGCGTTCCTGGACTTCCTGCGCCGCAACCTGAACGCCCAGACGACGCTGCCGACCAGCCCCTATTGGGCCAGCCAGTCCGAGGTGGTTGCGGGCTTCGCGCGCTTCGTCTCGCCCGACATGATCCTGCGCGAGGATCGGCTGACCGACGACCTGCCCGCGCTGATCGACACGGCCGGCATCCGCAATCCCAGGCTGCAGCACTTCAAGCCCGAGCCGATGCCCGACTTCCTGCGCCAGAAGCCTCTGCTTCAGGCCGCGAAACAGGCCTATCTGCGCGACTACATCGCCTTTGGCTTCGAGGATTAACCCTCGGCCCCGGTCCAGCCCTGTTCCACAACCGCCTCCATCGCGACATAGCTTGATGTGGCGGTGACATGGGGCAGGGCCGAGATCTGTTCGGCCATGATGCGGCGGTAATCGGCCATGTCGCGCGACCGCACCTTGAGCAGATAGTCGAAGCCGCCGGCGATCATGTAGCATTCCTCGACCGCCTCGATGGCGCGGACGGCGGCGTTGAAGGCCTCCAGCGCTTTTTGGCGCGTGTCGGACAGGCGCAGCTCCACATAGGTCACATGGGTCAGCCCCAGCTTCAGCGGCGACAGCATCGCCCGGTAGCCGGTGATCAGCCCCGCCTCCTCCAGCGCGCGGATGCGGCCTGCGACGGGGGTCTTTGACAGGCCGACCTTGCGCGCCAGTTCCGTGATCGGGATTCGCGCGTTGGCCACCAGTTCCGACAGGATGCGGCGGTTGATCGGGTCCAGAAGCTCGTTCATCGCGAATTCCTCTTGGCGATGGTCCATCGGGCTACAGAATAGCCCGGTTTTGGTCACAAGGACCATGGCTGCTGCCGTATCATGGCGCCATCATCCCGGAGCCGCGCCATGACCGACCTGAAAGCCCTTGAATCCGCCGCCAAGTTCGCCCCCGAGCCCACGATCCTCGACCGGCTGGTGGCCGAGGCCGCACTGTCCGCCGAGGCCCGCGCGCGCATCAGCGCCAATGCCGCCGATCTGGTCCGCCGCATCCGCGCGCAGTCGCGGCCGACGATGATGGAGCACATGCTGGCGGAATACGGCCTGTCCACCCGCGAGGGCGTCGCGCTGATGTGTCTGGCCGAGGCGATGCTGCGCGTGCCCGACCGCATGACCATCGACGCGCTGATCGAGGACAAGATAGCGCCCTCGGATTGGGGCAGGCATCTGGGCGAAAGCGCCTCCAGCCTGGTGAACGCCTCGACTTGGGCGCTGATGCTGACGGGGCGCGTGCTGGACGATCCGCAACCGGGCATCGCGGGCACGCTGCGCGGCGCGATCCGCCGTCTGGGCGAGCCGGTGATCCGCGCCGCCATGCAGCGCGCCATGCGCGAGATGGGCCGCCAGTTCGTGCTGGGCCAGACCATCACCGACGCCCTGTCGCGCGCCCGCACGCTGGAGGCCAAGGGCTACAGCTACAGCTACGACATGCTGGGCGAGGCCGCGATGACGCGCGAGGATGCCGACCGCTACGCCCGGTCCTATGCCGACGCGATCGCGGCCATCGCGAAGTCCTGCGACAAGGGCGATGTGCGCGCCAATCCCGGCATCTCGATCAAGCTGTCGGCGCTGCATCCCCGCTACGAGGTCGCGCAAGAGGCCCGCGTCATGGCCGAACTGGTCCCCGTGGTGCGCGATCTGGCCCGCGCGGCCCGCGCCGCCGATATGGGCATGAACATCGACGCCGAGGAACAGGACCGCCTGTCCCTGTCGATGAAGGTGATCGAGGCCGCGCTGTCCGATCCCGAACTGGCGGGCTGGGACGGGTTCGGCGTGGTCGTGCAGGCCTATGGCAAGCGTGCGGGCGCGGTGATCAACTGGTTGCACGCGCTGGCCGTGCGTCTGGACCGCCGCATCATGGTTCGTCTGGTCAAGGGTGCCTATTGGGATACCGAGATGAAGCGCGCCCAAGTCGAGGGCCATCCCGACTTCCCGCTTTTCACCTCGAAGACGGCAACCGATGTCAGCTACATCGCCTGCGCGAAGAAGCTGATCGCCCATGCCGACCGCATCTATCCGCAATTCGCCACCCACAACGCCCATTCCGTCGCCGCGATCCTCGACATGGCCAAGGGCGTGGATTTCGAATTCCAGCGCCTGCACGGCATGGGCGAACGGCTGCACGACATCGTGCTGACCGATCACGGCACGCGCTGCCGCATCTATGCCCCGGTCGGCGCGCATCGCGATCTGCTGGCCTATCTGGTGCGCCGCCTGCTGGAGAACGGCGCGAATTCCAGCTTCGTCAACCAGATCGTGGATGAGGATGTCGCCCCCGAGGACATCGCCCGCGACCCCTTTGACGCGCTGCCCACCGCCCGCGCCCCGCAGGCGCTGAAGGCCCCCGCCGCGATCTATGGCGAAGGGCGCGTCAACGCGCAGGGCTTCGACCTGAATGCCGACGACGTGCTGGCCCGCATCGACGCCGGCCGCCAGGTCGCGCTGGACGACGCCGCCCCGATCACAATGCGCCCGGCCACCGGCCCGCGCCAGCCGGTCGTGAACCCCGCCAATGGCGAGGTTCTGGCCCATGTGACCGAGGCCGATGCCGAGACCGTCACCCGCGCCATCGAGGATGCCCGGACCTGGGATGCACCCGCCGCCGAACGCGCGCAGGTCCTGCGCCACGCCGCTGACCTTTACGAAGCCCAGTTCGGCCCGATCTTCGCCATCCTCGCCCGCGAGGCGGGCAAGACCCTGAACGACGCCGTGGCCGAACTGCGCGAGGCGGTGGATTTCCTGCGCTACTACGCCCAGCAGGGCGAGGCCCGCAGTGACGCGCCGCGCGGCATCATCACCGCGATCAGCCCATGGAACTTTCCGCTGGCCATCTTCACCGGCCAGATCGCGGCCGCGCTGATGGCCGGGAACGCGGTCCTGGCCAAGCCCGCCGAACAGACGCCCCTGATCGCCGCCTTCGCCGTGCGCCTGCTGCACAAGGCGGGCGTCCCGGCCTCGGCGCTGCAATTGCTGCCGGGCGACGGCGCCACGGTCGGCGCGGCGCTGACCCGCGATCCGCGCATCGACGGCGTGGTCTTCACCGGCTCGACCGAGATCGCCCGCCGCATCGCCGACAGCATGGCGCAGCACATGGTTCCCGGCACGCCGCTGATCGCGGAAACCGGCGGGCTGAACGCGATGATCGTGGACAGCACCGCCCTGCCCGAACAGGCGGTGCGCGACATCATCGCCTCCAGCTTCCGCTCGGCGGGTCAGCGTTGCTCGGCCCTGCGCTGCCTTTACGTGCAGGAGGACATCGCCGACCACGTCATCGCGATGATCCGGGGTGCGATGGATGAACTGACCGTGGGCGATCCCTGGCATCTCTCGACCGATGTCGGCCCGGTCATCGACCCCGAGGCGCGGCAGGGCATCCTTGACTGGATCGAGGCGCAGCGCGCCCGCATCCTGCACCAGCGCGCCGCACCGCAGCACGGGTGCTTCGTCCCGCCGACCCTGATCCGCGTCACCGGGATCGAGGATCTGGAACGCGAGATCTTTGGACCCGTCCTGCACGTCGCGACCTTCCGCGCCGCCGACCTGCCCAAGGTGATCCAGGCGATCAATGCGCGCGGCTACGGCCTGACCTTTGGCCTGCACAGCCGCATCGACAGCCGCGTGCAAGAGGTTGCCGACGCGGTTCATGCCGGCAATCTCTATGTCAACCGCAACCAGGTCGGCGCGACGGTCGGCAGCCAGCCCTTCGGCGGTGAGGGGCTTTCGGGCACCGGCCCCAAGGCGGGCGGCCCGCTCTATCTGCCGCGCTTCTTCGCGCCCGAACGCCCTGAAGGGGGCAGCGAGTGGACGACCCGCGACGATCCGGCCCGCCTTGCAGGCCTGCTGGGGCACGCGCCCGCGCGCAGCGTCTCGGAAACCCTGATGCCCGGCCCGACCGGAGAGCTGAACCGCCTGACCCTGACGCCCCGCCCGCCGGTGCTCTGCCTTGGTCCGGGGGCCGAAAGTGCCGAGGCTCAGGCCCGGGCCGTCCGCGCCCTGGGGGCCGAGGCCGTCACCGCCCAAGGCACGCTTTCGCCGGATGCGCTGGTGGATCTGCCGGGCCTCTCGGCGGTTCTGTGGTGGGGCGACGAGGCGACGGCCCGCGACATGGCCAAGGCTTTGGCGCAGCGTCAGGGTCCGCTGGTTCCGCTGCTGACCGCGATGCCCGATCAGGCGCATGTGCTGCATGAACGGCATCTGTGCGTGGACACGACCGCAGCGGGCGGCAACGCGGCCCTTCTGGCAGGCTGACCCGTTCGCGACCCTGGGCATCGGGGGCAAGCGCCCCCGGTGCCTGTGCTCAGCCCTGCGCCGCGACCACGCGCGTATCCCAGACCTGGCACAGCCGCGTCAGTTCCGGCGGCAGCGGGCGGTCGGTGAAGACGCAATCCAGCTCGGCCAGCGATGCGATCCGGGCGGGTGCGCTGCGCTTCAGCTTGGAATGATCCACCGCCAGAAACGTGCGGCGCGACTGGCGCAGGATGGTCTGGCTGACGCCGACCTCCTGAATGTCGAAATCCAGCAGATCGCCGTCGCGGTCCAGCGCCGAGCAGCCGATCACCGCCAGATCGAACTTGAACTGCCGGATCGTCTCGGCCGCGAGGGTGCCGACCAGCCCGCCATCCGACCGGCGCAGGTTGCCGCCCGTGACGATCACCTCGCAATCGGGATTGGCGGCCAGGATATTGGCGACGTTCATGTTGTTCGTGACGACCAGCATGTTGCGATGGCCCAGCAATTCACGGGCAACGGCCTCGGTGCTGGTGCCGATGTTCAGGAACAGCGAGATGTTCTCGGGCACCTCGGCGGCGCAGGCCCGCGCGATGGCGGTCTTTGCCTCCTGGTTCAGGGCGCGGCGTTCCTCGTAGCCGATATTGCTGACCCCCGAGGGCAGGATCGCGCCGCCATGCACCCGTTCCAGCCGCCCGGCCTCGGCCAGTTCGGTCAGGTCGCGGCGGATCGTCTGCAAAGTCACGCCGAAATGCGCCGCAAGCGCGTCGACCGTCACCTTGCCGTCGCGGCGGGCGATTTCCAGGATTTCGGGCTGGCGAAAGGATTGGGACATGCGCGCTCCGGTCAGGTTGACCAGAATTGCCATGTTCGATTCGTCCGCGCAAGTTTTTCGTATTTTTCCAGAACGAACATCCGGCCTCGCCTGCTATGCCCTTTGCACAACGTGAAAATCGGTTCTGCAGCGCGGAAAGTCCGAAAATCCCAGCCTTGTCAGCACTTTCATGCACGAACAAAAAAGAAAACAAAGTTCTTTCCTTTCTGCGCGTCCTGCGCCATGATCCCCTCGGAAGCGCAAGACGACGAGGCTGGCATGACGGCAGGCAGCACCCAGGACATGACCGATCTCTTCGTGATCGGCGGTGGCATCAATGGCTGCGGGATTGCCCGTGACGCGGCGGGGCGCGGCCTGTCCGTCACCCTGGCCGAGATGGGCGATCTGGCGCAGGCGACCTCGTCGGGCTCGACCAAGCTGTTTCACGGCGGCCTGCGCTATCTGGAGTATTTCGAGTTCCGGCTGGTCCGCGAGGCACTGATCGAACGCGAGGTGCTGCTGCGCGCGATGCCGCATATCAGCTGGCCGATGCGCTTCGTCCTGCCCTATCACCCTGAGATGCGGTTCGAATCCGACACGCCCACCTCCAAGCTGCTGGGCGTGGTCATGCCGTGGATGCGCGGGCGGCGCCCGGCTTGGCTGATCCGGCTGGGCCTGTTCCTCTACGACAATCTCGGCGGCCGCAAGATTCTGCCCGGCACCGCGACCCTGTCGCTGCCCGGCACGCCCGAAGGTGCCCCCCTGCAGGCGCGATTCGAGCGCGCCTTTGAATATTCCGATTGCTGGGTCGAGGATTCCCGGCTGGTCGTGCTGAATGCCCGCGACGCCGAGGCGCGCGGCGCCCGGATCCTGACCCGCACCCGCGTCCTCTCGGCCGAGCGTGAAAACGAACACTGGCGCGTCACGACGCAAGATAGCGAAACCGGCGAGACGCGGCAGCATCTGGCGAAGATGCTGGTCAATGCCGGCGGCCCCTGGGTCGGAGAGATCATCCAGACCAAGATCCGCCTGAACTCGACCGAGGGCGTGCGCCTGGTGCGCGGCAGCCATATCGTGACGCGCCGGCTTTACGATCACGACAAGTGCTATTTCTTCCAGGGGACCGATGGGCGGATCATCTTCGCCATCCCCTACGAGACAGACTTCACCCTGATCGGCACGACCGATGCCGAACATGACGACCCCTCGCGCAAGCCCGAATGCACGCCCGAGGAGCGCGATTACCTGCTGGCCTTCGCCAATCAGTATTTCACGCGCCAGCTTGGGCCCGAGGATGTCGTCTGGTCCTATTCCGGCGTGCGTCCGCTTTACGATGACGGGGCGCAAAGCGCGACGGCGGCGACGCGCGACTACACGCTGAAGGTGGACCAGAATGGCGGCGCGCCGGTGCTGAACGTGTTCGGCGGCAAGATCACCACCTATCGCCGCCTTGCGGAATCCGCGCTGCAGAAGATCGCGCCCTTCTTTCCGGGCCTGCCCGGCGCATGGACCAAGGGCGCGCCCCTGCCGGGCGGAGATTTCCCGGTCGATGCGGTGGGCCGGCTGGTCTGCGACCTGCGGGGCGCGCATCCGTTTCTCAGCGCGCCTTGGGCGCTGCGCCTTGTTCGCGCCTATGGCAGCGAGGCCAAGCTTGTGCTGAACGGCGCCCGGGATGCCGCCGATCTGGGCCGCGATTTCGGCGCGACCCTGACCGAGGCCGAGGTGATCTGGCTGATGGAGCGCGAATATGCCCGCAGCGCCGAGGACATCGTCTGGCGCCGCAGCAAGCTGGGACTGCGGATGACGCAGGACCAGATCGACGCACTGAACGACTGGATGCGCGCCCGCCGGGGCGGCGCATCGGCTGCCGCCGAATAGGGCGGCAGTCAAGGGGAGGGGGAATGACATGACTTTGGAATTGAAGGGCGTCAGCAAGGTCGTCGAGGGGCAGGTTCACATCCACCCCACCGACCTGCGCCTTGAGAAAGGCACGATGAACGTGCTGCTGGGGCCGACGCTCTCGGGCAAGACCTCGTTGATGCGGCTGATGGCGGGGCTGGATCGCCCCGCGCAGGGGCGCGTGATCTGGCAGGGCCGGGACGTGACCGGGATGCGCGTTCAGGACCGTCAGGTGGCGATGGTCTACCAGCAATTCGTCAACTATCCGGCGATGACGGTCTACGAGAACATCGCTTCGCCCCTGCGGCTGATGGGGGTCTCGCGCCCCGAGATCGACCGCCGCGTGCATGAGGCCGCCGAGCTGATGCGCCTGACGCCGATGCTGACGCGCAAGCCGCTGGAATTGTCGGGCGGCCAGCAGCAGCGCTGCGCGCTGGCCCGCGCGCTGGTCAAGAATGCCGGTCTGGTCCTGCTGGACGAACCCTTGGCCAACCTCGACTACAAGCTGCGCGAGGAACTGCGCGTCGAGATCCCCCGCATCTTCGAGGCATCGGGCGCGATCTTCGTCTACGCGACGACCGAACCCGAAGAGGCGCTGCTGCTGGGCGGCAATACCGCGACCCTGTGGGAGGGCCGCGTGACGCAATTCGGCCCGACACCGCAGGTCTATCGCCAGCCGGTCGACGCGACGACGGCGCGCGTCTTCAGCGATCCGCCGATGAACTTCCTTCCGGTGCGACTGGCGCAGGGGCGCATGTCCTATGGCGACAGCCACGCGCCTGCCGGTGCGCTGGCGGGGCTGCCCGACGGCACCTATCTGGCGGGTTTCCGGCCCAACCACCTGCATCTGCACCAGCCCTCGGCCGATGCGATCCGCTTCGACACGCGGCTGGTCGTGACCGAACTGACCGGGTCCGAGACCTTCATCCACCTGGACCATCACGGCGCGCGGTGGGTGGGGCTGATCCACGGCGTCCACGATCTGGCGCTGGACGCCGCCCTGCCGGTCTGGCTGGAGCCGCGCCACATCTATGTCTTCGCCGAGGATGGCCGCCTGGTCACCCCCGCGCCCTATGCCCTTGCAGCCTGAGAGGTTCGGACGATGGCCAAGATCACGCTGGACAACCTTGCCCATTCCTACCTGCCCCAGCCCAAGGGCCCCGATGATTTCGCGCTGAAAGAGCTGAACCACGACTGGGAGGACGGCGCCGCCTATGCGCTGCTGGGGTCCAGCGGCTGCGGGAAATCGACGCTGCTGAACATCATCTCGGGGCTTCTGGTGCCGTCGCAGGGGCGCATCCTGTTCGACGGCGTGGACGTGACCCACGCGCCCACGGCGGAACGCAACATCGCGCAGGTGTTCCAGTTCCCGGTCGTCTACGACACGATGACCGTGCGCGACAACCTGGCCTTTCCGCTGCGCAATCGCGGCCGCCCGGAAAGCTACGTCGCCGAGCGCGTGAACGAGATCGCCCGTATGATCGGCATGGAACACATGCTGGACCGCAAGGCCCGCGGGCTGACGGCGGATGCCAAGCAAAAGATCAGCCTTGGCCGCGGCATGGTCCGCAAGGATGTGAACGCGCTTCTCTTCGACGAGCCGCTGACCGTGATCGACCCGCACATGAAGTGGGAATTGCGCACGCAGCTGAAGAAACTGCACCACGATTTCGGCCATACGATGATCTACGTCACCCATGACCAGACCGAAGCCCTGACCTTCGCCGACAAGGTCGTGGTCATGTATGACGGCCGCGTCGTGCAGATCGGCACGCCCGAGGAATTGTTCGACCGGCCCGAGCACACCTTTGTGGGCTATTTCATCGGCTCGCCGGGGATGAACCTGCTGCCGGCCGAAGTATCGGGACGCGAGGCGCGGATTCCGGGCGGCGTCACGGCGCTGGCGGGCGATTATCGCGGCCTGTCGGGCAAGGTGCAGCTGGGCATACGCCCCGAACATCTGCGCCTGACCGCAGACGAGGGCTTGCCCGTCACCATCCACCGGATCGAGGATGTCGGCCGCCACCGCATCATCCGCGCCGATCTGGCCGGTCACGACATCAACATCATCGCCGCCGAGGATCAGGCCGTCACCCCCGACATGGGGCGCGTGGCGATCGATCCTCTGCGGGTCAACATCTACGCCGACGACTGGCGCGTGGCAGCCGCCTGACGCGCACCAGAGGGGAGGGGGAAAACATGGAAAAGACCGTCAACCACAAGGCCTGGTTCCTTGTTCTGCCGGTTCTGGTGCTGGTCGCGTTCTCGGCGGTGATCCCGCTGATGACGGTGGTCAACTACGCCTTTCAGGACACGTTCGGCAACAACGTCTTCTTCTGGCACGGTCTCGGCTGGTTCGAGGAGCTGCTGGCATCCGACCGGATGTGGAACGCCCTGTGGCGCCAGCTGGCCTTTTCCGGGATCATCCTGGCGATCGAGATCCCGCTAGGCGTCCTCGTCGCGCTGAACATGCCCAAGCGAGGCGTCTGGGCCAGCGTGGTGCTGGTGCTGATGTCGCTGCCGCTTCTGATTCCGTGGAACGTGGTCGGCACGATCTGGCAGATCTTCGGCCGCGTCGATATCGGGCTTCTGGGCTATACGCTGAACAGCCTGGGCATCAGCTACAACTACACGCAGAACCCCGCCCATGCCTGGGCCACGGTGATCGTGATGGATGTCTGGCACTGGACCTCGCTTGTGGCGCTGCTGGCCTATGCCGGGCTGCAATCCATCCCCGACGCCTATTACCAGGCCGCCAAGATCGACCAGGCCAGCCGCTGGAAGGTGTTCCGCTATATCGAGCTGCCCAAGATGGCCGGCGTGCTGATGATCGCGGTCCTGTTGCGCTTCATGGACAGCTTCATGATCTACACCGAGCCCTTCGTCGTGACAGGGGGCGGGCCGGGCAATGCCACCACCTTCCTGTCGATCGACCTGGTGAAGATGGCGCTCGGCCAGTTCGACCTCGGTCCCGCCGCCGCATTCTCGCTGATGTATTTCCTGGTCATCCTGCTGATTTCGTGGGTGTTCTACACCGTGATGACCAATCTGGACAAAAGGGGGTGACGCCATGGCCGACCTGACCGCAACCGCCGCCGCCACGCCCCGCAGCCGCAGCCGCGCCCTGCCGCGCGTCAAGGGCAGCGTCATCATCATGGGGCTCTACCTGCTGTTCCTGATGCTGCCGATCTACTGGCTCTTGAACATGAGCCTGAAAACCAATGCCGAGATCACCGGCACGTTCAGCCTGTGGCCGCAGAACCTGACCTTTCAGAACTATGTCACGATCCTGACCGACCCCAGCTGGTATATGGGCTATGTGAACAGCCTGATCTACGTGGTGATGAACACGGTGATCTCGGTCGCGGTGGCCCTGCCTGCGGCCTATGCCTTCAGCCGCTATCACTTCATGGGCGACAAGCACCTGTTCTTCTGGCTCTTGACGAACCGCATGGCGCCGCCCGCCGTCTTTGCGCTGCCCTTCTTCCAGCTCTATTCCTCGGTCAGCCTGTTCGACACGCATATCGCGGTGGCGCTGGCGCATTGCCTCTTCAACGTGCCGCTGGCGGTCTGGATCCTGGAAGGCTTCATGCGCGGCGTCCCGAAAGAGATCGACGAGACCGCCTATATCGACGGCTACAGCTTCCCGCGCTTCTTCGTGAAGATCTTCATGCCGCTGATCTCGTCCGGGATCGGGGTGGCGGCGTTCTTCTGCTTCATGTTCTCGTGGGTGGAGCTGCTGCTGTCGCGCACGCTGACCAGCGTGAACGCCAAGCCCATCGCCGCCACGATGACACGCACCGTGGGCGCATCAGGGATCGACTGGGGCGTTCTGGCCGCGGCCGGGGTGCTGACCATCGTTCCGGGCGCGCTGGTGATCTATTTCGTCCGCAACTACATCGCCAAGGGCTTTGCCCTGGGCCGCGTGTAACGGAGGCCCGCTATGTCCTGGATGGCATGGACCCAACCCACCGCGATCTTCTTCATCATCATCGCCCTGCTGCTGGTCACCTTCACGGTGCTGGCGATCCGCTTCCCCGAAACGCCCCGTCGCGGCGTGCTGGGGATCGAGACGACGCGGGGCGACCGACTGTTCATCACGCTTCTGGGCTCTGCCTTCATCAACCTCGCCTGGCTGGGGGTGATGGGGGCGGCGATGCAGCCCTGGGCGCTGCTGATCTGCCTTGTCTACGCCGCCGCCGTATTCCGGTGGGTGTGACAAGGTTGGGATGGCCGGGCGTGAGGGGCCCGGCCATCCGACAAGACTGACCTCGACGGTTCACAGGGAGGGAAAGATGAACCTGAAGCTGATGTCCACCACGGCGGTCCTGCTGGCTCTGACCGGCCCCGCCTTCGCCGATATCGAGGCCGCGCGCGCGTTCCTCGATTCCGAGATCGGCGACATGTCGGTCCTGACCCGCGAGGAGCAGGAAGCCGAGATGCAGTGGTTCATCGACGCGGCCGAGCCTCTGCGCGGCATGTCGATCAACGTGGTGTCGGAAACGATCACCACCCACGAATACGAGGCCCGCGTCCTGGCGCCGGCCTTCACCGCCATCACCGGCATTCAGGTCACCCACGACCTGATCGGCGAGGGCGACGTCGTCGAGAAGCTGCAGACGCAAATGCAGACCGGCGAGAACGTCTATGACATGTATATCAACGATGCGGACCTGATCGGCACGCATTGGCGCTATCAGCAGGTCCGCAACATCACCGACTGGATCGCCGGCGAAGGCGCGGATTTCACGAACCCGAACCTGGATCTGGACGACTTCATCGGCCTGGCCTCGGCCACCGGCCCGGACGACAAGCTCTACCAGCTGCCGGTCCAGCAATTCGCCAACCTCTACTGGTTCCGCCACGACTGGTTCACCGATCCCGAGATCATGGCCGCCTTCCGCGAGGAATATGGCTACGAGCTGGGCGTCCCCGTGAACTGGTCCGCCTATGAGGACATCGCCAAGTTCTTCACCGGGCGCGAGATCGACGGCCAGACGGTCTGGGGCAACATGGATTACGGCAAGAAGGATCCGTCGCTCGGCTGGCGCTTTACCGATGCCTGGATGTCCATGGCCGGGATGGGCGACAAGGGCGAACCCAACGGCTTCCCGGTCGATGAATGGGGCATCCGCGTCAACGAGAACTATCAGCCCGTGGGTTCCTGCGTGGCGCGCGGCGGCGCGACCAACAGCCCGGCAGCGGTCTACGCGATCGAGCGATACATCGACTGGCTGAAGAACTACACGCCCCCGGCGGCCGCGGGCATGACCTTCAGCGAGGCCGGGCCGGTTCCCGCTCAGGGCAACATCGCCCAGCAGATGTTCTGGTATACCGCCTTTACCGCCGACATGGTCAAGGAAGGTCTGCCGGTCATGAACGAGGACGGCACGCCCAAATGGCGCATGGCGCCCTCGCCGTATGGCGCCTATTGGGAAGAGGGGATGAAGGTCGGCTATCAGGATGTGGGCTCGGCCACGCTGATGCAATCGACCCCGGTCGACCGCGCCCAGGCGGCCTGGCTCTACGCGCAGTTCATCGTCTCGAAGACCGTGGACACCAAGAAGAGCCATGTCGGCCTGACCTTCGTGCGCGACAGCTCGATCCGTCACGACAGCTTCACCGAACGTGCGCCCCGGCTGGGCGGCCTGGTCGAGTTCTACCGCTCGCCCGACCGCACGCGCTGGTCGGATACCGGCCTGAACGTGCCGGATTACCCGCGTCTGGCGCAGCTGTGGTGGCAGAACATCGGTGACGCCTCGTCGGGCGCCAAGACCGCGCAAGAGGCGCTGGACGCGCTGTGCGAGCAGCAGGAAGCCGTGCTCGAGCGTCTTCAGCGTTCGGGCGTCCAGGGCGATCTGGGTCCGGTCCTGAACGAGCCCGAGGACCCGCAGGTCTGGCTGGACCGCGAAGGCGCGCCGAAGCCGAAGCTCGAGAACGAGAAGCCCGAGCCGGTGACCATCGCCTATGAGGAACTGATCCAGCGCTGGCAGCAATAAGGCCCGCGCGATAGGCTTGGGGGGCGCGGTCGACCGTGCCCCCTTTTTCAGCCCGACCCGAGGAAGACCATGACCCATATCCTTGCCATCGATCAGGGCACGACCTCGTCCCGCGCGATTCTGTTCGACGCCGACATGAATGTCCGATCCAGCGCGCAGGAAGAGTTTCCGCAGCATTTCCCCCGTTCCGGCTGGGTCGAACACGACCCCGAGGATCTGTGGGCAACCGTCGCCGCGACCTGCCGCGCGGCCATCGAAAAGGCGGGCAATCCGACCATCGCCGCCATCGGCATCACCAACCAGCGCGAGACCGTCGTGGTCTGGAACCGCAAGACCGGCAAGGCCGTTCACAACGCCATCGTCTGGCAGGACCGCCGCACCGCCGAATTCTGCCGCGACCTTGAAGCCGCAGGCCATGGCGACATGATCACCGCCCGCACGGGTCTGCTGGTGGATCCCTATTTCTCGGCCACCAAGGTCAAGTGGATCCTCGATCATGTCGAGGGCGCGCGCGCCGCCGCCGAGGCGGGCGATCTGGCCTTTGGCACCGTGGACAGCTGGCTGATCTGGCGGCTGACCGGCGGCGCGGTCCATGCGACCGACGCGACCAATGCCGCGCGCACGATGCTTTACGACATCCACAAGGGCCGCTGGTCGGCGACCATCTGCGACCTGTTCGGCATCCCGCAATCCATGCTGCCCGATGTGCGCGATTGCTCGGCCGACTTCGGCACCACCCGGCCCGACCTGTTCGGCCGCCCGGTTCCTATCACAGGTGTCGCAGGCGACCAGCAGGCGGCGACAGTGGGGCAGGCCTGTTTCCAGCCCGGCATGATGAAATCGACCTATGGCACAGGTTGCTTTGCGCTGCTGAACACCGGCGACACGCCCGTCGCCTCCAGCCAGCGGCTGCTCACGACCATCGCCTATCAGCTTGACGGCAAGCCGACCTACGCGCTGGAGGGCTCGATCTTCATCGCCGGCGCGGTGGTGCAATGGCTGCGCGACGGGCTCAAGATCATCCGCGAGGCGCGCGAGACGCAGCCCCTGGCCGAAAGCGCCGATGAAAGCCAGCGCGTGATCCTGGTCCCGGCCTTCACTGGACTGGGCGCGCCCTACTGGAAGCCCGAATGCCGGGGCGCGATCTTCGGGCTGACCCGCAATTCCGGCCCCGCCGAACTGGCCCGCGCCGCACTGGAAAGCGTGGGCTTCCAGACGCTTGACCTGCTTCAGGCGATGCGCGCCGACTGGCAGGGCGATGGCCGCACCGCCCTGCGGGTGGATGGCGGCATGGCGGCCTCGGACTGGGCGATGCAGTTCCTCTCGGACATCATCGGCGCGCAGGTTGACCGCCCCCGCATCACCGAAACGACCGCCCTCGGAGCCGCCTGGCTGGCGGGCCAGCGGCAGGGGATCTATCCCGATGCCGAAGGCTTCGCCCGGTCATGGGCACTGGAACGCAGCTTCCAGCCGCAGATGTCGGACGAGCTTCGAACCGAGCGTCAGGATGAATGGCGCCGCGCCATCCAGGCGACGATCGGGGTCTGTTCCTGAGCGCCCGATGCGGCGGCGTCATGCACGTCCGCCGCTTCCGCGTGCCCAAGTTACAACCGACGCGATAATTTTTCGCGCTATGAATGCACAAAATTCTTGACGTAAGGTTAACTCGAGCTATCCGAATAGATAGGATTTTATCTTTTCGGATGTGTTTCACGAGGTCCAGCCATGTCAACGTTCCAGCTTACCTTCGCCAACGACCAGCTTGGCGACTTCAACTCGGTCGGGCTTGTCATCTCGATAAGCCCGCCCTCGATCGATCAGCAGCTCAGGATCAACAACAACCACCCGGCCGACCGGCTGATTGCGGCAGGTGCGATCACCTCTCGCGCAGACGTGACAGGCTGGCGGCTGACGGTGACGGGCAGCCAAGACCCTGCAGGCAACACCGCCGTGCCCTTCGCCCCCATCGTGGTTGAGTATTCGACCGATGGCGGCACGTCGTGGAACAGCTTCACGGCGGATATCGGCAGGCCGGATCTGGTCTATTTCGCCCGGCAGGACGAAGCCGACTGGATGGCGATCACCGCGATCGACCTGACCCAGCCCGACGGGCAGACCGGGTTCATCGTGTCGAACTTCCCCGTCACGCCGGGGCAGATCTTCCAGACGGACGAATCGGTTCTGGAGCCTCAGATCGGGGAATTCCTCATCCCCTGCTTCGCCTCTGACACGCTGATCCGCACCGCCTCGGGCGAGATGCGGGTGGATGCCATCACCGCCGGAACGCTGGTCTGGACGGAGGATCGCGGCCTTCGCCCGGTCGCCTGGGCGGGCCAGCGCCATCTGGACGCCAACATGTTGGACCGCGCGCCGCATCTGCGCCCAATCCTGATACGCGCCGGCGCGCTGGGCGAGGGTGCGCCCGAGCGCAACCTGCGCCTGTCACCGCAGCACCGCGTCCTTGTCCGGTCGAAAGTGGCAGAGCGGATGTTCGGCGCGACCGAGGTTCTGGTGGCGGCGCGACACCTGCTGGACCTGCCGGGGGTCGAGATCGACCGCGACGCGACTGGCGTGACCTATGTGCATCTGCTGTTCGACCGGCACGAATTGCTGCGCTCGAACGGGCTGGTGACGGAATCGCTCTATACCGGGCGGCAGGCGCTCAAGGCGGTCGGCGCGGCGGCCCGGCGCGAGATCGCCATGCTGTTTCCCGAGATCCTCGACTTGGATCACGACCCTCAGCCCGCCCGTCCGCTGACGCGCGGCCGCCGCGCCCGGCAGATGGTCGCGCGCCATCACCAGCGCGGCAAGCCGCTGCTGGCGGCGCAGGTCTGACCACCGAGACGGGGCAGGGCGGGACAAAACATCGCCTTGCCTTTCGCGCCCGCGCCTGTCCTGACTGTGCCGCAAGAGCCGGCGCAGGAAAGGCAGCATGGATCAGGGCAACAGCATCACCGATGTGATCGTCGTCGGCGCGGGCATCACCGGCATATCCTGCGCGCGCCTTCTGGCGCAGGCGGGGCGCAGGGTTCTGGTTCTGGACAAGGGCCGCCGCATCGGCGGGCGCATGGCGACACGGCGGCTGCCGGACCGCATGATCCTTGACCACGGCGCGCAATATCTGCGCCCCCGCACGCCCGGTTTCGCCGCCCTGCTGGCCGAGGCCGGGTCTCATGCCGCGCCATGGCCGCTGGACGATGGCGTGGTCCATGTGGGCCAGCCGGGCATGTCGGGTCTGGTGCGTCATCTGGCCGAGGGGCTGGAGGTGCGCCAATCCGCGCAAGTCACGGCCCTTGCGCCTCTGGATGACGGATGGCGCGTGATGCTGGGCGATCAGGCTGTGGACGCGCGGCATCTGGTGCTGACCATCCCGCCCGCGCAGGCCCGTGCGCTGCTGGGCGCCGATCACGCCTTGGCCGACGCGCTGTCACGGGTGGCGATGCTGCCCTCGATCACGCTGATGGCGGTGCTGGACCGTGCCGCAGCCCGTCCCTTCGTCACCCGCAAGGGCGAGGGTGCGCTGGCCTGGATCGCGCAGGACAGCGCCAAACCCGGCCGCCCGCAGGATGGCCCGACGGGCTGGGTCGTGCAGTCCGATCCGGCCTTCAGCGCCGTCCATATCGACCTGCCCTTCGACGCGCTGGCCGCGATGCTGGCGCCGATGCTTCTCAAGGCCATCGGCGCGCAGCCCGAACATCTGCTGCAGGCCGTCGCCCATCGCTGGCTTTACGCGCAGGTGGATGTCCCGCTTGGCCAGCCCTTCCTGCGGCAGGGCGCGCTGTGGGTGGGGGGCGATTGGTGCCTCGGGCCGCGCGCCGAGGACGGCTTTCACAGCGGTCAGGCCATCGCCCAAGACCTGCTGGCCCGGACATGAGCGGCGATGACGACTACAAGGGCCGCGCCGTGCCCTCGGGGCGGCTGTCGCGGGCCTTGCGGATGGGCGCGCTGGCCGGCGGGATCGGGGGCAGGGCGCTGGCCTCGGGCGTCGCGCGGCTGGCGCAGGGCGAACGACCGCGCGCACAGGATCTGCTGATGACGCCCGCCAATGCGATGCGGCTGGCCGACCAGCTGTCGCGGATGCGGGGCGCGGTGATGAAGATGGGGCAGCTTCTGTCGATGGACGCGGGCGATTTCCTGCCGCCCGAACTGACGCAGATCCTGTCGCGGCTGCGCGCCGATGCCGAGCCGATGCCGCCGCGCCAGCTGCGCGTCCAGCTTGACCGCGCCTGGGGCGAGGGCTGGCTGCCGCGCTTCCAGCGGTTCCAGACGCGGCCCATCGCCTCGGCCTCGATCGGGCAGGTGCACCGCGCGCAGACGAAGGACGGGCGCGATCTCGCGATCAAGGTGCAATATCCGGGCGTCCGCGACAGCATCGACAGCGACATCGACAACCTTGCGCTGCTGCTGCGGATGCCGGGCCTGCTGCCCAAGGGGATCGACCTGCCGCCCCTGCTGGACGAGGCCCGCGCCCAGCTGAAGGCCGAGGCCGATTACGAACACGAGGCCCGCCAGATGCTGCGCTACGCCGAGGCGCTGGCCGGGCGGCCCGAATTCCTGCTGCCCCGGCCCGACCCGGAATTCACCCGCAGCGACGTGCTGGCGATGGATTTCATCGAAAGCCGCCCCATCGAGACGTTGGCCGACGAGGATCAACCCGTCCGCGACCGCGCCGCCCATGCGCTGGCCCGTCTGGTGCTTGAGGAATTGTTCAGCTTCAACCTGATGCAGACCGATCCGAATTTCGCCAATTACCGCTGGCAACCGGACAGCCGCCGGGTGGTGTTGCTGGATTTCGGGGCGACGCGCAGCTTTTCGGACCATGTCGGTCCGCAATATCGCCGCCTGCTGCGCGCCGCCTTGGAGGATGACCGCAAGGCCATCGACGAGGCCGCCATCGCCATCGGCTATTTCCGCGAGGATACCCAGCCCGCGCACAAGGCGCTGCTGCTGGACATGATGGAACTGGCCTTCGGCCCCTTGCGCCGGCAGGGCCTGTTCGACCTGGCCGGGACCGACATCCCGCAGCGCATCGCCGAAATGGTGATGGAGATCACCCAACGCCGCGACCGGGCCGAGATGCCCCCGCCCGAGATCCTGTTCCTGCACCGCAAGTTCGGCGGGCTTTACCTGCTGCTGGCGCGGCTGCGCGCGCGTGTCGATCTGGGCGCGCTGGTCGCGCCCTATCGCGATCAGTAATCGCGCTCGAAGAACACGCCGAGGCTGCTGCTGCCGTCGCTGCCGACCGAACCCCGCGCCCGCAGGCTCTGCGTGATGTCGAGGTTCAGGTTGATCGTGCTGCGACCGCTCTCTCCGACCGAGACGTCGGTATAGACGTTCTCAGTCAGGTAGCGGCCCGCGCGCAATTCGACATTGCCGTCGGCATCGGTCGTCAGGTCCAGATCGTCCAGCCCCGCGCTGTCACGCAGATTGCCGATGATCCCCGCCCCGCCCCGTCCGGCCAGCACCGCGACCGCATTGGCCAGCTGCGCCGCCTGAAGGGGCGTGATCGTGTCGAGGCCCCGCCCGAACAGAAGCTGGGACAGCACCTCCTCCTCGGGCAGTTCGGGCGAGGATTCGAAGCGGATATCGGGTTCGCGCAACTCTCCGTCGATCACGATGCGGGTGGTGATGCCGTCGCGCTGCGTCTCGGCCACAAGGCGGATCACCGGGATCAGGCTGCCCTGCAATTCGATCAGCCCCTCGGTCAGGTTGAAGCGGTTGCCCAGCAGATCGACACGGCCCCGGATCAGTTCCAGATTGCCGATCGGTACGACATTGCGCGACGTGCCCTGCACCAGGAAGGCCCCGCCCAGTTCGGCATCGACGCCGCGACCGCGCACAAAGACGCGGTTCGGCGCCTCGATGGACAGGTTGAGACGCGGCGGATTGCGCGCCGGAACCGCAGGTGGACCCGCCAGCCCCGCGGCCGCGGCGGCCGGGCTGGGATAGCCCTCCAGCCCCGCGCGGGCGCGCGTGGCGCGCACCGGGGGACGCTGGTTGCCGACATGGCGGATGTCGGGAATGCCCCGCGCGCCGCCAAGCCCGGTCGAGGGGATGCGGATCTCGGTCTCGTCCAGGATGATCCGCCCCGAGACCAGCGGCCCCGCCGCCAGGTTGCCCGAGATGCGGACCGTCCCGTCCAGACGCGTCTCGTAGAGGTTCGGATCGCGCAGCACCGCCTGGTTCAGGCTGACCGCCAGATCCAGCGAGCCGCCCTGAAGATCGACGGGGCCGGACACCGCGATGCTGCCCCCCGCTGCGAAGCCGCCGCCCCCGTCCAGCCGAAGCTGGCCGTTCTGGAAGGCCGCGACCAGATTGATCCCCTCAAGCCGGATGCCCAGCCCCGGATCGGACAATTGCCCCTGCGACAGCGCGACCTGCCCCGACAGCGATTGCAGCGCCAGGGGACCGGCAAGGCGCAGGTTGATCGCCAGCGGGCCCGACAGGCTGCGGGTCCGCAGCGCGGTATTGGCCAAGGCGGAATCGGCGCTGCCTGTGATGGCCAGATCGGCCGATTGCCCGTTGCGCGCCGCCACGCCCGCGATCCGCAGCTCCACGCTGCCCGGCGCGGTGGCGTTAAGGTCCATGACCAGATTGGCCCCATCCTCGCGCAAGGTGCCGCGCAGGGTGGCGGGGCCGGGAAATTCCGGAACGATCAGCCCCAGATTGGCAAGCCGCCCGTCCACCAGCAGTCCCGTGGCCGGATCGCCGCTGGCCTCGACCGTCACCTGCGGGTTGCGGAGCTGCAACCGTTGCAGGCTGACACCTGCCGCATCCTGCGTGGCGGCCAGGTCAAAAACCGTCTGCCCCGCCAGAACGGGATCAACGCGCGGCTGTCCGACGCGCAGGCCGCTGGCATTGCCGTTGGCGGTGATCAGGCGCTGCCCGCCCTGATCCAGCACACGCGCCTGCGCCTGAAGCGCGCCCGCGATGCCGTTGCCCAGAAAGCGCAGATCGCCCGCCGCGATGGTCGCGGCCAGATCGGTCGCGCCGTCGCCAAGCTGCCCTGTCGCATCGACCTGAAGCCGGGGATTGCTGATCCGTGCGGTCTGGATCGACAGCACGCCCTCGGCCTCGGTCGCCTCCAGCGTCAGCTGCGTCTCGCCGGCCAGCGCGCCATCGACCTGCGCCTGTCCAAGCGCCAGATCGCGCCCGGTGCCCTGCAGACTGAGCTGCCGCATCCCGTCGCCGGCCTCGCGGAAACTGCCAGATGCGGCAAGCGATCCGCGCCAGCCCGGGCCAAAGGGCGCCAGCGTGTCCAGCTGAAGATCGGCCACCAGATCCGTCACCCCCTCGCCAATCGACCCCGAGGCCGTGGCGCGCAGCTGGTCGTTCGTGATGCGGACATCGCGCAGCGTCACCACGCCCTCGGCCTGATCGGCCAGAACGCGCAGGTCGGTGCGCCCGGTCAGCGCGCCGTCGACATTGCCCTGCCCAAGCGACAGGTCGGTGCCCTCGCCGGTCAGGTCGATGATGCGGCGGCCTTCCTCTTCGGTCAGGCGGGCGCGGGCCGTCAGCGCGCCGCTCCAGCGCGGGTCCAGCGCCGACAGGCTGGGCAGCGCGATATCGGCCGTCGCGTCCAGCGCGCCCTCGGCAAATACCCCCTCGCCCGAGGCGGTGATCTGCGGATTGGCGAAGCGGAAGCTGTCCAGCTGATAGCCGTCCGGCGTCTGGCCCGCGATCAGCGTCAGGTTCGTCATGCCGGCCAGCGCGCGGTCCACGGCGTCGATCCCGATGCGCAGATCCATCGTCTCGCCGGAGACGGTCAGGCGGCGCTGGCCGCTTGGGCCGTTCAGCCGCGCCTCGGCCATCAGGCTGCCGCCGAAATCGGGATCGGCCTCGGCCAGCGAGGGCATCGAGATCTGGGCGACCAGATCGCTGGACAGGCTGTCGATCCGCCCCGATGCGTCCAGCGTGACGCGGGCGGCGGACAGGCTGATTTCCTCGACCTCGATCCCGGTCTCGTCGCGCCTGATCTCGACCACGATATCCGAGCCGCCGCCCAGCAGGCGGTCAAGCTGCGGCTGGTCCAGCGTCAGATCGGTCGCGGTGATGCGCGCATCCAGGTCAAAGGCCCGGTTCAGCACGATGTAATAGCCGTTCAGCTCTGCCTCGGCGCTGCCGGTCAGGTCGCGGTCGGCCAGCAGCGACAGCCGCGACAGATCCTGGTGGCGCGCAGTGACATCGACCGACAGCGTTATGCCGCTGGCCAGACCCGCGACAAGGAAGTCGCCGTTCACGCCGAAATCGGCCCCGTCCAGACGCACGTCATAGACGTCCAGCACGTTGCCGGGGGTAAAGTTGAACCCGGCCCGGCCCCGCACCTCGTCGCCCACCGCCTGGGCCAGTCCGGCATCGGCAAAGACCAGCCCCGCCGCACCAAAGGACAGCCCGCCCGTGACCTCGACGAGGGCGCCGTCATCCAGCACGATCTCGCCCCCGCCATCCAGCAGAAGCTGGCCGATCATCAGATCGCCCCGGTCGACTTGGCCGACCCGCCCGGTCAGGGTCCAGCCCTGACCCTCGGCCGCATCATAGGACAATTGCAGCCGCCCGGAATCGACCGTCGTGCCGGCATCGGCAAAGGGCAGGGGAACCGGCAGGACCGGCGCATTCGCGTCGCGGCCCAGAAGGATCTGCAATTCCGCAAGCTGCGGCGCGTTCTGGTCGTTCGTCGAAAGCGATCC
Source organism: Paracoccus sp. (in: a-proteobacteria) (assembly GCF_030604785.1). Taxonomy (GTDB): domain Bacteria; phylum Pseudomonadota; class Alphaproteobacteria; order Rhodobacterales; family Rhodobacteraceae; genus Paracoccus. The sequence goes on along the minus strand of NZ_JAUVVF010000006.1, from coordinate 71,065 downwards.
GGTCAGGCTCAGCGCCTCGGTCTGAAGGCTCAGCTGCGGCAGCTCGATCCGGCCCGTCTCGGCGCGCCAGCCCTCGGCCAGCAGCCGCGTGTCGCGGCCGAAGAACACGCGATCCTGCGGACGCAGAAGCGAGGCGACGTCGCCCCCGATCTGCACCGAGAACGCGGTGCCGGGGGTGCCGGTCTCGTCGGGGCGTTCATTGGCGCTGATCCGGCCGGTGATCCGGGGCTGGCCGTTGGTGGCCAGCCGAATATCGGCGGCGAAATCCGACAAGGGCCCCTCGCCGCTGATCTGCGCGGTCAGGGCGGGGCGTTCGTAAAGGTCGATCAGGTTCGCCAGGATGCCATTCGCAGCCTCGTCCAGCGCGAGGTTCAGCCGCAGGATGCGCGTCTCGTTGGAAAAGGCGCTGTCCAGCACGAATTCGCCGCGCACCCCGTCTAGCCGGGTGACGTTCAGCTGCGTCTCGCCCTCGCCTCCGTCAAGGCTCATGGCCCCGTCGATCCGCAAGGCGGCCTCGACCCCAATCACCGGCTCGCCCAGGGTGACGCGCTCGGCACGGATCTGCTCGATGTTCACCGCCACGGGCAGTTCGGGCAGGGCAAAGACCGGAACCTCGGCTTGGACGGCACTTTCCTGCGCCTCGGGCAGGCGGGGCAGGATGATCTCGCGCGCGGTCAGTTCGGCGATCTCGATCCGGCGGCGCAGCAGGGCGCTGCGGTTCCACTGGATCGCCCCGTCGCGCAGCGTCAGCCAGACGCCGTCCTCGTCGGCGATCCGCATCTCGGTGAAGGTCGCGCGGGACGACAGGGCGCCCTGGAAGCCCTCGATCACCACGGTCCGGCCTGCGCCTGACAGGCTGCGTTCCAGAAGCCCGGTCAGAAAGCCGCGATCATCCTCGATCTCGGCGGAGAGTTCGGCCGCGCTCTGCGCCAGGACGGCCAGCGGGAAGAACAGGGCGAAGACGAATATCCACAAGCGCCGCATCAGAAAGCCTGCCCTAATCCGAGGTAAAGTTGCACGCCGCTGCCCGTGTCGCCCGCGACCGGCCCGGCCACATCAAGACGCAGCGGCCCGATCGGCGTGTCGTAGCGCACGCCGATCCCCGCGCCGGCATGGTCGCGGTTGATGCCCTCGAAGCCGCCTTCGGACCAGACGCGCCCGTAATCGGCAAAGGCGACCAGCCCGATCCGGTCGCGCACCTGAAAGCGCAGTTCAGCAGTGGCGTTTGCCAGGCTCATGCCGCCTGTGCGGATGTTCTGGCCCTCTGTGCCGGTGGTGATGACGTCGGCGCCAAGGCTCTGATAGGGCTGCCCCCGGACCGAGCCCCCGCCGCCCGAATAGAACAGGAAGCCGCGCGGCGTGCGGCGGATATCGCTGCCGAAGATGCTGCCCAGCCGCCCCCGCGTGGCCAGCGTGAAGCGATCGTTCTCGCCGAACGAGACATAGGCGCGCCCCTCGCCAAGCGCGCGCAGACCCGAATCGGTCTCGTCAAAGCCGTAGAACGGCATGATCTCGGCGCTGAGCCAGGTGCCGCGCCTTGCGTTGTTCGGCTCGTCCCGGCGGTCCCATACGACATCCGAGGGCAGCGCCAGGACGCGGAAATTCGTACGGCCGTTGGCGTCGAAGACCCGGCTGATGCGGTATTGCGCGGCGATGTCCGCCGTCAGCCGGTCGCTGAAGATATGGCTGAAGCCCAGGGACTGGCTGGCGCTGTCCTCGCTGTAATCCTCTTCGCGCATGCGCGAGATCGAGGTCTCGACATAGCCGGTCGTGTCCGCCGTGATGGTGGCCGGCCGGTCGATCCGCAGGGTCAGCTCGTCATCGCGATCGCTTGTGGTCGAGCCGATATCCTTGATCCGCCCGTCGATCCGCAGCCTTTCGCCCCCTCCCAGCAGGTTGCGGTGCATCCAGTAGGCCGAGACCAGCACCCCGTCCGTGTTCGAGATCTCGAAACCCGCGCCGATGCGGCGGGGGCGCTGTTCGACGACCGTCAGATCCACGTCGAGGATGTTGCCCTGCCGCAGGTCGTCGGCCTCGGTCAGGGTGATGGCGGAAAAGATGCCCGTGCGGCGCAGGCGGCTGCGGATGGTGTCCAGATCGTCGGGGTCGAAGCGTTCGCCCTCGGGATAGCCCGCGATCTTGCGCAGGCGGCGTTCGTTCAGGCGCTGGTTGCCGCTGACGCGCATCTGGCCGAAGCGCACGGCGGGGCCGGGCTCCAGCGCGATGCGGCTGTCGACGGTGCTGGTGTCATGTTCGGCCGTGATCTCCTGGCCCGCGATATCGGCCTTGGCATGGCCCGCGCTGCGCCAGCCATCGACACCCGCGACCGCCGCGCGGCGGATCGTGCCGGTTCCGGCCACCTCGCCCGCCGCATAGCCGTCGGGAATGTCGCTGCCCGGCGCGACCGGCGCGACCTGGGCTCGCGAAAAGCGGAAGCGCGGGCCGGGATCGACGGCGATCACCGCACGGCGCACCAGATCGGGCGCATCAAGGGGCGCGACCTCGGCGGCCTCGATGCCGTCCACGGTGATGCTGATTTCGCCCGCATAATAGCCCTCGTCATAAAGGACGCCCAGGATGCGCGCGTAATCCGCCCGCGCCGCCGCAAGGATATCTTGGCCCGAGATCCGGTCCTCGGCCAAGGCCGCAGCGATCAGGGAGGTGTTGCGGAAGGCGCGTTCCAGCCCCGCCTCGCCCCCGGCCACGGTGATGTCCAGAGCGACGGGGCCTTCCTCGTCGCCGCCAAACAGGCCGGAAAAGGGCCACGAGGATTGCGCCCGCGCATCGCCCGGCACAAGGCCCACGCCCGCCAGCGCGGTCGAAACCGCCAGCACAGTTCCCAGAATTCGACGCATCGCCCTGCCCGCCCTTTTGTTCTTGGGACCGATTGAAACAGGATCAGCCCGTGAAATCCAGCAATTCCACGGCGAAAAGGCGACTTGTCGCTTAACCTTTGCGTTGCGTCAGCCGGGCTGGTTCAGCGCGGCCAGACAGCCATGCAGCGCGGCCATGTCGTCGCGGATCAGGAAAACCGGCGCGTTTTCGGGAATGTGGCGCATATGGACCTCGGACAGCAGGGCCGGGGTGAAGCGGTCCATCCGCCCTGCGATGCTGCGCCCGACGCTGCCCGCAAGGAACAGCCCCTCCAGCGGCATGAAGCGCAGGGCCAGTTCCCGGCAGAGCAGTCCGACCAGTTCGGCGAAGAAGTCATAGGTCTCGTTCGCGGCCGCGTCGCCCGCCTCGGCGGCGGCGGCGATATCCTCGCTGCGGACGGGATCGGTGCCGGTCATCGCGGCGTGCAGGCGCGACAGGCCACGGCCCGCGAATGTCTCTTCGGTGGAAAAGAAACCCTGCGCCGCATCCGCGCCGACGCGGTCGATCAGGCGGGCCATGATGTTGGCGGGCAGGTGGGTGTGACCTTCTTCGGCCTCCAGCGCGGTGATCGCGCCGCCGGGCAGCACGCGGACCGCGCAGACGTTGAAGCCCGTGCCCAGCCCTACGACCAGCGCCTGGCCGTTGCGGGCGCGATCCTCGGGGGCGGGGCGCAGGACCGATAGGCCCTCGCCCTTCAGCGCGGGGGTCGCATAGCCAAGCGCGGTCAGATCGTTGATCAGCCGCACATGGTCGGCATCGGTCAGCCGCGCGAGGTTCTGTTCGTCAAAGGACCAGTCGCGGTTCGTCAGCGAGGCGCGACCCCCGCTGACCGGCCCGGCGACCGCGATGCACAGCGACGAGATGTTGGGCTGGTGCTGTTCCGCCATGAAGCGGCGCACGACATCGTCAAAGCTGGCGAAGTCGTCACCCTTGAAGCGCGTCACCGTCGTCTGGTCGATCACGCCGTTGCGCGCAATCGCCAGACGGGCATTGGTGCCGCCCACATCGCCCAGTAGCATCGCCATCGCCGGTCCCTTTCAGTTCAGCCTCTGGCCATCCTTAGGCGAGAAGTACGACACTTTCGAGAGGTCGAAAGCCAGCGGAAACGGCTTGCGCGCCTGAACCGCGCTTTCCGCGCGCAGCCGGGCGGTCACCGGCTTGCCGCCGAGATGCGTGACCGCGAAGGTATCCGCGCCTGCGGGTTCGACGATCTCGATCAGGACATCGCCGCCCGCCCCTTGCGCCGTGCCGGGCAGGTGCGCGTTGCCCGTCGCCTCGTGGATGTCCTCAGGGCGGACGCCCAGAACGATCTCGGCCGGCAGGTCGCGGGCCACCGGATCGGTGATGACCAGCGGCGCATCGCCGGGGCGGTCGATCTCGATCCGGGTCTGGCCGCCCTCGGCTCGGACCCGCGCCGGGATCAGGTTCATCGCAGGGCTGCCCATGAAATCGGCGACGAACATGTTGGCGGGCTTGTTGTAGATTTCCGCCGGCGTGCCGATCTGCTGGATCACGCCGCCCTTCATCACCACGATCTTGGTGGCCAGCGTCATCGCCTCGATCTGGTCATGCGTCACGTAGACGATGCTGGCATTCAGATCCTGATGCAGCTTCTTGATCTCGGTCCGCATCGAGACGCGCAGTTTCGCGTCAAGGTTCGACAGCGGCTCGTCGAACAGGAACAGCGCCGGATCGCGGACCAGCGCCCGGCCCATGGCGACGCGCTGGCGCTGGCCGCCCGACAGCTGGCCGGGCTTGCGGTTCAGCAGCTGCTCGATCTGCAGCTGGCGCGCGACCTCGGCCAGCTTGCGCTCCTGCGTGGCCTTGTCGACGCCGCGCACCTGCATGCCGAAGGTGATGTTCTTCGCCACGCTCATCGTCGGGTAAAGCGCGTAGGACTGGAACACCATCGCGATGTCACGGTCCTTGGGCGAGACGCCCGTCACGTCGCGGTCGGCGATGCGGATCGTACCGCCGGTGATCGGCTCAAGACCCGCGATGCAGTTCAGCAGCGTTGACTTGCCGCAGCCCGAAGGGCCGACCAGGACCAGGAAGTCGCCCGGTTCGATCGCGATGTTGATGTCGTGCAGAATGTGGGTGTCGCCATAGGCTTTCTGCAGGTGGTCGATTTCCAGGATGGGCATGGCTTATCCCTTGACGCTGCCGGCGGTCAGGCCGCGGATGAAGTACTTGCCGGCGACGACATAGACCAGCAGCGTGGGCAGCGCGGCGATGATCGCGGCGGCCATGTCCACGTTGTAGGCTTTGACGCCGGTGGTGGAGTTGACGATGTTGTTCAGCGCCACGGTGACGGGCTGGCTGCCCGGCCCGCTGAAGGACACGCCGAAGAGGAAGTCGTTCCAGATCTGCGTAAACTGCCAGATGACCGAGACGGTGATGATCGGCAGCGAGATCGGCAGGAAGATCGACCAGAAGATGCGGAAGAACCCCGCCCCGTCGACCTTGGCCGCGCGGACCAGCTCCTGCGGGATGGTGACGTAGTAGTTGCGGAAGAACAGCGTGGTGAAGCCGATGCCGTAGATGACATGCACGAAGATCAGCCCCGGGATGGTCCCCGCGATGCCCATCAGGCCCAGCATCTGCGCCATCGGCAGCAGCACGACCTGGAAGGGGATGAAGCAGCCGAAGAGGATCGCGGCAAAGAAGAGGTTCGCGCCCCGGAACCGCCACTGCGCGAAGACATAGCCGTTCAGCGCGCCGACCACGGTCGAGATCGCGACTGCGGGCACGGCCATCAGGACGCTGTTCCAGAAGAAGGGCCGCAGCCCCTCGCACTGGGTGCCCGCGCAGGCGGTGGACCAAGCCTCGGCCCAGGGGGCAAAGGTGATCTCGCGCGGCAGGGCCAGAAGGCTGCCGGTGCGGATCTCTTCCAGGCTTTTCAGCGAGGTGGTCAGCATCACGAACAGCGGCATCAGGTAGAAGGCCGCGAACAGGAACAGGATGCCGTAGAGGCCCCAACGCAAGACGGTGTTACTGGTCACGGCGCGGCCTCAATTCGCTGTAGAGATAGGGAACCACGATGGCGAAGATGACCATCATCATGATCATCGCGCTGGACGCCGCCTGACCCAGATCGCCGCGCGAGAAGGCCATCGCATACATGTAGGTCGCGGGCAGGTCGGTGGCGTAGCCGGGGCCGCCTCCGGTCAGGGCGATGACCAGGTCGAAGGCCTTGATCGCCAGATGCGCCAGCACGATGAAGGCCGACAGGAAGATCGGGGCCATGGTCGGGATGATGATCGCGGAATAGATGCGATGGGTCGGGATGCCGTCCACCTGGGCTGCGCGGATGATCTCGGTATCGACCGACCGCAGGCCCGCCAGGAACAGCGCCATCACGAAGCCCGAGGCCTGCCAGACGGCGGCCAGGACGATGGTGTAGATCGCCATGTCGGGCCGGATCAGCCAGTCGAAGGCGAAATTCTCGAATCCCCAGCCGCGCACCATTTCCTGCACGCCCAGTCCGGGGTTGAGGATCCATTTCCACGCCGTCCCCGTCACGATCAGCGACAGCGCCATGGGATAGAGGTAGATCGTCCGCAAGACGCCCTCGGCCCGGATCTTCTGATCGAGGAAGATCGCCAGCGCGAGACCGATGACCATCGAGATCACGATGAAAAGTCCGCCGAAGATGAACAGGTTGTTCATCGCCACGTCCCAGCGCGGCGCGGCAAAGAGGCGTTCATACTGGATGAAGCCGTCCAGTTCGTAGCGCGGCATCAGCCGCGAGCGGGTAAAGCTGATCCAGGCGGTCCAGGCGATGAAGCCGTAGACGAAGACCAGGATCGCCACGAAGGACGGCGCCAAGACCAGCTTGGGCACGTTGCGTTCAAGCCATTCCATGTCAGGCATCCCCAAAGAAAAAGCCCCGCGCCAAGGGCCGTGCGGCATGGCGCGGGGCAGTCGGGCCGGGATTACATCGCGTTGGCGACGGCGTCGGCCAGTTGTTGCACGGCGTCATCCGACGACATGTCGCTGTTGAAATGCGCGGTCACCACATCGGTGATCGCACCGGCCGGGGCGCCGCGCAGCGCCATGCCGTGGGCATAGCTGGGCAGCAGCGAACCGTCCTGGGCGCCGGCATTCATCGCCTCGGCCGAGGCGACGGCGCAGCTGTCGAACTCGTCCAGAGCCACGTCGGTGCGTGCCGGGATCGAGCCCTTGTTCAGGTTGAAGGTCTTCTGGAAGTCCTCGCCCATGATCAGGCGCGCCAGAAGGGCCTGGCCCTGCTGCTTGTCGTCACCCTCGACGTTGAAGAAGGCGAAGCTGTCCACGTTGTAGAGAAAGCCGTTGCCCGGGGTCTGCGCGCAGACGAAATCGGTGCCCGGCTCTTTCCCGGCCGCCAGGAACTCGCCCTTGGCCCAGTCGCCCATGATCTGGAAAGCGGCCTCGCCGTTCATCACCATGGCGGTGGCCAGGTTCCAGTCGCGGCCAGAGAAGTTCGGATCGACATAGCCGCGGATCGTGCGCATCTGGTCAAAGACCTGCTTCATCGTGTCCGAGGTCAGCGCCTCGGGGTCCAGATCGACCAGCGCCTGCTGGAAGAATTCCGGCCCTCCGATGCCCAGAACGACGGTCTCGAAGACGGTGGCGTCCTGCCAGGCCTGACCGCCATGGGCCAGCGGCGTCACGCCGGCTTCCTGAAGCTTCGCGGCGGCGGCGTTGAATTCGTCCCAGGTGGTCGGCATCTCGATGCCGTGCTCGTCCAGGATCTGCTTGTTGCCCCAGATCCAGTTGACGCGGTGCACGTTCACCGGCGCGGCGCACCATTCGCCCTCGCATTTCATGTGCTCGGCGATCTGGGCGGGCAGGACGTCGGCCCAGCCGTTCTCTTCGGCCACGGCACCGATATCGGCAAGGCCGGTCTCTTCATACCATTCCTGGATCGCCGGACCCTTCAGCTGCACGGCGGTCGGCGCATTGCCCGACAGGACGCGGGCGCGCAGGGCGGTCATCGCCGCATCGCCGCCACCGCCCGCGACGGGCATGTCGGTCCAGGTGCCGCCCTCGGCGGCGAACTGCTCCTGCAGGACGGCGACCGAGCGGGCCTCGCCGCCCGAGGTCCACCAATGCAGCACTTCGGCCTGCGGATTGGCCAGCACCGGGCCAGCCATCATCACGGCGGTCGAGGCCGCCAGAACGGTTTTCAGCTTCATGGATCCTCCCAGATCTTTCAGCGCAGGGACCTTGGCCCTGCCTGATCCGGAAGATGCCAAACAGGCGGGCATTCGTGCAATGCATGGCGGCCATGCGCCGGACAGATTTCGCGGCGCTTCGTTACAAACTGTTACGAAACCCGCCGCGACCCTGCTATGACGATCCGCCGAGGGGGAACCGAATGAGCCTGCACCGTCTGCTGCTGGTCGAGGACGACGCCGACATGGCCACCATGCTGGCCGCCTATCTGCAACGGCAGGGGCTGCATGTGACGCTGGCCGAAAGCCGCGCGGGCGCGCTGGCGGCGCTGAAATCGGGGCGCGTCGATCTGATCCTGCTGGACGTGTCCCTGGGCGAGGATGACGGCGTCGCCTTGTGCGCCGAGATCCGGGCCGCGCAGGACGTGCCGATCATCATGGTCAGCGCGCTGTCGGCCGATCATCAGCGCATGGCCGGATACGAGGTCGGCGCCGACGATTACATCGCCAAGCCCTTCAACCCCGACCTGCTGCTGGCGCGCATCCGTGCGGTTCTGCGCCGGGCGGGCAGGGCGCCCAGCCTGATCCACCGCCGCCGCGACAGCGTGCTGCGCTTTGGCGGCTGGCGCTATGACGCGCGCCGCGACGAGGTGACGGCGCCGGGCGGCTGGCAGGTCACGCTGTCGGCACGCGAGACCGCGCTGCTGCGCGTCTTTCTGGCCAATCCGCTGATCCCCCTGACCCGCGAAGAGATCGCCGCCGCCCTGGACGATGACGAGGCCGCCGAGGGCCGGGCCATCGACATGCTGGTCGGCCGCCTGCGGCAAAAGACCGATGCCGGCCTGATCCGCACCGAACGCGGGGTCGGTTATGTGCTGGCCGCCGAAGTGACGCGGGCGGATGACTAGGCGGCCCAGCCTTCGGGTGCTGGCCAGCCTGTGGGTCGTGCTGGCGATGCTGGCCGGGGCGGGCGCGACCTGGCTGTGGACCTCCAGCGATGCCGCATGGCGCGATCACCTGTCGCGGGCCTATGTGACGGGGCTGGCGCTGCATGACAGCCTGGTGAATGGCGGCCCGACGCCTCTGGGCACGACCCTGACCCCGCTGCGCGAGCCGCCGCCCCTGGCGCCCGGCTGGCACGAAACCGTGCTGGCCCTGACCGGTGGCGGGCGGCCCGACCTGTCGCAGGGGCTGCGCCTGTCGATCCGCGTGCATTCGCCCGACATTCAGTATCCGGTCTCGCGGGTGGAAAGCCTTGGCGGAACGGGGCAGGCGGCGGGTCTGGCGTCGGTCACGCGGACGCTGGCGCAATTCTGCAGCCAGCCGCAGCTTTACCTTCAATCCGGCTCTGGCCCTTGGGTCAGGGTCGAGGGCGCGACGATCTGGGGCTGTGACGCGGCGCCCTCTGACAGACGCCTCTTGGCGGGGGCGGTGGCGATCGGCGCCTTGGCCGCGCTGCTCGGTTGGGTGGCCGAGGTGTCGGGCGCCTTCACCGCCTTTGCCGCAGCCTTGCGCGATCACCGGGCGCGCAATGCGGCCCTGCCCGTCGGCGGGGTCGAGGAACTGCGCCAGACCGCCGAGGCCGTGAACGCCTATGTCGCGCAGGACCGCGCCGCGCTGGAAAACCGGGCGCTGGTCCTGTCGGGGGTCAGCCACGACCTGGGCACGCCCGCCACCCGCCTGCGCCTGCGCAGCGCCCTGATCGAGGACGAGGCCCTGCGCGCCCGGCTGGAGCATGACATCGACGAGATGACCAGCATGATCGACGGCGTGCTGACCTATACCCGCGCCGAGATCGGGGCCGAGCCGTTCCGCCAGATTTCTCTGACCTCGCTGGTCGAGGCGGTCGTGGCCGATTACCAGGATGTCGGCCTGCCCGTGACGCTGCGCCTTGCGCCGCCGCGCGCCGCGCCATCGGGCACGCTGTTCGCCCGGGCGATCACCCGGCCTCTGGTCGAGAACCCGACCATCCTGATGCGCGCGCAGCCGACCTCGATCCGGCGGGCACTGACAAACCTCATCGACAACGCGCTGAAATACGGGCGTTCCGCCGATGTCACGCTGGAAGCCGATGCCGACGATGCCCGCATCAGCGTGATCGATCGTGGCTCGGCGCTGTCCGATACGGACCTTGCGCGGCTGACCGGCGCGTTCCAGCGCGGCGAGAATGCCGAGGGCGCAAGCGGGGTCGGTCTGGGCCTTGCCATCGTCTCGACCGTGGCGGCCCAGCACGGGGGGCGGCTGGACTTCCTGCGCGACGGACAGGGGCTGGTCGCGCGCCTGCAACTGTGCCGCAACTGGGCGTGACTGACCCTACGTCACCGGAACTGCCTTTCGGGCCCTTGCGTTTTTGCGATGTCAACCCTGACCGAACGGAAACAGAAAGGCCAGACCATGAACCGCATCGCCAACCGCATCGCCCGCCTTGGACTGGCCGGCAGCGTCGCGCTGCTGTCGGTCCTGCCCGCCGCCGCCAAGGCCAGCCCCGGAGGCGCGGTCGAAAGCTGGTCCGCCATGGCCGACATCCCCGCCCCCGACCTGCTGCGCCTGATCGAAGAGCTGCCCGTCTCGGCCGAGGCCACGCAGGACCAGCCCTATTGCGCCAGCGACGACGAGATCGCCTTTACCCTGCGCCATGACTTCGCCGAGGAGGTGATCGTCACGGCCGGCGCCGAGGGGACCGAGCTCTGGGCCTCGGACATCATGGGCACCTGGAGCGTCGTTGCCCCGCGCGAGGACGATACCAGCTGCATCATCGCCTCGGGCGTGGGCTACACGACCGACCGCGAGGCCGAAGTCTATTACAGCAGCCTCGGCTTCTGACGCGGCTGGACAAACCTGCTGGTGCTGTCACGCCAGCCGGGCCTTCAGAGCCGCCACGTGATCGGCCGAAGCCGACAAAGCCGCCGCCGCCAGATCCTGCGCCGCAACCAGCAGCGCACTGCGGTCGTGGATGCGGTCGATCAGACCCCATGACAACGCCTCGTCGCTGCCGATCCGCGCACCGCCCATCAGGATCATGCGCGCCCGCGACGGTCCGATCAGCGCGGCCAGCCGCTCGGGGTCGCCCTGAGGCGGCTGATAACCCAGCCGCATCACCGGATAGAAGAACTGCGCCTCGGGGACGGCCAGCCGGATGTCGCAGGCCAGCCCCATCCCGAATGACCCGCCCGCCATCGTGCCGTTCAGCGCCGCGATGGTCAGGCAGGGCATCGATGCCACCCGCCCCGACAAGGCCGTCCACAGATCCGACTGCGCCAGCCCGGCCCGCGCGGCATCCAGATCAGCCCCCGCCGAAAAGACCTTGCCGGTTCCGGTCAGGATGACGGCCTTCACCCGCTCTGCCTCGGCCTTGTCGAAGGCGGCGATCAGGGCACGCAGCATCTCTTCGGCCAGGGCATTGGCCTTTCCGGGCCGGTCGAGGGTGATGAGCGCCATTTCGCCGCCCGACAGACGCTCGGTGCCGATCATCCCCTGCCTCTTTCCCTTTGGGCCTGCCTGTGCCAGAAATCATGCTCGGATTTGTCTTGCGAAAGGTATCAGCCATGTTTCGTCCCATTGCAACATCGGCGCTTGCGCTGATCCTTGGGGCCGGCGCGGCCCTTGCCGATCTCAGCCCCGCGGATGTCTGGGCCAACATCGAACGCAGCCTGACCGATTCAGGAACGCTGGTCGAAATCGGCAACCGCGATGAAGGCCGGGACCGTCTGGTTCTGGAGAACGTCACCCTCAGCGCCCCGCCCGAGGCCGAGGGCAGCTTCGTGGCGACCTTGCCGCGCATGGTCTTCGAGGATGCGGGCGACGGTCAGGTCCGCTCGACCATCGAGGGCGACATGACCATGACCGGTCGCTTCACCGATCCGTCGGGCGAGGAAAGCGGCATGGACCTTGTCCTGCAGATGCCGGGCAACCAGACGCTGTCCAGCGGCACCGTCGAGGATATGCGTCATGCCTCGACCGTGCCGGAACTGCGCCTGACCGGCACCACCACCGATCTGGCCGACCAGACGCCGCTGGTCCTGACCATGACCGGCCTTGAAGGCGCCCAGGCGATCCGCCTGCTTGAGACCGGCAACGAGCAGGACTTCACCTTCCGCGCCGACAGCACCGACCTGACCTTTGCCGCCACGCGCAACGACGAGGCCGGGCCCGAAGTGCAGAATGTCGAGGCCAGCCTGCGGATCGAGGCGCTGGAAGCGACCGGCACCGGCTTTACCCCCGGCGACGGCACCAGCATGGACGCCGATCCCTCGGCCGCGCTGCGCGCCGGCCTGACGGCTGACGTGACCATGAGAACCGGCGCGATCACCGCGAATTTCGCCAGCGACGGCAACGATCCCATGGGTGAGCCGCAACAGGGCAGCGGCAGCTTTGCGGCGGCCACCAGCGAACTGGCGGTGAAGATGTCGGCCGACGGGCTCGAGATCGGCGGCGGCGGCACGGGGATGGCCCTGACCACCGAGAACCCGGCCCTTGGCATAACCATGTCCTATGACATCGCCGAGGTGACGACGCGTCTGGTCATGCCGCTTCTGGCCAGCGATCAGCCGCAGCCCTTCGCGCTGCGCTACGTGCTGGACCAGATGACGCTGGACGAATCGCTGTGGTCGATGTTCGACCCCGAGCAGCAGATGCCCCGCGACCCGGCCAGCCTGAACATCGATGTGGACGGCAAGCTGATGCTGACCGCCGACCTGATGACGGCTGACGAGGCCATGCCCGAGACGCCGCCGCTGATGCCGCTCAGCCTGAACGTGAACCGCATTGCGGTCGCCGCCGTCGGCGCCACGGCCGAGGTGACGGGCGCGCTGACCTTTGGCGACGACCCGACCATGCCCGAGGGCCGCATGACCGGCGATTTCACCGGCGTGAACACGCTGCTGGATACGCTGGTCGCGATGGGCGTCGTGCCGCAGGACCAGGTCATGGGCGCGCGGATGATGATGGCCATGTTCGCCCGCCCGGTCGATGGCGACCAGAACCGCCTGCGCACCGAGATGGAGTTCCGGCAGGACGGATCGATCTTCGCCAACGGCCAGCAGGTCAAGTGACAGGCATAGCCGGATAACCGAACGGCCGGGGCGCAGAGCCCCGGCCTTTTTTCGTCAACGCCCCCGCGCAAGAACGACCCGAGCCCCGACCATGACGATCCAGACCCCCGACCGCGACCGCCTGAGGCGCCTTGCCGAGACCCTGATCGATGCCGCGCAGCGTGCGGGCGCGGATCAGGCCGACGCGCTGGCCGTCGACGGCCGCTCGGTCAGCATCGACGTGCGGGCCGGGGCGCTGGAACAGGCCGAACGCGCCGAGGGGCTGGAAATCGGCCTGCGCGTGCTGATCGGCGGGCGGCAGGCGGCGGTCTCGTCCTCGGATCACAGCGCCGAGGCGATCGCCCGCATGGCCGAACGCGCCGTCGCCATGGCGCGCGAGGCGCCCGTCGATGACACGCTCGGTCTGGCCGATCCCGACCAGCTGTCGCCGCGCCGCGATGCCGAAGGGCTGGAACTGGCCGAAAACGCACCCGAACCCGAGCCTGCCGGATTGCAGGACACGGCCCTGCGCGCCGAGGCCGCCGCACTGGCGGTCAGGGGCATCAGCCAGGTCGAAAGCGCCAATGCCAGCTACAGCCGCAGGCGGATGTGGCTTGCGGCCTCGAACGGGTTTTCGGGCGGCTATTCGCGCACCGGCCATGCGCTATCAGTCGTGGCCATAACCGGCGAGGGGCTGGGCATGGAACGCGATTACGCGGGCGAATCCCGCGTCTTCGCCGAGGACCTTCCCCAGCCCGAGGAGATCGGCCTTCTGGCCGCCGAACGCACGCTGGCGCGGGCGGGCGCCAGGAAGCCGCCCACGGGCGCCTTTCCGATCCTCTATGACGTGCGGGTCGCGGGATCGCTGATCGGCCATCTGTTGTCGGCGGTCAATGGCAGCGCCATCGCGCGGGGCGCAAGCTGGCTGCGCCGCGATCTGGGCGAGGCGATCCTGCCCGAAGGCATGGACCTGATCGAGGACCCGCTGCGCCCGCGCTACGCATCCTCGCGGCCCTTCGACGCCGAGGGGCTGCCGACGCAGCGCCGCGCCATCGTGGAAAAGGGTGCGCTGAAGGGCTGGACGCTGGATCTGGCCTCCGCACGCAAGCTGGGCATGGCCAGCACCGGATCGGCGGCGCGCGGTCTGGCCTCGTCGCCTTCGCCCAGCCATTCCAACGTGATCCTGACGCCCGGGCAGGGCGACCAGCAGGCGCTGATCGCGCAGATGGGGCGCGGGCTGGTCGTGACCTCGATGCTGGGCGCGTCGATCAACCCGACGACCGGCGATTACTCGCGCGGGGCGGCGGGGTTCTGGGTCGAGAACGGGCAGATCGCCTATCCCGTCAACGAATGCACCATCGCGGGCAATCTGCGCGACATGCTGCGCGGCATGATCGCCGCCGATGACGCGCTGCCGTGGCGCGGGATCGAGGTTCCCAGCCTGCTGGTAGAGGGCATGACGCTTGCCGGCGCCTGAGGCCGATCTGGCCCTGTTGGCCGAAGCCGCCGAACAGGCGGGCCGGATCGCGCTTGGCTATTGGCGACGCGATCCCAAGGCGTGGGACAAGGGCGGCGATGCGGGTCCCGTGACCGAGGCGGATCTGGCCGTGAATGACGCGCTGGCCGCGCGACTGATGGGCGCGCGGCCCGGCTATGGCTGGCTTTCCGAGGAATCCGAGGCCGACCCGGCGCGGCTGGATGCCGAGCATTGCTTCATCATCGACCCGATCGACGGCACCCGCGCCTTCATCGACGGGCAGGACAGTTTCGCCCATTCGCTGGCCGTGGCGCGCGGCGAACGGATCGTCGCGGCGGTGGTCCATCTGCCCGCGCAGGGCCTGACCTACACCGCGCGCGAGGACGGTCCCGCACTGCTGAACGGCCAGCCGCTGAAGCCTTCGGATGCCGGGATAGACGGCGCGCGGGTGCTGACCTATCGCGCCGTGACCGAAGCCGAAAACTGGCGCGGCGGCATCGTGCCGCCCTTCCGGCGCGAATTCCGGTCCTCGCTGGCATGGCGGCTGTGCCTTGCGGCCGAGGGGCGCTTCGACGCGGCCCTGTCGCTGCGGGCGGCTTGGGAATGGGACATTGCCGCAGGCGCGCTGATCGCGGAACGCGCAGGCGCGCGCGTCAGCGACCGGCGCGGGGGGGTCATGCGCTTCAACAGCCCGCGCGCGATGGTGGACGGGCTGATCGTCGCAGGCCCCCGCCTGCATGGCGCCTTGCTGGAGGCGCTAGCCTAGAAAAGCGGCGGCAGCGCGAACGGGTCACTGGCCGAAGGCGCGCTGGTCGCGATGGTGCTGCCCGGCCCGGACAGGGTGGCGATCTGCTGGGCAAGGATCGCGATGGCCTGACTTTGCGCGGCAGCCGTAGCGGCGGGCGACTGCGCCGCCATCGGCACGCTGATGTCAAAGCTGCGCGCGTGGTTCGCGCCACCGCCCGCCCCGTCGGCCACGAAATAGCGACCGCTCAGACGATAGATGCCGTTGGCCTGCGCCAGCGCGCGTTCGACGCGCACCTCGACCTCGCGGCGCGGGGGTTCAGCCAGCGGCCAGGGCTCGCCGATCACGGTCGCGCCAGACACGTCGGTGATGGCGCGGGCAAGCACCGTGGTGAAGGCCCGGCTGGGGCTGTCGGCCCAGACATTGTCCGGGTTCGACCGCACGGCGCCATCGGCGGTCTGGAACGCGACCTCTTGATCCGACGCGTATTGCGGCAGCGCCACGTCCTTCAGCACCGCCGAACCCAGCCGGTTGGGCACCTGAATCCCCGCAGTGGGCGGGTCGATCAGATGGCGCGCGGTCTTTTCCGGGTTGGAACAGGCGCCAAGCGCCAGAAGCGCGGCAGGGAACAGGGCAAGGGCTTTGGTCATGTCAGCGTCCCAGAATGAAGGCGCGGGGGTTACGTTCGATCATGCGTGCCAGAGAGCCGAAAGCCTCGGTCGCGCGGCGCAATTCGCGCAGGGTGCCGATGACCTCGTTGTTGAAGGCCGACCGGTCGCCATAGCTGGACAGCACCCCGTCGGCGCGCGCGGCGGCGACCTGAAGGCGCTGGATCAGCTGCGGAAGCTGCTGGACCGAGGCGGCGATCTCGTCCGCCGCATTGCTGGCCGATTGCAGCGCGTTGTTCAGGTTGCCCGCCGCATTGCCGTCGCGCAGGTCGTTCAGAAGGCCGGTCGCGGCTTCCAGCGTGTTCGACAGGTTGCGCGGCAGCTGTTCGGCATCCTCGCTGCCCAGCATGGCACGCAGATCGGCCAGGATCCCCTCGACTTGGGCGCTGACCTCGGCAAAGCCGAATTCCTCGACCGCAGAGGCGGCGGCATCGATCCGCTCGACCATCTCGGGGACATCGGCGGCGGCTTCGGACACCGCCTGAAACGCGGCCGAGGCATCTTCCAGCGCCTGGGCCAGCGTCTCGCCGCTGTTGTTCTCGCGCAGCTGCGCGGTGATGGCCGACAGGTCGGACAGGGCCAGACGGCCATCCTCGATGGCTTCGCGCAAGGCGGTGGGGATGGCGCGGGTGTCCTGATCGCTGGCGATCGCGGTAATGCTGTCCAGCATGTCGCGGGCCGAGTTCATCAATTCCTCGATCGGCAGGCGGCCGATGCGTTCGATGAAGCCCTGCGCGCTGGCCGAGAAATCCTCGAGATCGCCCTCGACCGAGGGGATCAGCGGGTTCGGCTCGGCCTCCAGATCCATGGCGGCGGGGGGCGCGTCGGGGATCTCGGCCAGTTCGACGATCAGCGAGGTCCCGAGGAAGCCGGCGCTGGCGACGCGGGCGCGCAGCCCGTCCTCGACCGCCGAGGTCAGGAAGGCCAGCGCATCGGCCGGGTCGGCATCGTCGGCCAGACCCAGGCGGCCGGGGCGGATCGCCAACGTCACAAGCTGACGCAGTTCCGGCCGCCCGCCCGGCCCTTCGGTGGTGATGACGGCCAGATCGTTCACCTGCCCCACGCGCAGGCCCTGGAACTGGACATCGGCGCCGCGGGTCAGGCCGCGCAGGGAATCGTCGATGATCATGCCCAGCATCAGCGGCTGGCTGTCATCCTCGCCGCTGAACAGCAGGTTGCGGGCCGTGCCTTCGTCGGGCTGCACGTTGAAGACCTGCTGCGGCTCGACCGGGCGGCCGCCGCTGGCCAGCGTGTCGAAGGCCACGCCGCCTTGAAGGATCGAGGCCAGCGAATTCACGTTGAAGGACAGGCCCTGCGCGCCAAGCGACAGCGAAAAGCCCGACGTGTCCCAGAAGACCGTCGCGCTGGTCAGGCGGCCATCATGGGGCGCCTCGACGAAGGCATCGGCCAGCACGC
The DNA here is from genome assembly GCF_030604785.1 of Paracoccus sp. (in: a-proteobacteria). Classification (GTDB taxonomy): domain Bacteria; phylum Pseudomonadota; class Alphaproteobacteria; order Rhodobacterales; family Rhodobacteraceae; genus Paracoccus. The sequence continues at coordinate 53,699 of NZ_JAUVVF010000006.1, read as the reverse complement.
GGTCCGAGCCGGGATCCAGGCGGATATTCTCGATCCGGCCCACCGCCACGCCGCGGAACAGGACCGGCGCGCCCTCGTTCAGACCGTCGGCCTCGTCCATGGCCAGCGTGACCCAGGTGCCGGGCTGGTCGTTGCGGATCAGGGGCGGACGTTCCAGCCCGACGAAGCGGGTCGCGGGCTCGCTGACATCGGCGTCCCAATACCCTTCGATGAAGGCGCCGGTCAGCACAGTGTCCAGCCTCGTCACCCCCTGCGCGGTGACCTGCGGGCGCACGATCCAGAAGCTGGCCTCGTCGTCGATATATTGCGCGATATCGCGGTTGATGCGGACATCGACCACCACCCGGCCGAGATCGGGGGTGAATTGCACCGCCTCGACCCGGCCCACGATGATCTCGCGAAAGCGCAGGGTCGTCTCGCCGGCGGTGATGCCGGTGGCATCCGCGAATTCGATCTGGATCAGGCTGCCCCGGTCGCGAAAGGCGTTCCAGGCGATCCCCAGCGTGACCACCAGCGCGATGATCGGAACCAGCCAGATGACGTTGACCCCGGCCTGTGCCGCGCGGGCGGCAGTCTTGCGGACCGGGCTGGCCGGTTTCAGGGGCGGGGGGGTGTCACTCATCGTTCGGTCCTGTCGTGGCGCTGCCTGCACTGCTTCGGCTTCGCAGCGGCAAGCCGCGCCAGATCAGCCTTGCGTCAAAGCTTTGCGCGGAAAGCATCGTGAAGGCAACCGACAGCGCGAACGAGACCGCAGCCGGGCCCGGCTTGATCGAGGCGACGAAACCAAGCTGCACCAGCGCCGACAGGATCGCGACGACGAAGACGTCGATCATCGACCAACGGCCGATGAATTCGACCACCTCGTAGACCTTCAGCCGCGTATGCGCCTGATCGACATTGGCCGGGCGTCCGGCCACCACGGCCAGCCAGGCGATGGCGATGAACTTGCCCACCGGCACGACGATCGAGGCGACGAAGACGATGACCGCAATGTCCCAGCTGCCGTAATGGATCAGCTCGATCACGCCGCCGAGGATCGTGGCTTCGGAATTGCCCGCCAGCCCGGCAAAGGTCTGGGTGCTCATCATCGGAAAGACATTGGCGGGGATGTAGGCGATCAGCCCCGCGATCAGCCAAGCCCAGACGGCCTGCAGCCCGCGCCGGTCGGGTGGCACCAGTTCGGCCCCGCAGCGGTGGCAATGGGCTTCATCTTGCGGCCAGACGCGGCCGCAGGACCGGCAGCCGATCAGGCCCGCGCGATGGGCGGTCAGGACCGGCGATTGCGGCTCGGTCTGGGCGCTCATGCACCGGCCTGCGGATCGGCAAGGTTGGCGGGGCGCTGCGCCTCGGCAGGGGGGCCGGCAGGGTCGCGGTCATCGACGGACTGGCCCGATTGCTCGATCGCGTCCCAGATCGAGGTGCGGCACATGAAGGACCGGCTGGCGAGGTTGACGAAGATCAGCGCGCAGAAGGCCCAGAAGGCCGGCCCCAGATGCACCGAGGCCAGGCCCGCCACCTTGACCAGCGCGACGGCGGTGCCGATCACGAAGATCTCGGCCATGGACCAGGGGCGCAGCGTTTCCGACCAGCGGAACGCCGTGGCGGCGTGGCGGTGGGGCGGGCGGCCCTGCGCCAAGGGGACCAGAGTGTAGACCAGCAGGAATGACCGCGCGATCGGCAGTCCGATGATCATCGCCAGCACCGCGACGACGAGCGGCAGCAGCACCCCGTCCGCAAAGGCCAGCGCCACGTCAAAGAGCGAGCTGGCATTGCCGAAGCCGAAGGTCGAGACCTCGAGGAAGGGAAAGAACACCGCTCCGATCAGCAGCACCATCGAGGTGAAGGCCAGCGCGATCAGCTGGCCGAACGCGCCCTCGCGCGGCTTGGCCAGCACATGGCCGCAGCGGATGCAGCGCGCGGTCTCGCCCGGGGCCATGTCTTCGCGCAGATGCAGCGCATCGCAGCTGGGACAGGCGATCAGGCCGCGGCCGGTCGCAAGATCGTATGAGGGTTCGGCGCTCATTGCTGAAAGATAGGCCTGGTCCCGCAAGGCGCAAGCGGCTAGTGGCGCGAGCCCGCCCGCGCGGCCGATGTCAGCACCACCTTGCGCGGGTCCTGACCCGCCGGCTGGCCGCCCCGCGCCAGATCGAAGCTGACCGCCACGCGGTGCTGGCCCTGCGTCGCGTCATGTTCGACCTGCGCTTCAAGCTGCATGGCGAAAGCCTCGATCAGCTGCGATCCAAGACCGGTTCCCGCGCTGGCCACCGGCATATCGCTGACCGAATTCGTCACTTCCAGATGGCCGATGCCGGGTTTCGGTTCGGTCAGGGTCACGGTGACGAGGGCGCGTTCCTCGTGCGGGCCGGGCCGTGCATATTTCAGCGCGTTGGTGAAGGCCTCGGTCGCCAGCAGGGTCAGCGGCACGGCCTGATCGGGCACCATCCGCAGCGGGTCGATCCGGGTGCGGATGTCCAGATCGCGCCCGCTGGCGGCGGCGACATTGCCCATCTGGCCGATGATGTCGCCCAGCAGCGCATCGGCCTGCACCGCGTCCAGCTGTTCGGCCTGATAGAGGTTGCGATAGATCGTCGCCAGCGCCGCCACACGGTCCTGGACCGAACGCAGCACGCGCTTGGCGTCCTGGTCATCCACAAGACGGCTCTGCATGTTGATGATCGAGGCGATCAGCTGCAGGTTGTTCTTGACCCGGTGATGGACCTCTTTCAGCAGGACGGTCTTTTCGGCGACCGACTTCTCCATCGCCTCTTCGTCGCGGATCAGGATGCGCGCCATGTTGTGGAAGGTCTGGCTGACATCCGCGATCTCGGTCGGCGCATCTTCCAGAACCGGGGGCGCGGTGTCGCGGGCACCGATGGCGAAACGCCGCATCTGGCCGCGCAGCACGCTGATATGACGCAGGACCAGCCGGAACACGGCCAGATAGGCCACGGCGAGCGACACCGCCCACAACGCCACGGGCAGGATGACCGCCCCCACGCGCGACAGCTGGAACACGCCGAAGCCCGCCGTGCGCGGTGTCCAGCTGCCAAGCGCATAGACAAGGCCGGGAACGACCGGAACGACGGTGAAGACGCGCCGTTCGCCACCCTCGGACAGCGCCCGGAACGAGGATTCCCCCTGCCGCGCCAGCGTTGCCAGTTCCAGCCCGCGCGGCAGAAGCGACACGGCCCTGGCGCCCAGAACGCTGTCGGCGGTCAGCAATTCGCCCTGGTTGTTGAAGCTGATGATATGCGCGCCCTCGGTTCCCGCATTGGGAAGATGGGTCGACCGCAGCAGATCCTGGCTCAGCGACACGGCCGTGTAGCCCAGGAAATCCGTCCCCGAGAACAACGGCTGCATGACGACGACCGCCGCCTGTTGGCTGATCGGCGCGTTCCGGACGGCGAAGACCCGCGTCATCGGCTGCTCCATCCCCGGGGGCAGGGCCGAATTCACGTCGACCCGCTCGACATCGCCCGACAGGCAGCTTGTCACGCCGTCGACCGGCACGAAGGCGGCTGCAAGATAGGTGGCGCTTCGCTGGACGAAATTGCGCATCAGGTCGGAGCATTGCTGCGGCTGCTCCATCGTTTCCAGAACCGCCGGCCCAAGGGCCTCGGCCGAGCCGAGGGCGCTTTGCAGAAGCGCCCGCTCCCCCGCCGCCGCCGAGGCCGTGCGGCCTAGCAGCGCCAGTTCGGCGCTGCGTTCGGCCTCGCGCGACAGGTGCAGGTTCTGGATCAGCGAGATCAGGCCGATGGGCAGGATCGCAATCGACAACAGGGCGCCCAGGCGAAAGCCAAGGCGCCGCGTGAAGTCCAGCCGTTCCGCGATCCGTCGCATTCGTCCGCCGTTCTAGCGGGACGCTGCGTGGTTCTGTGCCATGACGGCAAGTGTGGCCTGATCGGTCATCTGCATTTCCTCTCCGTCTGCCAGATGCAGCAGCTCGGCCAGCTTGCGGCGGCCCCGATTGGCGCGCGACTTGACCGTGCCCACGGCGACGCCGGTCATGCTGGCGGCTTCCTCGTAGGAGAAACCCGAGGCCCCGACAAGGATCAGCGCCTCGCGCTGCTCATCCGGCAAAAGCGCGAAGGCCGCGCGGAAATCGTTCATCGCAAGGCGACCGTCGTGATCGGGCTTGGTGGCCTGCCGCGACGCGTGCAGCCCGTCCGAGTCGCTGACCTCGCGCTTGGTCTTGCGGCGAGACGAATAGAAGGTGTTGCGCAGGATCGTGAACAGCCAGGCGCGCAGGTTGGTGCCGGTCTGGAACTTGTCCATGTTGGTCCAGGCCTTGACGATCGTGTCCTGCACCAGGTCATCGGCAGACGCACCCTCGCGCGTCAGCGACAGCGCGAAGGCCCGCAACGCCGGAAGATGAGAGACCAGCTGTTCGCGCGGATCGTCCTGAAGGGGGTTGCTCATCGGATGGCCTTGTCACGCGACGCAAAGGCGCCGGATCTCATTTCTGTTCCTTCAGCTTCTGGAGCAGTTCCAGAAAGCGGTCGGGGATCTCGTCCGTGGCGTCCTGTTCGTAGACCCGCTTGAGGTTTTCGTCTATCTGCTTCTCCACCGCTGCTCTCCGACGGTCGTCGCGTTTGGCTGGCATCGTGTTGTCGATCCTGAAAATCTTGTGCGCACGTGATGCAACCGATAGGTCGTGATAATAGTTCCTTGCAAGTTGCGAAATATGAGGACTGTTCCATGACCGCTGCCGATCTGGCCCAATCCATCGGGCGCGAGCTGCCCTTTCTGCGTCGCTATGCGCGCGCATTGACCGGCAGTCAAACCGCTGGCGACAATTATGCGGCCGCCACGCTGGAGGCGATCCTGACCGACCGCTCGGTTCTCGAGGGGGAAGAGGATATCCGTATCGGCCTGTTCCGCACCTTTCACGTGATCTGGCAAAGTTCGGGCCAGCCGGTCGAGGATCACGACCTGTCGACTCGCGAACGCCGCGCCCAGGATCACCTGCGCGGCCTGACGCCCAATTCCCGCGAAGCGCTGCTGCTGCGCACCATCGAGGAGCTGCGCCCTGACCAGATCGCCCGCGTGATGCAGATTGAACCGTCCGAGGCCGAAGAACTGGTCCAGATCGCCCTGAACGAGATGGGCAGCGCGATCCGCGGCAAGGTCATGGTGATCGAGGACGAGATGATCATCGCGATGGACCTGAAGGGCATCGTCCAGGCGATGGGCCACGAGGTCACGGGCGTCGCCCGCACCCATTCCGCGGCCATCGAATTGGCGGGCAAGTATCGCCCCGACCTGATCCTGGCCGACATCCAGCTGGCCGACGGCTCGTCCGGCGTGGATGCGGTGAACGAATTGCTGCGCGACATGGGCGACATCCCGGTGATCTTCATCACCGCCTTCCCCGAGCGCCTGCTGACCGGCGAACGTCCCGAGCCGGCCTTCCTGATCTCGAAGCCCTACAGCGAGGAACAGGTGCGTTCCGCCGTCAGCCAGGCGATGTTCTTCGCCTCGACCGAGGGGCTGGAGGCCTGATCAGCCCTTGGCGCCGGATGCGCCGTCCTGCCCGGCAGGATCGGCGTGCCGGCGCAGGGCGCGCACATCGCGCATCCGGCGCCTGCGGGCGCGCTCGACATTGATCAGCGCGCCCAGCAGCACCGAGAAGCCGGCCAGATAAAACCACATCAGCAGCGCCACGACCGTCCCGATCGAGCCGTAGATCCGGTTGTAGCTGTTGAAGCTGGACAGATAGGCCGAAAAGGCGATCGAGCCCGCCGACCAGAGCAGCGCCGCAAAGAACGCACCCACCGTGAAGATGGGCGTGCGCGGCGTCTTCACGTTCGGCCCGTAGCGGTAGAGGATGCCGATGGTCACGATGACCAGTGCGAACATCCCGACCCAGGGCAAAGCGGTGACAAGAAGCCCCCGCACCGGCGCAAAGACGAAGAAGTTCAAGAGGATCGGCACGATCACGATGGTGGCGAGGCCCGCCAGCGAAATGCCGACGATCACCAGCGTCAGCAGATAGGCCAGCATGAAGCCGAAGATCGTGGAATGCGCGCGCACGCCGTAAGCCGCGTTCAGTCCCCGGATAAGCGCATCCACCCCGGCCCGGGCGGCAATCGTGGCGATCAGGAACGACACGAAAGAGGTCCAGCCGATGGCGGTCTGGCCGCCCTCGGTCAGGGACAGGACCTGATCGTCGACGATCTCGGCCGCGCCGCCGGGGATGAATTCATGCGCGACGTCCAGATAGGTCAGCACCACGGCGGGATCGAACCACAGGCTCCACAGCGCGATGATCGCGCCAAGTCCGGGAAAGACGGCGAACATGGCGTAAAAGGCCACGCCGGCCGCGATCAGCGTCATGTGGGTCTTGTCCATCCTTTCCAGGATGGCGGCCCAGAACGACCAGAACTCGCGCAGCATCGTCAGCATCGGCACCTGCCCTGTTTCTTCGACCATGCAGGAACAAGGGCCCGCGCCGCAATGGCCGTCCGTATCACGCGTCGCTGTAGCGCAGCCAGACCGCCCCTTCGCCCAGCTTCCCGACAAAGGCGGCATGAGCCTCGGCCTCGGCTTCGGTCAGGCGCGGGGGCAGGGGGCGGGGGCGCTGCGCGCGGGGCTGCATGCGCGGACCCGCGGCATCCGCCTGCCCGCCCGAGGGGCCGACCAGAACCAGGTCGGGCTGACGCCCGCCGACCAGTTCCAGATAGACCTCGGCCAGCAATTCGGAATCCAGCAGCGCGCCGTGCAGTTCGCGGCCGGAATTGTCCACGCCGAAGCGCCGGCACAGGGCGTCCAGCGTGGCGGGCGAGCCGGGAAAGCGCCGCCGCGCCAGCTCCAGCGTGTCCAGCGCGCGCGACATCGGCAGCGCGGGATGACCCGCCCGCGTCAACTCGGCGTTGAGAAAGCGCATGTCGAAGGTCGCGTTGTGGATGACCAGACGCGAATCCGCACCGATGAAGTCCAAAAAGTCGCGGGCGATCTGCGCGAATTTCGGCTTGTCGCGCAGGAAGTCGTCACCCAGGCCATGAACTTCGAATGCCTCTTTCGGCATGGCGCGTTCGGGATTGATATAGACGTGGAAGGTGCGGCCGGTGGGCAGATGGTTCACCAGCTCCAGCGCGCCGATCTCGACGATGCGGTCGTCGCCTTCGGCCTCGAAGCCGGTGGTTTCGGTGTCCAGGACAATCTCACGCATGGGAACGGATATCCTCGATCAGGGACAGGACGGCCTGTCGGGTGGTGGGCAGGTCGTCGGTCGGAATGACCCAGTCGGCGCGGGCGCGCTTTTCAGCGTCAGGCATCTGACGGGACAGGATCATGTCCAGCATCTGCGCCGTCATCCCGGGCCGCGCCAGAACACGGGCGCGCTGCGTCTCGGCATCGGTCGAGACGACCGCGACGCCGTCGAGGGAGGGGTCGCGGCCCGTCTCGAACAGAAGCGGGATGTCGAGCACGACCAGCGGCGCCGAGGCATGGGCGGCGATGAAGGCGGCGCGGTCCGCCGCCACCAGCGGATGCACGATCGCCTCGAGCCGCGCCAGCGCGCCCGGATCGGCCGCCAAGGCCTGTTTCAGCAGACCGCGATCGACGCCACCGGCCGAGATGCAGCCGGGAAAGGCCGCCCGGATCGGCTCGACCGCCGCGCCGCCCGGGGCATAGAGCCGGTGCACGGCCTCGTCTGCGTCCCAGACCGGATGGCCAAGGTCGCGGAACATCGCGGCTGTCGTGGATTTGCCCATGCCGATGCTGCCGGTCAGCCCCAGACGATAGCTCATCCCAGAACGACCCGGCGGGTCTCGTCGTCGATCTCGGGCCGGTGGCCGAACCAGCGCTCGAATCCCGGCGCAGCCTGATGCAGCAGCATGCCCAACCCGTCCACGATGCGGCAGCCGCGTTCCTGCGCCTCGGTCAGAAGGGGGGTCATCAGCGGGGTATAGACGAGGTCGGTGACCAGCGCGTCGGGCGACAGCGCATCCAGCGGCACCCGAAGCGGCTGCTTGCCCTCCATCCCCAGAGAGGTCGCATTCACCACCGTCGCGGCCCCGTCCAGCATGTTGCCCAGTTGCGCCCATTCATAGACGACCAGACGCGCGCCGAATTCGGCCTTGATCTGTTCCGCGCGCAGCCGGGTGCGGTTGGCGATGCGAAGTTCGGGAACGCCGGAATCCAGCAGCGAGGCGACGACGGCACGCGCAGCGCCGCCTGCGCCGATCACCGCGGCGGGGCCGGCCTCGGGCGCCCAGTCGGGCGCATTCTGGCGCAGATTGGCGATGAAGCCGTAGCCGTCGGTGTTGTCGGCGTGGATCTTGCCGTCCGGGCGGAAGATCAACGTGTTGGCCGCGCCGATCAGCGCCGCGCGATCCGTCACGGTATCGGCCAGCGTCAGCACGGCTTCCTTGTGCGGGATCGTGACATTGAGGCCGACAAAGCCGGCCTGCGGCAGGACCCGCAGCACTTCGGCCAGATGCTCGGGCAGGACGGGCATCGGGATGTAGTGACCCGGCAGACCATAGCGCCGAAGCCAGTGACCATGCAGCCGGGGCGAGCGGGAGTGCGCGATCGGTAGTCCGATCACTCCGGCCAGGGGTGCGTGCCGGATTGAGGCCTCTTCTGACATCGCATGCTCTGAATGTGTTGACATGTCCGCAGGTTAAGCGGCTTCGGCGCAGGAAGAAAGCCTGCTGACCCTGCACAGAGCCCGCGCTGTGGCAAGGACGGCGCAGGCTGTGGACGAATCTGAGCGGGAATCGGGTCGAATCATGGGCAGGAATCGGGTCGGATGCCGAGGGGCCTGGATTCCGCCCCGGACAAATCAGGAACGGCTGCGTGCGATCCACAGGTGGACATCCCGGGACGGTGATCGTGCCGAACTGTGGACAGGCCGGCGCCCCGGAAAATATCCCCGAACTTATCCACAGGATTGGTTATTGAAATATAAAGATCTTTTTGCTAGAAGGCGGCCGTTGGCAAGGGCTGTCCACATCAGGTGGATCTGGGGATTTTCGTGGGCCTTTTGCCGCAATCCCGCTATGCACAGGGCCTACATCTACAACATCCTTTTCTTTCCTTCTTATATTTAAGTGAAGAAGAAAGAGGCTCTGATGCTCGACTGGCTTGTGCTGACCTATCCCTACGTGAAGGCGTTTCACGTGATGTCCGTGATCGCCTGGATGGCGGCACTGTTCTATCTGCCCCGGCTTTTCGTCTATCATTCGGAACGCCATGCCGGTCAGGCCGAGCCGGTGGCGAGCCTTCTGATCATGGAAGACAAACTGATGCGGCTGATCATGCGTCCCGCGATGATCGCCACATGGCTGAGCGGGCTGACGCTGGTTTCTGTTCCGGGGATCGTCGGCTGGGACTTCGCCTGGCCTTGGGTCAAGGCGGCCGGCGTTCTGGGCATGACGGCGTTTCACATCTGGTGCGTGCGCGAGACGCGGCGCCTGAAGGCGGGCGCGGCGAAGAAGGGGCGCCATTACCGGATGATGAACGAGGTTCCGACGCTGCTGATGGTGGCGATCGTGAGTGCCGTGATCATCAAGTTCTGATGCCCAAGATTGACTCGGGCGGGGATGGCGCGTATGTGCCGCCTCAAACCCGGCCGTCCGGTGCGGGATTCTCCGACGATCATCATCCTTGCGCGGCATGAGCCTGCGCCAGCGAAAGATTGCAGCCGCATGACCGAAGAACGCCTCAACCTGTCCGACCTCAAGGCCAAGAGCCCGGCCGATCTGCTGTCGATGGCCGAGGAATGGGAGATCGAGAACGCCTCGACCATGCGCAAGGGCGAGATGATGTTCTCGATCCTGAAGGAGCATGCCGAGGAAGGCTGGGAAATCGGCGGCGAGGGCGTGCTGGAGGTCGTCCAGGACGGTTTCGGGTTCCTGCGCTCGACCGAGGCGAACTATCTGCCGGGCCCGGACGACATCTATGTCAGCCCCGACATGATCCGGCAGCATTCGCTGCGCACCGGCGACACGGTCGAAGGCGTGATCCGCGCGCCGGGCGAGAACGAGCGCTATTTCGCGCTGACCAAGGTCGAGCGGATCAATTTCGAGGATCCCGAGAAGGCGCGTCACAAGGTGGCCTTTGACAACCTGACGCCGCTTTACCCCGACGAGCGGCTGAAGATGGAGATCGAGGATCCGACCATCAAGGATCGCAGCGCCCGGATCATCGACCTGGTGGCGCCGATCGGGAAGGGGCAGCGTTCGCTGATCGTGGCGCCTCCGCGCACCGGCAAGACGGTGCTGCTGCAGAACATCGCGCATTCGATCGAGCGCAATCACCCGGAATGCTACCTGATCGTGCTGCTGATCGACGAGCGGCCCGAGGAAGTCACCGACATGCAGCGTTCGGTCAAGGGCGAGGTCGTCTCGTCGACCTTTGACGAACCGGCCAGCCGCCACGTCGCCGTGTCCGAGATGGTGATCGAGAAGGCCAAGCGTCTGGTCGAGCATAAACGAGATGTTGTGATTTTGCTCGATTCGATCACAAGACTTGGTAGGGCGTTCAACACCGTGGTTCCCAGCTCGGGCAAGGTTCTGACGGGTGGCGTGGACGCGAATGCGTTGCAGCGGCCCAAGCGATTCTTTGGTGCGGCGCGGAACATCGAGGAAGGCGGCAGCCTGACCATCATCGCGACCGCGCTGATCGACACCGGATCGCGGATGGACGAGGTGATCTTTGAAGAATTCAAGGGCACCGGCAACAGCGAGATCGTTCTGGACCGCAAGGTCGCCGACAAGCGCGTTTTCCCGGCCATGGATATCCTGAAATCGGGCACGCGGAAGGAAGAATTGCTGGTCGATGCGAAGGACCTGCAGAAGACCTATCTGCTGCGGCGGATCCTGAACCCGATGGGGACGACGGATGCGATCGAGTTCCTGATTTCGAAGTTGAAGCAGACGAAGAGTAATGGTGAATTCTTCGATTCGATGAACGCCTGACGGGGCTGGAATGGACCTGATCTATGCCGAAGCCACTCCGCCCGGGCGGGGTGGCGTTTCCATTGTAAGGATCAGCGGAAACGGCGCGCGGCAGCTTGCCGAGCGTCTTGGCGGTGCCTTGCCCGAGGCGAGGCGTACTTACCTGCGCCGCCTGGTCGAGGATGGCGAGGTTCTGGATCAGGCCATGCTGATCCGTTTCGACGAGAAGGCCAGCTTCACCGGCGAGGAATGTGTCGAACTGCATCTGCACGGCGCTCCGGTCGTGGTGCGTCGGGTGGCTCGCGCCCTGGAGCGCGGTGGCGCCCGCTTGGCTGAGGCCGGTGAATTTTCACGCCGCGCCTTGCTCAACGGCCGGATGGACCTGGTCGAGGTCGAAGGTCTGGGCGATCTGCTGGCCGCCGAGACCGAGGCGCAACGCCAGCTCGCCATGCGGACCGCGAGCGGTGAACTCGCGCAGCGCGCCGTCGGTTGGCGCGAGAAGCTGATCAGGGCAGGGGCCTTGATCGAGGCCAGCGTTGATTTTGCCGACGAGGATGTTCCCGACGACGTTCCGGCGGAAGTCTTTGATCTGGTCGGGCAGCTGATCGTCGAGCTGCAGCGCGAGCTGGCAGGGTTTCAGGCCGCCGAGCGAGTCCGGTTGGGCTTTGAGGTGGCAATCATCGGGCCGCCCAATGCCGGCAAGTCGACCTTGATGAACCGGCTCGCCGATCGCACCGTGGCCCTCGTTTCGGAGATTGCCGGAACGACCCGCGATGTGATCGAGATGCGGTACGATCTGAATGGTCTGGCGGTGACCTTCCTCGATACTGCGGGCCTCAGGGAAGCAGGCGACGCGATCGAAGCCATGGGAATCGGACTAGCCCGAGATCGCGCGCGTCTGGCGGATCTTCGCATCCACCTGTCCCCGGATGGCGGAAGGGTTGACGATCTTTGGCAGGAGGGCGACCTGCTGGTCCGTAGCAAGGCCGATCTCTCTGTCGGCGGAACGGGGCTGATGATTTCCGCTGCAGCCGGAGATGGGCTGGACGATCTGTTGGCGGAGCTGTCGGACCGGCTGCGACAAAGGGTCAGTCAGGCCGGCGTGATCAGCCATGACAGGCAGAGGCAGGAGATTGCGCTTGCTGTCGATTCTCTGAACTCTGTCGCCGGGCAGCCTGCCGAATTGGCCGCAGAGCACATACGCGCGGCTGCCGCATCACTTGATCGTTTGCTTGGACGAATCGGGTCGGAGGACTATCTAGATGTCATCTTCGCCTCGTTCTGTATCGGGAAGTAGGAGTGTTCCACGTGAAACACTATGATGTCGTCGTCGTTGGCGCCGGCCATGCTGGCCTTGAGGCCGCAACGGCTGCAGCGCGGCTTGGCGCGAGTGTCGCGCTGGTGACGATGCGCGCTGAAGATGTGGGAACGCTGTCCTGTAACCCGGCTATCGGCGGCCTCGGGAAGGGCCATCTGGTCCGTGAGATCGATGCGTTCGATGGTGTGATGGGCAGGATCGCGGACAAGTCCGGAATCCAGTTCAGGTTGCTCAATCGCAGCAAGGGGCCTGCGGTTCAAGGTCCGCGGGCGCAGATGGATCGCGCACTGTATCAGCGCCACGCAGCTAGTGAGCTGGCAGAGTGTCGGGGTTTGGAACTGGTCCTGGACGAGGTTGTCGCCCTGTTCACCGAAGGTCGGCGTGTGATCGGCGTTCGTTTGGCGAACCTCGGCGAAGTCCTGTCCGGCGCTACGATTTTGACGACCGGAACCTTCCTTGAGGGCCGGATCCATATCGGGGATCAAAGCCGTGTCGCCGGCCGGTGGGGTGATGCGGCGTCCAATCCGCTTGCTGACTCCCTTCGCCAGTTCAATCTGCCGCTTGGACGCCTGAAGACAGGTACTCCGCCCAGATTGTTGCGCGACAGTATTGATTGGGACGCGCTTGAGCAGCAGCCGGGTGACGATAAACCGTCGCTGTTCTCGTACCTGAGCATAGCTCCGGAGGCGCCACAGATCGCTTGCGCGATCACTCACACCAATCCCGAAACGCATCGCATCATCAGCGAGAATATCGGGCGTTCTGCCATGTATGGCGGGCATATCTCAGGTCGGGGGCCTCGGTATTGTCCCTCGATCGAGGATAAGGTGACGCGCTTCGCGCACAAGGAGTCCCACCAGGTCTTTCTTGAACCTGAGGGGATCGATTCGCCGCTTGTCTATCCGAACGGGATCTCCACTTCGCTGCCCGAGGACGTCCAACTCGCCTATGTCCGTTCAATCCGCGGTCTGGAAGCGGCCGAGATTGTTCAGCCGGGTTACGCGGTGGAATACAGCTATGTGGACCCGCGGGCCCTCGATCACCGCTTGGCGGTCAAGGCGGCCTCCGGCTTGTTTCTCGCCGGTCAGATCAACGGAACGACAGGTTATGAAGAAGCCGCAGCCCAAGGACTCGTCGCTGGCCTAAACGCAGCGCGGGAAGCCTTAGGGCAGGCAGACCCTGTCTTGTTCAGCCGCTCCGACAGCTATATCGGCGTCATGGTGGATGATCTGGTCACCAAGGGCGTAACCGAACCGTATCGCATGTTCACCTCGCGCGCCGAGTTCAGGCTTTCCCTTCGTGCTGATAACGCAGATCAACGCCTTACGCCCAAGGCGATCCAGATCGGATGTGTGTCGGCCGAGAGGGAGCGGGCCTTCAAGGAACGACAATCAGGCTATGATTCCGCGCGTGCCGCGCTTGAAGCTGCACTGTTCAGCCCGAACGAACTTTCAAAGGCCGGAATCGAGAAGCGTCAGGACGGACAGCGCCGCTCGATTTTCACGCTGCTGGGCTCGGAGGATCTGGATGTTTCGACGATCTACCAGCTCTGCCCTGGCCTGCCGAAAATTGGCGCGGATACATGGCAGCAATTGCGGAATGACGCCATGTATGCTCAATATACGGACCGTCAGCAGCGCGACATCGAGGCGCTTCGGCAGAATGAAGGGATCGTCCTGCCGGCCGAGCTTGACTATGCAACCATTGGAAGCTTGTCTGGGGAACTGGCGCGTAAGTTGTCAGACCAGCGGCCAGCGACACTCGCGCAGGCTTCGGCAATCGAAGGCATGACCCCAGCGGCGCTGTCGGTCCTGCTGCTCGCCGCCAAGCGCTCGGTCAAGGCGCGGAGCGCATGAGTGTTTCACGTGAAACAGGCGAACGGCTCGAAATCTACAGCGCGCTTCTCCGAAAATGGAATCCAGCGATCAACCTTGTGGCGCCGTCCACTCTGGACGATCTACAGCAGCGCCACCTTGCTGACTGCCTTCAATTGACCGAACTTGTCGAGCAACCACAAGGCCACTGGTTGGATATCGGCAGCGGGGGTGGCCTTCCCGGTATCGTTCTTGCAGCCGCTTGGGCAGATCGCGATCTGAGGGTTTCCCTCGTCGAAAGTGACTCGCGCAAATGTGCATTCTTGCGCTCGGTCATCCGCGAGTTGTCACTGCCCAAGGTGACGGTCCATGCGTGCCGTATTGAGGATCTGTCGCCTCAGAATGCCGATTATCTGTCGGCACGCGCACTTGCTCCTCTCGACAAGCTTTTGCCCTTTCTGCAGCGCCACCTCGCACCCCAAGGCGAAGCGTGGCTTCTGAAGGGTCGCAGGTGGCAACAAGAGGCTGACGAGGCCGCGAAGCACTGGCATTTCCGCTACGAAGCCTTTACCAGTAAGACGGACCCCGAAGCAGCCATTCTCAACGTGAGGGACATCGCCCATGCCTGATGCTCACATCGTGGCGATCGCAAACCAGAAGGGCGGGGTCGGCAAAACCACGACTGCCATCAATCTGGGCGCCGCCTTGTCGGAGATGGGGCATGAGGTCATCCTCATCGACCTGGATCCGCAAGGCAATGCCTCGACCGGCCTGGGCATCGAACTAGAGCAACGCGACCGGTCCTCCTTCGACTTGCTCACCGGCGACGTGACGCTCGAGGCCGGTCTCTGCAAGACCGCATTTCCGCGCCTCTCCATCGTTCCCGCGACCTCGGACCTGTCATCGGCCGATGCGCAGCTGTCGCAGCGCAGCGACCGTCTACGGCTTCTGCCTCAGGCTCTCAACGGCGCCCCAAGCGACGCGATCATCCTGATCGACTGTCCGCCTGCGCTTGGTCTGCTGACCGTCAACGCAATGGTCGCCGCCCATGCGGTCCTCGTTCCGCTGCAAGCCGAATTCTATGCTCTCGAGGGTCTCTCGCAGCTTCTGACGACAGTGCGCGAAGTCCGCGCCAGCGCCAATCCGGCGCTGCGGATCAACGGCGTCGTGCTCACCATGTCGGACAACCGGAACAACCTGTCGCAACAGGTCGAAGCCGATGCGCGCGCGACCTTGGGCGAGCTTGTCTATACCACCGTGATCCCGCGAAACGTGCGCGTGTCGGAATCTCCGTCCCACGCCATGCCGGTTCTCCATTACGATCCGCTGTCCAAGGGCAGCATTGCCTATCGCCAGCTTGCGGCCGAATTCGCCGCCCGTCTCAAACTGCCGGAGATTGCATGATGTCCGATCCCAAATCCATCAAGCGGGGTCTGGGCCGTGGCCTTTCCGCCCTTATGGCCGATATCTCTGTGGCCGACGAACCGGCCGCAAATCGCCCGGCCCGCGATCGCGCCACGCTGCCGATCGAGCAGATCACCGCGAACCCGAACCAGCCGCGCCGCAGTTTCGACCCCGAGGCGCTGAACGAACTGGCGGCCTCGCTCCGCAGCAGGGGCGTCCTGCAACCGCTCATCGTCCGGCCGCATCCGCGCGACAAGGATCTCTACGAGATCGTGGCAGGCGAGCGGCGCTGGCGCGCCGCGCAGATGGCGCAGCTTCACGAACTGCCGGTCATCATCCGCGACTTCTCGGACACCGAGATGCTGGAAGTCGCCATCATCGAGAACATCCAGCGCGCCGACCTCAACGCGATCGAGGAAGCCGCGTCCTTCAAGCAATTGATGGAGCGCTTCGGCCACACCCAAGAGCGTTTGGCCGAGGCCCTGAACAAGAGCCGCAGTCATATTGCGAACCTCCTGCGCCTGCTGAACCTGCCGCAGCCCGTTCAGGAGCTGGTCAAGGAAGGGCGTCTGACGGCCGGGCATGCCCGCGCGCTCGTCACGTCAGCAAACCCTGAACAACTGGCCCGCAAGGTGATCGAAAAGGGTCTCTCGGTGCGCGAAACCGAAGACATGGTCCGCAAACTCGCGCAAGGCGATAATCCTGATGCTGCGCGTCCCCGGAAGGGTGCTGCCGCCGAGACAAGCGACAGCGACACACGCGCGCTCGAAGACGATCTGTCGGCCAATCTCCGCATGCGCGTTCAGATCCGCCACGCGGGCATCGATGGCGGGCAGGTGGTGATCACCTACAAGGACCTCGATCAGCTGGACAAGCTCTGCCAGCTTCTGGGCGGTCACTGATACCCTATCCTGTGGTTCCTGCCGAAGCAGACACCGTATCTAGCGGGAAGGCCGCGTCAGAAGGAACAGCGCGACCAGCAGGCAGACGACAGTCTGAATGGCCACGGCTTCCTTGGGCAGGTTCAGCCACCACGACAGAAGCACGCCGCTGCTCATCGCGCTGATCGCCCAGGCCTTGGCCCAAGGGCCGACCACGCCGCGTTCCTGCCATGCCCGGACGGGGGGGCCATAGCGCGGATGACGCAGGATGCGCCGTTTCAGGCGGGGCGAGGACCGCGCAAAGGCCCATGCCGCGACCAGCAGGAACGGCACTGTCGGCACGATCGGCAGCGCCGTGCCGATGATCGCCAGCACGACGAAGATCCAGCCGACGACGAACCAAACGCGGCGCATGTCAGACCGCCAGTTCGCGCAGGATCGCGTTCAGCACCGGGCGGCCCGCATCAGTTACACGCAGACGGTCCCCGGTGCGCTCGATCATGCCCAGATCCAGCAATCGCGCCACCGCATCCGCCCGAAGCGACGCGCCCGCCAGATGTGCATGGCGGCTTTCGCTGATCCCCTCGGCCAGTCTTAGCCCCATCAGCAGCAATTCGGTCGCCTGTTCGTCGCTTGGCACCGGCTCGCGCAGGGACTCGCCGCTGCCCGTTGTCTCAACCGCGTTGAGCCAGGCGCCCGGCGTCAGATGCGCCTCGGTCGCGTGGCGGCCATGGGGCAGGGTGATCCGTCCATGCGCGCCCGGCCCGACGGCGGCCCAATCACCCTGGCGCCAATAGATCAGGTTGTGACGGCTCTCGCCGCCCGGTGCGGCATGGTTCGAGATCTCGTATCCCGGCAGACCTGCAGCCGCGCAGATCTCCTGCGTGTCATGATACATGTCCGCCGACAGATCGTCGTCGGGCAGGCCGCGCAGCGTCCCGGCCTCGGCGCGGCGGCCGAAGGCGGTGCCGGGTTCGATCGTAAGCTGGTAAAGCGAAAGGTGGTCGGCCGCCATCGCCAATGCCTCGCGCAGTTCGGCCCGCCAGGCGGCGCGATCCTGACCTTGCCGCGCGTAGATCAGGTCAAAGCTCACCCGCTCGAACACGTCGCGCGCCACGTCAAAAGCGGCTCTTGCCTCGGCGACGTCGTGCATCCGGCCCAGTGCGCGCAGATCGGCATCGTTCAGCGCCTGTATTCCCATCGAGACGCGGTTCACGCCCGCCTCGGCGAAGCCGCGAAAGCGCTCGCGTTCCACGCTGGTCGGATTGGCCTCCAGCGTGATCTCGATGCGGTTGGCAAAGCCCCAAGCGGCCCGGGCGGCGCGCAGGACGTGATCGACGGTCTCGGGCAGCATCAGCGAGGGCGTGCCGCCGCCGAAGAAGATGCTGTCCAGATGCCGGCCCGGCAATTCCTCGGCCAAACGCGCGATCTCCGAGGCCAGCGCCCGCGCCCACCGCGCCTGATCGACCGAGGCCGAGACATGGCTGTTGAAATCGCAATAGGGGCACTTGGCCGCGCAAAAGGGCCAATGGACGTAAAGCCCGAAGCCGCCATGCCGCCAATCCTCCTGCCCGATCATCCGCGAAACGCCGTCACTTCGATCTCGACCTTCATCTCGGGTCGGATCAGCCCCGCCACCACCATCGTGGCGGCGGGGCGCACGTCGCCCAACGCCTCGCGCAGGGCGGGCGCGATTCGGTCGACCAGTTCGGCATCGGTGATCGTGTATTGCACGCGCACGATGTCGCCCGGTGTGAAACCGGCCTCGGCCAGCACGGCGAAGATCGTGGTGAAGCAGTTCCGCGCCTGATCCAGCGCGTCCTCGGGCATGGCCATGCGGGCATAATCGTAGCCCGTCACGCCAGAGACAAAGCACCAGTCGCCCCGAACGATTGCCCGGCTATAGGCCAACGCCTCCTCGAAGGGCGATCCGGTGGTGATCCTATGCAAGGACGGCCCCGATCATCTTTTCGACCGCCAGCGCGCGGTGGCTCAGGCTGTTCTTCAGATCGGCCGGCATCACGCCCAGGGTGATGTCATGGCCGTCAGGCATGAAGATCGGGTCATAGCCATGCCCCTCGGCCCCGCGCGGAGGCCAGACGACCTGACCCGGCAGAACGCCCTCGAACACCTCGTCATGCCCGTCCGGCCACATCAGGACCAAGGTGCAGCGGAACTGCGCGGCAAAGGGGGCGGGCTTGCCCGTCGCCTGGATCGCATTCCAGGTGCGCTCCATCGCCATGCGGAAATCGCGGCCCGAGCCGGTCTCGGCCCAGTCGGCTGTGTGTACGCCCGGCGCGCCGTCCAGCGCATCGACCGAAATCCCGCTGTCATCGGCCAGAACCGGAAGGCCGGTCGCCTCGACGGCGGCGCGCGCCTTGATGCGGGCATTGCCGACAAAGCTTTCCTCTGTCTCGGCAGGCTCGGCCAGACCGGCCTCGGCGGCGCCCGTTACCTCGACGCCGTAGGGGGCGAAAAGCGCCCGCATCTCGGCCAGCTTGCCCGCATTATGCGTGGCGACCAGCAGGCGCTTTTCGGTGAAGGCCCTCATGCCAGCGCCGCCTTCTGGGCTGCGACCAGATCGGCCATCCCGGCCTCGGCCATGTCCAGAAGCTGCGCCATCTGGTCGCGCGAAAAGGTCGCGCCCTCGGCCGACATCTGCACCTCGATCAGGCGACCCGCGCCCGTCAGCACGAAATTGCCGTCGGTCCCGGCCTCGCTGTCCTCGGCATAGTCCAGATCCAGAACCGGCTGGCCCGCATAGATGCCGCAGCTGACGGCCGCCACGTGATCCAGGATCGGGTCGCTGGTGATCGCGCCGGCCTTCAGCAGTTTGTTCACCGCCAGGCGCAGCGCCACCCAGCCCCCGGTGATCGAGGCGCAGCGCGTCCCGCCATCGGCCTGGATCACGTCGCAATCCACCGTGATCTGACGCTCGCCAAGCGCGCTACGGTCGATCCCCGCGCGCAGGCTGCGCCCGATAAGCCGTTGAATTTCCTGCGTCCGCCCCGATTGCTTACCGGTCGCGGCCTCGCGGCGGTTGCGGGTATTCGTCGCGCGAGGCAGCATCCCGTATTCTGCGGTGACCCAGCCAAGGCCGGTGCCTTTCAGGAAACGCGGCGTGCTGTCCTCGATCGAGGCGGTGCACAGGACATGCGTGTCGCCGCAGCGGATCAGGCAAGAGCCCTCTGCATGCCGCATGACCCCGGTTTCAATTGAAATCGGACGCATTTGGCTTAGATTCCGGCCTGAAGGGCGCATGATTCATCCTTTTCGTGAAGCTGCCTGCCCATACCGCCCGAGGGCACCTTCACGCAACCCCGTCGGGGATCACAAGACAGGGCCCATGAGCCAGGAATCGCTGCTGGATGAACTGAACGAACGGTCCCGCGAGGTGTTTCGCCGGGTCGTCGAATCCTATCTGGAAACGGGCGAGCCGGTCGGCTCGCGCACCCTGACGCGCGCCCTGTCCGAAAGGCTCAGCGCCGCGACCGTGCGCAACGTCATGCAGGATCTGGAATATCTGGGCCTTCTGGACAGCCCGCATGTCTCGGCCGGGCGGCTGCCCTCGCAGCTGGGGCTGCGGCTCTTCGTGGACGGGATGATGGAGGTCGACGCCGTCGATCCGCAGGACCGCGCGGCCATCGACCAGACGCTCGGCAATGACGATCCTGATACGAATGTGCTTCTGGACCGGGTCAGCACCGCGCTCAGCACGATCACGCGCGGGGCCTCGCTGGTGCTGATGCCCAAGCGCGAGGCGCCGATCCGGCATATCGAATTCGTCAGCCTTGGCGCAGACCGTGCGCTTGTGGTGCTGGTCTTCGCCGATGGCCATGTCGAGAACCGTATCTTCACCCCGCCCCCCGGGCAGACGCCGTCCTCGATGCGCGAGGCGGGTAATTTCCTCAACGCCATGGCCGAGGGGCGCACCCTGTCCGAACTGCGCGCGCATATCGCCCACCAGATCGCCGCGCGGCGGGCCGAGCTGGACGTGATGGCCGCCGAGCTGGTCGAATCCGGCATCGCGCTCTGGGGGCAGGAAAGCAGCGATCCCCGGCTGATCGTGCGGGGGCGGTCCAACCTGCTGGCCAGCGAGATCGCCGATCTGGACCGGGTGCGGATCCTGTTCGACGATCTGGAACGCAAGCGCGACATCGTGGAATTTCTGGAACTGGCCGAACAGGGCGACGGCGTGCGCATTTTCATCGGCTCGGAAAACAAGCTTTTTTCACTTTCGGGTTCCGCTCTGGTCGTTTCCCCCTATATGAATGCCGACCGAAAGATCGTAGGCGCGGTTGGCGTGATCGGCCCGACGCGGCTGAATTACGGCCGGATCGTGCCGATCGTCGATTATACCGCGCAACTGGTCGGGCGGGTTCTGTCCGGCCGGAAAGGATGATGAAGACCATGACCGAGCAGAACGAGCAGCCTCTGGACGAAACCCTGGCCGATCCGCTGGCCGATCCCGCAGACGAGATCGCGCGGCTGTCAGCCGAACGCGACGAGCTGCGCGACAAGTTCATGCGCGCCTTGGCCGATGCCGAAAACGCCCGCAAGCGCGCCGACAAGGATCGCCGCGACGCCGAGCAATATGGCGGCTCGCGCCTGGCCCGCGACCTGCTGCCCGTGCATGACGCGCTGACACGCGCGCTGGATGCGGCAGGCGACGAACAGCGCGCCGCCGCCGCCGCGCTGATCGAAGGGGTGGAACTGACCCTGCGCGAGCTGGACAACGTCTTCGCCAAGCACGGCATCACCGTCATCCGCCCCGCCACCGGCGAGAAATTCGACCCGACCTGGCACGAGGCCATGTTCGAGGCGCCCGTTCCCGGCACCGTGGCGGGCCAGATCATCCAGGTGATGGATAACGGCTTCCGCCTGCATGACCGGCTGCTGCGTCCGGCCAAGGTCGGCGTCTCCTCGACCCCCGCATCCTGATCCGGCAGCGGCCCGGCGGCGCTACAACCTTATTCCGACTTGCAGATCCCGGCCGTGGCGGCAACCCTGTCGCCACAGCCCGCGGCGGACACCTGTCGCGGGACACGCCAGAGGAGATGCAGAAGATGAGAACCCGTGCCGCCGTGGCCGTCGAGGCCGGCAAGCCCCTGGAAGTGATGGAGGTCAACCTCGAAGGCCCGAAAGCCGGCGAGGTGATGGTCGAGATCAAGGCCACCGGCATCTGCCACACCGACGAATTCACCCGCTCGGGCGCTGATCCCGAGGGGATCTTTCCCGCGATCCTCGGCCATGAAGGCGCGGGCGTCGTGGTCGAGGTCGGCCCGGGCGTCACCTCGGTCAAGCCTGGTGATCACGTCATCCCGCTCTACACGCCCGAATGCCGGCAATGCGCGTCCTGCCTGTCGGGCAAGACGAACCTCTGCACCGCGATCCGCGCGACGCAGGGGCAGGGGCTGATGCCCGACGGAACCAGCCGCTTTTCCATGCTGGATGGCACGCCGATCCACCACTACATGGGCTGCTCGACCTTCTCGAACTACACCGTCCTGCCCGAGATTGCCTTGGCGAAGGTCCGCGAGGATGCGCCCTTCGACAAGATCTGCTATATCGGTTGCGGCGTGACGACCGGGATCGGCGCCGTGATCAACACCGCCAAGGTGGAAATCGGCGCCAAGGCGGTCGTCTTCGGTCTGGGCGGGATCGGGCTGAACGTGATCCAGGGCCTGCGTCTGGCGGGCGCGGACATGATCATCGGCGTCGATCTGAACGACGACAAGAAGCCGATGGCCGAACATTTCGGCATGACGCATTTCGTCAACCCGAAGAATGTCGAGAACGTCGTGCAGGAGATCGTGAACCTGACCAAGACGCCCTTCGACCAGATCGGCGGCGCGGATTACAGCTTTGACGCGACGGGCAATGTCAAGGTCATGCGCGACGCGCTGGAATGCACCCATCGGGGCTGGGGCCAGTCGATCATCATCGGCGTGGCGCCTGCGGGGGCCGAGATCAGCACGCGCCCCTTCCAGCTGGTCACCGGCCGCGTCTGGAAAGGCACTGCCTTTGGCGGGGCGCGCGGACGCACCGACGTTCCGCGGATCGTGGACTGGTATATGGACGGCAAGATCGAGATCGACCCGATGATCACCCACACGATGCCGCTCGAGGACATCAACAAGGGCTTCGACCTGATGCATCACGGTGAATCGATCCGCTCGGTCGTCCTTTACTGATCCTTCACCTCTGCTTAGGTAAAAGGACGGCGGCGCTGCGTGCGCCGCCGTCGCCGCAAGAACGAACGAAGGAGCAGGCCGATGCGCCATCAGTGGCTGGACGATGACGACGACGATCAGGAAGACGACGACCGCCGCCACAAGGGCGACAAGGATAGCGGCCTCGGCCTGCCCGAGGGTGACAAGATCGCCAAGCTCTATTTCAAGTCGCGCACGGTGATCGTTGCCGGCCCGATCAACGACAAGCTGGCGCAGCGCACCGTCGCGCATCTTCTGGCGCTGGCCGAGGACAGCGACGATCCGATCAACATGCTGATTTCCTCGCCCGGCGGGCATGTGGAATCGGGCGACATGATCCATGACGTGATCAAGTTCATCCGCCCCACCGTCCGCACCATCGGTTCGGGCTGGGTCGCCAGCGCGGGCGCGCTGATCTTCGTGGCCGCGAAAAAGGAAAACCGCTTCTGCCTGCCGAACACGCGCTTTCTGATCCACCAGCCCTCGGGCGGGATCGGCGGCACTTCGTCGGACATGATGATCCAGGCCGAACAGGTGCGCCTGATGCGGGACCGCCTGAACCAGATCTTCGCCGAGGCGACCGGCCAGCCGGTCGAGCGGATCGAGAAGGACACGCAGCGCGACTTCTGGCTGAACACGGCCGAGGCGCTGGATTACGGCCTGCTGGGCCGCGTCATCCACAGCGTGGACGACCTGAAATGACAACGGCCAGCGGGGCGATCATCCGCCCCGCCACCCCTGACGATCACGACGCGATCTGGTCCATCCTCGAACCCGTCTACCGGGCGGGCCAGACCTATTGCATGCCCCGCGACGTCACCCGGGACGAGGCGATCGCGGATTGGTTCGCCGAGCCCTTCACCGCCTTTGTGGCCGAGGCTGACGGCGCCGTGCTGGGCACCAGTCATGTCGGGCGCAACCGCGCGGGCGGCGGGGCGCATGTTGCCAACGCCTCGTTCGCGACCGCCCCGGCGGCACGCGGGCGCGGCATTGCCCGGGCGCTGGTCGAACATGCGAAGGACTGGGCCGCCGGGCAGGGCTTCCGCGCGATGCAGTTCAATTTCGTCGTCTCGACCAATGCCGACGCGGTGCATCTGTGGCAGAAGGCCGGGTTCGACATCGTGGGCCGCCTGCCGGGCGCCTTCATGCATCCCGATCAAGGGCCGGTCGATGCGCTGGTCATGTTCCAGACCCTGAACGCCAGATCCTGAAAGGAGACCCGGATGAGCCTTGAGACCGTTTCCGAGAATCGCAGCTTTCGCGGCACCCAGGGCGTCTATCGCCACCGCAGCCACGCGACCGGCACGGATATGACCTTTGCGGTCTTTCTGCCGGAGGCTGCGCAGTTCGGCAGGGTGCCGGTCCTGTGGTATCTGTCGGGCCTGACCTGCACGCATGAGAACGCGATGACCAAGGCCGCCGCCCAGCAATGGTGCGACGAGGCCGGCATCGCCATCGTCTTTCCCGACACCTCGCCGCGGGGCGAGGGCGTGGCCAATGACGAGGCCTATGACCTGGGCCAGGGCGCGGGCTTCTACGTCAACGCGACGCAGGACCCGTGGAAGCCGCATTTCCGCATGTGGGATTACGTGACCGAGGAATTGCCGGCTCTGGTCTGTGAGAATCTTGCCGTCGATCCCGAGGCGATGGGCATCACCGGCCATTCGATGGGCGGCCACGGCGCGCTGACCATCGCGATGACGCATCCCGACCGCTATCGCTCGGTCTCGGCCTTCGCGCCCATCGCGAACCCGACCGAATCCGATTGGGGCCGCAAGCAGTTCAGCGCCTATCTGGGCGAGGACCGCACCGCATGGCGCGCCCATGACGCGACGATCCTGATGACCGAGCGAGGCTATCCCGGAGAGGTGCTGATCGATCAGGGCAGCACCGACCAGTTCCTTGACCTGTTGCGCCCCGAGGCCCTGGCCCATGCGATGATGGCCCGCCGCCAGCCCGGCCAGTTCCGGATGCAGCCCGGCTTTGATCACAGCTACTGGTTCGTCCAGAGCTTCATGGCCGATCACGTCTTCTGGCACGCCGAACGGCTGGCCTGATCCTCAGACCAGGAACAGCCGCAGGTCCAGCACGGTCAGTCTGACCGGGCCGGGCCGGAAGAACAGGATCAGGTCGCGCCAATCGGCCTGCTGCGGCAGGTCGGGCATGGCGGCGGGTTCGATCAGGTCGTGATGAAGGCTCGGCTGGTCGTAGGACACCATCAGGCGCGGCAGAAACACGTCCACGATGTCCGCCCCCACGCCCGAGCGCAAGCAGATCCGCGTCGTCATCGACAAAGGCGCCACGCTGCGCGCGATCAGGCCGAACGCCGCCGCATCCGACAGATCGACCGGCCCAAGCGGCAGGTGCAGCCCCTGCCAGCGCGGCTGGATGCCGAAAGCGGGCTGCAGCTCAAGCTCGATGATCTGACCGGGGCGCGAGGCGAAGCGGCCGGTGATCCCCGCCTCGGGGTCCAGCGACAGAAAGGCGTCATGCCCGACCGGGTTGTCGCCCGGCCCGATCACCCCGTGATGATCCTGCTGCCGGATCTCGTTCAGCATCGGGCGCATGCGCGCATCCGGTTCAAGGGGGCGTGGCTCGGTCATGGCAGGCTTCCGATCAGGCGCGGATCACCGGGGAGAGGTCAGGAAGGCCGGCGCGGACCGGCCCTCGGTCAGGCAGGACAGGAAGGCGTCGCCCGCATCCAGAGCCTCGCGGATGGTGACGTCCATGTCCAGATAGCGATAGGTGCCCAGCCGGCCCACGAAGGTCACGCCCGGCGTGCGTTCCGCCAGCGCGATGTATTCCTCGAGCAGCGCCTTCTCGCGGACCAGTCGGATCGGATAATAGGGGATGTCGCCCGGCTCGGCCGCGCGGCTGTATTCGCGGTAGCAGACGCTGCCCTCGTGGCTTTCCCAAGGGCTGAAATGCTTGTGTTCGGTGATGCGGGTATAGGGCACCTCGCGGTCGCCGTAATTCATCACCGCGCAGCCCTGGTAATCGCCCTGATGATCGAACCGCTCGAAATCCAGCGTGCGATAGCCCAGACGGCCCAGTTGGTAATCGAAATACCCATCAAGCGGGCCGGACCAGAAAACGTGATCGACGCCTTCGGCCATGGCGGGGTCATAGGGGGTGGAAAGCTCGACCGTGATGCGGGGGTGGTCCAGGATCGCCTCGACCATGGGCGTGTAGCCGTCGCGGGGCATCCCCTGGAAGCGGTGGAAGAAGTAGTTGTCGTCGTAGTTGAACCGCACCGGCAGCCGCTTGAGGATCGAGGCGGGCAGCTCGGTCGGGCTGCAGCCCCACTGCTTTTCGGTATAGCCCTTGAAGAACGCCTCGTAGAGCGGGCGGCCGACGAAGCGCAGGGCCTGTTCCTCGAAGCTTTGCGGGTCCTCGATCGACAGGTCCGCCTGATCCGCGATGAAGTCGCGCGCCTCGTCGGGGCGCATGGTCTTGCCGAAGAACTGGTTGATCGTCAGCAGGTTGATCGGCAGCGAATAGACCGCGCCCTGGGTCGTGGACTTCACCCGGTTCTGGAAAGGCATGAAGGTTGCGAAGCGGTTGACGTAATCCCAGACGCCCTGATCGTCGGTGTGGAAGATATGCGGGCCGTAGACATGCATCATCACGCCGGTCGCCTGGTCGCGCGCCGTGTGGCAATTGCCGGCGACGTGGTCGCGGCTGTCGATGATGCGGCAATCATGCCCCGCCTCGGCCAGCTTGCGCCCGATCACCGCGCCCGAAAGACCGGCGCCCACCAGAAGAAATCGCATCGCAGCCTCGTTCGTTTCCTGTCGTTTCCGCCCGCAGGGGTTGTCAGGCCATATCGTCTTGGCCGGGGGGCGGGCAAGCGAAAGCCGTTCCCCGCGCGGCTTTCAGCGTCGCGTCGCGCGTTCGACCAGATCGGCATGATCGCGCCCCAGCCGCCGCGCCAGCCCGTCGCGCAGCGCGAGCGACAGCATCCGGCGAAAGGCCGGCGCGTCGTCGCCGTAATCGCGGGCCTTCCTCCGCCACTTGACCACCAGAAGCGGCACGAGCGGCCAGAAGAACGGCCCTGCCGCCACGCGATAGGCGATCAGGGCGTTGCGATACATGTAGTAGACCTTCCATAACGGCCGCAGCACCAGCCCGCTGGCGCCCTGCGCGGCCTCGGTATCGTGTTCGAACCGGACTTGCGGCAGAAAGCCGATGGCCAACCCCTTGCGCCGCATGGTCAGCGTGTAAAGCTGGTCGTCGCCATAGACGAAGAGCCGCGCATCCGGCAGCCCGGCCTGCGCCACGGCCCGGCGCGAGACGAAGAACCCCACGAACGAGGTCATGTCCACCGCCACCGGCCCCGCCGCCGGATCATAGGCCGCGTCGGTCAGATGAAAGCCGCGCCGACCCCTGCCCGACAGGGTGCGCAGGAATTCGGGCAGCCGCCAGAACGGATTGCGATAGGGGCGGTTCATCTCGCAGATGCGGCCGTCGGGGTGGAAGACTGCGGCCCCCGCGGCATCCCAGCCCGTCAGGTCGGCCTGGCGAAAGGCCGCGATGGCGCCCGGCGCGGGGCGGCCGTCATCGTCCATCAGCAGCATCCAGTCCGGGTCCACCCGGTCACGCATCAGCGCCATCGCGCCCGAAAAGCCCCCGGCCCCGCCCAGATTGTCGGCGCTGCGATGGACGATCAGCCGGGCGTCGTCCAGCCCCGCCAGATGATCCGCGGTCCCGTCGGTCGAGGCATTGTCGAAGACCAGCACCCGGTCCAGATCCTCGGCCAGAAGCCGCGTCAGGGTGTCGCGCAGCTTGGGCAGGCGGTTATGCGTCACGACGATGGCGCCGATGATCGGGCGGGCCGTCGCCGGGGCAGGGGGGCTGTGGATCACGCGCGCTTGCCTTGTGTGCGAAGGGACGGGGGTGCATAACAGCCACCGCCCCGCGCGGCAATGCCGCCGCCGCTTTTCCGCCGAGGCAGCCCCCGCACGGGTTGCGACAGGCCCGACCCGCCTGTAGGTGCATCGGGGCAGGCGGGCCCCGGCCCGCCGGAATGGCGCACACAACCGGAGACGAACACGCAGGATGCATGTCAGCCTCTATATCGGTCATCACAAGGTCGGATCGACCTCGCTTCAGGTCTTCCTGTCGCAGAACGTGGTCCGCCTGATCCGGCACGGCATCCTCTATCCCTATACCGAAATGCAGGGGGCGGCCTCGGTCGCGGCGCGGATGCTGGCCGGCGATCGGGCCTCGGCGCTGACCGCGAATATCCGCGAACCCCACAGCGCGCTGGCCTATCAGTTCATGTCCGAGGCCGCGGGCTTTCCCATTCCGGCCCAGTTCACCCTGTTGCCGCCGCGCCAGCAGATGATCCGTGCCATCCGGTCTCAGGTCGCGGAACTGAAGCCGAAGGCGGTCGTGCTGTGCTCGGAAGCGTTCTCGAATTTCGGCGCGGTCAAGCCCGAACTGATCGACGAAGTGACCCGCATCTTTCCGGATGCCACCTTCTCGGTCTATGGCGCGCTCAGGCGGCCCGATGAATACCTGGCCTCGTGGCACAATCAGCGCGTCAAGGTCTGCGAAAAGCCGGGGCCGCTGGCGGGCGAGGGGTGGCGCCATTACGAGGCGACGATCCATTTCAACTATCGGCTGGCCGTCGAGGATTGGCTGATCCGCGTTCCGGGCGAGGGGAAGGTGCTGCGCAACTATGCCGACATCCTGTCCGCCGGCGGGTCCGAGGCCGATTTCACGGCCCATTCCGGCATCGACTTTCCCGCCGACATGACCCCCGCCCGCCGCGCGAACAAGAGCCTGCATCCCGCCCTGGTCGAGATCGCGCGTCAGGGCAACCACACCCTGACCCGGCCCGAAGCCCATGCGCTGGTGCAGTTCCTGCTGAAACACGAAGCTGCCTTCGACCTGCCGCCCGCGCGCGACATCGAGATGTTCGGCGCCGACAGCCGCCGCGCCATGTTCGAGGCCTTCCTGCCCTCGCATGCCTGGTTGTCGGGCATCACCGGGCAGGCGGCCTTCTTCCCCGACATCGACGCGATGCTGTCCTGCCGCCCGCTGCCGCAGGCCGAGGCGACGCGCGCCGCGCTGGCCGCCCTGACCGACGACAGGATCGCGCCGCTGCCCGCGCGGGCCAAGGAATTCCTGGCGCATCTGCGCGCAACCCCGAACCCTATCGAGGTCTGACCGTGACCCTTCCGACATCCGCCGCCGATCACCTGCCCGCGCTGCATCTGCTGCAGGGGATGCTGTGGCCCGAACCCGGCATCTCGTCAGAGCCGACGCTTTACGTGCGGCTGTCGGGGCCGGCGGGGCTGGGCGCCAGCCGGCGCCGCATCCAGGTGGGCGCGGGGGCCGAACTGGGCTTCGACACGGCCTTCAACCTGTTCAATCTGGGCAAGTGGCAGCATGGGGCGGGCCTGTCCGACCTGTCGCTGTCGCTGCGCGGGCAGGGCGAATTCGCGCTGGTCGTGCGCCAGCACGCGCCGCGCCGGTCCGACGAGACGATCCTGTCCGAGATCGTGACCCTGACCGAAGGCCAGCCGCTGATTGTCGATCTGACCGGCCATATCCAGCACGCCCTGGGCGGCGTGCTGACCTTTGCGCTGACCAGTTTCGGCACGGGCCATCTGGACGATATCGCCTGGCTGACCCGTCAGGCGCCCCGCCGCCAGCCACAGATCGCGCTGTCGATCACGACCTTTCGCCGTGAAGAGGCCGTGCAGGCCAGCGTCCGCCGCTTCCGCGATTACGTGGCCACCAGCCCGCTGGCGGCGCATCTGCATCTTCAGGTCGTCGATAACGGCCAGAGCGCGGGGATCGAGCCCTGCGCCCATGTGACCCCCATCCCGAACGAGAATCTGGGTGGGGCGGGCGGTTTTGCCCGCGGCCTGATCGAGGCCGAGGCAAGCGGCGCCACGCATGTCCTGTTCATGGATGACGACGCCTCGGTGCATATGGACGCGCTGCAACGCACATGGGCGTGGCTGGCCCATGCAAACGACGACAACGCCGCCGTAGCGGGCGCGCTGACAAACGCGCAGTTCAAGAACCTGATCTGGGAAAACGGCGCGCGCTTCCACATCCAGTGCCGGCCCGAATCCATGGGCACCGACCTCAGCGATTTCGACGAGGCGGCGGCGATGGAATTCGCCTCGACCGGGGGCAAGCCGGGGAATTATTACGGCGGCTGGTGGTATTTCGCCTTTCCGATCGCCGCGACCCGGTTCCGGCCCTTTCCCTATTTCGTGCGCGGCGACGATGTCGGCTTTTCGCTGGCCAACGATTTCAGCATCACGACGCTGCCCGGCGTGGTCTCGTTCCAGGATGCGAATTTTGCCGACAAGGAATCACTGAACACGCTCTATCTGGACCTGCGCAGCCATATGGCGAACCACATCGCCATCCCCGGGGTCGAGATCCCGCGCACCACGCTGGCCTCGATTCCGCTGCGCTTCTTCGGGCGCAGCCTGCTGCAATGCCATTACGAGACGATGGAGGCGCTGAACCTGTCCTTCGAGGACGTGATGCGCGGCCCCGACTTCTTCGAGGAGAATGCCGATATGGCCGCCCGCCGCGCCGATCTGGCGCGGATCAGGGATGTCGAGGCCTTCCGCCCGCTGGCAGGCCCTCCGCCCGCCGACCATATCCGCTGGAACCCGGCCAACCCCGTGGTTCGGCTGGCGATGAAGCTGACGCTGAACGGGCATCTGATCCCGTTCTGGCGCCGGATCGGCAATCGCCGCGTCCTGCCCGCAGGCCGCCGGGGCGAGATCCGCCAGACCTGGGCCGCCGCGCAGGTCACCTATCTGGACGGCAAGGGCAACGCCTTCACCGTCCACCATTCCAAGCGCAAGGCGGCACGGCAGCTTTGGCGGATGACCCGCAACATGTGGCATCTGTGGCGTCATCACGACGCCATCCGCGCCGATTGGCGCGAGGGCTATCTGCGCCTGGCCAGCGACGCCTTCTGGCGCCGCCGTCTGGGTCTGGACCCTGCGCCGGCGACAGTCGATCAGGTCGCGGTTCAGCCCGCCGATCAGCCCATTGCCAAGGCGGGCTGATTAGGCCGCGGCGGGCGCGGGCATCCGCAGGGGTGCCTCGCGCACGGGCAGGTGGATCAGCGCGCTGAACGCGCCCACGCCCACGCCGATCCACCAGACCAGCAGGTAATCGCCCGAAATGTCGTAAAGCCAGCCGCCCAGCCAGACGCCGATGAACGACCCGATCTGGTGCGACAGGAAGACAAAGCCGTATAGTGTGCCCATGTAGCGCAGGCCGTAGATATAGGCGACCAACCCCGAGGTCAGCGGCACCGTCGCCAGCCACAGCGCCCCCATCACCAGCGAAAAGACGATGACCGTCGCGGGCGTGATCGGCGTCAGGATGAAGGCGGCGGCGGCGATGGTCCGCATCGTGTAGATCCCCGCCAGCAGGTATTTGCGGGTATATCGCTTGCCCAGCCACCCCGCCAGGATCGCGCCCGCGATATTGGCCAGCCCGATCAGCGAGATCGCGACCGCCCCAAGCGCCGAGGTCGTGGTGATGCCCAGTCCCGCCAGCATGCCGCCCGGCTCGATCGGGCCGCACATCTCGGTGATCATGGCGGGGAAATGCGCGGTGATGAAGCCAAGCTGATAGCCGCAGGAAAAGAACCCCGCGAAGATCATCAGAAAGGACGGATCGCGGAAGGCACGGCCCACGACCTGGCCCATGCTGGCCTCCAGCGCGGCGGGGCTTGCAGGCCGTCCGCTGCCCAGCATCGGCAGGAAGGCCAGCGTGCCAAGGATGATCACCCCGAAGATGATGAAGACCGATTGCCACGCATAGAAGGCCAGCAGGATCTCGGCCAAAGGCGCGCCGAAAACCTGCCCGGCCGATCCGGCAGCCGTCGCGATGCCCAGGGCCAGGCTGCGGTTCTCGTCGCTGGCCGCGCGGCCCACCACCGCCAGGATCACGCCGAAGCCCGTCCCGGCGATGCCGAAGCCCACCATGATCTCCAGCAGTTGCACACCGGCGGGCGTGGTCGCAAAGGCCGTCAGGATCAGCCCGGCGCTATAGAGGAACGCGCCCAGGATGATCGCCCACCGGTCGCCCCACCGTTCCGCCAGCGCGCCGAAGATCGGCTGCCCGACGCCCCAGGCCAGGTTCTGGATCGCGATGGCCAGCGAGAATTCGGCGCGCGGCCAGCCGAAATCCTCGGCGATGGGGATCTGGAACACCCCGAAACTGGCGCGCAGCGCAAAGTTGATCAGCAGGATCAGCGATCCGCCGATCAGGACAGGGGTGAACAGGCGCGCATTGGCGGACATGAAAGAGGCTCCGGGTGAACGGAGCCTCAGCCTTGCCGCGCGATCGGCACCCGGTCAATCACGCGATTGTATCGACGCAATCGCGCCCTATTGCCCCATCGCCGCCTGGATCGAGAAGCGCGAGGCCGGGATCGAGCCGCCCTTCTGCATCTCGCCCAGGATCACGGTCGTCTTGGCGCCGGTATCGTCGGTCACGATCCACTGGCGCAGCTCGGTCGGTGACGAGAACACCATCTGGATGTTGCCGTTCTGCGGCCGCTGAGGGTCCTGCGCAGTGACGATGGTGGCGTTGTTCTGCTCGGTATGGCCGATCACCATGTTCGGGCGCGACAGGTTGATGTTGGCGTCCAGGATGATCGACAGCGGCGTCTGCGACAGCGGGTATTGGTGCGGCCCGCTGTTCGATTTGCCGTCGAACACCGCGACGTTCCCGCCCGAGGCCAGAACCAGCGTGCGGTCATTGTTGTATTCGAACCGCACCCGGCCCGGACGCTGGATATAGACCGTCCCGGTCGAGATCGTGCCATCCGGGTTCACCTGCGTGAACTCGGACGTCACCGTGGTCAGGCTATTGAGATAACGCGAGATCTCGTTGAGTGAAATTCTCTCGGCAAAGGCCGGGATGGCCATGGCGAGGGCGAGGACGGGCGCAAGTGCGAGGGCTTTGATGTTCATGGCGCCATTCTTATCCTTTTACGAATTTCTTGCACATCACGACTGGCGGATGGCGATGGCAGGGAATGATCGCGGCGCCGTGACGGTTCCGGGGCGATTGTTTCACCGGCGCAATCTTGCGCGGAACACAAAGTGAACATATCTTCGGAACCATGGCGCGACTCACCTTGCAGCAGAAGCTGGCGATCCTGTCGGATGCGGCGAAATACGATGCCTCCTGCGCGTCCAGCGGGACGACGCGGCGCGATTCGCGCTCGGGCGGGATCGGCTCGGCGGGCGGGACGGGGATCTGCCACGCTTACACGCCGGACGGGCGCTGCATCAGCCTGCTCAAGATCCTGATGACGAATTTCTGCATCTATGACTGCGCCTATTGCATCAACCGCGTCAGCAGCAACGTCGAACGCGCCCGGTTTTCCCCCGAAGAGGTCGTGACCCTGACGCTGGAATTCTACCGGCGCAACATGATCGAGGGGCTGTTCCTGTCCTCGGGCATCATCCGCAGCCCCGACCAGACGATGGGCGATATGGTCCGCATCGCGCGGATGCTGCGGGTGGATCACGGCTTCAAGGGCTATATCCACCTCAAGACCATTCCCGACGCCGCGCCCGACCTGGTGGCCGAGGCCGGGCTCTACGCCGATCGCCTGTCGGTCAACATCGAATTGCCGCAGGATGCCAGCCTGCGCGACCTGGCCCCCGAGAAGCGCCCCGAGACGATCCGCGCAACCATGGCCGATGTCCGCCTGAACCGCGAGGCCGCGACCGAGCGCAGCCATACCGGCAGGCGCCCGCCGCGTTTCGCGCCTGCGGGGCAATCGACGCAGATGATCGTGGGTGCCGATCAGGCCACCGACCGCGACATCCTGAAGACCTCGGCCAATCTCTATTCGGGCTATCAGCTCAAGCGGGTCTATTACTCGGCCTTTTCGCCGATCCCTGACGCCTCGGCGGTGTTGCCGCTGATCAAGCCGCCGCTGATGCGGGAGCACCGGCTCTATCAGGCCGACTGGCTGATGCGCTTCTACGGGTTCGAGGCCGACGAGATCGGCGCCGCCCACCCGTCGGGCAATCTGGATCTGGCGATCGACCCGAAACTGGCCTGGGCGCTGGCCAACCGCGCGCAGTTCCCCGTTGATGTCGCCCGCGCCAGCCGCGAAATGCTGCTGCGCGTGCCGGGTTTCGGCACCAAGACCGTGGCGCGCATCTTGTCGGCGCGGCGCAACGGGCCGGTCCGCTACGGCGACCTGCTGCGCATGGGGGCGATCATGTCCAAGGCGCAGCCCTTCGTGACCCTGCCCGACTGGTCGCCCGGCGCGCTGACCGACAGCGCGGGCCTGCGCGCCCGCTTCGCGCCCCCGCCCGAACAGCTGAGCCTCTTCTGATGATCTGCGTGACGCTGCCGCGCTTCGCCCGGTTCGAGGCATGGCGCGCGGTTGCGCGCGACCTTGCCTCGGCCCGCATCCCCCCGCCCGAGGTGACATGGGCCGATCCCGACACGCCGCCCGACCTCTTCGGCGCCGAACCCCCGCCGCCGCCCGGCCAGCACAAGGTGACGGCCACGCAGGATTTCCTGCAACTGGCCCGACAGGCGGCCAGCCATTCCGACCCCGAGCGCTGGGCGCTGCTCTATGCGGCGCTGATCCGTGCGCAGGACGACCGTCGTTTTCTGTCGAACCCCGCCGACCCGATGCTGGACCGGCTGTCGCGCATGGCCAAGTCGGTGCGCCGCGACATCCACAAGATGCATGCCTTCGTGCGCTTTCACGAATTGCCGTCCGAGGGTCCGCGCCGCCGCTTCGCTGCCTGGTTCGAACCCGAACATCCGATCCTCGAAGCCGGCACACCCTTCTTCGCCAAACGCTTCGCGGATATGGACTGGCTGATCGCCACGCCCGAGGGCATCGCCCGCTTCATGGGCGGCGCGATCGAATATGCCCCGCCGGAACCGCGCCCCGATTTGCCCGACGACCACAGCCACGACCTGTGGCAGACCTATTTCGCCAACATCTTCAATCCCGCCCGCATCAAGACCCAGGCCATGCGGTCCGAGATGCCCTTGAAATACTGGAAGAACCTGCCCGAGACGCGGCTGATCCCCGACATGCTGGCCGATGCGCCCCGCCGCGTCCAGGCCATGCGCGAGGCGGGCGCCAGCACCGCCCCTGCCTTCGCCCCCAAGATCACGGCCCGGCTGCGCCAGCCCCTGCCCGAAACGACGCCGGCCACGCTTCAGGATGCGGGCGCGCAGGCCGCCCGCTGCACCCGATGCGATCTCTGCCACGCCGCCACCCAGACCGTCTGGGGCGAGGGCACGCCGGATGCCCCCCTGATGATCGTGGGCGAGGCTCCGGGCGATCACGAGGATCTTCAGGGTCGCCCCTTCGTCGGCCCGGCAGGCCAGCTGCTGCGCACGACCATGGCCGAAACCGGCCTTGATCCGGGCCGTGCCTGGCTCACCAATGCGGTCAAGCATTTCCGCTTCGCCCCGCGCGGCAAACGGCGTCTCCACCAATCCCCTGATGGCAGCCATATCCAGCAGTGCCGCTGGTGGCTCGACCTCGAACGCCGCCTCGTGGCGCCGCGCCTGACACTCGCTCTGGGCGCCACGGCGGCTCTGGCGCTTACCGGGAACCGCCAGCCCCTGACGCCGCGCCGCGGCCGTATCGAGCCCGCCCTTGACGGCGGCCCGGTCCTCATCACTTGGCATCCCAGCCTTATCCTGCGCCTGCCGCCCGACCGCGCACCCGCCGCCCTGTCGGAATTCCGTGCCGACCTGTCACTGGCGGCCGGCCTGATCGCCTGACTTTGCCTTGGTCCAAATATCCCCGGGGGGTGAATTGGCCGCAGGCCAAGAGGGGGGCAGGCAGCCCCCCTTGCGACTTCTCAGCCAAAGACCGACCAGCCGGTGAATTCCGACAACCTCTCGGCCGCCAAGGTCCCGGCCAGCGAGTTGCCCCAGCCGTCCAGCCCCGGCGACCAGATCGCGATCGAGGCCCGGCCCGGCGCAATCACCAGCAGCCCGCCGCCCACTCCGGATTTGGCGGGCATCCCCACCCGGAACGCGAAATTGCCCGACCCGTCATACTGCCCGCAGGTCATCATCAGCGCGTTGATGCGCCGCTGCTTGACCGGCGACAGCAGGGCGGGCGCGCAGGACAGGCCGGCGATCACCCGCCCCGCACGGGCCAGCTGCACGCAATCCATCTCGATGGCGCATTGATGGAAATAGGTGCCGATCACATGATCCGGCGGGTTCTTCAGATTGCCGAAGCTGCGCAGGTAATGGGCCAGCGCGGCGTTCCGGTGACCGGTCCTTGCCTCGGACCGGGCCACCGCCTTGTCGATATGGATCGCGTCATCCTCGGCTGCGGCCCTGAGGAAGCCCACCACCTCGGACAAGGCCTGCTGCGGGCTGCGGCCGGTCAGCAGCTCGTCCGTGACGACCAGTGCGCCCGCATTGATGAAGGGATTGCGCGGCCGGCCCTTTTCCTGCTCCAGCAGCAGGATCGAATCGAAGCGATCGCCCAACGGCTCGCGGCCGACGCGGCTCCATAACTGCTCGCCGATCCGGCCAAGAACGCAGGCCAGCGCAAAGACCTTGCTGACCGACTGGATCGAGAAACCCTGCCGCGCCTGCCCGGCCTCAAGGACCTGCCCGTCGGCCAGGGCGACCGCGATGCCGAACTGGTCGGGCGGGACGCGCCCCAGTTCCGGGATGTAGTCGGCGACCTTGCCCCAATCGCCCAGATCCCGGACCTGCCGGTCCAGATCCCGAAGAAAACCCTGCAGATCCATGCCGCCCCCTCCTGCGTCACGCGCCAGCCTATGGCGCGAAAGCGGGCGCGGGAACAGCCTAAAGAGGCCGCCCGGCCAGAAGCCGCGGCATCGGGTGGATCGACAGACCCGCCGCCTGCCGCATGAAGCCGCGCCTCAGGCCGGGCAGGGCGCTGACCAGACCCATTCCCGCCCCGCGCAGCGCCGAGATGACGGGATTGTCGGTCGCGAAAAGCCGGTTCACGGCATCCATGCCAAGAGCCAGCGCCGTGGCATCGGCCCGCCGCCAGCCCTGATAGCGTTCCAGCACCAGCGGGCTGCCGATATCCTCGCCTCGCCGTGCGGCCTCGACCACCGCCTCGGCCAAGGCCGCCACGTCGCGCAGGCCCAGATTCAGCCCCTGTCCCGCGATCGGATGCACGCCATGCGCCGCATCCCCGATCAGCGCGACGCGCGGCGCGGCATAGCGTTCCGCCAAGGACAGGCTGAGCGGATAGGCGAAACGCGGCCCGGCCAGCGCGATCGGCCCTAGGAAATCGCCAAAGCGGGGCCGCAGCACCGACAGGAAGGCGTCATCCTCCAGCGCGGCGATGGCGGCTGCATTCACGCGCGTCTCGGACCAGACGACGCTGCTGCGATTGCCGGGCAGGGGCAGGATCGCCAGAGGACCCGTCGCCATGAAATACTGATGCGCGATCCCCTGATGGGGCAGGTCGTGATCGACCACCGCGACCAGCGCGGTCTGGCCGTAATCCCAGCCCTGCCGCCTGATGCCAGCCCGCGCGGCGACACCCGATCCGCGCCCGTCCGCGCCCACCAGAAGGCGCGCCGCGATCTGGCGCCCGTCCGACAGCGTGACCGCGATGCCGTGCGGGCCGGGCTCTTGCGCCGTCACGGCAAGGCCCGGCAGATGGGTGACGCGACCCTCCATCGCGCCGATCAGCGCGCGATAGAGAAACCGGTCCTCGAGCATGTGGCCGACGGGGCCTTCCTCGATCTCGGCGCTGTCGAAATGCAGGAAGAAGGGCGCGGCTCCCTCTCCGGGGCGGCCCTGCGAGGCCTTGACCTGCAGGATCGGCTGGCTTTCGCCTGCCAGCTCCGGCCAGAGTGACAGCGCCGAGAGCAGCCGGACCGAGGCCAGCGCCAGCGCATAGGCGCGCCCGTCGAACGTGTCGCCCGCCCGGTCATCGACGCGGCGCGGATCGACCACGGCGACCGACAGCCCGGCCCCGGCCAGCGCCAGCGCCAGCGTCGGGCCGTTCAGCCCGCCTCCGGCAATCACTACGTCGAAATCATGTCTCATGGCGCGATCTAGTCACGGGGCGGCGGCAATGGCAATGCGGCGGCGGGCCTCAGCCCTCGGCCTCCAGCAGCGCGGCAAGGCCGCTGCGGTAATCGGAGTAACGCAGGCGCACGCCCAGATCGCGCTTGATCCGGTCGTTCCGCACCCTCTTGCTGTCGGCGTAGAAGGACCGCGCCATGGGCGACATCAGGGGCGCGGCCTCGTCGAAATCGACCGCTGGCGGGACGGGCAGGCCCAGAAGGCGCGCGGCATGTTCGATCACGTCCTGCGGCGGGGCGGGATCGTCGTCGCAGACATTGTAGATGCCCCCCGGCTGCGGCGCGTTGATCGAGGCCAGAAGCACCTGCGCGATATCCTCGACATGGATGCGCGAAAAGACCTGACCGGGCTTGACGATCCGGCGCGCGGTGCCGGCCCTGACCTTCTCGAACGGGCCGCGTCCGGGGCCGTAGATCCCCGCCAGCCGGAAGATGTGCAGGGGCAGGCCATGGTCGCGCGACAGCTTCTGCCACGCGGCCTCGGCGCGGATGCGGGCCTGACCGCGCGGGCCCGAGCCGTCGAGTAGACTGTCCTCGTCCACCCAGCCGCCCTGACGGTCGCCGTAGACCCCGGTCGTGGAGAGATAGCCCAGCCAGCGCAGCCGCGTGCGGGCCAGATCGTCCGCGAACTCGGCCAGAACCGGGTCGCCCTGCGGCCCCGGCGCGGCCGAGATCAGCACCGCATCGGCCCGCGCCAGCGCCGCGCGCAGCGCGTCCTCTTGCCCCGGCCAGAGCAGCGGCTCTGCGCCGCTGGCCGCCACGCGACCGGGATCGCCGCGCGTCGTGCCGGTGACGCGCCAGCCCTGTGACATCAGCAGGGGTGTCAGCGCGGCGGCCGAATAACCATGTCCGAATACCAGCATTTCCATGACGGGACCGTAACCCGGCATGCCGCCCTGCGCCAGACGGCTTGCCTGACCGCCCGGCTGCTGGCAGTTTTGCCCGATGAACAAGGACAGCCCGATGACGACGAACACCCGTTTCCTGCCGATCGAGACCCCCGAGCCGCTGCCCCGAGCCTCATTCACCGATCCGCAAGAGGCGGTCGCAAGGCTGCGCGCGCTTTACGATCAGGCCACCGGGTTCCTGGTGCAGCATTTCACCGCCGTCCTGGGCGGCGAGAAGCCCCGCGCCCGCTATCGCGCCTATTACCCCGAGGTGCGGCTGACCGTGCCGAACCACGCCAAGATCGACAGCCGCCTGTCCTTTGGCCATGTGGTCGGGCCGGGCAGCTATGTGGCGACGATCACCCGGCCGGACCTGTTCGGCAATTACCTGACCGAGCAGCTTTCGCTGCTGATCCGCAATCACGGCGTTCCGGTGACCATCGGCGCCAGCGACACGCCGATCCCGGTCCATTTCGCCGTGGCCGCCCAGACCGATCTGGCTGTCCCGCAGGAGGGCGTGCTGGATTTCAGCCTGCGCGACGTGTTCGACGTGCCGGATCTGAATACGGTCAACGACGACATCGTGAACGGCGTTGCGGGGCCCATGCCCGATGGCAGCCAGCATCTGGCGGCCTTTACCGCGCAGCGTATCGATTATTCGCTGGCGCGGCTGGCCCATTACACGGCGACCCAGCCCGAGCATTTCCAGAACTTCGTTCTGTTCACGAACTACCAGTTCTATGTGGACGAGTTCGAAGCCTATGCCCGCCGCGCGCTGGCCGATCCGGCGCTGGGCTATACCGGCTTCGTCGCGCCGGGCAATCAGCGCATCACCGACCCGGATGCGCCCATTGCGGTGCTGCCCAAGATGCCGCAGATGCCCACCTATCACCTGACGCGGCCGAACGGGCAGGGGATCACGCTGGTCAATATCGGAGTGGGTCCATCCAACGCCAAGACCGCGACCGACCACATCGCGGTGCTGCGCCCGCATGCCTGGCTGATGGTCGGCCATTGCGCGGGTTTGCGCAACAGCCAGAGCCTTGGCGACTTCGTGCTGGCCCACGCCTATCTGCGCGAGGATCACGTTCTGGACGACGACCTGCCGGTCTGGGTGCCCATCCCCGCCCTGGCCGAGGTGCAGGTGGCCCTGCAGGAAGCCGTGGCCGAGGTCACGCAGCTGGAAGGCTACGAGCTGAAGCGCATCATGCGGACGGGCACGGTGGCGACGATCGACAACCGAAACTGGGAATTGCGCGATCAGTCCGGCCCGGTTCACCGGCTGTCGCTGTCACGCGCCGTCGCGCTGGACATGGAAAGCGCGACGATCGCGGCGAACGGCTTTCGCTTTCGCGTGCCTTACGGGACGCTTCTCTGCGTCAGCGACAAGCCGCTGCACGGCGAGCTGAAGCTGCCGGGCATGGCGACCGATTTCTACCGCACCCAAGTCGCCAGCCACCTTCTGATCGGCATCCGGGCGATGGAGAAGCTGCGCGACATGCCGCTGGAGCGGATTCACTCGCGCAAGTTGCGGTCCTTCAGTGAAACGGCGTTCCTCTGAGGGCGCGATAACGACGCCAAAACGCCGGTTTTCGCGCATCGGGCGAAAAACGCTTGATCTGCCCGGAAAAACCGTGTGTAGCAGGCGATATGCCGCAAAAGGCGCTAATTGTGGCCCGGTGGAACAGGGCGAGAGGAGACAGAAACATGGCTACGGCTTCTGCCAAACCGATGACCAAGACCCAGCTGGTCGCAACCCTGGCCGAGGAAATGGGCTCGGACAAGAAATCGGCCGCCGCCGCGCTGGACGCGCTGGTCGCCGTCGTGACCCGCGAAGTGTCCGGCGGTGGTGCCGTGACCCTGCCCGGCATCGGCAAGATCGCTTGCCGCGCCCGTCCCGAGCGTCAGGTCCGCAACCCGCAGACCCAGGAAATGATGACCAAGCCCGCCGACAAGCAGGTGCGCGTGACCATCGCCAAGGCTCTGAAGGACAGCGTCAACAGCTGATCCCCAGCCATGCGCTGAACGCAAGGGTCGTGCCGCAAGGCGCGGCCCTTTTGCTTTGTGACTTCACGGGGCCGTGACGCTCTGCTAGCCCTTGTTGCACCGTGTGCAACAGGGGCCGGTTCATGGACATTCGCGCGATCCTGATGGGGCTGGGCTTCGCCGTCATCTGGGCCTCGGCCTTCACCTCGACCCGGATGATCGTGACCGACGCGCCGCCCCTGATGGCGCTGTCGCTGCGCTTTGCGCTGTCGGGCGGGATCGGCATCCTGATCGCGCTGGCCATGGGCCAGACATGGCGCACCCTGACCGCGCAGCAATGGCGTGCCGTGATCGTCCTGGGCCTGTGCCAGAATGCGCTGTATCTGGGCCTGAACTGGGTGGCGATGCAGTGGATCGAGGCCGGGCTGGCCTCGATCATCGCGGCGACCATGCCGCTGATGGTGGGCGCGCTCGGCTGGGCGCTTCTGGGCGAGAGGCTGCGTCCGATGGGGATCGTCGGGCTGGGGCTGGGCGTGCTGGGCGTGGCCATCATCATGGGCGCGCGGCTGGACGGCGGCAGCAACCTGACGGGCATTCTGATGTGCTTCGGCGCCGCCCTGGCGCTGGCCGTGGCCACGCTGACCGTGCGGGGCGCCAGTTCGGGCGGCAACGTGATGATGATCGTGGGCCTGCAGATGCTGGTCGGGTCCGTCACGCTTGGTATGATCGCGCCCTTCCTCGAGACATGGCAGGTCAACTGGTCGCCGCGCCTGGTCTGGGCGTTTCTTTACACCGTCATCGCGCCGGGGCTGCTAGCCACCTGGATCTGGTTCCTGCTGGTCGGGCGGATCGGCGCGGTCCGCGCCGCGACCTTCCACTTTCTGACGCCGTTTTTCGGCGTGGCGACCGCCGCCCTGTTCCTGAACGAGGCTCTGGGCGCGGGCGACGTCCTGGGTGTGGCGATCATCATGGCGGGCATCCTGATGGTGCAATTGTCCAAGGCGCCGCCGGTCAAGCGGCCTCCGCCCAGCTGAGGGGAACACCGGCGCCGATGTCGCGTTGATTTCGACGAAATCCTTGCCATCCTACATCCATGCGCGCCGATCAGATCCTGCATCCGACAGAAGCCGGGCTTTACTGCCCGCCCGGTGATTTTCACATCGACCCGGTGCGCCCCGTGCCGCGGGCCCTGATCACGCATGGCCACGGCGATCACGCCCGCGCGGGTCACGGCGCCGTTCTGGCCACCGCCCAGACGCTGGACATCATGGCGATCCGCTACGGCGCCGATTTCACCGGCAGCCGTCAGGTCGCCCAAGGCGTCATCCGCATCGGCGATGTCAGCGTCAGCTTCCATCCGGCGGGCCATATCCTCGGCTCGGCCCAGATCGCGGTGATGCCCGACCGCGGCCCGAAGATCGTCGTCTCGGGCGATTATTGTCGCGCCCCGAACCCGGTCTGCGCGCCCTACGAGCCCGTGCCCTGCGACATCTTCGTGACCGAGGCGACCTTCGGCCTGCCGGTCTTTCGCCACCCCGATCCGCTGGCCGAAATGGCCCGCCTGCGCGCCAGCATGGCCGAGTTTCCCGAACGCCCGCATCTGATAGGCGCCTATGCGCTTGGCAAGGCACAGCGTGTCATCGCGCTGGCGCGTCAGGCCGGGATCGACGGCCCCATCGCCATCCATGGCGCGCTGGAGCGGCTCTGCCGGTTCCACGTGGAACAGGGGATCGACCTTGGCCCTCTGGTCCCGGCCACCGCTGACCGGGTCGACGCGCAGCTGGTCGTCGCGCCGCCCTCGGCCTTTGCCAGCGCTTGGGTGCAGCGCTTCCGCGACCCGGTGATCGGCTTTGCCTCGGGCTGGATGGCGGTGCGCGCCCGCGCCCGCCAGCGCGGGGTCGAGCTGCCGCTGGTCATCAGCGACCACGTGGACTGGCCGCAGGTGACGCAGACCATCCGCGAACTGGACCCCGAAGAGGTCTGGATCACCCACGGCACCGAGGACGGGCTGATGCGCTGGTGCGAGATCGAGGGCCGCACCGCCCGCCCCCTGCGCCTGATCGGCTACGAGGACGAGCCGGAATGAGGGCCTTTGCGCATCTGCTGGAACGTCTGGCCTTCACGCCCGCGCGCAATGCCAAGCTGCGGCTGCTGCGGCATTATCTGGAACAGACGCCCGACCCGGATCGCGGCTATGCCCTGGCGGCCCTGACCGGCGATCTGAAGCTGCGGGCGGTGACGCCGGGGCTGTTGCGAGGTCTGATGGCCGACCGGATCGACGGCCAGCTTTTCGCCCTGTCCTACGATTTCGTGGGTGATCTGGCCGAGACCATCGCCCTGCTGTGGGAGGGTGGGCTGGACGAGGATGTTCCCCTGCGCGAAGCCGTTGCCATCCTGCGCGACACGGGCCGCGCGGCCTTGCCCGGCGCTATCACGGCGATGCTGGACAGGCTGGGCCCGTCGCAGCGGCTGGCCTTTCTGAAGCTGGCCACCGGCAATATGCGCGTGGGCCTGTCGGCGCGCATGGCCCGGATGGCCTTGGCCGAGATGGGCGCCCCCGACGTCAAGGACATCGAAGAGATCTGGCACGGCCTGACGCCCCCCTATCAGCCGCTTTTCGATTGGATCGCGGGCGGGCCGCGCCCCGAACAGGCCGCCCGCGCGCCTTTTCGCCCCGTCATGCTGTCCACCCCCGTCGATCTGGACCAGCTTCGCGCGCTGGACCCCGCCGAACATGTCGCCGAGTGGAAATGGGACGGGATCCGGGTCCAGGCGATCAACGATGGCGGGACGCGCCGGCTTTATTCCCGCACCGGCGAGGATCTGGGCAATGCCTTCCCCGACCTGCTGGACGCGCTGAATTTCGACGGCACGCTCGATGGCGAATTGCTGGTGCGCCGGGGCGGCGATCTGGGCAGTTTCGGCGACCTGCAACAGCGGCTGAACCGCAAGTCTGTCAGCCGCGCCCTGCTGGACAGCCACCCGGCCGCGCTGCGCGTCTATGACGCGATGATCTGGCAGGGTCAGGACCTGCGCGACCGGCCGTGGCAGGGCCGCCGCGCCCTGCTGGAGGCCGCCGATTTCGGCAGCGACCGGATCGACCTGTCGCCGCTTCTGCCCTTCGCGACATGGGACGATCTGGCCGCCCTGCGCGCCGATCCCCCCGATCCGGTGATCGAGGGCGTGATGATCAAGCGCCGCGATTCGACCTATG
Organism: Paracoccus sp. (in: a-proteobacteria); assembly: GCF_030604785.1. Lineage (GTDB taxonomy): Bacteria > Pseudomonadota > Alphaproteobacteria > Rhodobacterales > Rhodobacteraceae > Paracoccus. Next base: position 9,987 of record NZ_JAUVVF010000006.1, on the reverse strand, counting down.
TCGGCGGTCGCCCGCGCGGGCCGTGGTTCAAGTGGAAGCGCGATCCGATGGTGGTGGATGCGGTGATGCTCTATGCGCAGCGCGGGCACGGAAAACGCTCGGGGTTCTACAGCGATTTCACGTTCGGTCTTTGGGACGGGGCCGATCTGGTGCCGGTCGGCAAGGCCTATTTCGGCTTCACCGATGAGGAATTGCGCCAGCTTGACCGCTTCGTGCGCCAGAACACGGTGGACCGCTTCGGCCCGGTCCGCGCCGTTGCGCCCCTGCTGGTGCTGGAGGTCGCGTTCGAGGGGCTGAACGCCTCGGCCCGGCACAAATCGGGCGTGGCCATGCGCTTTCCCCGCATCAGCCGCATCCGGTGGGACAAGCCCGCGGCCGAGGCCGACCGGCTGGACAGCCTCAAGGCGCTGATTCCGTGACCCTGCCCCCCGCCTTTCAGGACTGGTTCGCCCGTCAGGGCTGGCAACCGCACCCCCATCAACTTGCGCTGCTTGAGGCCACGGGCGACAGCCTGCTGATCGCGCCGACCGGGGGTGGCAAGACGCTGGCGGGCTTTCTGCCCTCGCTGGTCGATCTGACGGCGCCACATCGGGGAATGCACACGCTCTATGTCTCGCCGCTCAAGGCACTGACGGCGGATATCGCGCGCAATCTGGCGCGGCCCGTGGGTGATCTGGGCTTGGCCATCCGGATCGAGGACCGCACCGGCGACACCCGCGCCTCGCAGCGCGCCCGCCAGCGTGTCGATCCGCCCGACATCCTGCTGACGACGCCGGAATCGCTGGCGCTGATGCTGTCCTACGAGCAGGCGCCCCTGATCTTTGGCGGGCTCAAGCGGGTGGTGCTGGACGAATTGCACGCCTTGGCCGAAAGCCGCCGGGGCGATCAGCTGATGCTGGCGCTGGCCCGATTGCGGAGCCTTGCGCCGGATCTGGTCGTCACCGGCCTTTCGGCCACGGTTGAGGACCCCACCGCGCTGGCCCGCTTCATGGGGGGCGCGCAGGTGATCCACGCCGATCCCGGCCCCGATCCCGACATCGCCATGCTGGAAACGGCCAAGCCACCGCCTTGGTCCGGGGCGGGCGGGCATTACGCAGTTCCCGACGTGCTGAAGGCCGTGGCCGAGGCGACGACGACGATCATCTTCATCAACACACGCGCGCAGGCCGAGCTGTTCTTTCAGGCGCTCTGGGCGGCGAACGACCAGAACCTGCCGATCGGCCTGCATCACGGCAGCCTCTCGCGCGAGGCCCGCGAACGGGTCGAGGCCGCGATGGCCGCAGGCGCGCTGCGTGCCGTAGTGGCGACGGGGTCACTGGATCTGGGCATCGACTGGGGCGCGGTCGATCTGGTCATTCAGGTCGGCGCGCCGCGCAACGTCAAGCGGCTGGTCCAGCGCATCGGGCGGGCGAACCACCGCTACAACGCCCCCAGCCGCGCCCGGATCGTGCCCGCCAACCGGTTCGAGGTGGTGGAATGCGTCGCAGCCCTTCAGGCCGTGGCCGAGCGCGACCTCGATGGCGATCCTCGCGGCCCGGGGCCGCTGGACGTGCTCTGCCAGCATATCCTGCTGACCGCCTGCGCCGGGCCGTTCGACGCGGATGCGCTTTACGCCGAAGTCACCCGCTCGGGTCCCTATGTCGGGCTCAGCCGCGCGGATTTCGATGCCTGCCTCGATTTCGCGGCGACGGGCGGCTACGCGCTGCGGGCCTATGACCGCTGGCAGCGGCTGATGCAGCGCGGCGGGCTGTGGCGGCTGCGCGATCCGCGCGCGGCGCGCGACATCCGCATGAATATCGGCACCATCGTCGAGGCCGAGATGCTCAAGGTCCGGTTCCGGGGCCGGGGCGGCGCGCCTCTGGGCGAGGTCGAGGAAAGCTTCGCCTCGACCCTCTCGCCCGGCGACACGTTCCTGATCGGTGGCCAGACGGTGCGCTATGACGGGCTGCGCGAGATGGTCGTCGAGGTGACGAAGCAGCCGTCGAAAGAGCCACGCATCGCGGTGTTCTCGGGGCTGAAACTGGCGACCTCGACCCAGCTCTCGCAGCGGGTGCAGACGCTGATCGGCGATCCCTCGGCCCACGGGTCTCTGCCCGACCGCAGCCGCGACTGGCTGGCGCTGCAGGGGCGGGTCAGCGCCCTGCCGCGCGCGGGCGTCTTGGTCAGCGAGACCTTTCCCCATCAGGGTCGCTGGCAGTTCGCGCTCTATGGTTTTGCCGGGCGGAACGCGCTGCAGACGCTTGGCCTGCTGATGACGCGCCTGATGGAGGAGGCGGGGCTTGGCCCCCTGGGCTTTCTGGCTACCGATTACGCGCTGCTGATCTGGTCGCTGGATCCGGTCACGGACCCCGCGCCCCTGCTGGACCCGGTCGGCCTGCGCGAGGGTCTGGGCGACTGGCTGGCGGGCAATGCCGTGATGAAGCGCAGTTTCCGCAACGTGGCCATCGTCGCGGGGCTGATCCAGCGCAACCTGCCCGGCCAGCGCAAGACCGGCAAGCAGGCGACCTTTTCCAGCGACATCCTGTATGACACGCTTCGGAAATACGATCCGGGCCATGTGCTGCTGCGGATCACCGCCGACGAGGCACGGCGGGGCCTTGTGGATTTCGACCGGATCGAGGACATGCTGGCGCGGTCGCCGGGCCGCGATCATCGCATACTGGACCGCGTCTCGCCCATGGCGGCGCCCCTGCTACTCGAGCTCGGGCGGGTGCCGATCGCCGGGCAGGGCCGCGAAAGGCTGGCCGAGGCCGAGGCGGCGGCCCTGATGGCAGAGGCAGGCTTGACGTGACGGATCACGCTTTCGATTTCGGCGGTCAGAGGCTGCTGGCGCGGCCCTCGGGTGCGCTTTACTGGCCGGCGCGGCGCTGGCTGGTTCTGGCAGACCTGCATCTGGGCAAATCCGAGCGCATGGCACGGCGCGGCGGCGCGCTGCTGCCGCCCTACGAGACCGAGGCCACGCTGGACCGCGTCGAGGCCGAGATCGCGGCGACCGATCCCGTGGTCGTGGTCAGCCTGGGCGACGGGTTCGACGATGACGCGGCCGGCCGGGCGCTGCCGGATGCCGTCTGCGACAGGCTGGGGCGCATGGCTGCGGGGCGGCGCTGGATCTGGGTCAGCGGCAACCACGATCCGGGCGCGATCTGCCCGCGCCTGCCCGGCGAACAGCAGGCCCAGATCCTCGACGGCCTGACCTTTCGACACGAGGCAGAGCAGGGTCAGGGGCCCGACATTTCAGGACATTTCCATCCTTGTCTGCGTCTGGCCGGGCAAAGGCGGCGCTGCTTTCTCGCGGGTCGCGATCACCTGATCCTGCCCGCCTTCGGCGCCTATACCGGTGGGCTGGACATCACCGATCCCTCGCTGACCGCCTTGGTCCCCGAGGGGCTGGCCATCGCCTGCGGCGTTCGCGCCTTGCCCGTGCCCGTGCGATCCCTGCGGCGCGCATGAAAAAACCGGCGCCGCAAGACGCCGGTTCCTGTCTTTGAGAAGTCAGACGGATCAGAACGCGTAGTTCACGCCCAGCTTGATCGCGCTGTGCGAGGGCGTTGCGCGGGTGGTACCGTCGCCGACGGCCAGCGGCGTCGTGATGTCGTTGGTGCCGTAGCTGCGATAGTTGAATTCGCCGAAGCCCGAGAGACGGTCGCTGAAGGCGCGCTCGACGCCGAAGCCCAGCACATAGCCGGTCGAGGTGAAATCCTCGCTGCTCGACCCCGAGAAGCTGCCGGCGCCGGTGCCGGTCGTCTCGAAGCTGTAGTTGAAGCTGCCGCGCGACACGCCCGCGACGCCATAGATCATGGTGGTCGGATCGACCAGATAGCCGGTCTTCAGCGTCAGATCGATCACCGACTTGATTTCGGATTCGACGGTCGTGTCGTAGTCGAAGCCGTTCAGGCTGAAGCTGCCCGAGGACGAGTCGCTGATGCCGCTGAGTTCGGCGGCCAGGTTCGGGCCGACGACCCACTGGCCACGCTGCCAGCGATAGCCGACATGGGCCGAGCCGGTCACGCCCGAGATCTTGACATCGGTGATGTCGGTCGCACGGCCGATCGGACCCGACCCGTCAAAGGCCTGCAGGCCGACCGTGTCGTCACCGCCGAAACCGAAGCCAAGGGCGCCGCCGACATAGCCGCCTTCCCAGTTGCGGCCCGCAGGGGTCACCGGAATCTCGACCGGGGCGACATCGACGATCGGCATGGCGGTCCCGCCAGCCATTGCCACCGTGGAAGCGAGAGCCGTAGCACCCGAAGCGGCGCAGATTGCGATAATAGACTTGGCATTCATCATGGATTACCCCTTGCACCTCTGGCCGCGCACTGCGGCAGCACCGATACTACGCGCCGAACGATAACTCCGTTTCAGGCGCGATGGCAAACAAAACACCCAAATAACGCATTCATCCTGCCCGCCGGAACGGACAGGGCGTGTGATTTGGGCAACAAATGGCCTTTAGGGGCCTAGGTATCCAGATTTTCGACGCTAAGGGCGTTCTGCTGGATGAATTCGCGGCGGGGTTCGACCACGTCTCCCATCAGCTTGGTGAACAGATCCTCGGCCTCGGCCAGATCCTCGATTCGCACCTGCAGCATTGTCCGGGCCACCGGGTCCAGCGTGGTTTCCCACAGCTGTTCGGGGTTCATCTCGCCCAGACCCTTGTAGCGCTGCAGCGACAGGCCCTTTTCGCCCTCCAGGAAAATCGCGTGAAGCAGGCTCAGCGGGCCGTGGATCGGCTGCTCGCGATCCTTGCGGACCAGACGGGCGGCACGGCCATAGACCTCTTGCAGGGCGGTAGTCATCTCGCCCAGACGGCGGCTTTCGCCGCTGCGCAGCATCTGTCCGTCAAGGCTGCGGTTCTCCTCGACCCCGCGCAGGGTGCGCGACAGGCGGATGCCGCCATCCTGTGTCGGGCGACCCTGCCAGCCGCGCTCGTATTCGGCGGCGATCAGGTCCAGACGCGCGGCGACGGCATCGGCCACGTCCTGCGCATCGGCATCGACCCGGCCCGGCACCAGCGCGCCCGCGATGGCGGCCTGCTCGGTGATGTGGGGCGGGTAATGCGTGGGATAGGCGCGCAGATAGCGGCGTGCAGTCCGCGCCTCGTCCACCACGCGGGCAAGGTCGTTGCCGGTGATCTCCTCGCCAGAGGCAAGGCGCAGGCTGGCGCCCTCGATCCCCTGCTGGACCAGATAATCCTCCAGCGCGGCCTCGTTCTTCAGATAGACCTCGGAGCGGCCACGCCCGACCTTATAGAGCGGCGGCTGCGCGATGTAGAGATGGCCGGCCTCGATCAGCTCGGGCATCTGCCGGAAGAAGAAGGTCAGCAGCAGCGTGCGGATATGCGCGCCGTCCACATCGGCGTCGGTCATGATGACGATCTTGTGGTAGCGCAGCTTCTTCAGGTCGAATTCGTCGCGCCCGATCCCGGTGCCGAGCGCGGTGATCAGCGTGCCGATCTGGTCGCTGCTGAGCATCCGGTCGAAACGCGCGCGTTCCACGTTGAGGATCTTGCCGCGCAGGGGCAGCACCGCCTGGTTCTGGCGCGACCGGCCCTGCTTGGCCGAGCCGCCGGCCGAGTCACCCTCGACGATGAACAGCTCGCTCAGCGCGGGGTCCTTTTCCTGGCAATCGGCCAGCTTGCCGGGCAGCGAGGCCACATCCATCGCGGTCTTGCGCCGCGTCAGCTCGCGCGCCTTGCGCGCAGCCTCGCGGGCCAAAGCTGCCTCGATGATCTTGCCCACGATCTGCCGGGCTTCGGTCGGGTTTTCCTCGAACCATTCGGCCAGCTTTTCGTTCACCAGCCCCTCGACCGCCGGGCGCACCTCGGACGAGACCAGCTTGTCCTTGGTCTGGCTGGAGAATTTCGGGTCCGGCACCTTGACCGACAGCACGCAGGTCAGCCCCTCGCGCGCGTCGTCGCCGGTGAAGTCGACCTTTTCCTTCTTGGCGATGCCGCTGTCCTGCGCGTATTTGCCGATCACGCGGGTCAGCGCGCCCCGGAAGCCCGCCAGGTGGGTGCCGCCGTCGCGTTGCGGGATGTTGTTGGTGAAGGGCAGCACGGTCTCGTGGTAGCTGTCATTCCACCACATCGCGACCTCGACCCCGATGCCGCCCTTTTCGCCGGTGATGAAGATCGGCTCGGGCATGACCGAGGTCTTCGAGCGGTCGAGATACTTCACGAATTCGCGGACGCCGCCTTCGTAGAACAGCTCGGTCTTCTGGATCTCGGCATGACGCTCGTCCTCCAGGATGATGCGGACGCCGCTGTTCAGGAAGGCCAGTTCGCGCAGGCGGTTTTCCAGCGTCTTGAAGCTGAATTCCAGATTGCTGAACGTGCCGTTCGGGTCGGTCTGCTTGTTCGAGGCGAGAAAGCGCACCTCGGTCCCCGACTCGCCGGGCGCATCGCCCACGACCCGCAGATGCTCGACCGTGTCGCCCTTTTCGAAGCGGGCGTAATGTTCCTTGCCGTTGCGCCAGATCCTCAGTTCCAGCCAGTCGGAGAGCGCGTTCACCACCGACACGCCCACGCCGTGCAGACCGCCCGAGACCTTGTAGCTGTTCTGGTCGAACTTCCCGCCCGCGTGAAGCTGGGTCATGATGACCTCGGCCGCGCTGACGCCCTCGGACGGGTGCATGTCCACGGGGATGCCGCGGCCATTGTCGCGCACGCTGACGCTGCTGTCGGCGTGGATCTTGACGCGCACGAAATCGGCATGACCGGCCAGCGCCTCGTCGATGCCGTTATCGACGACCTCGTAGACCATGTGATGCAGGCCCGACCCGTCATCGGTATCGCCGATATACATGCCGGGCCTCTTGCGCACGGCTTCCAGGCCCTTGAGAACCTTGATGGAATCGGCGCCATATTCGGCAGGCTGGGATGCGGCTTCGCTCATGCGTCAGGTTTCCTGTAACTCTTGTCCCGATATAGCCACCTGCCGGGGCAAAGTCACGCGATGGCGGGGTTTTTTCCCCGTCAAGTGGCGATTCGCTGCCCTTCAGGCGGAAAGGATCTGGCCCAGCCCCAGAACCAGCCCCACCCCGATCAGAAGCCAGCCCGAGATCAGGTTCATCCGTCGCATCCCGGCGGGCGTGGCCAGCCGCCGCCGCGCCATGGCGATGCCGCCGCCCATCGCAAGGTTCAACGCGAAGGGGATCAGCCCTGACATCAGCGCGATCACCACGATGTCCGGCCTAGTCAGGCGGCCGATGGGGAAGAAGCCCGGCAGCACCCCCACATAGAACAGCGCCGCCTTGGGGTTGCCGACGATCGCCAGAAGCCCGGCGCTGAAGCCCGCCCAGCCCCCGGCGCGGGTCAGGCGCCCGTCGGTCTCCACGGGACGCGCGGCATGGCGGATCAGCCCCCAGCCCATGCCCAGAAAGACCACGACCGCGATCCAGCGCAGCAGCGACAGGATCTCGGCCTGCTGCCCCGCGACCAGCGACAGCCCGAAGATCGCCACAAGCGGCCAGAGCAGGTCGCCGATCACCACGCCGAAGGCCAGCGGCCAGACGCCCGCCCAGCCGCCCGAGAGGCCGCGCGCCATGATCGCCACCCAGACCGGACCCGGCGTCAGCCAGATCGCCACCATTGCGCCTGCGTAAAGCCACAGCGCCTCGAAGCCCAAAGTCATTCCGTTTCCTCGGTTGCGACGGATGCGCCATCCTCGCGGAGCACCGCCAAGTGTCGCGCCCGGCTGCCCATCGCGTCGAACAATTCGGCCCCCGTGCCGGTCAGCAGGCTTTGCGCCGGAAGCGCGCAGATCAGGTCGTAAAGCGCCGCGCGGCGGTCGGCGTCAAGATGGGCCGCGACCTCGTCCAGAAGCAGCAGGACAGGCTGATCCGCCAAAGCCCGCGCATTGGCCAGGATCAGCGACAGCAGCAGGGCCTTCTGTTCCCCGGTCGAGGACAGGGCGGCGGGCATGTCCTGCGGTCCCCAGCTTGCGCCCAGATCGGCGCGATGCGGCCCCGTCAGCGTGCGCCCCGCCGCCAGATCGCGCGCCCGCATCGCGGCCAGGCGCGCCGCGATGCTGGCGGGGTCGGGATCGTCGGCAAAGCCCTCGCCCGGCATCAGCACCAGCCGCGCGGCAGGAAAGTCGCCACCCTGCTGATGCGCCATGATCGCGGCCAGCGCGTCCAGACGGTTGCGGGTGATCGCGCCGCCTGCCTCGGCCATCTGCGTTTCCAGCGCGCGATACCAGCCGGGATCGCCGATCTGATCACGCAAGAGGCGGTTTCGTTCGCGCATCGCCTTGTCATACGCCAGCGAAAGATCGGCATGATCGGGCATCAGCGACAGCGTAATCCGGTCCAGAAAGCGGCGCCGCCCCTCGGGCGTGTCGGTCCACAGCCGGTCCATCGCAGGCACCAGCCAAATGACGCGCACCAGCCGCGCCAGCGCCGTCTGCGGCACGGGCTTGTCGTCCAGCAGAACACTGCGCGACTGGCCGGGCAGGGCGCCCGTCTCGACCGCGCGTCCATCGGCTGTGGCGCGGATGCGCCAGCCTGCATCCGGCCCCTGCCGCGCCTGTTCGGGCGCAGGCGCGCCCCGCAACCCGCGACCGGGCGCCAGCATCGAGACGGCTTCAAGGATGTTCGTCTTGCCCGAGCCGTTCGGCCCGAAGATCGCCACGGGCCGCGCGTCCAGCGACAGGTCCAGCCGCTTCCACGACCGGAACTGCGCCAGCGACAGGCGCGACAGCGTCACACGCGCATCGGCATGACGACATAGACCGCGCTGTCGTCGCTGCCTTCGCGGATCAGCGCGGCATCGCCCGAGCCGTTGAACAGGAAGACCGCATTGTCGCGATCGACCTGGGCCGCGATCTCTTGCAGATACTTGGCGTTGAAGCCGATCTCCAGCGCGTCGTCGGCATAGGCGACGATCAGTTCCTCTTCGGCGGCGCCCGCATCGGGGGCGTTCACCGACAGGACCAGCCGGTCCTGATCCAGCGACAGCTTGACGGCGCGCGAGCGTTCGCTGCTGACGGTGGCCACGCGGTCCACGGCACGGGCGAAATCGGTCGCGTCCACTTCCAGCTTACGCTGGTTGCCTGCGGGAATGACGCGGCTGTAATCGGGGAAGGTGCCGTCGATCACCTTCGAGGTCAGAGTGATCTCGGCGGTGGCGAAGCGGACCTTGGTCTCGCTGACCGAGACGGCGATCTCGGCATCGTCGTCATCGAGCAGCTTGCGCAGCTCGGCCACGGTCTTGCGGGGCACGATCACGCCGGGCATCTCTTCGGCGCCGATGGGCAAGGGGGCGTCGATGCGGGCCAGACGGTGCCCGTCGGTCGCCACGCAGCGCAGCATCGGGCCACCCTCGGCCTGGGCCACATGCATGTAGACGCCGTTCAGGTAATAGCGCGTCTCTTCGGTCGAGATGGCGAATTTCGATTTGTCGAACAGGCGCTTGAGCAGCCCGGCCTTGGCCTTGAAATTCGCGCTGTATTCGCTGCTGGCCATCACCGGGAAATCCTCGCGCGGCAGCGTCGCCAGACTGAAGCTGGAGCGGCCGGCCTGCACCGAGAGCCGACCCGAAGCGTCGTCGCTGCTGATCTGCACCAGCGCGCCATCGGGCAGCTTGCGGGCGATCTCGTTCAGCATGACGGCGCTGACCGTGGTGGCGCCGGGGCGGTCCACCTGCGCCATGGCGCGGTCCACGACCTCGGTGTCCAGATCGGTGGCGCGGAAGCTGACGCCCTCGGGCTTGGCCTCGATAAGGACGTTGGCCAGGATCGGGATCGTGTTGCGGCGCTCGACGACGGACTGGGCCTGAGACACGGCCTTGACCAGAACGGCACGTTCGATGGCGAATTTCATCAGCTTCCCCTGTCCCTTGGGCCTTTTGCCCGTTCGTCGGACCTGATCTTTAACGGCCCGGCGAAGCGGTCACAAGATTTTCGTCGCCAAGAGTAACCCCCGAACAAGGGATCGGGGGTTACATGTGGCTCAGATACTGATAATCTTTGCCTGTCTAGGCTCCAGACT
>NZ_JAUVVF010000020.1 GCF_030604785.1 Paracoccus sp. (in: a-proteobacteria) | reverse complement strand
TGCTGGACAGCGCTGCGGGGCGCGGTTAGACCGTTGCGCAGGCCGGCGATGCCGGACAGACCCGTTTTGCGATGAAGGCCCGCCATGCCCAGTCTGAATGACATCCGCCAAACCTTCCTTGGCTATTTCGAGAAGAACGGCCACCGCGTGGTGGAGAGCAGCCCTCTGGTGCCGCGCAACGATCCCACGCTGATGTTCGCCAATTCCGGCATGGTGCAGTTCAAGAACCTGTTCACCGGCGTCGAGACGCGCGATTACCAGCGCGCGACCACGGCGCAGAAATGCGTGCGGGCGGGCGGCAAGCACAACGATCTGGACAATGTGGGCTATACCGCGCGGCACCACACCTTCTTCGAGATGCTGGGCAATTTCAGCTTTGGCGATTACTTCAAGGAAGGTGCCATCCCCTTTGCCTGGGAGTTGCTGACCAAGGAATTCGGCATCCCGAAGGACCGGCTGCTGGTCACCGTCTATCACACCGATGACGAGGCGGCAGAGATCTGGAAGAAGGTCGCGGGGCTGACGGACGACCGGATCATCCGCATCCCGACCAGCGACAATTTCTGGCAGATGGGCCCGACCGGCCCCTGCGGCCCCTGCACCGAGATCTTCTTCGATCATGGCGACAAGATCTGGGGCGGCCCTCCGGGTTCGGCGGACGAGGATGGCGACCGGTTCATCGAGATCTGGAACCTCGTCTTCATGCAGAACGAGCAGTTCGAGGACGGCTCGATGCGTGCGCTGGACATGCAGTCGATCGATACCGGCATGGGGCTGGAACGGATCGGCGCGCTTCTGCAGGGCAAGCACGACAATTACGACACCGACCTGATGCGGTCGCTGATCGAGGCCAGCGCGCATGCGACCAGCGCCGATCCCGACGGACCGGGCAAGGTGCATCACCGGGTGATCGCCGACCATCTGCGCTCGACCAGCTTCCTGATCGCGGACGGGGTCATGCCCTCGAACGAAGGGCGCGGCTATGTGCTGCGGCGGATCATGCGCCGGGCGATGCGTCACGCGCATATGCTGGGCGCGCAGGATCCGGTCATGCACAAGCTGGTGCCGGCGCTGGTCCGGCAGATGGGCGCGGCATACCCTGAGCTGACCCGCGCGCAGGCGATGATCGAGGAGACGCTGCGGTCGGAGGAGACGCGCTTCCGCCAGACGCTGGACCGGGGGCTGCGGCTTCTGGACGACGAGCTGGCCAAGCTGCCCGAAGGGGCGGATCTGCCGGGCGAGGCAGCCTTCAAGCTGTATGACACGTTCGGCTTTCCGCTGGACCTGACGCAGGACGCTCTGCGCGAAAAGGGCCGCGGCGTGCAGATCGAGGGTTTCGACGCCGCCATGGCGGAGCAGAAGCGCATGGCGCGGGCGGCCTGGTCGGGCTCGGGCGAGGCTACGGATGCCAAGGTCTGGTTCGAACTGTTCGAGAAGCACGGCGCGACCGAGTTTCTGGGCTATGACACCGAAGAGGCCGAGGGCCAGATCATGGCCCTGGTGATCGAAGGCGCCGAGGCGGCCGAGGCGGGCGAGGGCGCCAAGGTCGCCATCGTGGTGAACCAGTCACCCTTCTACGCCGAAAGCGGCGGGCAGGTCGGTGATACCGGTCTGATCAAGACCGAGACTGGCGCGGCGCGCGTCACCGACACGAAGAAGATCGCGGGAATCTTCGTTCATCAGGCAGAGGTCACGTCCGGAACGATCAGCCACGGGCAGGGCGCGCAGCTGGCGGTGGACCATGACCGGCGCAGCGCGATCCGGGCGAACCATTCGGCCACGCATTTGCTGCACGAGGCGCTGCGCGGGGCGCTTGGCGAACATGTCGCGCAGCGGGGCAGCCTGAACGCGCCTGACCGGTTGCGCTTTGATTTCAGCCATAACAGCGCGGTCACGCCCGACGAGATGGCGCAGATCGAGGCCGAGGTGAATGCCTACATCCGCCAGAACAGCCCGGTCGAGACCCGGATCATGACGCCCGACGATGCGCGCGCGCTCGGGGCGCAGGCGCTGTTCGGCGAGAAGTATGGCGACGAGGTCCGAGTCGTCTCGATGGGCGCGCAGCCGGGCAGCGGCAAGGGCGCGGATGGCGCGACCTATTCGCTGGAACTCTGCGGCGGCACGCATGTCGCGCGCACCGGCGATATCGGCGCCTTCGTGCTGCTGGGCGACGGGGCGTCGAGCGCCGGCGTGCGGCGGATCGAGGCGCTGACGGGACAGGCGGCGCTGGATCATCTGCGCGACGCCGACCGCCGGCTGGGCGAGGTTGCGAGCATTCTCAAGGCGCAATCGGCGGATATCGTGAACCGTGTCCGCGCGCTGGCCGATGAGCGCAAGGCGCTGGCCAACGAGGTCGCGCAGCTGAAGCGCCAGCTTGCCATGGGCAGCGGCGGCGGGGCCCAGGCCGAAGAAATCGCGGGCGTGAAGTTCATCGCCCGTCAGGTCGAGGGCGTTGGCGGCAAGGAACTGGGCGCGCTGGTCGACGAGATGAAGGCGCAGCTGGGCAGCGGCGCGGTGCTGCTGCTGGCCGAGGATGGCGGCAAGGCGACGGTCGCCGCCGGGGTGACGCCGGACCTGACCGGGCGGATCAGCGCGGTGGCGCTTGTTCAGGCCGCGACGGCGGCGCTTGGCGGCAAGGGCGGTGGCGGCCGCCCCGACCGCGCGCAGGGGGGCGCCCCCTCGCTTGCGGCCGCGGAAACCGCATTCCAGGACGCGCGCAGGATCATCGAGGACAGCAAATGACGGCTTTGTGGATTGCCCATGTTCATGTGACCGACCCCGACGCCTATGGCCTTTACGCCAAGGCCGCCGGGCCTGCGATCGCCGCGCATGGTGGGGTCTTTCTGGCGCGGGGCGGGCGCTATCACGTGCTGGAAGGCGCGGATCGCGCCCGTCACGTGGTCGCGCGCTTCCCCTCGCTGGATGCGGCGGTTGCCTGCTATCACAGCAGCGAATACCAGGCCGCGCTGGCCCATGCCAAAGGGGCCAGCGAACGCGACCTCGTGATCGTGGAAGAGGTCCCTCCCGCGACGGAATAGATGAAATCTTTGGGTTTTCATGCTAACCCTGTCGCAAAAGTGACGCAAAGGGGCAGGGCATGTGCCGTTGGGCCGCCTATCTGGGCGAACCGATCTTTCTGGAAGACATCGTCAGCCGGCCGGCGCATTCGCTGATCCGGCAGAGCCAGGGCGCCATGCGCTGCCACACACCGGTCAATGCCGACGGGTTCGGCATCGCATGGTATGGCGAAAGGCCCGAGCCGGGACTTTACCGCGACGTGATGCCCGCCTGGTCGGACCCCAATCTGCGCAGCCTGGTCGGACAGGTCCGGTCGGGGCTGTTTCTGGCCCATGTGCGCGCCTCGACCGGCACGGCGACCAGCCGCAACAATTGTCACCCCTTTACCGTCGGGCGCTGGAGCTTCATGCATAACGGCCAGTTCGGCGGATATGATGGTTTCCGCCGCCATGCCGACGTGCTGATCCGGGACGAGTTCTATCCCCATCGCAAGGGCGCCACCGACAGCGAGGCTTTGTTCCTGATCGCCTTGGGCGAGGGGCTAGACGACGATCCGCGCGGCGCGATGGAGCGCGCGGTCGGGCGCTTGGGCGCGCTGGCGCGTCAGCGGGGCGAGGCGCCGCATGTCCGCGCGGCCTGTGCCCTGTCGGACGGGCAGCGGCTTTATGTCCTGCGCTACAGCAGCGACGATCAGGCGCCGTCGCTCTATCACCGCTGGTCCGCCACGCGCCGGGGCTGGGCCGTCGTGTCAGAGCCGCTGGAGACCGACGAGGCCGATTGGCAGGAGGTTCCGCCCGGCAGCTTCTGCGTCTTCGAGGGCGAGCGCTTCGATATCGCGCCCTTCGATCCGCAGGCGCTGAGCGCCGCTGCCTGAGCCGGTCACTCGTCCCGGGTTTCGGGGGCGGGTTCGGGTTCGGGCGCGATCACGGGGACGGGCGCTGCCGCCGGTTCGGCCTGAAGGCGGCGGAACACCAGGACGTTGTGATAGACGGTGCTGCGCCCGGTCAGGCCGCTGCGCTCTTCGCTCGGCAGGACATCAGCGCGCAGGTAATCCCAGCCATCGGCCGCCATGCGGTTCAGTTCCGCCGCCAGCGCCAGCGCATAACGGTCGGTCGGCGTCTTGGCGTCGCGGGCCTTCTCGCCCCGGGTCGGCGCGGGAATCACGGCATATTCATAGCGCATCGGGCTGTCCTTGTGGTGATGGGCCGGAAGGCGGGCGCGACCCGGTGCCGCGCCCTTCGGGTCAAAGACCCAGTTTCTGCGCGACGAGGTCGTTCACCGCCGCCGGATTGGCCTTGCCGCCCGTGGCCTTGAGCACCTGACCCACGAACCAGCCCGCAAGCTTGGGATTGGCACGGGCCTTCTCGACCTGCGCGGGATTGGCGGTGATGATCTCGTCCACCGCCGCCTCGATCGCGCCGAGATCGGTGACCTGCTTCATGCCGCGCGCCTCGACGATGGCGGCGGGATCGCCGCCCTCGTTCCACAGGATCTCGAACAGGTCCTTGGCGATCTTGCCCGAGATGTCGCCCTTGGCGATCAGATCGATCACGCCGCCCAGCTGCGCCGCCGTAACGGGCGAGGTCGCGATGGTCAGCCCTTCCTTGTTCAGGCGGCCGAAGAGTTCGTTGATGACCCAGTTCGCGGCCATCTTGCCGTCACGGCCGGCGGCCACGGCCTCGAAGTAATCGGCATTCTCGACCTCGGCGGTCAGCACGCCCGCATCGTATTCGGACAGGCCCAGATCCTTGACGAAACGGGCCTTCTTCTCGTCGGGCAGTTCCGGCATCGCTGCGGCGATGTCATCCACCCAGGTCTGATCGATCTCCAGCGGCAAAAGGTCGGGATCGGGGAAGTAGCGGTAATCATGCGCCTCTTCCTTGGACCGCATCGAGCGCGTCTCGCCCTTGTCGGGATCGTAGAGGCGGGTTTCCTGCACGACCGTGCCGCCATCCTCGATGATGGCGATCTGGCGGCGCGCCTCGTATTCGATCGCCGCCTGGATGAAGCGCAGCGAGTTCATGTTCTTGATCTCGCAGCGCGTGCCCAGATGGCCGAAATCGCCGGTTTCCATGAAGCGTTCGTAATCGCCGGGCTTGCAGACCGAGACGTTCACGTCGGCGCGCAGGTTGCCGTTCTGCATGTTGCCGTCGCAGGTGCCCAGATAGCGCATGATCTGGCGCAGCTTGGCGACATAGGCTGCGGCCTCTTCGGGGCCGCGGATGTCGGGGCGGCTGACGATCTCCATCAGGGCGACGCCGGTGCGGTTCAGGTCCACGAAGGACATGTTCGGGTCCATGTCATGGATCGACTTGCCGGCATCCTGTTCCATGTGGATGCGCTCGATCCGGACGCGGCGGGCGATGCCGGGGCCCATATCCACGATCACCTCGCCCTCGCCCACGATGGGGTGGTAGAGCTGGCTGATCTGGTAGCCCTGCGGCAGGTCCGGGTAGAAATAGTTCTTGCGGTCAAAGGCCGAGCGCAGGTTGATCGCCGCCTTCAGGCCAAGGCCGGTGCGAACGGCCTGGGCCACGCAGAATTCGTTAATGACCGGCAGCATTCCGGGCATGGCGGCATCGACGAAAGCCACGTTGCTGTTGGGCTCGGACCCGAATTCGGTCGAGGCGCCCGAGAACAGCTTGGCCTTCGAGGCGATCTGCGCATGGACTTCAAGGCCGATCACCAGTTCCCAATCGCTTTTGGCGCCCTGGATCACCTTGGGCTGGGGTGCGGCATAGGTCAGGTGGTCAAGCATCGCGCGGGCCTTTTCATCGGTCATTCCGGTCTTTCGCGCCTTGTAGGACAGGCTGCGGGTCTTGTCACGAGGCGGCAGCCGGACAGCGGGCACACGAATCGCCCCCCACGGGCTGGAATTGCCTGATATGTATGCGCTTTTGGCGCACCGGCCGTGAATCCGAGCCGGATCGGCGGAAATCCCCCATCCGCCCGGCGGGCTTGTGGCGTGATTCTGCCGATCCGCCAGCCCCTTGGCGCGTCGCCATTGCGCGAATGCGGAAAGCGCCGCATCGGGTTCCAAGCTGAAACAACCTCACGAGCCCTCGATGCGCACCGCGCTTGCCCTTGCCGCCGTTGCCCTGATCGCCGCCTGCGCCCCGGCCGCCAAGACCGAGGCCCGCGCTCAGGCCGAGGCACGGCAGATGTCGCTGGCATCGACCCCGCCGATGCGGTGGGGTGCAAGGCAGGGATCGGATGAATGGACCCGCGCGACCTTGGCCGCGCTGGACCGCGAGGGCGCCACGATCATGTCGCGCGTGCCGGAAGACGTTCAGACCTTCTGCCCGCAATATGCCGCGCTGGACGAGACCGGGCGCCGCGCCTTCTGGGCGGGGCTGCTGTCGGCGGTGGCCAAGCATGAAAGCACCTACAACCCGAATGCCGCCGGCGGTGGTGGCCGTTGGCTGGGCCTGATGCAGATCGCGCCCGCGACCTGGCGGCATTACGGCTGCACCGGCAATATCCGCAACGGTGCGGACAACATGTCCTGCGCGGTGCGGATCATGTCGCGCCAGGTCGGGCGCGACAACGCGGTGGCCCATGACGGAAGCGGCTGGCGCGGCGTTGCGCGGGACTGGGCGCCGCTGCGCAATTCCTCCAAGCGCGCCGACATCGCCGCCTGGACCTCGTCCCAAAGCTATTGCCGCGGCGGCGCCTGAGCGTCACCACGGACGAAGCCTGAGGGGCGCGCGAGCCGCAGGGCCGCGCGCCCTTTTGAATCAGCGCAGCGCCGCCAGAATGCGCGCCCAGGACCGCGCGCCCTTGGCGAAGCTTTCCAGATCGTATTTCTCGTTCGGCGAATGGATGCGGTCGTCGTCACGGCCAAAGCCGATCAGCATGGAATCCATCCCCAGCAGCTCCTTGAAATCGCCCGCGATGGGAATCGAGCCGCCCGCTCCGATAAAGGCCGCCTCGCGCCCCCATTCCGCGCCAAGCGCCTCTTTCGCCAAGCCAAAGGCGGGGTCCGACACATCCATGACGCTGGCCGGGCTGGCGCCGTGGTCGTGGAACTCGACCCGGCAATCGGCGGGCACGAAGCGGCGGACATGGTCCTGAAAGGCGGCGCGGATCGCTTGCGGGTCCTGTCGGCCTGTCAGGCGGAAACTGACCTTGGCACGGGCTTCGGCCGGCAGCACGGTCTTGAAGCCGTCGCCCGCATAGCCGCCCGCGATGCCGTTGATCTCGGCCGTGGGACGGTTCCAGACCATTTCCAGCGGGGTGCGGCCCTGTTCTCCGACGGGCTGCGACAGGCCCACACGGCCCAGAAATGCGGCGGCATCGAAATCCAGCGCCTGCCAGTCGCGCGCCAGTTCGGGGGTCAGATCCTCGACGCCGTCGTAGAAACCGGGCAGGGTGACGCGCCCGGTCTCGTCCTTCAGGGCGGCCAGCGCCTGCGCCAGAACCATGATCGGGTTTGCAGCGAGGCCGCCGAAACTGCCCGAATGCAGGTCGCGGTCGGCGGCATGGATCACGACCTCCTGTCCCACAAGGCCGCGAAGCTGCGTGGTGATCGCCGGACGGCCATCGGCGTATAGCCCCGTATCGCAGATCATCGCCAGCGAGGCGCGCAGATCGCCCGCATGATCGCGCAGGAACGGACGCAGAGAGGGCGAGCCGGATTCCTCTTCGCCCTCGAACAGCAGGATCAGGTCAGAGGGCAGGGCGCCGTGGACGGCCTTCCATGCGCGGAACGCCTCGATGAAGGTCATCAGCTGCCCCTTGTCGTCCGAGGCGCCGCGTCCGCGGATCACCCGGCCCGAAGGCGTGTCCTCGATCGCGGGCTCGAAGGGCGGGCGGTCCCACAGCGCCAGGGGGTCGACCGGCTGGACGTCGTAATGGCCATAAAACAGCAGACTGCGCGCACCGCCGGGGGCCGAGCGGGCGACCACCATCGGATGGCCGGGCGTGTCATGGATCCGCGTCTCGAAGCCCAGTTCGGTCAGTTCGCGCGCCAGCCATTCCGCGGCAGTCCGCACATCGCCCGCATGGGCCGGATCGGTCGAGATCGAAGGGATTCGCAGGAATTGCATCAGCCTTTCAAGCGCCGCATCCCGGTCCGCATCAAGCTGCGTCAGGATGTCCGCCAGTCTTGTCGAATCCGTCATTTTTCCTATCTTTCCTTGGGTATCCGCTGGGATTGGACATGCTTCTTTCGTCTAGTTCGACGTTTTTGGCCTGTCCTTTTCGTGCCTTGACCTCTATCAATGTCGGGCCGCGCGTGATCTGACAATGATTGCACCCAGCCAGCTATGCAAGGGAACGCCCGCAATGAACTATGATGCCGCCCTCGACCAGGCCATCGCTCGTCTGCACGATGAAGGGCGCTATCGCACCTTCATTGATATCGAGCGTGCCAAGGGGCGTTTTCCTCAGGCCGTCTGGAACCGTCCGGATGGCGAACAGCAGGAAATCACCGTCTGGTGCGGGAACGATTATCTGGGCATGGGCCAGCATCCGGCCGTCCTTTCGGCCATGCACGAGGCGCTGGACGCGACCGGCGCCGGGTCGGGCGGGACGCGCAACATCAGCGGCACGACCGTCTATCACAAGCGGCTGGAAACCGAACTGGCCGACCTGCACGAGAAAGAGGCCGCGCTGGTCTTTTCCTCGGCCTATATCGCCAACGACGCCACGCTTTCGACCCTGCCCAAGCTGTTCCCCGGCCTGATCATCTATTCGGACGAGCTGAACCACGCCTCGATGATCGAGGGGATCAAGCGCAATGGCGGGGCAAAGCGGATCTTCCGCCACAACGACGTGGCCCATCTGCGCCAGCTGCTCGAGGCCGACGATCCGGCCGCGCCCAAGCTGATTGCCTTTGAATCGATCTACTCGATGGATGGCGATTTCGGCCCCATCGCCGCAATCTGCGATCTGGCCGACGAATTCGGCGCCCTGACCTATCTGGACGAGGTTCATGCGGTCGGCATGTATGGCCCCCGCGGCGGCGGTGTGGCCGAGCGCGACCGGCTGGCCCACCGCATCGACATCATCAACGGCACGCTCGGCAAGGCCTTCGGCGTCTTCGGCGGCTATATCGCGGCCAGCGCCAAGATGTGCGACGCGATCCGGTCCTATGCGCCGGGCTTCATCTTTACCACCTCGCTGCCGCCGGCAGTCGCGGCAGGGGCTGCGGCATCGATCGCGCTGCTGAAGACGCCCGAGGGGCAGAAGCTGCGCGACGCCCAGCAACTGCACGCGCGCATCCTGAAGATGCGGCTGAAATCGCTCGGGATGCCGATCATCGACCATGGCAGCCATATCGTGCCCGTGCATGTGGGCCATCCGGTCCATTGCAAGGCGCTGTCGGACATGCTGCTGCGCGACCACGGCATCTATGTGCAGCCGATCAATTTCCCGACTGTACCGCGCGGTACGGAACGCTTGCGTTTCACGCCCTCGCCGGTGCATGATCCCAAGCAGATCGACCACTTGGTTCGGGCGATGGATCGGCTCTGGTCGCACTGCGCGCTGAATCGCGCCGAATTGAGCGCCTGATCCCGTTCTTGGATGAACTGCTCTCGCCCGCGTGATAACGTCCGGGTAAAGAAGAGACAGGGGCGGTGATTCGGACCGCCCGACTGGCGGGCGTAAGAGGCAATTCGGATGAGCAGGCTGCGGGCGCAACACCCGGCAGAGGATGTCGTTCAGATCGGGGATGTTCAGCATTTCCTGAACGATGATACTCGCCTCGGCGATATCATGCGGGGCGAACGGGCCACGCTTGGCAAATCGCTGCTGGACGTTCAGCGCGAGCTGCGCATCCGTGCCTCGTATGTCGCCGCCATCGAGAATTGCGACATCTCGGCCTTTGACGCGCCCAGCTTCATCTCCGGCTATGTGCGGTCCTATGCGCGCTATCTGGGCATGGACCCCGACTGGACCTTCCGCCGCTTCTGCACGGAATCGGGCTTCCAGCCGACGCATGGGATGGCGCCCTCGGCCGCCGGGCCGAAACCCGTCCGTCGTCCCTCGGACCCGGCCGAGGCCCTTGCCAATCCGCGCGCGCTGTTCATCCCGCAGGAACGCAGCTTCTGGGCCGATCTCGAGCCGCGGGCCATCGGCGCGCTGATGGTGCTGATCGCGCTGATCGCGGGGCTGGCCTATGGCGGTTATGCGCTGCTGCAAGAGGTGCAGCGCGTGACGCTGATGCCGGGCGACGACCTGCCGCAGCTTGTCACCGAGCTTGATCCGACGCAGGGCGCGGGCCTTGCCGGTCCCGATCTGGAAGCGCGCGATCCGGCCGAGATCGCCCGCCGGCTGCCCCAGCCCGAGGCGCTGGACCGGCTCTATCGTCCGCAGATCCTCGAAGCGCCTGTCCTGACGGCGCGCGACGGTCCGATCGCCGCGATCGATCCGGGTCTGGCCGAGACCGCCACGACCGCGATTGCGGGGGCAGGCGGTGTGGCGATGCCGCAACCCTCGCAGGCGGCGACGCAGGTGGCGGATTTCGGTCCGCTGATGCCCGCCGATCTGGCGCTGTCGACCGATATCGCGACCATGGTCGCCGATGCCGTCCCGGCCGAAGGCGGCGTCCGCACGCTGGCCCCCGACGCGCCGCAGCTTGAACTGCTGGCCGCCCGTCCGGCCTGGGTGCGTGTGACATCCGCCGATGGCACCGTCCTGCTGGAGAAGATCATGGATGCGGGCGAGCGTTTCGCCCTGCCCAAGCTGGAAGAGGCGCCGCGCCTGCGGACCGGCAATTCCGGCGCGGTCTATTTCGCGGTCAACGGCCAGACCTACGGCCCGGTCGCGCCCGGCGCCCAGGTCGTCAGCAATATCGAGCTTGCGCCCGCCAGCCTGACCGAGCGTTTCGCGCTGGCCGATCTGAACGCCGATCCCGAACTGGCGCAGATCGTCTCGGTCGCCAGCGCCGAGCAGCCGGCGGCCGAGTGATCGGCCCTCAGCGCCAGGTCCGTTCCAGCACCGACAGCCAGTTATCGCAGGCGATGCGCCGGATCAGCGCGTTGCCATAGCCGTGATCCTGCATCGCCGCGATCAGGCGCGGCAGCGCGGCCGCGTCGGGCAGATCGCGCGGCATCAGCGCGCCGTCGAAATCCGAGCCCAAAGCCACGCCTTCCTCGCCCAGGATCGACAGCAGGTGATCCAGGTGGCGCAGCATCACGCCGATATCCTCGAGTGGCAGGCGCCGCCCGTCGGCCCGCAGGAAGCTGGAGGCGAAGTTCAGACCCACAAGCCCTCCGCTATCGGCGATCTGGCGCAATTGCCGGTCGGTCAGGTTGCGGCTGCTGGGGCACAGCGCATGGACGGCGCTGTGGCTTGCCACCAGCGGCGCATCCGACAGTCGCGCGATGTCGTCGAACCCGGCCTCGTTCAGATGCGACAGGTCCAGCATGATCCCCAGGCGGTTGCAGGCTGCCACCAGCGCGCGCCCGGCCGGCGTCAGCGGCCCGCCCAGATCCGGCGAGGAGGGAAAGGCGAAGGGCACGCCATGTCCGTGCCGCGTGGGCCGCGACCAGACCGGCCCGAGCGAGCGCAGCCCCATCGCGTGCCATAGATGCAGCGCGTCCTCGTCGCGGATCGCCTCGGCCCCTTCCATGTGCATGACGGCCGCGAAGCCGCCCGCCGCGATGGTGGCGCGCAGATCCGCAGCCCGCGTGACGATGGTCAGAAGGCCCTCGCGGTTCAGGTGGTGTAGCGCGGCGGCCTGGGCAAAGGCCGGGGGCAGCGCGGCCTCTGGCGCGACTTCCGCCGGCAGGGGCAGGGCAAAGGGCGGGTTCTCCATCTGGTGCAGATGGGCCGCCTCATCGGGATGGGCTGGCGAGGGGACCCAGATCGCGAAGAATCCGCCCACCAGACCGCCCGCACGGGCGCGCGGCAGGTCCAGATGGCCTGCGCCGTCGCCCTGCTGCCACAGCCTTGCGGCATCGGGTCCGGCGGCCACAAGCCGCTGCACGGTGTCGTTATGGCCGTCGAATACGGGGATCATGGCAAGGCTCCGGTCGGTTCGGCGGCAGAATGCACATCCTGCAAGCCGCCCGCAATGCGCTTTGCGCGCGCGCCGGGGCACGTTAGGCTGGACGCATCAGCCAGCGAAAGGCCAGCCCCATGCCCAGCATCACGCCCGATTTCGACGGCCAGACCGTCATCACGACCTTCGAGGTCACGCCCGGCAGCGCGCATGACGTGCTGGACCTGCTGACCTCGGCCTGGGCCGAAGTGATCAGCCGCCAGCCCGGCTGCCTTGGTGGCGCGATCCATCTGAACGACGCCCAGACCCGCATCGCCACCTATTCGCAATGGCGCGACCGGCGCGATTATCAGGCCATGCTGCGCGACCCGGAGATGCGTCGCCGCAATCGCGAGATCCACGCCATGTGCAAGAGCTTCGAGCCCGTGATGTACGAGGTGCAGTCGGTCCATCCCTGATGCTGCACATGCAGAAAGATGGTGCATTCGCGCCCCGCGCCTTCTAGGCTGCATCAAACGGACCGGAGGATTTCCATGGCGGGGCGGATCATCACCGTGGCCCAGCAGAAGGGCGGCAGCGGCAAGACGACGATGGCGGTCAATCTGGCGGTGGCGCTGCACGGGCGCGGCCACTCGGTGGCGCTGGTCGATACCGATCCGCAGGGCAGCATGGGCCGCTGGTTCATGGAACGTATGGCCGCGCAGGGCGAGGACGAGGCGCTGGATTTCTCGACCTCGTCGGCCTGGGGCGCCAGCTACGAATCGGAGAAGCTGAAGAAGCGGTTCGATTTCGTCATCATCGACACGCCGCCCAAGATCGACAGCGATCTGCGCCCCTCGCTGCGGGTGGCCGATCTGGTTCTGGTGCCGGTGGCAACCAGCCATGTCGATCTGTGGGCGACCGAGGGCGTGCTGGATCTGGCGCGGCGCGAAAAGGCCGAAGTGCTGGTCGTGCTGAACCGGACCCGTCCCAATACGCGCCTGTCGGCCGATGTGGCCGAACGGGCGGCGGAACTGGGCGCGGCGGTGGCCGACACGCGGGTCGCCAACCGCGTGGCATATGCCGAGACCTTGGGGCAGGGGCTTGGCGTGGTCGAACGCAGCAGCGCCGGCGCTGCCCGCGATGAGATCGCGGCCCTGGTGGACGAAATCCTCACCCGCATCGGCTGAGCGCGCGCCCCGGCCCCAAGGGGCGAGGACAACGCAAGGCAGAAGCCCGTATCAGCGGCGGCAGAGCGTTTCGGCCTGCGAGGCGAAATGCCGGTAGCGGCGCCAGAATTCGCTGTCGCCGTTGCGCTTGGAGGTGCGGACCTCCTGCGCGCGATGCGGATCGCGGAAGAACTGCGCCGCTCGGCGCTGATCGGCGCGCGACAGGGTCTGGTTGGCGACTTGCTGGATGCAGCCGCACAGGGCCGCATTGCCGCGCGCCCGGTCGGAACGCACGCAGGCGCTGTCGATGGGGCCGGCCACGGCCAGGGGCGCGGTCATCACCACGGCGGCAGCCGCGATCATCAGCCTGTTCAGGATGGTCTGCCTTTGCATGGACTGTCTCCTCGGGTTTCCGGTTGTGCCGGTCCTGATCCTCGCATTCGCGGGGCCTGCGCCGGTTTGCCCGGTCTGGATGGCCCTCGGCGCCCAGCCATAGCAAAAAACGGGGGGCTGCTCAATCACCGGGGGCGACGCGGTGGTTTGACAAAAGTGTGGCCGCATGATCGAGACGGATCGGGCAAGGCCGGAGGGCGGGCGATGATTGATGCGATTGGCTTGGACGCCGATGACACGCTGTGGGAAAACGAGAGCTTCTTTCGCCTGACCGAGGCGGAATTCTGTGCCCTGCTTTCCGAGCATGTCGAGCCCGAGGCCATCGCCGCGCGGCTTTTCGACATCGAACGCGCGAACCTGGCCCGCTATGGTTACGGCATCAAGGGCTTCATGCTGTCGATGGTCGAGACCGCGATCCAGCTGACCGACGGGCGCGTCGACGGCCACACGATCGGGCGGATCCTGGATCTGGGCCGCGAGATGCTGGCCCATCCGGTCGATCTGCTGCCGGGGGTCGAGGCGGCGCTGGACGCGATGGCGGGGCGGCGGCTGATCCTGATCACCAAAGGCGATCTGATGGATCAGGAGCGCAAGATCGCGGCTTCCGGTCTCGCCGAGCGCTTCGCCTCGGTCGAGATCCTGGCCGAGAAGACGCCCGAGGCCTATGCCCGCATCCTCTGGGCGCAGGACATCGCGCCCGAGCGTTTCCTGATGGCGGGCAATTCGATAAAAAGCGACGTGATCCCGGTGCTGGAACTGGGCGGTTGGGGGGTCTTCGTGCCGCATCACCAGACCTGGGCGATGGAACATGCCGAGGCGCCCGAGCATCCGCGTCTGCACGAACTGCCGGATCTGGGCGGCCTGCCCGAGCTGCTGGCCCGGATCGAGGCGGGCGCGGCATGACCGAGAATGGACGCGCCGCGCTGCTGATGACGGCGGCTATGGGCTTCTTCGCGATCGAGGATGCGTTCATCAAGACGCTGACGGTCAGCCTGCCCGTGCCGCAACTGCTCGCGATGACGGGTTTCTGCGCGGCCTTGGTCTTCTGGCTGCGTCTGGTGCAGCGCAGGCGTGCGCTGTGGACGGGCGCGTTGCTGCATCCCATGGTCGTCGCGCGCAATCTGGGTGAGGTCGTGGGCGCCTTCGGCTTCGTCGCGGCTCTGGCCAAGGGCGATCTGGCGGTGACTTCGGCGATCCTTCAGGTCCTGCCGCTGACCATCGTGATGGGCGCGGCCCTGTTTCTGGGCGAGGCCGTGGGTTGGCGGCGCTGGCTGTCGGTCGCGGTGGGTTTCGGGGGCGTCCTGCTGATCCTGCGGCCGGGCGGGGCGGCGTTCGACCCCTCGATGCTGTGGGCGGTTCTGGGCGTGGCGGGGCTGACCCTGCGTGATCTGGCGACGCGGCGCATTCCGGCGGATGTGCCTTCGGACCAGCTGTCGGCCTCGGCCTATGGGGCGATGGTGCCTGCGGGGCTGGCGCTGGCGCTGGTCGCCGGGCAGCCTGTCGTCTGGCCCGGTCCCCTCGATCTGGCGCTTCTGGCGGGGACGGTCCTCTTCGGGGTTCTGGGCTACGGGGCACTGGTCGCGGCATCTCGGCTGGGCGAGGCCTCGGTCGTGGCGCCCTTCCGGTATACGCGGCTGGGCTTTGCGCTGCTGGTCGCGATGGTGGTCTTCGGTGAGCGGCCGGACAACCTTACCCTGATCGGAGCAGCGCTGATCGCGCTGGCGGGCGGATATGCGATGTGGCGCGAGGGGCGCGGGCGGCGCCCGGCTGCGGTCGCCGCGGACCGGCTGGCGCGCAAGGGTTAGCGCCGATCCTTGGCGGGGAAGCCGGCTGCGGCCCCATCGAGGGGCCTTGCCGGCTGCGCGGCCTTGGGCCGCGCGCGCGGAACGCCCGCGGGGCACGGCGGGGAACCCGGTGCGGGCGGCTTCGGTTGTGGGGGCAACCCTCACCCAAGGAGATTTCGATGCCTCGCGCACTGTTCGTACTGACCTCGCATGCCCGTCTGGGAGATAGCGGCAAGCCGACCGGCTTTTACTGGGAGGAGCTGGCCACCCCGTATTGGGCATTGTCCGACGCGGGCTGGACGGTCGAGCTGGCCAGCATCAACGGGGGCGAGCCGCCCGCCGATCCAGCCTCGGCCGAAGGGGACGCGCTGAACGACGCTGTCCGCCGCTTTATGGCCGACGATGCCGCGATGAACCGGCTGCGCCACACCGCCAAGGTCGAGGATGTGACCGTAAGCGGTTGTGACATCGTGTTTCTGCCCGGCGGGCACGGCACGATGTGGGACCTGCCGCAATCGGCTGCACTGGGGCGGATGCTGGCCGATGCATGGCAGGCCGGCGCGGTGATCGGGGCGGTCTGCCACGGTCCCGCCGGCCTTCTGGCGGCGCGCCTGCCCGATGGTCAGGCCCTGGTGTCCGGGCGCCGCGTGGCGGGCTTCACCAACAGCGAGGAGGATGCCGTGGGCCTGGCCGATGTCGTGCCGTTTCTGCTGGCCGACCGCCTGACCGCAGCCGGGGCCGAGCATCATCGCGGTCCGGACTGGCAGTCCTTTGCCATCGCGGACGGGCGGCTGGTGACAGGCCAGAACCCCGCCTCGTCGGCCGAGGTCGCCCGGCTGATGCTTGAGGCGGCGCATCGCCCGGCAATGCCCTGACACCAAAGCGCGCAGGGCCGCGAAACCCTCTTTTCGCGCGCCCCGCGCCCCTGTATAGCCCGGCCATGACCGAGCTTGACCTCATCCGCAATTTTTCGATCGTGGCGCATATCGACCACGGGAAATCCACGCTGGCCGATCGGCTGATCCAGTTGACGGGCACTGTCGCCGAACGCGACATGAAGGCCCAGCTGCTGGACAGCATGGATATCGAGCGCGAGCGCGGCATCACCATCAAGGCCAACACCGTCCGCATCGCCTATCCGGCGAAGGACGGGCGGACCTATGTGCTGAACCTGATCGATACGCCCGGCCATGTGGACTTTGCCTACGAGGTCAGCCGCTCGATGCGCGCGGTCGAAGGATCGTTGCTGGTCGTGGACGCCACGCAGGGGGTCGAGGCGCAGACGCTGGCCAATGTCTATCAGGCCATCGACGCCGATCACGACATCGTCCCGGTCCTGAACAAGATCGACCTGCCCGCGGCCGAGCCCGACCGCGTGAAGGCCCAGATCGAGGACGTGATCGGCATCGACGCCTCGGAAGCCATTCCGATCAGCGCCAAGACCGGCCTCGGCATCCCGGACGTGCTGGAGGCCATCGTCACGCGCCTGCCCGCCCCCAAGGGCGACCGGAACGCGGCGCTCAAGGCGATGCTGGTGGACAGCTGGTACGACCCCTATCTGGGCGTCGTCGTGATGATCCGCGTGATGGACGGCGTGATCCGCAAGGGCGATCAGGTCAAGATGATGCAGACCGGCGCGACCTACCGGCTGGACAAGCTGGCCGTCCTGACGCCCGCGATGAAGGATATCGAGGAGTTGGGGCCGGGCGAGATCGGCGTCTTCACCGCCTCGATCAAGCAGGTCCGCGACACGCGCGTGGGCGACACGATCACGCATGAGAAGAAGCCCGCCGCGCAGGCCCTGCCGGGCTTCAAGCCCGCGCAGCCGGTCGTGTTCTGCGGCCTGTTCCCCGTCGACGCCAACGATTTCGAGGCTTTGCGCGACGCGATCGAGAAGCTGGCCCTGAACGATGCGAGCTTCAGCTACGAGATGGAGACCTCGGCCGCGCTCGGCTTCGGCTTCCGCTGTGGCTTCCTGGGGCTGCTGCACCTGGAGGTCATCCGCGACCGGCTGGAACGCGAATACGATCTGGACCTGATCACCACCGCGCCGAGCGTCGTCTTCAAGCTGCATATGCGCGACGGCGAGGTGCGCGACCTGCACAACCCCGCCGACATGCCCGACCTGACCCATGTGGACCATATCGAGGAGCCGCGCATCAAGGCTACGATCATGGTGCCGGACGATTATCTGGGCGACGTGCTGAAGCTCTGCCAGGACCGGCGCGGCATCCAGCTGGACCTGACCTATGCGGGCAGCCGCGCGATGGTGGTCTATGATCTGCCGCTGGCCGAGGTGGTCTTCGACTTCTATGATCGCCTGAAGTCGGTGACCAAGGGCTATGCCAGCTTCGACTACCAGATCAGCGAATATCGCGAGGATCATCTGGTCAAGATGTCGATCCTGGTGAATGACGAACCCGTCGACGCGCTGGCGATCATGGTCCACCGCGACCGCGCCGAAAGCCGCGGCCGCGCGATGGTCGAAAAGCTGAAGGACCTGATCCCGCGGCACATGTTCAAGATCCCGATCCAGGCCGCCATCGGCGCCCGCGTGATCGCGCGCGAGACGCTGTCGGCGATGCGCAAGGACGTGACCGCCAAATGCTATGGCGGCGACGCGACCCGCAAGAAGAAGCTGCTGGAAAAGCAGAAGGCCGGCAAGAAGAAGATGCGGCAATTCGGCAAGGTCGAGATTCCGCAGACGGCCTTTATCCAGGCGCTGAAGATGGACAGCTGAGGGGCCGCGCGCCCCTCGACCACTTCAGAAATCCAGACCCAGATCCAGCGTCCGCGCGGAATGGGTCAGCGCACCGACCGAGATGTAGCCCACGCCCGTCGCCGCGACCTCGGCGATGCGGTCGAGGCGCATGTTGCCCGAGGCCTCCAGCACCACGCTTCCACCGGCCATCGCCACGGCCTTGCGCAGGGTCGGGGTGTCCATGTTGTCCAGCAGAACGACATCGGCGCCGCCCTCGTCCAGCACCTCGGCCAGCTGGTCCAGCCGGTCCACCTCGATTTCCACCCGCATCATGTGCGAGGCGCGTGCCTTGACCGCCTGCAGGACCGGGCGGATGCCGCCTGCCGCCGCGATGTGGTTGTCCTTGATCAGGATCGCATCGGACAGCGACACACGATGGCTGAAGCCGCCGCCATGCAGCACGGCCTGTTTCTCGACCAGACGCAGGCCCGGCGTCGTCTTGCGGGTGCAGGTGATGCGCGCGGCCGTGCCACGCGTTTCTGCCACGAAAGCCGCCGTCATCGTGGCGATGCCTGTCAGGCGGCCCGCGAAATTCAGCGCCACCCGCTCGGCCGACAGGATCGAGGCGGCCTCGCCCTCGATCCGCGCCAGCGTCTCGCCCGCTTGGAACGCGGTTCCGTCAGGGCAGAGCGCGTCGAAGCGCAGGGCGGGGTCGATCAGCCGGAAGGCCAGCGCGGCAAGCTGCATCCCCGATACCACGCCGGCCTCGCGCGCGCGGATCTGCGCGCTGTAGCGGATGCCCGCCGGGATCACGGTGCGGGTGGTGATGTCGCCGTTCGTGCCCAGATCCTCGATCAGGGCGGCGCGGATCAGGTTTTCCAGGATCATGTCGGGCAGGGGCGGGATCATGTCGGCTCCGGTTCGGGTTCGAGACTGGCGCGCAGGGCCATCGCCCGGGACAGCGTCAGGCTGCTGCGCGCCCCCTCGGGCAGGGGGGCGGGGTGATCGCTGCGGCAATGCGCGCCCCGGCTTTCGCGGCGCAGCAGGGCGGCGGCGCAGATCAGCGTCGCGGCGGCGGTCATGTTGGCGATCTGGGGATGGGCCGCGCCTTCGGCCTCGATGGCGGCGATCCGGCGCAGGGCGCGCGTCAGGCCCGCGGCGTCGCGGATGACGCCCGCGCCTTCGGTCATGGCAGCGCGCAGGCGGCGGATCAGGGCGGGGTCGGGCAGGGGCGTGGGGGCCGGTTCCGGCAGCTGGACTGGCGGCGCGTCGCGCAGGGGCAGGTCCCCGGCCATCGACAGCGCGGCGCGGCGGGCAAAGACCAGCGCTTCGAGCAGACCGTTCGAGGCCAGCCGGTTCGCGCCATGCAGCCCGGTCGAGGCCGCCTCGCCACAGGCCCAGAGTCCCGGCAGGCTGGACCGGCCCTCGGCATCGGTGGCGATGCCGCCCATATGGTAATGCGCCGCCGCCGCGACCGGGATCGGCTGGCGCGCGGGGTCGATCCCTGCGGCCATGCAGGCGGCAAAGACGGCGGGGAAATGCCGGCCCAGATCGGGCAGGGCGCGGCAATCCAGCGCGGGGGCGCGGCCGGCCTGCGTCTCGGCATAAACGGCGCGGGCCACGATGTCGCGGGGTGCCAGTTCGGCATCGGGGTGCATGCCCCGCATGAAGCGCGTGCCCGACGCATTGACCAGCACGGCGCCCTCGCCGCGCAGGGCCTCGGTCGCCAGCGGCGCGGGGTCGGCGCCTGTGGCGATGGCAGTCGGGTGGAACTGCACGAATTCGGCATCCGCGATCACCGCACCCGCGCGGGCGGCCATGCCCATCGCCTCGCCCCGGATGCGCGGCGGGTTGGTCGTCATGGCGAAAAGCCCGCCCGCGCCGCCGCCCGCGATCAGCACAGCCGGTGCGGCCAGCGCGAGCGTGGCCGACCCGGTGGCGAGCATCAATTCGATCCCAATGATGCGGTCTCCGTCGCGGCGCAGGCCCGTGGCCACCCAGCCCTCCAGCAGCTGGACCGAGGGCGTGGAGCGCACCGTGGCGATCAGGGCGCGCATGATCTCGGCCCCGGCCTGATCGCCGCGCACCCGCACCACGCGGGCCAGGCTGTGGGCGGCCTCGCGCGACATGACATAGCCGCCATCGGCATCGCGGTCGAAGGGCGTGCCCAGATCGGTCAGCGCAAGGATATGCGCCCGCGCCTCATCCGCGACCATGCGCGCGACGGCGGGATCCACGATGCCCGCGCCCGCCCTTGCGGTGTCGGCGGCATGCAGATCGGGGCTGTCCGGGGCCGCCATGGCGGCAGCGACGCCGCCCTGCGCCCAAGCCGAACTGGCGCCTTGGCCCAGAGGATCGGGCGAGATCATCAGGACCGGGCGCGGCGCCAGAGCCAGCGCCGCGTAAAGCGCCCCAAGCCCCGCGCCGACGATCACCACGCGGTCATTGGGGATCATCGGATCAGGCCGCCAGCTGGCGCGACAGGTCGATCATCCGCTCGACCGCAAGGCGGGCGGGGGCGGCGATGGCCGGGTCCACCTCGACCTGGCCGGTCATCGTGTGCAGCGACCACAGGACCTTTTCCAGCGTGATCTTCTTCATGTAGGGGCACATGTTGCAGGGGCCGAGGAACTCGACCTCGGGATGGGCGTCGGCGATGTTGGAGGCCATCGAGCATTCGGTGACCAGCATCGCCTTTTCCGGGCGATTGTCGCCCACCCAGTCGATGATGTGCTTGGTCGAGCCCGCGAAATCAGCCTCGGCCACCACGTCGGGGGGGCATTCCGGATGGGCGATGATGCGGATGCCGGGATGCCATTCGCGGAAATCGCGCAGATCCTGCGGGGTGAAGCGCTCATGCACGATGCAGGCCCCGTCCCACCAGACGATGCGCTTCTGCGGCACCTGCCTGGCGACGTTCTGCGCCAGCCACTTGTCGGGCGTCATGATGACCGTGTCGCCTGGCATGGCCGCCACGATCTGCGCCGCGTTTGACGAGGTGCAGCAGATGTCGGATGCGGCCTTCACCTCGGCCGTGGTGTTGACGTAGCTGACGACCATGGCGCCGGGGTAGCGCGCGCGCATCTGGGCGATGCCCTCGGCGGTGATCGATTCGGCCAGCGAGCAGCCGGCCTCCATGTCCGGCATCAGCACGGTCTTGGCAGGGTTCAGGATCTTCGAGGTCTCGGCCATGAAATGCACGCCGCATTGCACGATGACCTGCGCCTCGACGCGCGTGGCCTCGATGGCGAGTTGCAGGCTGTCGCCCACGACATCCGCGATGCCGTGATAGATGTCGGGCGTCATGTAGTTATGCGCCAGCACGACCGCGCCGCGCTCGGCCTTGAGCCGGTTGATCGCGGCGACCCAAGGCGCGGCCATGACCCAGTCGGGAAAGGGCATCACCCTCGCCATCGGGGCGTGCAGATGCGCCAGTTCGCGGGCCAGCGTCTCGGACGGGGCCAGGTCGTAATGCGCGGCAAGCTCGCGGCGGATAAGGGTATCGTCCAGCAACTCGGCTCCTCCTCCGGTGCGGTGGCGGGCGATGCCGCGCCTTCTCGTGACCCGTCGTCAGCTGATGTGACCGTTTCGTGAAGGCGCTTTAGACGATTCCCTTGCGCCCGTCACCCCCGCTGCGTCACCCGCGTGACGCCGCCCGAGCCGCGGCCCGCGCCAGCCGCCGTTCGGCCCGGCGGGCCCTTTGCGCCCGCCGCCAGGGATCGCCGTGGCGCAGCCACAGGACGGACAGCCACCACAGGGCGATGCAGGCCCAGACATCCACCGCCAGCCGGGCGGCGACAGACTGCCCTTCGGGGTTCATCTGCAGGGCGTCGCCCAGCACCGACAGCAGCACGCAGGCGCCAAAGGACCACAGGCCGCCGCGCCCGATCTGCTGCATCCAGACGCCCGGCCTGCTGGCGGCGATCCGCGCCATCAGCGGGCCAAGCGGCACCACGACCAGCCAGGTCGCCGCCATGATCGCCAGATAGCGGGTGCCGTCGAGGTTCCATTTGTCGATCGTGCCATAGACCATCCGCATCGCCTGCCTGACGGCCAGAGCGGGTTCTCCGATGCGGGCCGCGATGACGATGGCGCAACCGAAGGCGAACATGCCAAGGGCCAGCGCCGTCACCAGATGCCGGCGCGGCAGAAGCGCGGCCATGATCCTGTCCCGGAAAAGGCCCATCGCCACGCCCGAGAAGAACAGAAGCTGCCAGCCGAAGGGGTTGAACAGCAGCCCGCCCTGACGGCGATGGTTCGGCAGCAGGCTGTTCAGCTCTGGCCCGTGCCACCAGATCGCGACCAGGGCCACGGCGATGATCAACGGCCAGCGCAGCATCAGCGGCACGATCAGCGGCGTCACCGCCAGAAGCACGACATAGACTGCCAGCACGTCGACGATGTTGGGCTGCAACCACAGCGAGGCCAGCGAGCCGATATAGCCAAGCGGGTTCTCGATCACCCAGACCGCGTATTGGTTCCAGATCGCGGTATGCTTCATCCCCGCCGCCAGAAGCGCCGCAGACAGCAGCGCCATCAGCACGCCGATCAGGATCATCGCGCGCCAGACCTCGAAGGCGCGGCGGGCAAAGCGCCATTGCGCGCTGCGCTGTCCCTCGCGCCGCTCGACCGACAGCCAGACCATTCCGACCAGGAACCCCGACAGCAGCACGAACAATTCGGATGCGTCGAAGATCGAGAAGTTCGGCAGCGTCACCCCCCGCATGACCGAGACCGGCATGTGGTTGACCATGATGCTGAGCAGCGCATAGCCGCGCAGCATGTCCAGCGTGATCAGGCGGTTCATGCGGGCAGCGCGCTCCAGCGGGCCAGAAGCGCCCGGTCCGAGACCAGCGCGTCGGTTTCCGCCGGGTCCAGATAATCCAGCGCCTCGGACTGGCTGCGGGCATGGTCGATCTTGGCGCCCGCCGTCACGCGCAGCAGCGCCAGCGCCGTCGGCAGATCGCCCTCGGAGGGGGGCAGGGCGGCCAGATGGTTCTGCATCACCTGCGGATCACGCCCCAGCCGCAGCAGCGCCTCGCGGCCGCTGACAGGCGCGGGCAGGGCGCGGGCGATGGCGGCGGCCTCGGTCAGGATCGAGGGCGGGTCGCGTTCCTCGGGCGTGACCAGCAGGCCGCGCATCCGCGTCCAGCGGCCCAGCACCGCGCTGGCCGACAGCCGCGCCGTCAGCGGCGACAGGATCAGCCCGGCCAGGATCGGAGACAGCCAGATCAGCTGCGGCGGCGAGAATTGCCACAGCACGACCAGCGTTCCCAGCCCCAGCAGCACATGGGACCAGTGATGGCGCAGCACCAGCCCCCAGCCCGGCACATGGCCGGCCCGGATCTGCGGGTTCCAGCCGCTGTCGCGGCCCTGCAGGATCTCGGCGATCTGGCGGGTCTGGACCAGCATCTGCACGGGCGCGATCAGCGCCGACAGCACCGTCTCGAAGATGGCGCTGGCGAATATCCGCACGCGCCCGCCCGAATTGCGCGCCAGAGGCCGCGCCCAGGCCCGGAAGGTCGCGATGAACTTGGGCAGCAGCAGCAGCGCCATCGCGATGGCGAACAGCCACAGCATCCGGCGGCTGTCGAAGACCGGCCATTCGGGGAAAAGCTGATAGGCGTTCGGGAAGTATTCGGGTGTGGACAGAAGCACCGTCGCCGACAGGACAAGGCCCACGAGGATCAGTGCCAGCCAGATCGGGCTCATCAGGAAGCCCATCATGCCGATGATGAAATGCGCCCGGCTGATCCCGCGCATCCCGTTCATGCCCAGAAGCCGCGCGTGCTGCAGGTTGCCCTGCGCCCAACGGCGCTCGCGGGCGGCCATGTCCATCAGGGTGGGCGGGCAGCCCTCGTAGCTGCCGCGCAGGTCGTGATCCAGCCGCACCTTCCAGCCCGCCCGGCAGAGCGCCGCAGCCTCGACGAAATCGTGGCTGAGGATCGTGCCGCCAAAGGGCGGACGGCCCGGCAGGCGCGGCAGGCCGCAGGCCTGTGCGAAGGCCTCGACGCGGATGATGGCGTTGTGGCCCCAGTAATTCCCCGTATCGCCCGACCAGGCCGAGACGCCGCGCGCGATCATCGGGCCGTAGACGCGACCGGCGAACTGGGTCTGACGGGCCAGGATCGTCTCGCCTCCGACCAGCATGGGCATGGTCTGGATCAGCCCGATGGCGGGGTCGGCGGCCATGCGCGCGGACAATTCTCGGATGGTCTGGCCGCTCATGACGCTGTCGGCGTCCAGCACGACAAGCTGGTCAAAGCGGCCGCCCCATCGACGCAGGAATTCCGCGATGTTGCCGGATTTGCGGTCCTCGTTGTCGGCGCGGCGGCGATACCAGATCGGCAGCGGCGACAGCGCCCGCGCGGCGGCCAGCGCCTGGCTTTCCTGAACCGCGATCGCGGCATCGCGGCTGTCTGACAGAACGAAGATCTCGGTGCGCTCGGCCATGCCCTCGGCGGCCAGTTCGCGCGCCAGCGCCACAAGCAGGCTGATGCTGGCCGAGGCATCCTCGTGATAGATGGGCATCACCACGGCCAGGCGGGCATTGCCCGCATCCTCGGGCGTGGTCAGGCGCGGCGCCAGAAAGCCCGCGACCGTCGCGCAGAAGGAGAAACCCACCCAGGCGAAGGTCGGAACGAACAGCGCCAGGAACGCCATCTGCATCAGCGTCGGATCGGCGCCGAAGGTCGCCAGCATCTGCCGGAACCCCAGAACCGCGATCGCCGCCGTGCCGCCAAAGGCCACCAGCCGCGCCGCCCAGACGCGGATCGAGTTCATCTGCCGCGCAGGGCCGCCGCGATGGGCCGCCCGGAAATCCTGGACCGGCATGGCCAGAGGCGCCTCGGGCGGCATGGCGGATGCCATGTCGCGCGCGGCCGCGTGAAGCGGCTTTCCGCTCATCATCTGCGGCCTTGTCATGCGGTCCAGCGCGTCAGCCAGGTCTCGGACAGCGCGCGACCCTCGGGATCGGTCAGCACGGCCTGCAGGTCGGCCAGCTGGGCGCGACCCGGCTCGAACTCGAAGGCGAGGCGCAGGGATTGCTGGTCGGGAAGCCGCTTGAGATAGGCATGCACGATATTGCCCGCCGAGGCCTTGACCTGGATCTGGGGCAGTTCGTCGCGGAACATCGGCAATTCGTAATCGATGATGAAGCTGCGCGTCGTCTCGACATTGATCGACCGCCCCGAGCGCACCTGACGCACGCGGGCCAGCGGCATGTCGTCGGGGGGCAGCGCCGAAAAGCCCATGCGATAGCGGTATTCGTGCCGCTGCCCGCGCGTGATCGGCGCCTTGGGCACCCAATAGCTGACGATGTTGTCGTTGAACTCATTCTCGACCGGGATCTCGACCAGCCGGACCTCGCCCTCGCCCCAATCGCCGACCGGCTCGATCCAGGTCGAGGGGCGCAGGTGATACATCGCCTCGGCGTCCTGATAGGTCTCGAAGTCGCGGGCGCGCTGGATCAGGCCGAAGCCGCGAGGGTTGTTGTCCACGAAGCTGCTGATCTGAAGATTGCGCGGCGACATCAGCCCCCGCCACAGCGCCTGCCCGGCGCCCGTATGCATCTGCAAACCGTCGCTGTCGTGGCAGGCGGGGCGGTAATCGTCGACCACCCGTCGCGAGGCCGGGCTGAACCAGAACATCGAGGTCAGCGGCGCCAGCCCCGTCTCGCGCAGATCGACGCGCGGGAACAGCGCCATGCGCGTCTCGACCATGGTCGTCGCGCCGGGATGGACGGTGAATTCGTAGGCCCCTGCAACTGACCGGCTGTCCAGAACCGCGTGGATTCGCACGAAATTGTCGCCCGGTTCGGGCTGGTGAATCCAGAAATCGGTGAAAAGCGGGAATTCCTCGCCATCCGGGCTGCCGGTCTTGATCGCAAGCCCGCGGGCGGACAACCCGTAGAGCGTGCCGCGCGCCACCGCGCGGAAATAGCTGGCCCCCTGGAAGACCAGAAACTCGTCCATCACGTCGGGGCGGTTCAGCGCCGTGCGGATGCGAAAGCCCGACCAGCCCATATTGCCCACCGTGGACAGGTCCGCGCCGTCAGGGAAATGCGAGGGGTCGAATTCCAGCATCGCCGGGTCAAAGGGCAGGTGCCGCGCAACGCCGTTTCGCACGATGCTGATCTGGACGGGCTCGTAGAAGATCATGCCCGGCGACAGCAGGTCCATCCCGAAGGCGCCGCCGGCGCCCAGGGGATCGCGGTCGCGGCGAAAGCGGATGGCGCGATACTGGTCGTAGTTCAGATTGGCGAAGCTGCCCACCAGTTGCGAGATCGGCTGCTGATAGACCCGCGTCGCGCGTTCCGCCGCGATCGCCGCGACATGTTCGAAGCCGAAGGGCTGGGGACCGATGGCGGCGGGATCGGCCGCAGGTTCGGCACCGGCCGACCCGGCCAGAACTGCACCACCGGCAGCCATCGCAGTGGCTGCATTGAGGAATTGACGACGCTTCATCTCACCGATGTTCCGAAAATCTTTCCGTATCATAAGCCTGCCGCCGCAGCGCAGCAAGCGCCCTTGCCGCGATCTTGAGCCGATCGGCAAGGAAAGGCCCGATCCGCGCGCGGGCAGGGCAGGCCGCTACTGGCGGGCCAGCCAGGCCGTCACGGGGCCGCGCACGGTGGGCATGCCCGCCTCGATGGCCTCGTCGATGACCTGCCGCAGCTCGATCAGCGAGACGCGGCGGATCAGGTGCTTGACCGGCCCGATCGAGGCCGGACGCATCGACAGCCGCCGGAAGCCCAGGGCGGCCAGGACCAGCGCCTCGATGGGTCGGCCCGCATCCTCGCCGCAGAAGGACAGGGGCACGCGAGCCTCGTCGCAGCGTTCCACGATTTGGCGCAGCAGCGTCAGGAAGGACAGGCTGAGCGTGTCGTAACGGCGGCGCACGCGTTCGTTCTCGCGGTCTGCGGCAAAGAAGAACTGCTTGAGATCGTTGCCGCCGACCGAGATGAAGTCGCACATCTCGTAGAATTTCCTGGGCGCGAAGGCCAGCGACGGGGTCTCGAGCATGGCGCCCACGCGGATGTCGCTAGGCATGTCGTGGCCCAGCCGCTGCTCGCGCGCCATTTCTTGCATCAGGATGCGGTAGGCCGCCTCGTATTCGGTGATGTCGGTGATGAAGGGGAACATCACATGCAGCGGACGCCCGACGCTGGCGCGGATCAGCGCCTGAAGCTGCATCCGCAGGATGCCGCGCTTGTCCAGACCCACGCGGATGGCGCGCCAGCCCATCGCCGGGTTGGGCTCGTCCTGCGGCTTCATGTAGGGCAGCACCTTGTCCGAGCCGATATCCAGCGTGCGGAAATGCACGGGCTTGCCCTGCGCGCTGTCCAGCACGCGGCGGTAAAGCCCGGCCAGTTCGGCGCGCTTGGGGACGTGGCTGCGAATCAGGAACTGCAATTCCGTGCGGAAAAGGCCTACGCCCTCGGCCCCCGACCCCTCGAGCGAGGGCAGGTCGGCCATCAGCCCGGCATTCATGTAGAGCTGCACATTCGTGCCGCAGGTCGAGGTCGCGGGCAGGTCGCGCAGGCTGGCATAGCGGTCCTGCGCTGCCGCCTGCATGGCGATCTTGTCCAGAAACGCCTTGGCGACGCTTTCCTCGGGCCGCAGATGGACGACGCCCTGATCGCCATCGACAAGGATCGGATCGCCGTTCAGCGCCTCGGTCGTGATGCGGGCGGCGTGGATCACCAGCGGAATGGCCAGAGCGCGCGCGACGATGGCGGCATGGCTGCCGACCGAGCCTTCCTCCAGCACGACCCCGCGCAGGCGGCGGCCATATTCCAGCAGTTCGGCCGGGCCGATATTGCGCGCCACCAGGATCGGATCGGCGGGCATCTCGGCGCCGGTATCGTGGCCCTGTCCCGTCAGGATGCGCAGCAGGCGGTTCGACAGGTCGTCCAGATCGTGCAGCCGGTCGCGCAGATAGGGGTCGGCGGCCATTTCCAGCCGGGCGCGTGCGGCGGATTGTTCCTTCTCGACGGCGGCCTCGGCGGACAGGCCAAGGCGGATATCCTCTTCCATGCGGCGCAGCCAGCTGCGCGAATGGGCGAACATGCGATAGGCTTCCAGCACGGCGGCGTGGTCGCCCTCGCCGCCCATATCGGCGGCGGCGACCATCTTGTCGACGGTGCTGCGCAGCCGGTCCACGCCTTCATGCAGGCGGGCCAGCTCCTTTTCGGGATCGTCGCCGACAGGGTTGGCCACGACGACGCGCGGCTCGTGCAGCCAGACATGGCCGGCTGCCGCGCCCTCCTGCCCGGTCGCGCCGCGGAACATCTGCGGAAAGCGGTGAGCGCGGGGCATGGAGTCGGCCTGGTCGCCCTGAAAGGCGCCCAGTTCCGTCATCTCGGCCAGCACCATCGCCACGACTTCGAGGCCGTAGATCTCGTCCTCGCTGAACAGGCGCGCGTCGCGGCATTGCACGACCAGCACGCCCAGCCTTTCGCCGACGCGCTGGATCGGCACGCCGAGAAAGCTGGGAAAGACCTCTTCGCCGGTCTCGGGCATGAAGCGGAAGCCGGGCTCGGCGGGGGCATTGGCGGTGTTCACGTTGCGCCCGGTCCGGGCCACGCGCCCCACCAGACCCTCGCCCAGGCGCATCCGCGTCTGGTGGACGGCCTCGGCCCGAAGGCCCTCGGTGGCGCACAGCTCAAGCGTCTCGGGATCGCGGAACAGATAGATCGAGCAGACCTCGGTCCCCATCGAATCCGCGATCAGATGGGTGATCCGGTCCAGCCGGTCCTGCCCGTCACCGGGCGCCGACAGGATTTCCTTGAGCCGCCGCAGCAGCCTGCGCGAGTCGCCATCGGTGCGATCCTGCATCGCCTGCCCGCCCCTTGACCGCGCGCGCCCCCTTGCGACGGGGCGCGCCTTTCGACATCAGGAAAACCCTGAGGGTTTACGCCTGCTCCAGTTCGAACGCATCATGCAGCGCCTGCACGGCCAGTTCCATGTATTTCCGGTCGATCAGCACCGAAATCTTGATCTCGGAGGTGGAGATGACCTTGATGTTGACGTTCTCGTCGGCCAGCGCCTTGAACATCTTGGCGGCGACGCCCGCATGGCTGCGCATGCCGATGCCGACGACGCTGACCTTGGCGACCTCGGTATCGACGACCAGTTCGTCATAGGCGATGGTGCCGGCCTGGCGGGCCTCTTCCATGGCGCGCTTGGCGCGCTCAACCTGGTTGATCGGCACCGAGAAGGTCATGTCCGTCACCGAACCGGGGTGATCGTCATAATCCTTTTCCGAGATGTTCTGGACGATCATGTCCACATTGACGCCCGCATCGGCCAGAGGCGCGAAGATGGCGGCCGAGATGCCGGGCCGGTCCTCGACCGTGACCAGCGTGATCTTGGCCTCGTCGCGCGAAGAGGCGACGCCGTTGACGACTTTCGATTCCATGATTTCATCCTCATCGCAGATCAGCGTGCCAGACGTCTCGTCCCCGTCCTCGAACGAGGATAGCACCCGCAGGCGCACCTTGTAACGCATCGCCAGTTCGACCGAGCGCGTCTGAAGCACCTTGGCGCCAAGCGAGGCCAGTTCCAGCATTTCCTCGAAGGCGATGCGGGGCAGCTTGCGCGCCTTGGAGGTGATGCGCGGATCGGTCGTGTAGACGCCGTCCACATCGGTGTAGATGTCGCAGCGCTCGGCCTCGAATGCGGCGGCAAAGGCCACGGCGGTCGTGTCCGACCCGCCCCGACCAAGCGTGGTGATGCGGCCCTCGGGCGACAGGCCCTGGAAGCCCGCCACGACGGCGACCTTCATGCCTTCGGCGAATTTCTGGTCGATATTGGTGCGCGGGATGTCCACGAAGCGCGCCGCCGAATGGGCCGAGGTCGTGTTGATCGGCACCTGCCAGCCCTGCCAGCTGCGCGCGGGCACGCCCATTTCCTGAAGCGTCAGGGCCATCAGGCCGGCGGTGACGTTCTCGCCCGAGCTGAC
Organism: Paracoccus sp. (in: a-proteobacteria); assembly: GCF_030604785.1. GTDB lineage: Bacteria > Pseudomonadota > Alphaproteobacteria > Rhodobacterales > Rhodobacteraceae > Paracoccus. The sequence continues at coordinate 27,333 of NZ_JAUVVF010000020.1, read as the reverse complement.
CACCGCGTCATATTCGCGCGCATCGAACAGCGGCGAGGTCTGCTCGACCCAGCCCACCAGTTCGTTCGTCTTGCCCGACATGGCGCTGACGATGACGATGACGTCATAGCCGCGCTCGACCTCGCGCTGCACCTTCTTGGCGGCGTTCCGGATCCGATCCAGATCGGCCACGGACGTTCCGCCGAATTTCATCACCAGAAGGGGCATGCAGAGCCTCCTGCCCAGGGGTTGACCATTGGGCGGGCTTCTAGGGGCGGGCGTGAAAAACCGCAAGAGGCGGCGGGTCTAGTTCGCCTTGCGTCGCGGCAGAAAGGGCAGGGGGGCGACCGGCACGCCGTCCTCGATCAGCTTGCGCGCGTCGTCGGGCCGCGCCTCGCCGTGGATGGCGCGGGACGGGCTGCGTCCCTCATGCATCGCGCGGGCCTCGTCGGCGAAGCTGAGGCCGACGTAATCGGAATTCGTCTCGATATGCCGGCGCAGCTTTTCCAGCGCGGCCTCGGCCTCGGATCGGGGGGCGGTCAGGCTGGGCTTATCCTCGGTTGAGGCGACGTTTGGTGCCATCAGCGCCTTTTCGACTTGGCTGCTGCCGCAATGGGCGCAGGACAGCGCACCGGCCCTGCGCGCCGTCTCCCAGGCGTCGGACGACCGGAACCAGCCGTCGAATTCATGCCCTTTGTCGCAGCGCATGGCATAGCGGATCATGCGAAAGCTCCTGTCACATGCGCTTCATATCGGGCGCCTCCCCGCCCGAGGCAAGACCCGCCAGATGCGCGATCAGTGGGCCCGGATCGCCCGCGCGCCCGTCGAGGGCGGCCCGCGCCTGATCGCCCATCGCCCGCATCCGCTGCGGCCGGGACAGCAGGTCCGAGAGCGTCGCGGCCAGCGTGTCCGCGCTGATCTCCTGCGCCGCGCGATGGGCGTCGAGATGGTCGAACCCTTCGCGGAAGTTCTCGACATGGGGGCCGTGCAGCAGGGCACAGCGATAGGCGGCGGGCTCCCAAGGGGTATGGCCGCCGCGTTCGACCAGAGATCCGCCGACGAGGCAGATCCCCGCTGCGGAATACCACAAATCCATCTCGCCCAACGTATCGGCCAGCAAAACCCCGCCCTGCGGTGCGGCATCGGCGCCCTGGCTGCGGCGCGCCAGGGACAGGCTGCGCGATGCCGCAAGCACCGCGATCGCCTCGCCGCGGTCGGGATGGCGGGGCGCCAGGATCAGCCGCGCGCCGGGATGATCGGCGCGAAGCCGCAGAAAGGCGTCGAGGATCGGCGCATCCTCGCCCTCATGCGTCGAGGCCGCCAGCACCGTTGCGTCGCGCGCCGCGTCATGGGGCGGGGGCGCGATCCGGGCGGGGTCGATCAGCTTCAGGTCCAGCCGCGGCAGCAGCGCAGCCGCGGGCAGGCCCAGCCGCAGCAGCCGCGCCTCGCTGGCCTGATCCTGCGCCGACAGCGCCGAGATGCGCCCCAGCATCGGCCCGATGATGCGCGGCAGCTTCGACCAGGTCGCGGCCGAGCGCTCCGACATCCGCGCCCCGATCATCGCATGGGCGATGCCGCGCTGCGCCAGCAGCCGCGAGCGCAGAGGCCAGAATTCGCTTTCGACGGTCAGCAGCAGGCGCGGGCGGACGGCGCCCAGAAACCGGTCCAGCGCGCCCGGCAGGTCCAGGGGCGCCAGCCGCGCGGGCAGACCCCACCCGGCCGCCAGGTCGCGACCCGTCTCGCTGTTGGCGGTGATCTGCAAGGGCATGCGCTCGGCCAGGGCGACGATCACCGGCCGGGCCGAGTTCAGCTCGCCCACCGATGCGCCATGGACCCAGATCGTCGCCGGGCCGGGCAGCGCATCCACCGCCAGCCGCTGACGCAGCGCCGCACTGCCGCCCACATGCGCGCGCAGGCGCAAGGCGGCCTCGGCGATGCGGGTCGTGGCGGCATAGATCATGGGGGCGCAACCCTCGCGTCGGAAATCGTGGAGGTGGGTACCGGAATCGAACCGGTCTTCACGGATTTGCAATCCGGTGCGTAACCTCTCCGCCAACCCACCGCCGTCGAGAGTGCGCCTCGTCTAGACCAAAGCCGGGGCCGGTGCAAGATGCCAAGCGAACGGGCATCGGCCCGCCTAGCGCAACAAGCGGCGTTGCCGATGCCGGGGAAACATGGCAATACGCCCGAAATGGTCGAGCAGAGGGTCCCCCACATGACCGATTTTGCCGCGCGGCGCACGATGATGGTCGACAACCAGGTGCGCCCCAGTGATGTCACCAGCCTTCCCGTGATCGCCGCGATGCTGGCAGTCCCGCGCGAGGAATTCGTGCCTCCGGCGATGCGCCCGGTGGCCTATTCGGGCGAGAACCTGAACATCGGCCATGGCCGCGTCCTGCTGGAGCCGCGCACGCTGGCCAAGCTCTTGGACGCGCTGGCGATCCAGCCCGACGAGCTGGTCCTGGATCTGGCCTGCGGCTACGGCTATTCGGCCGCCGTGATCGCGCGTCTGGCCCAGGCCGTCGTCGCGATCGAGGCCGAACAGGAACTGGTCGCCGAAGCCGAGCAGCGCCTGTCCGAGGCCGGGGTGGACAATGCCGCCGTCCTCTGCGCCGCGCTGACTGAGGGCGCCCCCCGCCAGGGCCCTTATGACGTGATCCTGATCGAGGGCGCGGTCGAGCATGTCCCCGACGCGATCACCGACCAGCTTCGCGATGGCGGCCGCATCGGCGCGGTCTTCGTCGAGGGCGCTCTGGGCGTCGTGCGGATCGGACACAAGGTGAATGGCCGCCTGTCCTGGCGCTATGCCTTCAACGCAAAGGCCCCGGTTCTGGACGGCTTCAGCCGCGCCCCCGGGTTCAGCCTGTGAGCGCGCTGCGTCGCCTGACGCTGGCGGCGGTTCTGGCGCTGGCGCCGGCAGCGCCCGTTCTGGCCGAATCGCTGGCCGACACGATGGTCGCCGCCTATCGCCATTCCGCGCTGCTGGAACAGAACCGCGCCGTGCTGCGCGCCGCCGACGAGGATGTCGCACAATCGGTTTCGGCGCTGCGTCCGGTCGTCCAATGGGTCGCAAGCCATTCGGCGCAGCGCCCCGAGGGCGGCACGACCACGCGCAGCAGCTCGTTGACGCTCGGCGCGCAGCTGACGCTGTTCGATTTCGGCCGCTCGCGGCTGGCGATCGACGGCGCCAAGGAACAGGTCCTCGCCACCCGCGAGGCGCTGGTCGGGGTCGAACAGGACGTGCTTCTGTCGGCGGCGCAGGCCTTCTTCAGCCTGCGCGAAGCGACGCAGCAGGTTTCGCTGCAACAGAACTCGGTCGAGGTTCTGGGCCGCGAACGTCAGGCCGCGCAGGACCGCTTCGAGGTCGGCGAGATCACCGTGACCGACGTCGCGCTGGCCGATGCCCAGCTTGCCGCGACGCAGGCCAGCCTTGCCGCCGCGCAGGGCCAGCTCGAGATCGCGCGCGAGAATTATGCGACCGTCACCGGCCTGCGTGCGGGCACGCTGGCCGCGCCGCCCGCTCTGCCCAGCCTGCCCGCCACGCTGGACGAGGCACGCGCCCTGGCGCAGCGCAACCACCCCGCGATCAAGCAGACGCAGCGGCAGGCCGCCGCCGCCGAGATCGCCGTGGCCGCCGCCGCCGCGGAACGCAATCCGACGCTGACCGGGAATGCCGGCATCGGCGTCTCGCGCAGCCCGAATCAGTTCACGGGCGATTACGACACGCGCAATTCCTCCTCGGTCGGGATCGAGATGCGCCAGACGCTCTATTCCGGCGGCCGGCTGCCCTCGCTCCACCGCGAGGCGATGGCGCAGCGCGATCAGGTCCGCTCGGCCTTGCTGAACACCTCGCGGCAGGTGGTGCTTCAGGTGGGCGAGGCTTGGGCGAACATCGATGTCGCACGCGCGCAGATCCGCGCCATCGACCAGCAGATCAGCGCCGCCCAGCAGGCCTATGAAGGCGTGCGCGAAGAGGCGCTGCTGGGCGCGCGCACGACGCTGGACGTGCTGGATGCAGAGCAGGCGCTGCTTGAGGCGCGGGCGAACCGCATCACGGCCGAGAGCAATCTGCAATTAGCACATTATCAACTTTTGGCTGCTATGGGTCTCCTGACGGTAGAAAACCTGAACCTGGGGATCCCGACCTATGACCCGACGCAGTATTACAACGCGGTCCGCAACGCGCCGCATACCAGCAAGCAGGGCGAAAGCCTCGATCGCGTTCTGCGCGCCATCGGCCGGGACAACTGATCCCGCCCCCTGCTGCGGGGGGCACCATGACTGACCCCCGTTCCCGCGTCTCTGCCCGGTCCGATGATCTGGGCGAGACGCTCTACAACATCCGCCGCATGATTGCCGAGGATGATGCCCTGGCTGCCGCCCGGGACCGCCTGCAATTGCTGCGCGATCAGGTCGAACACGAGGATTCGGCCGAGTTCCTGGCCCGCCGCCATGGCGGCAACGCGGCGCTGGCCCGGCAGCTTGCCGGGGCCGAGATCGTCTCGGACCTGATGGGCGGCGCGACGACGACAACAAATCCTTTGCCGTCCGATCAGTGGCCTCTGGGCACGCTGGCCAATGCGCCCGACGCGCCGCGTCCGACGCTGGCGCGCGCCGAGCCCGCGCGAAACGATCTGCCCCGCCGCCTTGGCAGCCTCTTCGACGAACTGACCGAAGACCTTACCGAGCCCGGACCCGATGGCGGTTCGATCCTGGCGGATTTCGAGACGGTTCTGGCCGCCACGCCCGAGCCTCTGGCATTTGCCGAGGACGCACCCGCGGGCGTCGCCGATGACCCGGCAGGCGACGACGAAGAGGCGCAGATCCGCGACCTGCTGTCCCGGATGGTGCGTGACCAGATCGCGGCCGATCTGGCCCCGGCGCTTGACGCGCATCTGGATCAGGCGCGCATCGCCGGCATCGGATCGGCCATGCAGGGCGACCTGCGCCTCGAGACGAGAGAGGCGCTGGAGCGGATGGAACGCGCGCTGGCCGAGATGCAGACAAGCCTCGACTCGCGGTTGCAGGCGGCGCTGTCCGACGATCTTCCGGCGCGGATCGAGGCAGATCTGGCCCGCCTGTCGCGGGCGCTGCGCGAGGAATTCGGCGAAGGCTTCGTGACAGCCGCCGATCTGGTCCGTGCGACAGGCGCCCTTGGGGCCGAACTGGCCGACAGGAGCGCAGCGCTGCGCGACGATCTGGTCCTGGCGAAGCAGGATCTGCGCGCCGAGATGTCGGCACAGCGCGACAGCCTGCGCCAGGATCTGCTGGCCGGGTCGGCGCAGCTCGAGGCCCGGTTCGATGCGGCGGCCGAGGGTCTGCGCGCAGACCTGACCCGAGACGCCGCGCTTCTGCGCGCCGACATGCTGTCTTCGCTGCCCGCGATCGCTCAGGCCGAGATCGACGCCTCGCTGCCCGACCGCATCGCGTCCGAGCTGAAGCAGGGTCTGCGCGACGTGGTTCTGGGCGATTTGCGCGAGACCGTGCAGACCGAGATCGAGAGCGATCTGCCCGAACGCATCCGTCAGGAACTGGGACATACGCTTCCCCAGATCCGCGCCGAGATGGACGAGGCGGTCAGGACGACCTGCGACACCGCCGTGACCGAGCGTCTGGGCGCGCTGATCGAGGGCAGTCTGCGCGACCAGGTCCGTGAAGGCGTGCGCCACGAGCTTGAGGGCGATCTGGCCGGCCTCTTGCGACAGCAATTGCAGGGCAGCCTTCGCGAGGCGATCGAGGGCGGCATCCGGGCGGAATTGTCGGACATGATCCGGGGCGAATTGCTCGGCGAACTGGGCGAGCGCTTCTCGCGCAACCTCCGCATCGTCATCCGCCGCGAAGTCGCCGCCGCGCTGGACGCGCAGATGCATCGTATCTGAGCGGCGCAGCGTCCGGGCTCAGAAATCGCAAGACGCAACGTCCAGCGGTTTAGGCCCCATCGGAACCTCTCGGCGCGTCCGGCTGCCTGGCCTGCGGACGCGCCGACGATCCCGCTGATGCTCTTCCAGGACGCTCGGCACTGCCCGCTCACTCGCATCGGGAGGCCCCTTGGCCGGCATCGGGCTGCCTCCGCTTCACGAAAGAAGAAAGGGCCACGGTTTCCCGTGACCCCTGCAGCTTATTCCTCGTCGTCGCCTGCGACATCGGCGATGTCGTCCAGCGACACGTCGCCGTCGTCATCATCCTCTTCCAGCAGATCATCGTCCAGCTCGCCGGCATCGTCGGCGATGTCGTCCTCGTCATCGACCAGATCATCGTCGTCGCGGGCGGCGGTCTTCTCGCTGACCAGCGCCTTGCCCCGGCCCTCGTTCATGCTTTCCAGCGTGAAGCTGTGGCCGCAGGCGGGGCAGGTCATGGGGTCGTTGCGCAGGTCGTAAAAGCGCGTGGCGCAGGTCGGGCACAGGCGTTTCGTGCCCCATTCCTCTTTGGGCATGGTAATCTCCTTCAGCCGCGATTAGGGGAAATCCGGCGCCCCCCTGCCACAGCGGCCTGAGGGTGTCAAAGGCTTTATCTGGCAGGCTCCGTCACCCAAGGCAAGAGCGTGGAGACAACCTTTACCATCGATGACGGGATGACCGTCCGGCTGAAGCGCTCGGCGCGGGCGCGGCGCATGACGCTGCGCGTTCCGCGCGATGGCGGCGCCCCCGTCCTGACCCTGCCGCAACGCGCCGCCGCCGCCGACGGCATCGCCTTTGTCCGCGAGCGCGCAGACTGGCTGCGCGCCGCGATGGGCCGCCGCCCGCTGCCGCAGATCGTGGCCGCAGGCGCGGTCCTGCCGGTCGAGGGGCGGGGACTGCGGATCACACCTGCCCCCCTGCGCGCGGTCGAGGTCAGTGGCGATACGCTTCTGGTGCCCGAGGCGCGGCCGGCGGGTCCTGTGACCGCCGCCTGGCTGCGGGTTCTGGCCGCCACGCGGCTGCGCGACGCCTGCGACCGGCATGCCGCTCGGCTGGGGCGGCCGTGGCGGGCGCTGGTGCTGCGCGACACGCGCTCGCGTTGGGGCAGCTGCAACCATGACGGGCGGCTCATGTTCTCGTGGCGCCTTGCCATGGCGCCGCCCGAGGTTCTGGATTACGTCGCCGCCCACGAGGTCGCGCATCTGGCGCATATGGACCATTCGCCGCGTTTCTGGGCCACGGTCGAGACGCTGCTGCCCGACCACGCATCGCAGCGCGCCTGGCTGAAATCCGAGGGCGGCGCGCTGATGCTGTGGCGCTTTCACGATTGACGCGGCGCGGATTCGTGATCACAGCTTGCCCGCATGACCGTTCTTCGCCCCGCCGATCCCGCCGCCCATGAGCGCCTCTACCGAGGCCTGCGCTCGCGCATCATGCTGGGCGAGCTGCCGCCGGGCAAGCCGCTGACGCTACGCGGCATCGCGCAGGAATACCACCTGTCGATGACCCCCGCGCGCGAGGCCGTCCGCCGTCTGGTGGCCGAGGGGGCGCTGACGCTGTCGGGCTCGGGCCGGGTGGCCACGCCGGAATTGTCGGACGAACGGATCGAGGAACTGGCCGCCCTGCGCGCCCTGATCGAGCCGGAACTGGCCGCCCGCGCCCTGCCGCGCGCCCATTTCGCGCTGATCGACCGGCTGGCGACGATGAACGGCCGCATCGCCGACGCGGTCGAGCGCAATGACGCTGTAGGCTATATCCGCTGCAATCTGGAATTCCATCGGATGCTGTATCTGCGCGCCCAGGCGCCCGCGATGCTGGCCGTGCTGGAGACGATCTGGCTGCAGCTTGGCCCCACGATGCGGGCGCTTTACGGGCGCGTCAAACGCAACGAGCCGCCGCGCCATCACCGGATGATCCTGGCAGCCTTGCGCGCGGGCGACGAGCCTGCGCTGCGGCTGGCGGTGCGGGCCGATGTGACCCATGGCCTGCGCCATCTGACCGGGCCGGACGGGCGCGGCTAGCCCAAACTGCGCCCCGCGGTCAGCCCTGCGGCAGGCCCGTCCCGCCAAAGCGGATATCGGCGAGGGTCGAGGGGATGACGCGACTGTATTTCGTGCCCTCGATCGCGGCGCCGGCCATCAGGCCGGCCTGGCCGAAGATCATCGCCACCACCGGGAATTGCGCGCTGAACGTGTCCGCACCGACCGCCATGCCGCCCGCGGGGATCGCGTAGAAGGCGCCTGCGCCCGCCACCCAGCCCGGCGCGCCCCGGAAGGCGGCCAGCGACTCGTCGGTCTGGAAGATCAGCACATGCGCATATTGCTGCGCGCCGGCCTGAAAGCCCACCGTGGCGCGGGTGGCCGAATAGTAGTCGACCGTCTGCCCGTTGATGCGCAGCGCGCCCTGGCCATAGGCGCCGCCGAAGCCAAGCGCGGCCTCGGTCATCAGCGGCATGTAGAGCACGCCGCGCGCCTGCTGGACCAGGGGCGCGGCCGCAGGATAGTTCGAGATCAGGAACTGGTGCGTCTGGTCGACCCGCGCATCCAGCTGCGCCGCAGCGTTGCTGCCGACCGCGTTGGTGCAGCCCGCCAGCATCAGCGCCGCGCCGCCACCGGCCAGAAGGCCCCGGCGGCTCAGGGTGGGGGAATGGCTCATCTGTCGCCTCTCTGGTTGCGGAGGCTCTGGCCGGCCCCCTTGGCGCGAAAGGATAGCGATTGCCGAGGGATCACGCCAGCATCTCGGCGACGGTGGGCGCGAAATAGCTCAGCACCCCGTCGCAGCCCGCCCGGCGGAAGCCCAGAAGGCTTTCCAGCATCGCCTCGCGCGAGAGCCAGCCGTTGCGGATCGCCTGTTCCAGCATCGCGTATTCGCCGCTGACCTGATAGGCGAAGGTGGGGGCGCCGAACTCGTCCTTGACCGCTCGGCAGATGTCCAGATAGGGCATGCCGGGCTTGACCATGACCATGTCGGCGCCTTCGGCCAGATCGCGGGCGACGCAGCGGATCGCCTCGCCCCGGTTCGCCGGGTTGATCTGATAGGTCTTCTTGTCGCCCACCAGCCGCCCCGAGGCCCCGACCGCATCGCGGAACGGGCCGTAGAAGGCGCTGGCGAACTTTGCGGCATAGGACAGGATCGAGACATGCTTGTGGCCCGCTTCCTCCAGCGCGCGGCGCAGGGCGCCGATGCGGCCGTCCATCATGTCGGAAGGCCCCAGCACGTCGGCGCCGCATTCGGCCTGGACCAGCGCCATGCGGACCAGCGCCTCGACCGTCTCGTCGTTCAGGATCTCGCCATCGACGACCAGCCCGTCATGGCCGTTGGCGTTGTAGGGGTCCAGCGCGATGTCGGTCATCACGACCAGATCCGGCGCCACCTCCTTGACGGCGCGGATGGCGAGGTTGCCGATATTGTCGGGGTCCCAGGCGCGTTCGCAGCCCTCGGTCTTCAGCGCCTGGTCGGAATGGGGAAAGATGCAGATGGCGGGAATGTTCAGGCGCGCCGCCCGTTCCGCCGCGCGGCGCGCACCGTCCAGCGTCAGCCGCTCGACGCCCGGCATCGAGGCGATCTCGCCCTCGGCGCCCGCCACCTCGGTCACGAAGATCGGCCAGATCAGGTTGGCGGGGGTCAGGTTCGTTTCCGCCACCATGGCGCGGATATTGGGGGTGCGGCGCAGCCGGCGCAGGCGCGTGGCGGGGAAGGGGGCGATGATCGGGCTGGCCATGGGACTTCCTTGCTGCTGGTGGCGGCTTCTCGACGCGGCGCGCGGGTGCGGCAGGGCGCTTTTCCTCGGCCGAAACCCGTTCTAAGGTCACGGGCGCCCAAGGACAAGGAACAGCCTCTTGCCGCCATTCGACAGCCTGATCGGGGTGCTAGCCAGCCGGTCCTTCAGCACGATCTGGTTCTGGCTGGCTCTGATCGGCATGTGGTCGGCGGCCGGGCGCACCGTGCTGGGCGTCCCGGTCGAGGTTCTGGCCCGCGCGCGCACCGCCCTGCGCCGCGACGCCCCCGACGGCCCCGAGGCGATCACGCTGATGGACTGGCTGTCGCTGACCCTGCCGCGCTGGCGGCTCGGCCCGCGTGAAGGCGTGGTGTTTCTGGGTGTGACCAGTTTCGGGCTGACCTCGCTGGCAGTGCTGGGCTTCGGCTTCGGTTTGGAACTGGCGCAGGCATTGACGCTGGTGGCGGTGCCCTTCTGGCTGCTGTTCTGGCTGCGTGTGCGGCTGGCCCGCCGGCTTGCCCCGATCCTCTCGGACGCGCAGGAAGGCAGCCTTCCCCTGCCCGAAGCGGTCAGCGGGGCGGTGCGGCATATGGTCCGCCACCGCATCCTGCACATGGCGCTGTCGGTCGCGGCGGTGCTTGTCACGCTGCTTTGGGGCATGCTGTGGATGCTGATCCGGCCTTTCGGTTTCTGAGGACGCCTTGACACCGCCAACCCGCCCCTTAGGTCAGCGCGCATGACCCAGCAGATCATCCTGTCCGGCGCCCCCGAGGGCTATGACGCGGCGCTTCTGGCCCGCGAGGCCGCCCGCCCCGAAAACGGCGGCGCGCCCGTCATCCACATCGCCCGCGACGACCGTCGCATGGCCGCGATGCGCGCGGCCCTGGCCTTTCTGGCGCCCGGCCTGCCGGTGCTGGATTTTCCGGCCTGGGACACGACGCCCTATGACCGCGTCTCGCCCCAGCCAGAGATCCAGGCGGCGCGGATGGGTCTTCTGGCGGCTTTGGCGCAGGGGCGGATCAAGGGGCCATTCGTCCTGCTGACAACGCTCAGCGCGGTGATGCAGCGCGTGCCGCCCCGCGATCTGGTCCGCGCCACCGCCTTTTCGGCCAGCGTGGGCAGCCGCGTGGACGAGGCCGCCTTGCGCGACTTCCTCGTGCGGATGGGCTTTCAGCAAAGCCCGACCGTGACCGAGCCGGGCGATTACGCGATCCGGGGCGGGATCATCGACATCTTCCCGCCGGGCGGCGCCGGGCCGGTGCGGCTGGACCTCTGGGGCGACGTGCTGGACGGCGCGCGCCGCTTCGACCCCGAGACGCAGCGCAGCACCGAGACGCTGACCCGCGTCGAACTGGCTCCCATGTCCGAGGTGATCCTCGACGAGCCATCGATCACGCGGTTCCGCCAGAATTACCGGGCCGAATATGGCGGCGGTCAGAACGACCCGCTTTACGAAAGCGTCAGCGCGGGCCGAAAGACGGCCGGGGCCGAGCATTGGCTGCCCTGGTTCCATGAGCGGATGGAGAGCCTGTTCGACTATCTGCCCGGCGCATCCCTGATGCTGGACGACCATCTGGCACAGGTGGCCGAGGCGCGCCGCCGCATGATCGACGAGCAGTTCGAGGCCCGCCGCGCCGCCATGGCCGCCAAGGGCCGCGCCGACAGCGTCTATAAACCCGTTCCGCCCGACGCGATGTTCCCCACGCCGGCGGAGTGGCAGGGCTGGCTGGACGCGCATCGGGTGCTGCGGCTGTCGGTGCTGAACCGGCCTCCGGGGCCGGGCGTGCTGGATGCGGGGGGGCGCGTCGGCCGAAACTTCGCGCCCGAGCGGCAGGCCGAGCAGATCAACCTGTTCTCGGCCTTGGCCGACCATGTCCGCCATCTGGCCCGCGATCATCGGGTGGTGATCGCCAGCTTCTCGGACGGGGCGCGCGAACGCCTGTCGGGTCTTCTGGCCGATGAGGGGCTGGCGGGCGCGACCGCCATCGCCGATCTGCGCGACCTGCCCGACCGGCCGGGTTCCATCGGCCTGGCCGTCTGGCCCCTGGACGAGGGGTTCGTGGCCGATGGCAGCGCCCTAGGCCGGATCGCCGTCATCTCGGAACAGGACGTGCTGGGCGACCGCCTGATCCGGGGCGCGAAGAAGCGCCGCAAGGCCGAGAATTTCCTCAAGGACACGACCACGCTCAGCCCCGGCGATCTGGTCGTCCATGTCGAACACGGCATCGGTCGCTACATGGGCATCGAGACCATCATGGCGATGAAGGTGCCGCACGACTGCGTGGCGCTGGAATATGCCGGAGGCGACCGCCTGTTCCTGCCGGTCGAGAATATCGAGCTTCTGTCCCGCTATGGCCACGAGGAAGGCCTGCTGGACCGTCTGGGCGGCGGCGCCTGGCAGGCGCGCAAGGCGCGGCTCAAGGAACGCATCAAGCTGATCGCCGACAAGCTGATGCGCGTCGCGGCCGAGCGGTTGCTGCGGCCCGCCCCGGTGCTCGAGCCCGACGATCACGAATGGCAGCAATTCGCCGCCCGCTTCCCCTACAGCGAGACGGACGACCAGCTGTCGGCCATCGAGGACGTGGCCGAGGATCTCGCCGCCGGCCGCCCGATGGACCGGCTGGTCGTGGGCGACGTGGGCTTCGGCAAGACCGAGGTCGCGATGCGCGCGGCCTTCATCGCCGCCAGCCAGGGGATGCAGGTCGCGGTGGTCGCGCCGACCACGCTGCTGGCGCGCCAGCACTTCAAGACCTTCGCCGAACGCTTCCGCGGCACCGCGATCAACGTCCGGCCGCTGTCGCGCTTCGTCAGCGCCAAGGACGCGGCGGCCACCCGCACCGGCCTGTCGGACGGCAGCGTGGACATCGTCGTCGGCACCCACGCGGTCCTCGCCAAGGGCGTGCGCTTCAAGAACCTCGGCCTGCTGATCATCGACGAGGAGCAGCATTTCGGCGTCGCCCACAAGGAGCGCCTGAAGGAGCTGCGCTCGGACATCCACGTGCTGACCCTGACCGCGACGCCGATCCCGCGCACGCTGCAGCTGTCGCTGACCGGGGTCCGCGATCTGTCGGTCATCGGCACGCCGCCGGTGGACCGCCTCGCCATCCGCACCTACGTGTCGGAATTCGACAGCGTCACCATCCGCGAGGCGCTGCTGCGCGAGAAGTATCGCGGCGGGCAGAGCTTCTTCGTCGTCCCGCGCCTGACGGACCTGCCGGATGTCGAGCACTGGCTTCAGGAGAACATGCCCGAGCTGAACTACATCGTCGCCCACGGCCAGCTGGCGGCGGGCGATCTGGACGCGCGGATGAACGCCTTCTACGACGGCAGCCATGACGTCCTGCTGGCGACGACCATCGTGGAATCGGGCCTCGACATCCCCACCGCCAACACGATGATCGTCTGGCGCGCGGACATGTTCGGCCTCGCGCAGCTCTACCAGATCCGGGGGCGCGTCGGCCGGTCCAAGGCCCGGGCCTATTGCTATCTGACCACCAAGCCGCGCGTGCCGCTGACGCCGCAGGCGATGCGGCGGCTCAAGTTCCTGGGGTCCATCGACGGGCTCGGCGCGGGCTTCAACCTCGCCAGTCAGGACCTCGACCTGCGCGGCGCCGGCAACCTTCTGGGCGAGGAGCAGTCGGGCCACATCAAGGAGGTCGGCTTCGAGCTCTACCAGCAGATGCTGGAGGAGACGATCGCCAAGCTGAAATCGGGCGAGATCGAGGGCACGCCCGAGGACGAATGGGCGCCGCAGCTGAACCTGGGCGTGCCGGTCACGATCCCGGAGAGCTACATACCCGATCTGGATGTGCGGCTTGGCCTCTACCGGCGTCTGGCCGAGCTGACCACCAAGGTCGAGCTCGAGGGCTTCGCGGCCGAGCTGATCGACCGCTTCGGCCCGCTGCCGCGCGAGGTGAACACGCTGCTTCTGGTCATCCGCATCAAGGCGATGGCCAAGCGCGCCAACATCTCGAAACTGGATGTCGGCCCCAAGGGCGTCACGGTCCAGTTCCACATGGACAAGTTCCCGAACCCGGCCGGGCTGGTCGAATACCTGTCGGACGAGCGCGGCAATGCGAAGGTCATCGACAACAAGGTTGTGCTGAAACGCGACTTCGCCACCGATGCCGACCGGATCAAGGGCGCCTTCGCCGTGGCCCGCGATCTGGCCGCCAAGATCCGCGAAGGCCGCGCCGCCGGAAAGGCCAAGGGATGAGCGCCGGTCTGATCCGCTTCGATACCGGCCCGCTTGGGGACGGCACGCTGTTCGCAGCCCCCGAGGCGGTAATCCGCGCCGACACGCCCGAAGGGGTCGGCCCGGCCCTGGCCGCGATGCAGGCCGCGACGGCGCGCGGGCGCTGGCTGGCGGGTTATCTCTCCTATGAGCTGGGTCATGCGCTGACGCCGCGCCTGTTCGATCTGATGCCCACCGACCGGCGGATGCCGCTGATCCTGATGGGGGTCTTCGACGCGCCCCGGCCGGCGCCGCCCCTGCCTGCGCCGGATGGCGTCCGGATCGGTGTGCCGAAACCGCTCTGGGACCGGGCGCGCTATGACCGGGCGCTGGGCGCGGTGCATCGCTATATCGAGGCGGGCGACACCTACCAGATCAACCTGACCTTCCCGCTGGAGGCCGAGGTCAGCGGCGATCCGCTGGCCGTCTATGCGGCGCTGGCCGCGCGCCAGCCGGTGGGCGAGGGGGCCTTTGTCGATCTGGGCGGGCCGGTCGTGCTGTCTCGCTCGCCCGAATTGTTCTTTGCCGTCGATCACGCGGGCACGATCCGGACGCGGCCGATGAAGGGCACCGCGCGGCGGGGCGAGGATCCGGCCAGCGACCATGCCAGCGCCGAAGGCCTGCGCCTGTCCGACAAGAACCGCGCCGAGAACCTGATGATCGTCGATCTTCTGCGCAACGACATCAGCCGCATCTGCCATCCGGGTAGCGTGCGCGTGCCGGACCTGTTCACCATCGAGACCTATGCCACGGTCCATCAGATGGTTTCCACCGTCGAGGGGCGGCTGCTGTCCGGCGTGGGCCTAGCACAGATCCTGGGCGCGCTGTTTCCCTGCGGCTCGATCACCGGGGCGCCCAAGATCCGCTCGATGGAGATCATCGCCGAACTCGAGGGCGCCGCGCGCGAGGTCTATTGCGGGGCGGTGGGCTGGGTCGATCCGGCCGGGCCGATGCGCTTCAACGTGGCGATCCGCTCGCCCTGGTTCAGCGCGCCGGACCGCTTGCGGCTGAATGTGGGCGGCGGCATCGTCCATGACAGCGAGGCCGGGTCCGAATGGGAGGAGGCTCTGTGCAAATCCGCATTCCTGGGCCATTTCCCGACGGGCTGACCGTCTTCGAGACGATGCGCGCAGAGGCCGATGGCCGCATCGCGCTGTGGCCGCTGCATCTGGCGCGGCTGCGGCGCGGCTGTGCGGCCCTGGGCTTTCCGCTCGACGAGCCGCGCGTCATGGCCGCGCTGGCGGGGCTGCCGCGCGGGCAGGTGCTGCGCGCGCGGCTGGCCGTCGATGCGGCGGGCGCGCTGTCCCTGACGCATGCGCCCCTGCCGCCGAACCCGGCCGCATGGCGCGTGATGATCTCGGATCACAGGCTGGATGCGGGCGACCCTTGGCTTGGCGTCAAATCCTCGCACCGCCCGGTCTATGAAGCCGCCCGCGCCGACCTGCCGCCGGGCATCGACGAGGCGATCCTGCTGAACCGGTCGGGCGCGCCCTGCGAGGGGACGATCACCAGCCTGTTTCTGGACCGCGGCGATGTGCTTCTGACGCCGCCGCTTTCGGCCGGGCTTCTGCCGGGAGTCCTGCGCGCCAGCCTGATCGCGGCCGGCCGTGCGCGGGAAGAGACCCTGACGCGGGACGATCTTACGGGGCCTGGGCTGATGATGGGCAACGCGCTGCGCGGGCTGATCCCGGCGGTGCTGACCTTGCGGCCCTAGCCCGACAGCCCGGTCTTTTCGATCACCTTCGCCCGGACGCGCTGCGCCAGTTGCGACAGCGGGCGGTGGCGCAGGTTCAGCAGGAAGTAGGGCGCCACGCGGATGTCGCGCTGGACGGTCAGCAGGGCAAAGCCCGCCCCGACCGGCGCCCGCCGCAAGAGCAGCCCGACCTCTTCCGAGACCGAGGCCACCGCGTTGCTTTCGGCCAGATAGGCCATGGTGAAGACGATCGAGGCCGACGAGACGATGTTGCGCGGCTCGGGCAGGCCGACCGAGGCAAAGGCTTCCAGCGTCGCCTCGCGGATGGGGGCGCCGCGCTGCTGCATGATCCATTCGTATTCGCAAAGCTCGGTCAGCGTGACCATCGGCGCGCGGGCCAGCGGATGGCCCGCGCGGGTGCAGAAGGCGACCTTTTCGTCGCGCATGGGCAGGATCTCGAAATCGCGGCTGTCGAATTCGGGCAGGATCCGGGCCAGGGCGAAATCCATCTCGCCGGCGATCAGGTGCTGCATCAGATCGCGCGAGGGCAGGACCTCGACGGTGATGTCGGCTTCGGGGATCTCGTGCTTGATCTCGCGGATGGCGGGGACCAGATGGCTGACCGCCGGCCCCGTCACCGCGCCCACGAGGACGGAACCCGCATGGCCGCCGCGCAGGGCGGTGACGTCGGCCGCCATGTTGCCCATCTCGCGCAGGATGGTGCGGGCGCGCCGCAGAACCGCGATGCCGATTTCGGTCGGGTGCATCCCCGAGGGCTGGCGCAGGAACAGGGGTGCGCCCAGCTGCCGCTCGGTCTCGGCCAGCATGCGAGAGGCGGCGGGCTGGGTCATCGCGCAGGCATCGGCGGCGGATTGCAACCGGCCCGTCTCGGCGATCCGCAGGATCAGGCGCAGCTGCGCGGGCTTCAGATGCAGCCGGGTAAGGGGGTATGACATATCAAATCCGCTATGACCAAGTGCCGTAATATCATTTTACGGTTATCTTCCGGCTGCGCTAGGGTCTTCCTTGCATCTATCGGCGCCGGGGAGGGCGCCCCAGGGGAGGATGACATGACAACCATCAAGACCGCCGCGCTGGCGATCGGCGTATCGATGCTGGCCGTCGCGGCCTCGGCACAGACCGTCGGCATCTCGATGCCCACGCAATCTTCGGCCCGCTGGATCGCGGACGGGGCCAACATGGTCGAGCAGTTCGAGGCCGCAGGGTTTGAAACCAACCTGCAATATGCCGAGGACGACATTCCGAACCAGCTGGCGCAGGTCGAGAACATGATCAGCCAGGGGGTCGATGTGCTGGTCATCGCCGCCATCGACGGCACCACGCTGTCGAATGCGCTGGCCAATGCCGCCGCCGCCGACATCCCGGTGATCGCCTATGACCGCCTGATCCGCGACTCACCCGATGTCAGCTATTATGCGACCTTCGACAACTTCCAGGTGGGTGTCCAGCAGGCGACCAGCCTGGTGCAGGGGCTGGAGGAGCGGTTCGGCGACGTGAACCCGTGGCATGTCGAACTGTTTGGCGGCAGCCCTGACGACAACAATGCTTATTTCTTCTATGACGGCGCCATGTCGATCCTGCAGCCGCTGATCGACGAGGGGAGGATCCAGATTCTCTCGGGTCAGGAAGGCATGGCCACGGTCGGCACGCTGCGATGGGACGGCTCGGCCGCCCAGGCGCGGATGGATAACCTGCTCTCGGCGAACTACACGCAGGAACAGATCCACGGGGTGCTGTCGCCTTATGACGGCATCTCGATCGGCATCCTGTCGTCGCTCCGAGGCGTTGGCTACGGTTCGGGCGATCTGGAATGGCCAATCGTGACGGGTCAGGACGCCGAGGTGCAATCGGTCAAGTCGATCATCGCGGGCGAGCAGTTCTCGACCATCTTCAAGGACACTCGCGAGCTGGCCCGTGTCACGGTCGGCATGGTGAACGCGGTCCTTCAGGGAACCGAGCCCGAGATCAACGACACCGAGACCTACGACAACGGAGTCAAGGTCGTGCCGGCTTTCCTGCTTGAGCCGGTGCCCGTGGATGCCTCGAACTGGGAAGAGGTTCTGGTGGGCAGCGGCTACTACACGCTCGAGCAGCTTCAGTAACAGTGCTGGCCGCTCGCTACCCGTGCGGGTAGCGGGCGGTCCATGTCGCCCTGCGGCCGCCCCCTGAAGGTGTGCCCAGGCAAGGAACGTCCCGATGAGCGCCCTTCTTCAAATGCAAAGCATCTCCAAGGCCTTTCCCGGCGTAAAGGCATTGGACAATGTCAGCATCGACGTCGCCCCCGGCGAGATCCACGCGATCTGTGGCGAGAACGGGGCCGGCAAGTCCACGCTGATGAAGGTGCTGTCGGGTGTCTATCCCTTCGGCAGCTACGACGGGCAGATCACCTATGACGGCGAGGCGGTCGCCTTCAAGGGCATCCGCGACAGCGAGGCGAAGGGCATCATCATCATCCATCAGGAGCTGGCGCTGATCCCGCTTCTGACCATTGCCGAGAACATCTTTCTGGGCAACGAGCGCGCGAGAGGCGGCGTCATCGACTGGCCCGAGACCTTCCGCCAGACCGAGGCGCTATTGGCCAAGGTCGGCCTGAAGGAGACCCCCGGGACCATCGTCGGCAAGCTGGGCGTCGGCAAGCAGCAGCTGGTCGAGATCGCCAAGGCCCTGTCGCGCAACGTGCGGCTGCTGATCCTGGACGAGCCGACCGCCGCGCTGTCGGAAAGCGACAGCCAGGCGCTGCTGGACCTGCTCTTGGAGCTGAAAGGGCAGGGGGTCACCTCGATCATCATCAGCCACAAGCTGAACGAGGTGCGCCGGGTGGCCGACCGGGTGACGGTGATCCGGGACGGCGCCACGATCTCGACGCTGGATGCCAAGGGCCTGACCGAGGACAAGATCGTCCGCGACATGGTCGGCCGCGACATGGCCCACCGCTATCCCGAGCGCGAGCGGCGCGCGGGCGAGGTCGTCTTCGAGCTGAAGAACTGGAATGTCTGGCATCCCGAGCAGCGCGAGCGGCAGATGATCCGTGATGTCTCGATGACCGTGCGGGCGGGGGAGGTCGTGGGCATTGCGGGCCTCATGGGTGCGGGCCGGACGGAACTGGCGATGAGCGTCTTCGGCCGCTCCTATGGGCGGAACATCAGCGGGCAGGCCTTCGTGCGCGGGCAGGAGGTGGACGTCTCGACCGTGGACCGCGCGATCAAGGCGGGGCTGGCCTATGTCACCGAGGACCGCAAGACCCTTGGCCTGATCCTGGAACAGACGATCCGGCGCAACACGATCCTGGCGAATCTCGAAGGGGTCTCGACCCGCGGTATCGTCGACGAAAGCCGCGAGACCGAGGTGGCCGAGAAATACCGCAGCGCGCTGCGGATCAGGACGCCCTCGGTCTTTCAGAAGGTCATGAACCTCTCGGGCGGCAACCAGCAGAAGGTCGTGCTGGCCAAGTGGCTTTTTACCGCGCCCGACGTTCTGGTGCTGGACGAGCCGACGCGTGGCATCGACGTCGGCGCGAAATACGAAATCTACAACATCATCAACGATCTGAGCCGCGAGGGCCGCGCCGTCGTCATGATCTCGTCCGAGATGCCCGAGCTTCTGGGCATGTGCGACCGGATCTATGTGATGAACCAGGGCGGCTTCGTGGGCGAGCTGACGGCCGAAGAGGCCAGTCAGGAAGCGATCATGTCGCTGATCGTCAGGGAATAGGAGGACAGCGTGGTGGAACGCACCGAAAGCGGGCCCCGCACGGGTCTGGGCGAATATGTGGCGCGGCACATCCGCGAATACGGGCTGCTGTTCGCGCTGATCGCGATCATGGCCTTCTTCCAGATCGTGACCGGAGGCGTGCTGCTGCGCCCGGTGAACATCACCAACCTCTTCCTGCAGAACAGCTACATCATCATCATGGCGCTCGGCATGCTGCTGGTGATCGTGTCGGGCCATATCGACCTGTCGGTCGGGTCCGTCATGGGCTTCATCGGGGCGCTGGCCGCCGTGATGATCGTGCAGAACCAGATGCCGGTCTGGCAGGCGATGGCGGTCTGCATCGTCACGGGCATGGCGATTGGCGCGGTGCAGGGCTATTTCATCGCCTATTGGAAGATCCCCTCCTTCATCGTGACGCTGGCGGGGATGCTGGTCTTCCGGGGCCTCTCGCTGTGGCTGCTGGCCGGGCAATCGGTCGGGCCGTTCCCGCAGAGCTTCCAGCAGCTTTCGACCGGCTTCATCGCCGACCCCTTCGGCTTTGACCGCCCCAACGGCCTCGCGCTGGCGGTGGGTGTGCTGTCGGTCCTGCTGATCCTGTGGATCGGCCTGCGCGCCCGCGCCCGCAACCTGCGCTACGGGATGGAGGACGAGCCCTTCGCCCTGTTCCTCGTCCGCAACGGTATCATCGCCGCCGCGCTTCTGTTCGTGACATGGAAGCTCGCCTGGTTCCGGGGCCTGCCGAACGTGCTGCTGTCCATGGTCGTGCTGACGGTGATCTACGTCTTCCTGACCGAGCGGACCACCATCGGCCGCCGCGTCTATGCCACCGGCGGCAACGCCAAGGCGGCGAAACTCAGCGGCATCCGAACCGAGCGGCTGACCTTCCTCGTCTTCGTGAACATGGGGCTGCTGGCGGCGCTGGCAGGGCTGGTCTTCGCGGCGCGGCTGAACACCGCCACCCCCCGCGCGGGCTTCGCGGTCGAGCTGGACGTGATCGCGGCCGTCTTCATCGGGGGCGCCTCGATGTCGGGGGGCGTCGGCAAGATCGTCGGCGCGGTCGTGGGCGCCTTCATCATGGGCGTGATGAACAACGGCATGTCGATCATGGGGATCGGCATCGACTACCAACAGGTCATCAAGGGGCTGGTGCTGCTGGCTGCCGTCTTCTTCGATGTCTACAACAAGAACCGTGAGGGCTGAGCCATGTGGTTGTCGCAACTGACGCTGAAGGACGGCCGCCGCGCCGTCGCCGCCCGCACCGGGAACTCCGCCCATCTGGTTCCGGGGGTGGAGACGACCCGCCAGCTGGCGCTCGCCGCGCTGGAGGCAGGCCGGGGCCTTCAGGCCGAGGTGGAGGCGCGCGGCGCCGGGATCTCGGTCGACTTGGCCGCCGCGCTGGAGGAGGGGCGGCTGCTGCTGCCGCTGGATCACGAGGACCCGGCGCATCTGCATCTGACCGGGACGGGGCTGACGCATCTGGGCAGCGCCTCGGCGCGGGACAAGATGCACCAGTCGATGGACGCGGGCGAACTGACCGACAGCATGAAGATGTTCCGCATGGGCCTCGAAGGCGGCAAGCCCGAGGCGGGGCGCATCGGTGCGCAGCCCGAATGGTTCTGGAAGGGCAACGGCTACAACGCCGTCGCGCCGGGCCAGCCGCTGGCCTCGCCGGGTTTCGCGCTGGATGCGGGCGAGGAGCCGGAGATCGCGGGCCTCTACATCGTGGCGCCGGACGGCCGCCCGGTGCGGCTCGGCTTTGCGCTGGCGAACGAGTTCTCGGACCACGTGACCGAGCGCGGGAATTACCTGTGGCTCGCCCATTCCAAGCTGCGTCCCGCCAGCTACGGCCCCGAGATGCTGGTCGGCGATCTGCCCCAGCATGTCGAGGGCACCAGCAGCCTCATCCGCGGCGGCAAGACCATCTGGGAAAAGCCGTTCCTGTCGGGTGAGGCGAACATGTCGCACAGCCTCGCGAACCTGGAGCATCACCACTTCAAGTACGGTCTCTTCCGCCGGCCGGGCGACGTGCACGTGCATTTCTTCGGCACCGCGACGCTCAGCTTCGCGGACGGGATCAGCACCGAGGCGGGTGACCGGTTCCGCATCGCCTGCCCGGATTTCGGCCTGCCGCTGACCAACCCCCTGACGGTCGAGGCTGCCGATCCGGCGCCCGTGCCCGTCCTCGCGCTGTGAGACACGCATGACCTTCACCCCCGCTCCCTGGCCCCGGAAGCTGCGATCCCAGGAATGGTATGGCGGCACGTCGCGCGACACGATCTATCACCGCGGCTGGCTGAAGAACCAAGGCTACCCGCATGACCTGTTCGACGGGCGGCCGATCATCGGCATCCTGAACACCTGGTCGGACCTGACTCCCTGCAACGGCCATCTGCGCGAGCTGGCCGAGAAGGTGAAGGCCGGGATCTGGGAGGCCGGGGGCTTCCCGGTCGAGGTGCCGGTGTTTTCCGCCTCCGAGAACACCTTCCGCCCGAGCGCGATGATGTTCCGCAACCTCGCGGCGCTGGCCATCGAGGAAACCATCCGCGGCCAGCCGATGGACGGCGCGGTGCTGATGGTCGGCTGCGACAAGACCACGCCCTCGCTGATGATGGCGGCGGCGTCTTGCGACATCCCGTCCATCGTGGTCACGGGCGGGCCGATGCTGAACGGCTATTTCCGCGGCGAGCGGGTCGGCTCGGGCACGCATCTGTGGAGGTTCTCGGAAGCGGTGAAGGCCGGGCTGATGACGCAGGACGAGTTCCTTGATGCCGAGGCGTCCATGTCCCGGTCGAGCGGCACCTGCAACACGATGGGCACGGCCAGTACCATGGCCTCGATGGCCGAGGCGCTTGGCATGGCGCTGTCGGGCAATGCCGCGATCCCGGCGGTGGACTCGCGCCGCCGCGTCATGGCGCAGATGTCGGGGCGGCGGATCGTGCAGATGGTCAAGGACGACCTGAAACCCTCGGACATCATGACGAGGCAGGCCTTCGAGAACGCGATCCGCGTGAACGGCGCCATCGGCGGGTCCACCAATGCGGTTATTCACATGCTGGCAATGGCGGGCCGCGTCGGGATTGACCTGACGCTGGACGATTGGGACCGCTGCGGGCGGGACGTCGCGACCATCGTGAACCTGATGCCCTCGGGCCAGTATCTGATGGAGGAGTTCTTCTATGCCGGCGGGTTGCCGGTCGTCATCAAGCGGCTCGGCGAGGCGGGGCAGCTGCACAAGGACGCGTTGACCGTCAGCGGTCAGACTATCTGGGACGAGGTCCGCGACGTCGTCAACTGGAACGAGGACGTGATCCGGCCGGTCGACAACCCGCTGACAACACAAGGGGGCATCGCGGTGCTGAAGGGCAACCTGTCGCCCAACGGGGCGGTGCTGAAACCCTCGGCGGCCAGCCCGCACCTGCTGGTCCATCGGGGTCGGGCGGTCGTCTTCGAGGACATCGACGACTACAAGGCCAAGATCAACGACGAGGCGCTCGACATCGACGAGACCTGCGTGATGGTCCTGAAGAATTGCGGACCCAAGGGCTATCCCGGCATGGCCGAGGTCGGCAACATGGGCCTGCCGCCCAAGGTGCTGCGCAAGGGCGTGACGGACATGGTGCGGATCTCGGACGCGCGCATGTCGGGCACGGCCTACGGCACCGTCGTGCTGCACACCTCGCCCGAGGCGGCGGCCGGGGGCCCTCTGGCGGTGGTCCGCAACGGCGACATGATCGAGCTGGACGTGCCGAACCGCCGCCTGCACCTGGACATCCCGGCCGATGAGCTGGCCGCGCGTCTGGCCGAATGGCGCCCGCTGCCCGACCAGCCGGCCAGCGGCTACGCCTGGCTGCACCAGCAGCATGTGATGGGCGCCGATACCGGGGCCGACATGGACTTCCTCAAGGGCTGCCGGGGCAACGCGGTCGGGAAGGACAGCCACTGATGAAACTCGCGCTCGTCGGCATCGGGAAGATCGCGCTGGACCAGCATGTGCCGGCGCTGGCTGCCAGCCCGGACTGGGAGCTGGCAGCGACGGTGTCCCGTCGCGGCACGGTGGAGGGGGTGGACGCCTTCACCGACATCGAGGCGATGCTGGCGGCGCGGCCGGATGTGGAGGCGGTCAGCCTCTGCCTGCCGCCCGTGCCGCGCTTTGCGGCGGCGCAGGCGGTGCTGCGCGCGGGCCGTCACCTGATGCTGGAGAAGCCCCCCGGCGCGAGCCTGTCCGAGGTCCACGCACTGGAAGCCATGGCGCGCGAGGCGGGGGTGACGATCTACGCCACCTGGCATTCGCGCATGGCGCTCGGCGTGGCGGCGGCGAAGCAGTGGCTGGCGGACAAGCGGGTCCAGAGCGGCAAGATCACCTGGCGCGAGGATATCCGGCACTGGCATCCGGGCCAAGACTGGATTCTGGAGTCGGGCGGCATGGGCGTCTTCGATCCGGGCATCAACGCCCTGTCGATCCTGACCGAGATTCTGCCCACGCGCGTCCATCTGCAAGCAGCCGAGCTGGACTTCCCCGAGAACCGCCAGGCGCCCATCGCGGCGCGGCTGACCCTGTCGGGCGGGATCGAGGCCGATTTCGACTTCCTCCAGACCGGCCCGCAGACCTGGGACATCGAGCTTGAGACCGATGCCGGGCCTGTGGCGCTGCGAATGGGGGGCAATGTCCTCGAGATCGGCGGCCAGCCCGCAGAGGGTCAGGAGGACATCATGCAGGAATATCCGGCGCTTTACGCCCGGATGGCGGAACTGGTGCGTGCGGGCGCGTCCGATGTCGATCTGGCGCCGATGGTGCTGGTCGCGGACGCGTTCACAAAGGGTCGTTGGGTTATGGTTATGCCCATTGATATCTGACGGGTGACAGAGGCTGTCTTCGGACAGAATTGGTGAAGATTACCCTGCTTGGAACCAGCCGGCCGGCAACCCTTGGCTTGGCATGGCTCTTTGGAAAGATCGGCTTCAACCGCTCCATCCACGCGTCGGTCAGCCAGAAAAGGTTGCTCCATCATCATCCCCGTCGTTCCGCGGGCTCGGCTCGCGCCAGAAGGACAGCTTCATGCTGAGCAATGGATCCTGACGCCAATTATAGCTAGATGCATCGTCGGCAGAACCGCCGAAAGCCCTGCGGATCCTCTGCCTTGTCCTGATGGTCGGAACTCGGTCTTTCGCGGATTTAATCTCCCGCTGTGATGGAACGCGACGGCGCGGCAGGGGTTCGGCTAGGTCGCGCGGGCATGGGGTCCGGCACCAGCAGGGGAAAGGCACATGACCGACATCAGCCAGAAGCAGGGCAAGGGCGGAGAGACGCAGCAACGGGGCGGCGAGGCGCTGACCACCAATCACGGCGTGCCGATCTCGGACAACCAGAACAGCCTCAAGGCCGGAGCCCGGGGGCCGGTGCTGCTGGAAGATTTCGTGCTGCGGGAAAAGATTTTCCACTTTGACCACGAGCGCATTCCCGAGCGTATCGTCCATGCCCGCGGCTCGGGGGCGCATGGCTATTTCGAATGCACCAATCCCATCCCCGAACTGACGCGCGCCGGAGTGCTGGCCAAGCCCGGCCGGACCGAGGTCTTCGTGCGCTTCTCGACCGTCGCCGGCGGCGCGGGCAGCGTCGACACGCCCCGCGACGTGCGCGGTTTCGCGGTCAAGTTCTACACGGACGAGGGCAACTGGGACCTCGTCGGCAACAACATCCCCGTCTTCTTCATCCAGGACGCGCTGAAGTTTCCCGACCTGATCCACGCGGTGAAGATGGAGGCGGATCGCGGCTATCCGCAGGCCGCCAGCGCCCATGACACGTTCTGGGACTTCGTCTCGCTGATGCCGGAATCCATGCACATGATCATGTGGGCGATGTCGGATCGCACCCTGCCGCGCAGCCTGCGGATGATCGAAGGCTTCGGCGTCCACACCTTCCGGCTGGTCAATGACGAGGGCCGCTCGACCTTCGTCAAGTTCCACTGGAAGCCGAAGCTGGGCCTGCAAAGCCAGGTCTGGAACGAGGCGGTCAAGACCGCCGGCGCCGATCCCGACTATCACCGCCGCGACCTGTGGGAGGCCATCGAATCCGGCGACTTCCCGGAATGGGAGCTGGGCATCCAGACCTTTGACGCGGACTGGGCGGCCGCCCAGCCCTATGACGTCCTCGACGCGACCAAGCTGATCCCCGAGGAGGACATCCCCGTCCGCATCGTCGGTCGGCTGGTCCTGGACCGCAACCCGGACAATTTCTTCGCCGAGACCGAGCAGGTAGCCTTCCTGCCCTCGAACGTCGTGCCCGGCATCGACTTCACCGAGGACCCGCTGCTGCAGGGGCGCCTCTTCAGCTATCTCGACACGCAGAAGTCGCGGCTCGGCACGACGAACTTCCACCAGATCCCGGTGAACGCGCCGAAATGCCCGATGCACAATTTCCAGCGCGACGGGATGATGCAGATGGCGGTGCCGCGGGGCCGCGCCACTTACGAGCCGAACAGCCTGGCCGAGGCAGGCGAGGACCCCGGCCCCCGCGCCTCGGAGAAGGGCTTTGCGACCTACCGGCACATGACCGAGCTGGGCAACGAGCCGACCGAGAAGCTGCGCGTCCGGGCCGAGAGCTTCGCCGATCACTACAGCCAGGCGCGGCTGTTCTATCACAGCCAGACGCAGACCGAGCAGCGCCACATAGCGGACGCCATCACCTTCGAGCTGTCCAAGGTGACGCTGCCGCATATCGTCAGCCGCGTTCTGTCCCATCTGCGGGTGATCGACGAGGATCTGGCCGAGGCCGTGGCCGAGGGCCTGGCCGAAGATCTGCCTGCCGCCGCAATCCCTGCAAAGGAGCCGGTGAACATGGAGCCCTCGGATGCGCTGTCCATCGCCAAGCGGGCGCATCACAGCCTGAAGGGCCGAAAGGTCGGCATCCTCGTCGGCGACGCGCCGGACGAGGCGCGGCTGGAGGCGCTGAGTGCCGCAATCGCCGAGGCTGGTGCAAAGGCCGTGCTGATCCACAAGCAGCGCGGCCGAGCGGAAGAACAGCTGGCCGGTCAACCCTCGGTCTTCTTCGACGCGGTGGCGCTGGCGCTGTCGGCCGAGGATTCCGAGGCGCTGTCCCGCTACAAGCCGGCCATTGACTTCGTCTCGGACGCCTTCGCCCATTCCAAGGCCATCGGCGCGGACGAGACTGCCGACGCGCTGCTTGAGGCGGCGGGCGTGACGCGCGACGCGGGGGTCGTGCCGCTGGATGCCGCGGGCTTCGTCGCTGCCGCCTCGCGCCGCTACTATGACCGGGAAGAGACACTGTGGTGAATCGGGTGACTTAGCTTCAAGGTTGATTTGCAGAGCTCCCTGCAAATCAACCATCAGAGACACCTCGGGGATGTGAGCTGCAGAGCGAATGCACCGCCGGATCAAAAGGCGCCGGAAAGGTTGGTGGCGCATCTGCACCGTGCCTGACGCGCGCGGTACTGGTCCGAGGGATCCATTTTGATAGATGGCTCGGCACAAGCACCATCTGCTAACGCATCTTATCTCCGCGGAAGAGGCTTCAGACGCCAGTTTTGTGCCACGTTAGCAGGCAAAACGCTCAACGTACCGGTTGGGGGACTTGGCATAGCACCCTGACCCGACAGACTAGTGTGGTTCGGGACGCTTGCATTGATGATCACTGTCCCGACCATCAATCTGGCAACATGCGCGCGGGTTCGCGCGATCACCTAGAGATCGAGTTGCGCAATCCATTGTCCCACTCACGTGTTCCGTAATCAGGCGAGCGCCGCGTTCAAAGGTGAGGTAGCGCCAAAGCCACTGCACTGAGACGAGGAACCGGTTCCGGAACCCGACCAGGAGATAGACATGGATTATCGCCCATAGCATCCAGGCCGGCCAACTCCGAAGCCTGAAACGCCCCTGTTCGAAAACTGCCGCGTGGCGGCCCACGATAGCCGTGTTTCCGCGACTCTTATAGCGGAAGGTGGTCTTGCCCCCGTTTCACCGGACACTCAGGCGGTTGCGGTTTGGGCTGCGATGAACTCGCGGGGCGAGCGCATTCTCAGCCCTGAGTGCGGGTGGTTGTCGTTGTAGTCCTCGATCGAGCCTC
>NZ_JAUVVF010000034.1 GCF_030604785.1 Paracoccus sp. (in: a-proteobacteria) | reverse complement strand
CTCGGGCGCAGGGGGCGCGGCGGCGGGCTGGGCCTCGGCTGCGCCTTCGGGCGGCATAGTCTCGGGCGCGGTCGGAGCGGGGACGTCCATGAGCCTTCTCCTGTCGGGTGATGTCACGATCCCGTTACATGAATTTCACATGCCCCGCCTTGCGCCAGATCAAGCCCGCGGCTCATGCTGCGCGCATGTGTCGAAAGGACCGCAAATGCTGATCATCCACGGCGTCACCCGTTCGCGCGCCTCGCGCGTCATCTGGCTGTGTCACGAACTGTCCCTGCCCTTCGAGCAGCGCCCGGTCATCCAGGCCTACCGTCTGGCCGATGCCACCGCGAAGGGCGCGCCGCTGAACACGCGCAGCCCCGAATTCCTGGCCCTGTCGCCCGCAGGCGCCATTCCGGTGATCGAGGATGACGGGCTGGTCCTCTCGGAATCGCTGGCCGCGACGCTGCATCTGGCGCGCAAGCATGGCGGCCCGCTTGGACCGCAGGACGCGGCCGAGGAGGCGCTGATGCTGCAATGGTCGCTTTATGCCGCAACCGGGATCGAGCCCGACGCCCTGACCATCCAGATGCTGACCCGTCCGCAGGCCGATGCCGGCGACCGTGCGCTGATCGACGACGCGATTTCGCGGCTGGAGCGGCCGCTGCGCGTGGTCCAGGATCATCTGGCGGCCCATGGCGGCCATCTGGTCGGCGGGCGCTTCACCGTGGCCGACCTCAACATGGCCGAGATCGTCCGCTACGCTTGGACCGATCCCCGCATGGCGCGCAGATGGCCGGGCATCGCAGCCTGGCTGACCGCCTGTCAGGACCGCCCCGCCTTTCAGCGCATGTGGCAGGCACGGCTGGCCGAACCTGCCTGATAGCGCCGCAAGGGATGGGTCTGAACCGGCGGGCGGCCACAAGCCCTTGCCGCCCTGCCCCGCGCCATGAGATACAGTCGGCCAATCAGACGACAGGACGACGAACCCATGGCTGACGATCTTCTTTCCGGCAACGCCGCCAGCGACGCCTATTCCGCATCCTCGATCGAGGTGCTGGAAGGGCTGGAGCCCGTGCGCAAGCGGCCCGGCATGTATATCGGCGGCACCGATGAACGCGCGCTGCATCACCTCGTGGCCGAGATCCTCGACAACTCGATGGACGAGGCAGTGGCCGGCCACGCCACCCGGATCGAGGTCGAGTTGCTGGCCGATTACAGCGTCGTGGTGCGCGATAACGGACGCGGCATCCCGATCGACCCCCATCCCAAGTTTCCCGGCAAGTCCGCGCTGGAGGTCATCCTCTGCACGCTGCATGCGGGGGGCAAGTTCTCGGGCGACACCTACCAGACCTCGGGCGGGCTTCACGGGGTGGGCGCCTCGGTCGTGAACGCGCTGTCGGACCTGATGGTCGTGCAGGTCGCGCGGAACAAGGAGCTCTTCGAACAGCGATTTTCGCGCGGCATTCCCGAAGGCCCGGTGGCCAGGATAGGCTCGGCCCCGAACCGGCGCGGCACCACCGTGACCTTCCACGCGGACGAACAGATCTTCGGCCATCACCGCTTCAAGCCCGCGCGGCTGATCAAGATGGTGAAGTCCAAGGCCTATTTGTTCTCGGGCGTCGAGATCCGCTGGAAATCCGAGATCGACGACGGCGAGACGCCCTGCGAGGCCGTGTTCCATTTTCCCGGCGGTCTGGCCGATTATCTGGCCGAGACGCTGCAGGGCGTGACCACCTATTCCGACCGCCCCTTTGCCGGCAGCGTCGATTTCAAGCGCTTCAACGCGCCGGGCAAGGTCGATTGGGCGATCCACTGGACGCCCTCGCGCGACGGCTTCATCCAGTCCTATTGCAACACCGTCCCCACCCCCGAGGGCGGGACGCATGAAATGGGCTTCTGGAACGCGATCCTCAAGGGCATCCGCGCCTATGGCGAGATGGTCGGCAACAAGAAGGCCGCGCAGATCCTGCGCGACGATCTGGTGACGGGGGGCTGCGCGTTGGTCTCGTGTTTCATCCGCGAGCCTGAATTCGTGGGCCAGACCAAGGACCGGCTGGCCACGACCGAGGCTGCCCGTCTGGTCGAGGGCGCCGTGCGCGACCATTTCGACAACTGGCTTGCCTCGGACACGAAATCGGCGGGGGCGATCCTCGATTTCCTGATCCTGCGGGCCGAGGAACGGCTGCGGCGCAAGCAGGAAAAGGAAACCGCCCGCAAGACGGCGACGAAAAAGCTGCGCCTGCCCGGCAAGCTGGTCGATTGCAGCGCCACGAACCGCGACGGAACCGAGCTGTTCATCGTCGAGGGCGATTCGGCTGGCGGTTCGGCCAAGATGGCCCGCGACCGCACGAACCAAGCGCTGCTGCCGCTGCGCGGCAAGATCCTGAACGTGCTGGGCGCCGCGTCATCAAAGATGGGCGCCAATCAGGAGATCAACGATCTCTGTCAGGCGCTTGGCGTAGGGATGGGCTCAAAGTTCAACGTCGATGACCTGCGCTATGACAAGATCATCATCATGACCGACGCCGATGTGGACGGAGCCCATATCGCCAGCCTTCTGATGACATTCTTCTTCACGCAGATGCGGCCGCTGATCGACAAGGGCCACCTCTATCTGGCCTGCCCGCCGCTTTACCGCCTGACGCAGGGCGCGCACCGCGTCTATGTGGCCGACGACGCGGAGAAGGAGCGGATGCTGGCCAAGGGCCTTGGCGGGCGCGGCAAGATCGACGTGCAGCGATTCAAGGGTCTGGGCGAGATGGACGCCAAGGACCTCAAGGACACGACGATGAACCCCAAGACGCGCAAGCTGATCCGGGTCAGCATCGACGATGATGAGGGCGGCGAGACCGGCGATCTGGTCGAACGGCTGATGGGCAAGAAGCCCGAATTGCGGTTCGAGTATATTCAGGAGAATGCGCGGTTCGTCGAGGAGTTGGATGTCTGACGCCTGACAGCCTCTGACCTGCCGCCGCGCCTATCTCAGCCAATCAGGAAGCCAAGCGAGCGGCTTCGGAACATGCCCTCGGTCATGCATTGCCCGCTGCAGGTAGTCATCGCGCGCCTTGTCCAGCGCATCTGCGCCTAGGTGAAGCGCGCGCAACAGCGCCATTTCAGGCTCTCTCGCCAAAATGGGGTCGGTTTCTATAGAGACCTTGCGACATGTCAGGTGCAATCTGACGACAACGTCGTCTATTCGATCCAACGCAGCCTGAATGTCGGCCAAGCTAACCCAACCTTTGGCGCAATCCGCGCGCTTGGAATTGCCATCGTTATGCGCGATGTGCTTGTCCCGACGTTCCTTCAGTTTAGCGGCCAAGTCAAAAGCGACCTCAACTTCTGTTGCCAATTCAAGCGAGGTGTCTTTCGGTGCGAGGGCAATCAGAAGCCTCAACCCAAAATTGACGTTTCCACGCCGGTCTTCTGGTGGATCAAGTAAGCGGCACAGTCGGATGACGATATCGTCAAACAGCAGGTCCTGAAGAAGCTGGGCGATCTCGGGCGCCGCGCGGTTCAAGACCTCGACGCGGCGCGGATCTGAACCGTAAAGCCCGCGAAAGATGTGAAGCTCATACTTTATCCTGGCCGTTTCAAGGGTGCAGAACTTCAGGATAGCGCTGAACCGCTCGTCCTCGGGCAAGTCGCTATAGTGTTCCCAAGGCCGCTCCAAGACCGCCCTCCTAAACCCACTTCGCCAAGGGTGGCAGGCTCATCAGCACCGCATCCGCGTTATGCCCCGTCTCCAGACCGAACTTGGTGCCACGGTCGTAGACGAGATTATATTCCGCATAGAGGCCGCGATGGATCAGCTGGGCATCGCGGTCGCCTGCGGTGAAGGGCTGGGTCATGCGCGCCTCGGCCAGGGGCAGGAAAGCGGGCAGGAAGGCCTCGCCCACGGCGCGGGTAAAGGCGAAGTCGGCCTCCCATTCGCCGGTGTTCAGGTCGTCGTAGAAGATGCCGCCCACGCCGCGCGCCCGGCCTCGATGGGGGATGAAGAAATACTCGTCCGCCCAGGCCTTGAAGCGGTCGTAGTAGCCCGCGCCGTGCGGGGCGCAGGCGGCGCGCAGCGTGTCGTGGAAATGCGCCGTGTCCTCGGGATATTCGAGGCAGGGGTTCAGGTCGGAGCCGCCGCCGAACCACCAGGCGCCCGGGGTCCAGAACATGCGGGTGTTCATGTGGACAGCGGGGGCGTGCGGGTTCCGCATATGCGCGACGAGGCTGATCCCCGAGGCCCAGAATCGCGGATCGGCCTCCATCCCCGGCACACCGCGGGCGGCCATCGCGGCCTGTGCGCGGGGGGCAAGGGTGCCGTGGACCTCGGACCAGTTCACGCCGACCTTCTCGAAGACGCGGCCGCCGCGCATGACCGACATCAGCCCGCCGCCGCCATCGCCCGCCCGTTCCGTGGGCGTCACCTCGAACCGGCCCGGCGGCAGATCGCCCGGGCCGCGATCCTCCAGCGCCTCGAAGGCGCCGACGATCCGGTCGCGCAATTCCCGAAACCAGCTGGCGGCGCGGCGGCGCTGTTCTTCCATGGCGGACCTCATTCGTGATTTGCCTTTGCCGCCTCGGTGCGGCTAGCTGTCGGAAAACCTGTAACGAGACCTGCCATGCCCCGCAACATCACCGGCGCCCTGATCCTGGCCCTGCCGCTGGCGCTTGCCGCCTGCGGCACGCCGCAGGAACGCTGCATCAGCCGAAACACGACCGAATACCGCACCGTGAACAGCCTTCTGGCCGAGGTCGAGGGCAATCTGGCGCGCGGCTATGCCTGGGACGAGCGGCAGGTCGTGCGGTCGCGGCTGGCGCAATGCCAGACCGTCACGACCGACCGCGAGGGCAAGCCCGTCATCACCACCTATGGCTGCTGGCGCGACGAGCTGGAGACCGAGCGTTTCCGCGTCCCCATCGACCCGGTCGCCGAGGCGCGCAAGCGCGACGGCCTGGTCGCGCGCCGCAACGCGCTGTCTGCCAGCGCCGAACGCGCGGTCGAGGCCTGCCGCGCCGCATATCCCGAAACCTAGAGGATCTGCGCCGCGACCGGATCGACCAGGCTGCGCCCGCCATCGACCGTGATGATCTGCCCCGTGACGAAGCGCGCCGCGTCGCTGACAAGGTAATGCACCGTCTCGGCCAGCTCGTCCGCAGGCGCGATCCGGCCCAGGGGCGTGCCCGCGATGATCTGCGCGCGCTTCTCGGGGATGTCCTTCAGCGTGCATTGCATCTCGTGCGACATGACGCTGGCGAAGCTGACGCCGTTCACGCGGATGCGGTGCGGTGCTAGCGACAGCGCAAGCCCCCGCACCGCCTGTTCCTGCGCGGCGCAGGCGATGGAATAGCCCAGCATCGTGGGCTGCGGCCGCCGCGCGGCCAGGGTCGAGATGGTGACGATGGCGCCGCTCTGGCCGTTGCCGGGCTCGTCCTCGGCCTGCCGGATCATGCGGCGCGCGACCATCTGCGACAGACGCAAGCCGGCCAGCAGGTTCTGGCGCAGCATCTCGTCCAGCGCCTCGATATCGGTGTCCAGCGGGTCCGACGACCGCACGAAGCGATGCGCGTTGACCAGCACGTCCACCCGGTCAAAAGCGTCGATCGTGGCGGAAAGCAGGTTCGCCATGGCCAGCTTCTCGGCCATGTTGCCCACGAAGCGGCGCACATGGGCGTCGCCGTCGTAATCCGCGACGGCCTGGTTCAGCGCGGCCTCGTCTCCGTCGGCGAACATGACATTGGCGCCGCGTTCGGCCAGATGGCGCGCGATGGCCAGCCCCACCCCGCGCCCCGCGCCGGTGACGATGGCGGTCTTGCCCTGGATCGACAGGCTCATCGCCGCCGCCTCATGGTCGGTTTCGCGGGGTTGGATGGCCTGCCGGCCTGACCCTTGCCCGCCGCTGTCGCCTCGATCACCTTGAAGCGGTTGTCGCCGCCGATCTCGTGGACCTGACCGAAATGCTGCGCCAGAACCGTTTCGTAGGGAAGATGGCGGTTGGCTACCATCCACAGCCGCCCTGCCCCCGTCAGCAGCCGCGCCGCAGTCGCGATGAAGGCCGCGCCCAGTTTCGGGTCGGCCTGCCGGCCCTCGTGGAAGGGCGGGTTCATCACCACGCCGTTCACCGGATCGGGCAGCCGGAAGTCGCGGGCATCGGCCCAGTGGAAATGCAGGCGCAGATCGTCCAGATTGCGCCGTGCCAGTTCCAGCGAGGCATGATCGGCCTCGACCAGATGCAGCTGCTCGACCCCGGGACGCGCCAGGACCTGCGCCGACAGCCAGCCCCAGCCTGCGCCCAGATCGACGACGCGCGTCGGCATCCGTTCCGGCAGATGCGCCGCCAGCAGGGCCGAGCCCGGGTCGATCCCGTCGGCCGAAAAGACGCCGGGCCCGGTCACGAAGCCCGGCGCGACCTCGGCGCGGGCTGCTTTCCAGTTCTCTGGCAGCCAGTCTCCCTCCGGGATGGTCGCGCGAAAGATCTTGCCATGCGCCTTGCTGTGAACCTCGTCCACCGGAGCCAGCGCGCGCAGCTCGCGCAGGATGGCGTCCACGCCATCGGTCTTCTGCCCGTCGATCCACAGGGCCGCGCCGGGCTGGAGGCGCCCCGCCGCATCGGCGATGGCCGCCCGCGCTGCCGCCTTGGCGCGCGGCAGGAACAGCAGGACCAGATCAAAGCCGCCCTCGACCGCAGGACCGACCCGCCAGCCGCGCGCCGACAGGCCCTGATGGTCGGGGAAATGGCCCTGAAGGATGCGCGTGCGCGCGGGATCAAGCGATGTCAGCGGATCAGCGGCGCGCGCCCCGATCACAAGAACCTCGCCTCCGGGATGGCCGTCCGGGAAGGCCAGGTCCAGTCTGGATTGTGTCACGGGCTACTCTTTTTCCATGGTGCATTGCAGCGGGTGCTGCTGTCGGCGCGCCAGTTCCATCACCTGCGCGACCTTCGTCTCGGCCACTTCATGCGAGAAGACGCCGACCACCGCCACCCCCTTGCGGTGGACGGTCAGCATGATCTCGATTGCCTGGGCATGGGTCATGTGGAACAGCCGTTCCAGCACATGCACCACGAATTCCATCGGCGTGAAATCGTCGTTCAGCATCAGCACCTTGTACATGGGCGGGCGCTGAGACCGGGTGCGCGGCTTGACCGCGAGTTCGGACTGGTCGTCGGGACGGTCGCTGTCTGTCATCCGATGGGTCATCTGCGTCTGAATCGTTTCAACGGGGCGCGGCATGGGCGGCACAGCCCGCGCCCGGCGCGAAGCTTGCACAGTCGAATATAGTCGAAACCCGCAGGGATGAAAGCCCCCGAGGCCGGGGCCTGCCGTCGCAGCACCGCAAGGAAGGTCCGCAGGAATGCCAAAATATGTCGAATGCGTGGTTTCAAGGAAAATGGGCCCATGCTATTGTCGTTCCATTAACGACGGGCATGCGACAAACGACATGCCCGCAGAGGCAGAGAGACCGAGACAGTGAACCGATTCCTTACCGCATTCCGGTTGTGGGCAGTGGCCTTTCTTGTGCTGCCCGTCCTGACCGTGACGATGACGCCGACGGCATCGGCTGCCCCTTTCGCGGCCTATGTGATGGATGCCCGGACGGGCCAGCCGGTCTTCCGCCAGAACGCGGATACGCGGCTGCATCCGGCCTCGCTGACCAAGATGATGACGCTCTACATGGCGTTCCACGCCATCGAAAGCGGCCGTGTCCGGCTGGATTCGCGCTTCACCATCTCCAGCAAGGCCGCGAACGAGCCGCCCTCGAAACTGGGGCTGCGGCCGGGCCAGCAGATCGAGTTGCGCTACCTGATCCGCGCCGCCGCGATCCGTTCGGCCAATGACGCGGCGACCGCCATCGGCGAGGGGCTGGCGGGCTCGGAAGAGGCCTTCACCCAGCAGATGACCCAGATGGCGCGCGCGCTCGGGATGAACAACACCCAGTTCCGCAACGCGCATGGCCTGACGCAGCAGGGGCATTTCTCGACCGCTCATGACATGAGCGTGCTCGGGCGCCACCTGTTCTATGATTTCCCCCAATATTACAACCTGTTCTCGCGCCGCTCGGCGGATGCGGGCGTGGCGCAGGTCGCCTCGACCAACCGCCGGTTTCTGGACGATTATCCGGGCGCGGACGGGATCAAGACCGGATATACGCGGGCGGCGGGCTTCAACCTGACGGCCTCGGCGCAGCGCGGCAACAAGCGGCTGATCGCCACGGTCTTCGGCGGCACCTCGACCGCGCATCGCAACCAGGTCATGGCGGAACTGCTGGATGCCAGCTTCCCGCGCATCCCCGATCGCGTCCGCGAGGTGCGTCCGCAGCGGCCCCGGATGCTGAGCCAGGCGACCACCCGCCGCGCGCAGGTCGAGCCGACCCCCGCCGCGACCCAGCCCGAGCCGCAGCGGCTGGTGCTGGATGCCTCTCCCGCGCCGGTCGCGCGGCCCGCAGCGGCGCCGGCACCCGCGCCGACCGCCAGCCTTGTGGCCTCGGCCTCGGCGGCACCCGTGCCTGACCTGACCGAGGCCTTGCGGCAGGCCGGTGCCAGCGTTGCAACGCCCGCGCCCGCGGCCGGTCTTGCACTCGCCAACAGCCTGCGCCCGAGGGCCCGGCCCGGCAGCCGAGTCGCCGAAGCGGTCGCCGAAGCCGTCGCCGAGGCGGCCCCCGCTGCCGAACCCGTCGCCACGGCAAGCCTCGCCGCGCCGGTTCTGGCATCCTCGCTGCGCCCGCGCGCCGCGCCGAACCGCGAACGCGCGACAGGCGAAACAGCGACGGCCAGCCTTGCCGCCCCTGCCGCAGCCCCTGCCCCGGTCGAAACCGCGCCCGCGGGCAGCCTCAGCCTGAACAGCTCTCCCCCGCCGCGGCCGCGTTCGGAGACGGTGATCCTGGCGGCGATGGGCGAAGGCGATCTGGGCAATCCCGAATCGCTGGAGATCGTGCGCCGTCCCGCCGATGCGGGCCGGGGCTGGGCGGTCTCGCTTGGCCTCTTCACCTCGCAGGCCGAGGCCGAGCGCGCGCTGCTGAGCCTTGCCCTGCAGGATGGCGGCGTCCTTGGCTCGTCACGGCGCAACATCGCCGACACGCGGCGGGGCTTTGACGCGCAATTCGTGAACCTGACCCGCGCACAGGCGCAACTTGCCTGCGAGAGGTTGCAGAGCCGGGCGCGTGACTGCCAGGTGATCGGCCGCTGACGCGCTGATCCCACCCTTGCCCGGAATGGGGCGCGCGGACAGCCCGCGCGCCTTTTTCTTTGCCTGACGGAGCGTGCCGCGCGGGATTGTGGATCTGGGCCCACCAGGTCACTGAACCGTCCGACCGCTCCCCCTGATGCAGGCCAGTCATCTGACAGGGCGCCTAACCCGGATGCAGATCTGCTGGCCAGCCTGCCCAGGCCAGCCAGACCCGCGACCGCTCCCTCAGAAGCCCGGATATGGTGCGGGCCAGCGATGCCGGAGAGGCCTTCGATACAGCCGCGACCTTCCCTGCCGGAACGACCACGAAAAAGGGGCGGACCCGCAGGCCCGCCCCCTTGATCGTTGCTGTCTCGGCCGGCTCAGTCGGTCTGACCCCGCGCCAATGCTCCTGCTGTCACCATCTTGCGCTGCCACAGGAACAGCGCCACCGCGACCGACAGGCCCACGATGTCGGTCAGCCAGCCGACCGCGATCATCGACAGCGCCGCCGCCAGCAGGATCACCCGCACGACCGTGGCGGCCGGACCGAAGAAGTAGCCGATTACGCCCGCAGACAGCAGGAACATGCCCAGAAGCGCCGTCGCGGTCGCGTGGACGATGTCGAGCGTCTCGCCCTGCATCAGAAGCTCATGCGAATTGAAGAACATGAACGGCACGATGAAGGCGGCAAGACCCAGCTTGAAGGCCTCGACCGAGGTCTTCATCGGATCCGATCCAGACAACCCCGCCCCCGCATAGGCGGCCAAGGCGACAGGCGGCGTGATGGCCGACATCACCGCATAGTAGAAGACGAAGAAATGCGCGACCAGGACCGGCACGCCCAGGCTGATCAGACCCGGCGCCACGACCGCCGCCGCGACCGCATAGGCCGCCGTCGTCGGCATCCCCATGCCCAGGATGATCGAGATGCACATGGCGAAGAACATCGCCAGCAACTGGCTCTGCCCGGCGATGGTCAGCAGCAGCGCCGAGAAGCGCGCGCCCACGCCCGTCAGCGCGATGACACCGACGATGATGCCCGCTGCCGCGCAGACCGCGACCATCTGGATCGACATCTTGGCGCCCAGTTCCAGCGCGCGGAAGATCTGGACCGGCCCCATCTTGTGCGGGGTCAGCCAGCTGACCATTGCGGCCGCCGCCATCCCCATCGCACCCGCACGGATCACGGAATAGCCCGCAAACAGCGTGTAGATCAGGATGATGATCGGCAGGAACAGGTAGACCTGCTTTACCAGCACGTCGAAGCGCGGCAGTTCCGAACGCGGCAGACCCTTCATGTTCAGCTTCAGCGCCTGAAGATCGACCATGAAATAGACCGAGACGAAATACAGCAGCGCCGGGATGATCGCGGCGATGACGATGTCGGTATAGGGAATGCCCGTCACCTCGGCCATGATGAAGGCGCCCGCGCCCATGATCGGCGGCAGGATCTGCCCGCCCGACGAGGCCGTCGCCTCGACCGCGGCCGAGGTCTTGGGCGAATAGCCGACCTTCTTCATCAGCGGAATGGTCAGCGAGCCGGTTGAGACCACATTGCCCGCCGAGGTGCCGTTGATCATGCCCATCAGGCCCGATGCGAAGACCGCGACCTTGGCCGGACCGCCCCGCGCCTGGCCCGCGCAGGCAAAGGCGAAGTTGACGAAATAGTCGCCCACCTTCGAGGCCTGCAGGAAGGCCGCGAAGACGATGAACAGGATGATGTAGGTCGAGCTGACCGCGATCGGGTCGCCCAGCACGCCCTGATCGGTGAAGATGTAGGTGAAGAACCGCGTGGCGCTGTAGCCGCGATGGTTCAGGAAGCCCGGCAGCCAGGGCCCGAGGAAGCTGTAGGCGATGAAGACGCCGACA
Source organism: Paracoccus sp. (in: a-proteobacteria) (assembly GCF_030604785.1). Lineage (GTDB taxonomy): Bacteria > Pseudomonadota > Alphaproteobacteria > Rhodobacterales > Rhodobacteraceae > Paracoccus. The sequence goes on along the minus strand of NZ_JAUVVF010000034.1, from coordinate 27,388 downwards.
ATGGCGACAAGGGCCAGACCCGTCAGCCGCCGCGCCAGTTCCAGGATCAGAAGGACGCCGGTCACGGCCGCCCACAGATCGCCCGGCTGTGCGAGGGCCGTCCCCGCCCGCATCCGCAGCGCGCCCACGACAAAGAGGATGTAGCCCATGACCGCGATCGCCGCGAGGCCCAGCAGCATGTCGGGCAGGTGGATGCGCGACCGCGACCGGGTCGAGAACAGCCAGCCGGACAGGATCGCGGCGGCGGTGCCGATGGCCAGGGGGAGGCCGTAGGTCTGGAAGACCATCCGCGGCGGTTGCGCCGCGCCCGCCAGCCACCAGCCGCCCCAGGCATAGGCGACCATCAGGAAGCCGTAGCCGATGCCCCCGACAGCCACGGCCAGCAGCGCCAGTTCAAGCGGACCGCGCGGCCGGTCCTCGGTCTCGGTCGAGGATTGGCTCAGCGCCGAATAGGTCAGGAAGCCGATCAGCAGCCCCCCGCAGAGATGGAACATCCGGTAGGTCCAGGTCTCCAGCGGGTAGAAGACCATGACCACGAGGTGAAAGACGGTGTAGGCGGCGGCGAGAACCGCGATCAGCATCCCCGCGCGGCCCTTGGGGTCGCGCTGGTTGGATGCCATCGGCTCGTCATCCACGCCTTGCGCGATGACGGGCCCGGTCTCTGCCGATGGGGCAGCTTGGGCTGACATGTTGGGGTCTCCGTCGGCGCGGGCGCGCAGTCGGTTGACCGCAGCCGGGCCGTTCATGGATTGTGAAGGACCGGAGGCCCGTCAGACGGGGCCTCCGGCAAGGTCGGATCGGGATCAGCCGCGCAGTTCGGCGGGGATCTCGATGCCCTTCTCGTCGAAATAGCGCAGCGCGCCGGGGTGATAGGGCAGGAAGGTGTTCTGGTTCGCGTTTTCCGGCAGCGTTTCGGCCGCGGTGGCGTGGATCTGCATCATCGCCTCGTTGTTCTCCATCACCAGCTTGGTGATTTCGTAGGCGAGGCTTTCGGGCATGTCCTCATGCGCGATGGCAAAGTTCCACATGGCGACCGTCAGGTGCCCGTCGGGGAAGCCCTGATACAGGCCGCCCGGCACGTCAAAGGCCGACACTTCGGGCAGGGCCTCCAGGATCTGGTCGCGCTGTTCCTCGGTGAAGCCGAAGATGTTGACGGGGTTTTCCGCCGCGATCTGGGCGAAGGCGCTGATCGGCACGCCGGCGGCAAAGGCGAAGGCGTCGATCAGCCCGTCCTTGACCTGGCTGGTCGCGTCATTGGCGCCCGAATAGCTGATATTGGCCTGAACGCCCAGCACTTCGAAGAAGCGCGGCCAGTAGGTCGCGGCGGTGCCGCCGGCCGGGCCGACCGAGACGCGCTTGCCGTTCATGTCCATGACGTCGGCGATGCCCGAGGATTGCAGCGCCACCGCCTCGAACGGGGTCTGATACATCGGGAAGAGCGCGCGCATCGAGGCATGCTCGACGCCCGGCGCCAGTTCGCTGTTGCCGGTCCAGGCCTCGTAGGCCGGGCCCATCGTCACTAGGCCGATCTGGTGATCGCCGGTCTCGACCAGGGTCGCGTTCTGCACGGGGCCGCCCGTCACCTCGGCCGAGGCGTTGACGCCGAGGCTCTGGGTGATGAGGCCGGCCAGACCGGTGCCATAGATAAAATAGGTGCCGCCCTGGCTGGCCGTGCCGATCGTCAGGCTCGAGGGCCAGTCCGAGCGGTCCTCCTGGGCGAAGGCGGGCGACAGGGCGAAGGCGGCGGCAGCCGCGATGGCGGCAGTGGTCAAACGCATGAGATCCTCCCAATGGAAACGGGGCGAGGCGCGTTGCCTTCCCCGAGAACGCGCCCAGCTAGCGGCCGCCATGCGTCTGGCGCAATTCCGCCATGCAGGCCGAGCGGAAATAATTGGCGCTCGCAGCGGTGTGATGGGTGGATTCGGTAACATCGGCCTCTGGCGATGGGTGGGAATCTTCCCATCAGGGGCCGTCATCCTCGGCTGCATCGACATAGTGAGTCTTGTCGATCCGGTATTTCTGCATCTTCTCGTAGAGCGATTTGCGCGACAGACCGAGCGTTTCATAGACCGGCTTCAGCCTTCCGCCATGCGCCGCCAGCGTCGCCACGATCAGGTCGCGCTCGAAGGCGGCGACCCGATGAGCCAGGCGCATCTGCTCGGGGCTGACCTTCTCGGCGGGCTGCAAGGCGATGCCAAGTGCGTGGCGGTCGGCGGCATTGCGCAATTCGCGGACATTGCCGGGCCAGTCGCGTTCCGCGATCTCGGCCAGCAATTGCGGCGGCACCGAGACGGGCGGACGGCGATGACGGGCGGCCGCCTCCTGCACCAGCTTGATGAACAGAAGCTGCACATCCTCGCGCCGGGCCGACAAAGGCGGCACGTTCAGCGTCACGACATTCAGCCGATAGAGCAGGTCCGCCCGGAACCGGCCGGCCGCGACCTCGTCCTCCAGCGGGCGCCGCGAGGTGGCGATGAAGCGCACGTCCAGCGCCCGATCCTCGTTGGCGCCCAGGGGCGAGATGACGCGGTCCTGCACGACCCGCAGCAGCTTGCCCTGCATGTCCCAGGGCATCGAGCCGATCTCGTCCAGAAGGATCGTCCCGCCGCGCGCATGTTCGAACTTGCCGTAACGCGCCCGCAGCGCGCCGGGAAATGCGCCGGCTTCATGGCCGAACAGCTCGGATTCGATCAGCGCGGCGGGCAAGGCGGCGCAGTCGATGGCGATGAAGGGCTTGCGGGCGCGGGGCGACAGGTCATGCAGCGCGCGGGCTACGACCTCCTTGCCGGTGCCGGTCTCGCCCACGATCAGCACGTCTGCCTCGGTCGGGCCGATGGTGCGCAGGCGGCGGCGCAGATCGACCATCACGTTCGAGCGGCCGACCAGCCGCAATTCCAGATCGTCGGCCTGTCCCGCCGCCGCCCGCAGGACGCGGTTCTCCAGAACGACGCGGCGATATTCAAGCGCCCTGTCCACGATCTTGGACAATTGCCCGGTATCGAAGGGCTTTTCGATGAAGTCATGCGCCCCCTCGCGCATGGCGCGGACGGCAAGCTGGATGTCGCCATGCCCGGTCAGCAGGATCACCGGGATCTCGGCGTCGATCTCGCGGATGCGGTTCATCAGGGTCAGCCCGTCCATGCCGGGCATCCGGATGTCGGTGATGACAATCCCGTCAAAGCCGAAGCCCACCCGGTCCAGCGCCGATTGCGCGTCGGGCAGGGCCTCGATCTCGAAACCGTCGAGGTCGAGGGCCTGCGCGGTGGACAGGCGCATGTCCTCCTCGTCATCGACCAGCAGGATGCGGCCCCGGCTCATGCGACGGCCTCGTTGGCGGAGAGGCGCGGCAGGTCGATCTGGAAACAGGCCCCGCGCGGCTGCCGCAGGACCCGAAGTTCGCCTCCGAAATCCTTGATGATGTTGAAGGAAATCGACAGGCCAAGGCCAAGGCCCGCGCCGACACCCTTGGTCGAGAAGAACGGGTCGAAGATGCGTTCCTCAAGCCCCGCCGGAATGCCCGGCCCGTTATCGGACACGTCCAGAACCAGCCTGTCGCCCGCCTCGCGCAGGGTGATGCGGATGACGCCATCCTCCTGCCCCTCCAGCGCGTCCAGCGCGTTCGACAGCAGGTTGACGATCACCTGCTGGAACCGCACGGCGCCTGCGCGCATCAGGATCGGGCCTTCGGGCAGGTCGGTCTCGATCCGGGTCGGGCTTTTGCCCATGCGCCAGGCGATCACCTCCAGCGCGTCGCGCAGCACGTCCTGCAGGTCGATCACCGCCAGTTGCGAATTGGGCTTGCGGGCAAAGTTGCGCAGGGTGCGGCCGATTTCGGTCATGCGGTCGGTCAGGCCGATGATGCGGCCGACATTCTCGCGCGCTTCGGGCGCGCGGCCCCGGTCGAGCAGCGTCAGCGCGTTCGAGGCAAAGTTGCGGACCGCGCCAAGCGGCTGGTTCAGCTCATGCGACAAAGCCGCCGACATCTGGCCAAGCGCCGCCAATTTGGCCGATTGCACCAGATGGCGCTGCGTGCGGCGCAGTTCCTCCTCGGTGGCGCGGCGCTCGGACACCTCGGCCTCGAGGCGGGTGTTCAGCGCGGCCAGTTCGCGGGTGCGTTCGGCCACGCGGGTCTCAAGCTGGCTTTGCGCCTCGCGCTGCAATTGCAGCCGCTCGCGCAGCCGCGCCCGGCGCTGCGCCAGCGCAAACAGCCCCGCCACGCTGAGCCCCAGCAGCAACAGCGCCCCGACCGAGGCCCAGAAGGCCTGCCGATAGGCGGGCGCCGTGTCCAGCAGGACTTGCACCGTCCAGCCGGCCTCGGGCATGGGTTCCGAGATCACGACAAATTCGCGCATCCCCTCGGGCAGGGCCAGCCGCATCAGGCGGTGGCTGCCGACCCAGCCCAGCTTCTGCAGCGGCAAGGGCTCCAGCGCCTGATTGTCGTAGCGCCGCGTCTCCGCGACCCGCATCCGGGCCGAGGGTGACAAGGCGGCAAAGGCCCGGAAATGCCAGTCGCGGCGGCTGGCCAGAAAGACGACGCCCTCGGCATCGGTGACGATGATCTCGTATTCGGCGGCCCGCCAGCTGTCCTCGATCGCGTCCACATCGACCTTGAGCGCCAGCACCCCCACGACCCGCCCCCGGTCGCGCACCGGCGCGCCGAAGTAATAGCCCCGCTTGCCCGATGTGGTGCCGAGTGCGAAGAACCGTCCCTTGTCGCCTGCGGCAGCGTCGCTGAAATAGGGCCTGTAAACAAAGTTCTGGCCGACGAAGCTGATCTCTTCGTCGAAATTGCTGGCCGCGATGGTCGTGCCGTCCAGCGCCATGATGTAGCTGTCCGACAATCCCATCATCTGGTTGACGTGACGCAGATAGAGGTTCGCGGCCGCGATCTGCGCGCGCGGCGCATCTTCGGCCAGCGCATCCGCCAGAAGCTGTTCATGGGCGATCAGTTCGGGCAGGCGTTCATACCGGGCCAGCTCGCCACGCAGGCCGGACAGGGACAGGCGCAGCACGTTCTCGCCCTGCGGGACCGAGGCCGTGATGAAGGCGCGGCCAAGCTGGGCTGCGCCCACGGTCAGGACCAGCGCCGCCAGCGCGATGACCGCGCCGGTCAGCGCAAGCCGCCGCCCCCATCGTCTGCCCTTGCCGCGCGTCATCGACCCTTCCGCCATCCCTGCGCCATGATTGCGCGCCACGCGCCGCCGGGCAAGCTTTCAGCCGCGCGGACGGGCCGCCTGACGGCGGCGCGCGATCTCGTAGGCGATGGCGCCCAGCACGGTCGCCACGATGATGACCAGCGCCAGCGCGTTCACGGCGGGCGTCAGGCCGGTGCGGACCTTGGTGGCGATGAAAACGGTCAGCGGCGTCTCGAACCCGCGCACGAACAGCGTCGTGTTGTAATTCTCGATCGATTGCAGCACCGCCAGACCGCCCGAAGCCAGCAGCGCGGGCTTGAGGAAAGGCAGCGTAACGCGCCGGAACACCATCCCGCGCGAGGCGCCAAGGCCAAGCGCGGCCTCTTCCTGCGTGCGGTCAAAGCGTTGCAGCCGCGCCATCACCATCAGCATGACGTAGCAGATGATAAAGGTCGATTGCGCCAGCACGATCAGGAACACGCCTCCGCCCACGCCAAGCTGGCGCCACAGGATCAGCGTCGAGATGCCGATGACGACGCCCGGCGTCAGCAGGGGCGAGACCATGACCGCATAGGCGAAGCTGCGCGCCCGAGCGTGAAGCGAGGTCAACACCAGCGCCGCCGCCGTGCCCACGGGGACCACCACGACAACCACGCAGAGCGCCACCAGAACCGAGGTCCACAGCGATTGCCACATCGCCCGGTCAGCCCACATCGCCCCGAACCAGTCGGTCGTGGTGCCCTGCCACGGGATCACGGTCGGAAAGCGGCTTTCGTTGAAGGCCGCCGCACCCATGATGATCAGCGGCGCGAAGAGATAGAGCGCAAAGGCCGCGAGATAGAGGACGAAGAGCCCCCTGAAGATCCGGTCCGCCACGCTCATTTCGCCACATCCGCCAGATTGACGCGCGCGATCCGCAGCGTGATCAGAACGACGGCAAGGCAGAGCACAAGCAGCACCAGCGCATAGGCGGCGCCGCGGTTCCAGTCGCCGCCCTCGAAGAACCAGTTGTAGATGATCTCGGTGAACCATCGGCTGCCGGGACTGCCCAGCAAAGCGGGCGCGACATAGCTGCCCGCCGCCAGCATGAAGGTGAAGACGAAGCCCGTGGCGATCCCCGCCTTGGCATGGGGGATCACCACGCGGGTATGGATGCGCCAGGGCGAGGCGCCCAGATCACGCGCGGCCTCGATCTGCGCTTTCTCCAGCGATTCGATGGCGTTGTAGATCGGCAGCAGCATGAACAGGATATAGGCGTAGACCATCGCCGCCAGCACGCCCCCATCGCCCTGCCAGCGGATCGGCGCGTCGATCAGCCCCAGATTGGTCAGCACCGCGTTCAGCGGCCCGCGATAGGCCAGAATGATGAACCAGGCCAGCGTCCGCAGGACCTCATTGATGAAGAACGGGATGATGATCAGCAGCAGCGCGACCGAGAGCTGCCCGGTCGTCGCCCGCTGCGCCATCCAGAAGGCGATCGGGTAGCAGACGAGAAACGTCACCAGCGCCACAAGCGCGCTGGCCCAGATCGTCTTGAGGAAGATCGCGCGATGCGTCGCCTCGCCCGCCAGATAGAGGATGTTGTTCAGCGAATAGCCGTCATCCGGCCCACCGATCGCGGCGGGCGGCAGGTTCGGGCGCAGCGCATAGTCGATCATCATCAGGTTCGGCGCCAGAACCATGCCCGCCAGCCAGATGAAGACCAGCGATAGGAAGACGGTCGAAAGCCAGGGACCGAAGCGGCCGTAGAGATCACGCATCGCCCAGCACCACCGCATGTTCGGGGGCAAAGCCAAAACGCGTCTCGGCGCCCGGTGCGGGTGCGTCGGCAAGCCGGGTCGAGGGGACCGAGGCCGCAAGCGCCGCGCCATCGGCGAAACGCCCGTGGACCAGGGCAAAGGCGCCCTCGAAATCCACGCGCTCGATCCGGGCGTCCAGCGCATTGACCGGATCGCCCGGCATCAGCGCCTCGGGACGGATATAGATCGTGCCCTGCTGGCCCGCGCGGGCGCCCTGCCCCGCCCGGCCCGACAGGATGCCAAGCGCCGTGTCAATCCGCGCGCGCCCGTCCTGCACATCCGAGATGCGGCCAGAAATCGCGTTCGTCTCGCCCACGAAGCGGGCGACAAAGGCGGTGGCGGGATTGTCGTAAAGCTCGCGCGGGGTGGCGACCTGTTGCAGCAGGCCCGCCGACATCACGGCCACGCGGTCGGACATGGCCAACGCCTCGGACTGGTCATGCGTGATGTAGATGAAGGTGACGCCGGTGCGTTTCTGCAGCGCGCGCAACTCGGCCCGCATGTGCTGGCGCAGCTTGAGGTCCAGCGCGGACAGGGGCTCGTCCAGCAGCAGGACGCCCGGCTCGACTGCAAGCGCGCGGGCGATGGCGACGCGCTGGCGCTGGCCGCCCGACAATTCGCCCGGCATCCGGTCGCCATAGCCTTCCAGCGCGATCAGGCGCAGAAGCTCGTCGGCCTTGCGCCGGCGCTCGGCCTTGCCGACGCCGCGCGCCTCGAGGCCAAAGGCGATGTTTTCCCAGACCGGCATCAGCGGAAAGAGCGCCAGGGACTGGAAGATCATCGCGGTCGGACGCTGGTTGGGGCCCAGACCCTTCATGTCGCGCCCGCCGATCAGCACGCGGCCCTCGGTCGGCTCGATGAAGCCCGCGATCATGCGCAGGATCGTCGTCTTGCCGCAGCCCGAAGGCCCGAGGATCGAGAAGAACTCGCCCTGTTCCACCTTGAAGCTGACATCACTGACCGCGCGGGTCGTGCCGAAGGTCATGCCGATCTGGGCAAGCTCGACCGAATGGGACATGGGCTCTCCTGCATGTGAAGGGGGCGGCCTGCGCCGCCCCGGTCGTGTTTGCTGTCAGGGATCAGGCCGACAGGAAGCGGTCCTGATATTCGTTGCGCTTGGTGATATACCAGCTTTCCTGAATCGGCCACCACCACAGCTTTTCAAGCGCATCGCCCGGATAGGCGGCGGCGAAGAACGCCTTGGCCTCGTCCGAGATCAGCTGGTCAGAACCCACCGCGGTCGAGTTGATCGAGGTCGCGTTGGTATACATCGCGCCCGCTTCCGGCGTCAGGAACCAGTTGATGAAGGCATAGGCCGCATCCAGGTTCTCGGCGCCCGAGGGGATCGACAGACCCTCCATCCAGGCCAGCGCGCCTTCGCGGGGCGCGATGAAGCCGATGGGCAGCCCCTCGCGCGCAAGGCCGGCGGCGCTGCTGTCCCAGGTCTGGCCGATCGTGGCGCCATTGACGCGGAAGGCGCCTTGAGCCTCGTTCTCGTTCGACCAGAACTGAACGATGGCGGATTTGCGGGCGATCGCCTCGGCCAGGATCACGTCGAAGATCTCGACCTGCGCCTCGGGCGAGGTGAAGGCGTCCAGCAGCGGGCGCGGCAGACGGCCCTCGGCTTCCAGCCAGAGGCCCAGGCCCACCAGCGAGGAATGGCCGCGCACGGTCGCCTGCGCGCCCTCGGCCCAGAGATCGCCATAGGAGGCCGTGCCGTATTCCAGCGGGTTCTGCTCGCGGTCGAAGGCCAGGGCCTCGGTGCCCCAGTCGGTCGGCACCTGATAGCGCGAGCCGTTCACGACGGCGCCCAGATTGACCGAGTTCTCCCACGCGCTCGGCAGGACACGGTCCACCTCGATGCGCGATTCGTCGATGGGCTGGACCAGACCGAATTCGACATAGTTCGGCACGCGGTCCACGGTCGGCCAGATCAGATCGAAGCCCGCGCCGTTATTCGCACGAAGCTGGTTCAGCAGCTCGTCATTCGTGCCATAGGGGGTGTAGTTCGTGGCGATGCCCGTGGCCTCGGTGAAGGCGCCGAGGATCTCGTCGTTCAGATAGCCGGCCCAAGCGAAGATATTCACCGTGCCCGCGCCCTGCGCCATGGCGCGCCGTGCCAGATAGGGCGAGGCCAGGGTGACACCGGCGGTCGCGGCGGCACCGCGCAAAAGGCTGCGACGATTCATGCGATTCATGGAAAGAACCCTCCTGTCTGTGGTCAGTCCCGCTGTCTAGCGCCGCCCCGCGACACTTGCGTGACGGTGCATTCCGCAGCCGGTCAGGCGGGATGCTAGCCCGACAATCCCTTTTCGGAAAGCCCGCAATTCGCTGATCTGTCGCGCAAAAGCGAAAGGGCCGCGAAAACGCGGCCCCCGGTTGTGCTTGCGGCGCGGCTGCAATCAGCGCGCGGTCTCGCGCAGGATCTCGCCCGCCGGGTCCAGTTCCAGCGTGACCGGCTCGCCATCGGGATTGGTCGCCTGAAGCGACAGGCGCGGACCCCGTTGATGCAGCAGGCCGAAGCCGCCATAGCCAGCCTCGGTCAGGCGCTGGTTGATGGCGACCGTATCGATCGACAGATCGGGTGCCCCGCGCCCCATCGGGCCGCGCGCATGGCCGGGACGGTCGCCGTCGCCGCGCCAGCGATCGGGGCCGCGCGCCTCGTCGCGGTCCTGCATCCGCTCTTTCATCCGCTCATGCATCCGGGCGCGCGGGCCGTCGTCATCGTCATCGCCGCGAAAGCGCAGGACGGCGCCCGAGGCATCCATCTGCGCCCCCATCCGCGCGCCCGACCCGTCGCGGCCCCTCAGGCCGAAGCGGTCGCCCTCCGCCCGGATGCCGGCAATGCTAGCGAAATTGCCGTAGACCTCGGAATTGCGGATGGCAGGCGGCAGGATCTCGTCCACCAGCGCCTGCGGCAGGGCGCCGCGCTTGATCTCGGCGCCGATCAGGCGGTCCGCGCGGTCAAAGCGCAGCTTCATCTCGACGCCTTCCGCATCATAGCCCTCGATTTCCAGAGACCGAGAATCGGTCTCGATCTCGGTGATGCGGGCCAGCTGAGCGAGGGCCGGATGGGCGCGCACCGCCTCGGGCAGCGCGGCCTGGATCAGGGCGTCGGGCAAGGCGCCGTCATCAGCCTCCAGCTTGACCAGGTTGCCCGCCAGGTCAAAACGCGCCTCGATCTCGGTTCCGTCGGGCAGGCGGCCCTCGTATTCGCGCAGGCCGTCGCGCCGGGTCTCGACGCTCAGCCCGCCCAGATCAAGACCCTGCAGCAGCGGCGGCAGGTCCTGCGACAGCGCCGGGCCGGCGGCGACAAGGGCGGCCATCGCGGTGGCCAAGGCGAAGGATTTGATCGTCATTCCAGTTGTCCTTTGCAGCACGGGGTCGAATCGGTCCGGCCCCTGACAGCACCGGTCTAGCGACAGGCTGCCGAACGGCAGACCAACGCACCATTGGGTTTTCGTTTCCCCGCAATCGGTGATGATGGGAACATGCTCCGCCCGATTCTGCCCCTGCTGCTGACGGTCCTGCTGCTTCCGGCGCCGCCCCCTGCGGCGCAGGAGGCCTGGCCCGACATGCGGGATGGCGAGATCTGGCCCCCCGCCGCCGAGGCGGATGCCTGGACCGACGCCTTCCGCCCGATGCCGCTGCACGAGGCCGCAGCCCGCGTGGCCGCGCGCTATGACGGCAGGCTGATCGCGGCGCGGACCGTGCCGCCCACGCCCGAGGAACGTGCGCTTGGTGCCGATCTGGTCTATCACTTCCGGCTGCTGACGGCGGGACGAATGGCGCTGGACATCCGCATGGATGCGCGCGACGGCAGGTTCCTCGACGTGCTGGGTCGCGGGCAGATGCAGGCCCGCCGCCCCGTGCCGTCCAGCCCGTGAACAAAGGACCACCCGATGCGCGCCCTGATCGTCGAGGATGACCCGACCCTCTCTGCCCAGCTGGCCGAGGCGATGGCAGCGGCGGGCTTCGTGACCGACCACGCCGCCAACGGCACCGAGGGCGAGTTTCTGGGCGCCACCGAAAGCTATGACGTGGCGATCCTCGATCTGGGGCTGCCCGGGCTTTCGGGGCTGGAGGTGCTGACCCGCTGGCGCGATCAGGGCATCGAGATGCCCGTGCTGATCCTGACCGCTCGGGGCGACTGGACCGATAAGGTCGCGGGCTTCCGCGCCGGCGCCGATGATTACGCGGTCAAGCCGTTCCGCCTGGACGAGGTGGTGCTGCGGGCCCAGACCCTGATCCGGCGCGCGGCGGGCCATGCCCGGCCGGTCATCCGGGCGGGGGCGCTGGTCCTGGACACGCAGCTTGGCGTGATCACGCGCGACGGATTGGCGCTGCGCCTGACACCGTTCGAGGCGCGCATCCTGACCTATCTGATCCACCACCAGAACCGCATCGTCAGCAGGACGGAATTGTCGGACCACCTCTATGAGGCCGATTCCGACCGCGACTTCAAATCGATCGAGGTCGTGATCGGGCGCCTGCGCCGCAAGATCGGCGACGGCGTGATCGAGACGCGCCGCGGCGAGGGTTATGTGCTGCATGCCGACCCCGCCCGGACGGGCCGCGCATGATCCGATCAATCCGGGGGCGGCTGCTGGTTCTGGGCGCGGTCTGGCTGACGGCGGCGCTGCTGGCGGCCTTCGTGATGATCGCCCATCTGCTGCGCGATTTCGTCACCGACCGCTTCGACGCCGAGGCCGCCGCCGCAGCCGATGCCCTGACCGCCCGGATCGAGGCCGACGCAGCGGGTCGCATCATCCTGGCCGGCACGCCTTGGGATCCGCGCTTCTCGCTGCCGCTCTCGGGCTGGTACTGGCAGGTCGATGCCGATGGCGTGGCGGTGGCGCGCTCGGCCTCGCTGCTGGACGGGCGGCTCGACGGCCCCGCCGACGAGGCGACCGGCGCGCGCGGCACCGGCGCGGATGGCGCGGCGCTGCGCGTGATGCGCCGCAGCGTCGGCATTCCCGACAGCGATGCCGCGATCACCGTGACCGTGACCGCCCCCTTTTCGGAAATCCGCGCCAGTCTTGTCCAGATCATCCGCCCTCTGGCGCTGGCGCTGGTCGCGCTTTGGCTGGGGCTCGTGATCGCCACGCTGGTGCAGGTGACGGCGGGTCTGCGCAGCATGGACCGGCTGCGCGACGATCTGACGGGGGTGCGCGCGGGCCGCGCCGACCGGCTGGCCCTGCCCGATGTCAGCGAATTGCGCCACCTCGCCGCCGAGATCAACGCCGCGCTCGACCAGAATACCGGGCTTCTGGCGCGCTCGCGTCAGCATCTGGGCAATCTGGCCCATTCGCTGAAAACGCCCTTGGCCGCACTGTCGAATGAACTGCCCCAGGATCACCCGGGACAGGCGCTGGTCGCGCGGATGGACCGGCTGATCGGATGGCATCTGCGCCGCGCCCGTCAGGCGGGACCCGGCCTGCTGGGCCAGCGCAGCCCCGTCGCCCCGGTGATCGACGACATCCTGCTGGTGCTGCGCTGGCCCATGGCCGACAAGGGCATGACCGCCGCCGTGACCTGCCCCCCCGATCTGGCCTTTGCCGGCGAGCGCCAGGATCTGGAGGAGATGATCGGCAATCTGGCCGAGAACGCGGTGAAATGGGGCGCCTCGCGCATCGCCATCCGGGCCGAGCGCGCGGGTAGACGCCTGCGGCTGCGGATCGAGGATGACGGGCCGGGCATGGCGCCCGACCGCGCGCCCCGCGCCCTGGTGCGGGGCGCGCGGCTGGATGAACAGGGCCCGCCCGGCGCGGGTCTGGGCCTGGCCATTGTGGCCGATCTGGCTGCGTTGCACGGCGGCTCGTTGGAGCTGGGGCGCAGCGAATGGGGAGGGCTGTCCGCGACACTGGACCTGCCTGCCTGAAATTTCCGCAAAGCCGCGCCGCGATTATTTTACCATTTGATAAAAAATCGGACCTGTGTCAGCCTGATTCCATCAACAGGGAAGCCAGGAGACGCAAATGTCCCAAGCAAGATTGTCGCCCGGCGTCGTGCCGGGGCGGCTGACGCCCGATGCGCTGGCCGCAAATTTCCGCGATGTCGCGCCACCCTTGGACCGCCACGAGGCGCAAGTCGCCGCCGACCGCTGCTATTTCTGCCATGATGCGCCCTGCATCACGGCCTGCCCCACCTCGATCGACAGTCCGCTGTTCATCCGCCAGATCGCCACAGGCACGCCGGATGCGGCGGCGCGGACGATCCTTGACGCCAATATCCTTGGCGGCATGTGCGCCCGCGTCTGCCCGACCGAGAACCTCTGCGAGGGCGCCTGCGTGCGCGAGACCGCCGAGGGCAAGCCCGTCCAGATCGGCGCCCTGCAGCGCTATGCGACCGACGGGCTGATGGCCAAGGGCGTGCATCCCTTCACCCGCGCCGCTGCGACGGGCCGCCGCGTGGCGGTGGTCGGGGCCGGGCCTGCGGGCCTGGCCTGCGCGCATCGTCTGGCGATGAAGGGCCATGACGTGGTGATCTTCGAGGCGCGCGAGAAGCCGGGCGGGCTGAACGAATACGGCATCGCCAGCTACAAGGCGGTCGATGATTTCGCCCAGGCTGAGGTCGACTGGCTGCTGAAGATCGGCGGGATCGAGATCCGCCACGGCCAGCGCCTTGGCGACACGTTGACGCTGGACGCTCTGCGCGCCGAATATGACGCGGTGTTCCTGGGGATGGGTCTGGGCGGCGTGAACGCCCTGCGCGCCGAGGGCGAGGATCGCCAGCACGTCCTGGACGCGGTCAGCTTCATCCGCGACCTGCGGCAGAGCCGCGACCTGACCACCCTGCCGGTGGGGCGCGACGTGGTGGTGATCGGCGGCGGCATGACCGCCGTGGACGCCGCCGTGCAGGCCCGCCTGCTGGGGGCCGAGAATGTCACAATCGTCTATCGCCGGGGGCAGGACCGCATGTCGGCCAGCCGCCACGAACAGGATCATGCCACCGCCAGCGGCGTGCGGATCATCTGCAACGCCGCCCCGGTCGCCGTCCACGGCAATGGCGCCGTGACCGAGATCGAGTTCGCCTATACCGAGGACGGTCCCTCGGGCCTTGTCCTCACCGAGCAGCGCTTCCGGCTGCGGGCCGACCAGGTGTTCCGCGCCATCGGCCAGCGCCTCGACGGCGCGCCCGAGGGTCTGGCGCTGGAGGGCGGCAAGATCGCCGTCGAAGGGCCGGGCCGAACCTCGATCCCGGGCGTCTGGGCAGGGGGCGATTGCGCGCTTGGCGGAGACGACCTGACCGTGACCGCCGTGGCCGAGGGCCGCGACGCGGCCGAAGACATCGACGCCCGTCTGGCCGGGCGCGCCATCGACAGCGCAGCGTAAGGAAAGGGCGGACCAATGGCAGATCTGCGCAGCAATTTCATCGGCATCAAGTCACCGAACCCGTTCTGGCTGGCCTCGGCCCCGCCCACGGACAAGGAATACAACGTCCGCCGCGCCTATGAGGCGGGCTGGGGCGGCGTCGTCTGGAAGACGCTCGGCTCGGAGGGGCCGCCTGTCGTCAACGTGAACGGGCCCCGCTACGGCGTGATCCACGGCGCCGACCGGCGCGTCCTGGGCATCAACAACATCGAGCTGATCACCGACCGCCCGCTGGAGGTGAACCTGCGCGAGATCAAGTCGGTCAAGCGCGACTATCCCGACCGGGCGCTGATCATCTCGCTGATGGTGCCCTGTGACGAGGACAGCTGGCGCGACATCCTTCACCGGATCGAGGATACCGCAGCCGACGGGGTCGAGCTGAATTTCGGCTGCCCCCACGGCATGGCCGAACGCGGCATGGGCTCGGCCGTGGGCCAGGTGCCCGAATATATCGAGATGGTCACGCGTTGGGTGAAGAAGCATTCGCGCATGCCCTGCATCGTGAAGCTGACGCCGAACATCACCGATGTCAGGAAACCCGCCGAGGCGGCGAAACGCGGCGGCGCGGATGCGGTCAGCCTGATCAACACGATCAACTCGATCACCTCGGTCGATCTGGACCTGTTTGCGCCCCAGCCCACCATCGACGGCAAGGGCAGCCATGGCGGCTATTGCGGTCCGGCGGTCAAGCCCATCGCGCTGAACATGGTGGCCGAGATCGCACGGTCCGCCGAGACGCGCGGTCTGCCCATCAGCGGCATCGGCGGCGTCACCACCTGGCGCGACGCGGCCGAATTCATGGCGCTTGGCGCGGGCAATGTGCAGGTCTGCACGGCGGCGATGACCTATGGCTTCAAGGTCGTGCAGGAGATGATCTCGGGCCTGTCGGATTATCTGGACCGGCACGGGATGGAACTGTCCGATCTGGTCGGCCGCGCGGTCCCGAACGTGCGCGATTGGCAGGACCTGAACCTGAACTACGTCACCAAGGCGGTGATCGACCAGGATGCCTGCATCAGCTGCGGTCGCTGCTATGCCGCCTGCGAGGATACCAGCCACCAGGCCATCGCGATGAAGCCCGGCCGCGTCTTCGAGGTGATCGAGGAGGAATGCGTCGCCTGCAACCTCTGCGTCGATGTCTGCCCGGTCGAGAACTGCATCACCATGCGCGAGCTGGACATCGGCGAGATCGACAAGCGCACCGGCATCCCGCGCGGCGAATACGCGAACTGGACGACCCATCCGAACAACCCGATGGCCCGCGCAGCCGAGTGAGTTCGACATGCGGCGGCCGGGGAATTTCACGCCCCCGGCCCCCGCGCTTTGCCCGTGTCAAAGGCCGTAGATGCGGCCGAATTTCTGTTCGAGATACGTCAGCAGCGGCTCGGGGCTGATCCCGCTGCCCGAGGCCTGTTCGATCAGGCGCGCGGGCTCCATCAGGCCGCCATGGCGTTGCAGGTTCTCGCGCAGCCATTCCGTGCCCGGCGTCGCGTCGCCGCGCGCCAGCGAGGCGTCCAGATCGGGAACGGCGGCGCGCAGCGCCTCGTTCAGGCAGCCGGCATAGACATTGCCAAGCGCATAGGTCGGGAAATAGCCGAAAAGGCCCACGGCCCAGTGGACATCCTGCAGGACCCCATTGGCCGGGCGGTCCACCGCCACGCCGAAATCGGCCAGGAAGCGGGCGTTCCAGGCCTCCGGCAGGTCGCGCACATCCAGGCGGCCCGCGATCAGGTCGCGCTCCAGATCGAAGCGCATCATGATGTGCAGGTTGTATTGGACCTCGTCGGCCTCGGTCCGGATGAAGCCGGGGGTGACGCGGTTCACGGTCGCGTAGAAGGCATCCGCATCAGCGATGTTCAGCCCGCCGAAGGCGTCCGACATGCGCGCGAACAGCCAGCCGGTGAAGGCGCGGCCCCGGCCCATCTGGTTTTCGTAGATGCGGCTCTGGCTTTCGTGGACGCCCATGGACACGCCCCGCCCGAGAGGCGTGAAGGCGTGATCGGGGTCGATCCCCAGCTCATAGCTGGAATGGCCGACCTCGTGGATGGTCGAATAGAGGCAGTTGAAGGGGTCGGTCTCGACCACCCGCGTGGTGATGCGGCTGTCCTGCCACCGGCCCGAGCTGAAGGGATGGACGGCAAGATCGATCCGGCCGCGCGCCCAGTCGTAACCGAAGGCGGTCGCGCAGGCGCGGGCCAGGCGAAGCTGGGTTTCCTGCGGAAAGTGCCCGGTCAGGGGCTGCGGCTGACGGTCCGCGCCCAGCACCGCGTCGCGCAGCGCGACAAGGCGCGGGCGCATCGCGTCGAACAGGCTGGCAATGGCCGCGCCGGTCATGCCCGGTTCGTAATCGTCCAGCAGCGCGTCATAGAGATCGCCGCCCTCGGCCAGGGCCGCGGCCTCTTCGCGCTTCAGCATCAGCACGTTGTCCAGCGTCGGGAGGAAGTCCTGCGGCGCGTCCTTGGCGCGGGCCTCGGCCCAGATGCCCTGCGCCAGCGAGGTCGTGCGCGCCAGTTCCTCGGCCAGACGCGCCGGGATGCGGCTGCTGCGGCGGAAATCGCGGCCGATCAACTCCAGCGCGCGGGTCTCGGCCTCGGTGCGGGGGCTGGCGGCATCCAGCCATTCGCCGATGCGCGGATCGGTGCGGCGTTCATGCAGCACCGATTCCATCGCCGCCATCTCCTCGGCCCGCTGCTCGACGGCGCCGCGCGGCATCACCGTCTCCTGGTCCCAGCCCAGCCGTTCGGCCACCGAGGACAGCGCCTCGGTCTGGCGCTGAAAGGCCATCAGATGGTCGAGTGCGCTCATGTCCGTGCCCCCCGGATCGAGGTTTCAAAAGGATAGCGCGCATGGTGGCGCGCCCGCAGGATCGCGGCGAACAGGACGACCGCGCCGAATTGATGCGTCAGCGCCAGATGCAGCGGCGAGGCATGGATCACGTTCAGGATGCCCAGCCCGATCTGTACCGCCATGGCGACGATCATCACGCTGAAGGCCCCGCGCGTCACCGGATGGGGCGAGCGGCGCGCCTTGAGCCAGACCACGACCGCAAAGATCGCCAGCAGGTAGCCGGTCATGCGGTGGATGAACTGGACCAGCGCCGGGTTCTCGAAGAAATTGCGCCAGCCGAGCGTGGGGTCCCAGATCGCCTCGGGGATCCATTCGCCGCCCATCGTGGGCCAGCCGGTATACATGCGCCCCGCATCGATCCCCGCAACCAGTGCGCCAAGGATGATCTGCACGAAGGTCAGGTGCAAAAGCCCTGTCGAGATGCCGAAGAGCCGCGCATCGCCCGCGCGACGGGCGCGCAGCAATTCGGCCTCGGTCCGCGAGAGCTGCAGCACATACCAGGTGATCAGGCCCAGGATCAGGAAGGCGATGCCCAGATGCGTCGCCAGCCGGTAAGAGGCGACGCGCAGCATCCCCTCGTTCAGGCCGGAACTGACCATCCACCAGCCGATCGCGCCCTGCAGACCGCCAAGCGCGCCCAGACCCAGAAGGCGCGGCGTCCAGCCCGCCGGAATGCGCGATGTCGCCCAGAAGAACAGGAAGCCCAGCCCCCAGACCAGCCCGACCACCCGGCCCAGTTGCCGGTGCCCCCATTCCCACCAATAGATGAATTGGAATTCCGACAGCGACATGCCGCGGTTCAGTTCCTGATATTGCGGGATCTGGCGGTAGAGGTCGAATTCGCGCTGCCAGTCGGCGGCGTTCAGGGGCGGGATGGCGCCGGTCACGGGCGCCCAGACGGTGATCGACAGGCCCGACCCGGTCAGCCGCGTGGCCCCGCCGATCACGATCATCGCAAGGACCAGCAGGAACAGCACGCAGAGCCAAGCGCGGATCGCGCGCCGCGCGCCGCGGGGCCTTGCGTCGATCATGCCGGTGGTCGTGGCGGGGCGGGAAGCCGCCGGGTCCGAGACTTCCTGAAAGACAGGGCGCTTGGCCATCGCTTGGCTCCTTTCGGGCGGAGGTTACTGGCCGCCGGGACGGCGGGTCAACTGGCGCAGGATGCCGTGAAGGATGCGCACATCGCCGCGCGTCAGGGCCAAGCGCGACCACATGTTGCGCAGGTTCAACCGCATCGAGGCCGACTTGGTTTCGGGAAAGAAGAACCCGGCCTCGGTCAGGCGCTCTTCGTAATGGTCCCCCAGACGCTCGATCTCCAGCCGGTCGGCCATCGCCTCGGCATCCTCGCGGCCGGCATGGGGGGCGGGCTCGGGAGGCAGGATCTCGCGCCCGTATTCGTAGCCCATCAGCAGCACGGCCTGCGCCAGGTTGATCGACGGGAAATCGGGGTTCACCGGCACGGTCACGATGGCATTGGCGCGCGCAATGTCGTCATTTTCCAGCCCGGTCCGTTCGGGGCCGAAGATGATCGCGCTGCGACCGGCCCGTGCGCGGGTCTCGGCCATCGCGTCCTCGGGGTTCAGGACAGGCTTGGTCAACTCGCGCCCGCGCGCGGTCGTGGCATAGGCATATTCGATGCCCTCCATCGCGGCCGCCAGCGTCGGATAGACCTTGGCCTGATCCAGCACCCGCCCCGCCGCGCCCGAGGCCATGGCGACGGCCTTGGGGTTCGGCCAGCCGTCGCGCGGCTCGACCAGGCGCATCTCGGTCAGGCCGAAATTCAGCATCGCGCGGGCGGCCGCGCCGATATTCTCGCCCATCTGGGGGCGGACAAGGATCATGACGGGGTGACGATCAGTCTGCATGCCCGCGCAATAGTGCGTCTGGCGGCGGGCGGCAAGCTGCGCTATCTGCGACATAAAGGAGACGCGCGCATGAGTGATGCCCCGCAGCTTTATCTGATGACCCCCGCCGGTGCCCAGGCCTCGGCGCTCGGGCCGCTTCTGGCCGAGGTGATGGACCGCTTTCCCGCCGCCTGCCTGCGCATCCGCGCCGGCGCCGAAGAGGACGAGCTGGGCCGCCTGGCCGATCTGGCGCGGGAAATCGCCCATGCCCGCGACGTGGCCGTGGTGATCGACGACCACATCAAGCTGGCGCAGCGGCACGGGCTGGACGGGGTGCATCTGACCGACGGCGCCCGCAGCGTGCGTTATGCCCGCAAGGAACTGGGCGAGGATGCCATCGTCGGCGCCTTCTGCGGCGCCTCGCGCCACGAGGGGATGAATGCGGGCGAGCATGGGGCCGATTACGTCAGCTTCGGTCCGGTCGGCGCCTCGGCGCTCTATCGCGGCGAACCGGCGGGGCTGGAGCTGTTCCAGTGGTGGTCCGAAATGATCGAGATCCCGGTCGTGGCCGAAGGCGCCATCACCCGCGAATTGCTGGCGGACCTGTCGCCCGTCACCGATTTCGTGGCCATCGGCGCCGAGATCTGGTCCGAACCCGACCCGCTTTTGGCGCTGACCGCGCTCTGGGGCGGCTGAGGGCGACCCAACCGCGCCGAATGCTCATCCCGACTGGTCGAAATCGGCCGTGGCGGCCAGATGCGACAGCGCCAGCGGGATCGTCAGCAGCACGGCAAGGCCCAGATAGATGGCCGAGAAGCTGACGCTCTCGGCCAGAAAGCCGATGGCGCCGGGCGCGACCAGGATGCCCGAATAGCCCATCATCGTGACGACCGACAGGCCGATCCCCGCCGCCAGGCCCGGCACGTTGCCCGCCGCCGAAAACGCGATGGGCACCATGTTGGCAATCCCGATCCCCGCCAGCGCAAAGCCCGCGATGGCCCAGGGCGCCGAGCCCGCCAGACCGGCCATGGCCAGCCCCGCCATCGCGGCCAGCGTGCTGAAGCGCAGCGTCCTGACCGCGCCCAGCCTGCGCCGGATCAGGTCGCCCAGAAAGCGCATCGCGGCCATGGTCGCCGCGCAGGCCGCAAAGCCCCAGCCCGCCACAGCCAGCGAAGCGCCCAGTTCGCGCTGCATGTAGACGGCCGCCCAGTCGAGGATCGCGCCCTCGGGGATCATCGCCATCAGGGCCATCACCCCGATCAGATAGGGCAAGGGCGTGCGCGGCAGCCGCAGCGGCGGGCGCGCGGCGCCCGGCTCGGGGCCGTCCTCGATGATCCGGCGCCGGACCACCAGCAGGACCAGCGCGAAGAGGACCGACACGGCGATGGCATGGGGGATCTCTCCGAAACGCTGGATCGCCATGCCGCCCGCCCCCGCCCCGGCAAAGGCGCCAAGGCTCCAGAAACCGTGGCAGGAGGACATGATCGCCCGGCCCCGCGCCCGCTCGACCGCGACGGCATTGGCGTTCA
The DNA here is from genome assembly GCF_030604785.1 of Paracoccus sp. (in: a-proteobacteria). Taxonomy (GTDB): domain Bacteria; phylum Pseudomonadota; class Alphaproteobacteria; order Rhodobacterales; family Rhodobacteraceae; genus Paracoccus. Next base: position 6,861 of record NZ_JAUVVF010000034.1, on the reverse strand, counting down.
TCGCCACATCCATCCCGCCGATCAGCCCGCCGAACAGCGCCACGGCGGCGCCGACCGCCCACAGGTCGGGCGCGACCGAAATCCAGATCAGCGCGGGCGCGACGCCCCATGCGGCGATCCGCACGGCCCGCGCCGATCCGCGCCGCGCGACCATCGCGCCGAAGACAGGCATCAGGCACAGCGAGCCGGCCCCCAGCATCAAGACCAGAATGCCGGCCACGGCCTCGGTGATGCCAAGCCGCGCCATCAGCGCCGGGATCTTGGGCGCCCAGCTTCCCACCAGAAGCCCGTTGATGAAGAACAGGGCCGAAACGGCAATGCGATAGGGGTCCATGTCACACCATGGTCGGCAGGACGACATCGGGCGGCGTCTGCCCGTCGGCCATGCTGCGGATGTTCACGATGACGCGCTCGCCCATCTCGATCCGGCCCTCGATCGTGGCGCTGCCCATATGCGGCAGCAGCACGACATTGGGCAGGGCGCGCAGGCGCGGGTTGATCTCGTGCCCGCGCTCGAAGACGTCGAGGCCCGCCCCCGCGATCTCGCCGGCGCGCAGCATCCGGGTCAGGGCGTTCTCGTCGATCACCTCGCCGCGCGAGGTGTTGACCACCACGGCCGAGGGCTTGAGCAGCTTCAGCCGCCTCGCATTCAGCAGATGATAGGTCGAGGGCGTGTGCGGCACGTTCACGCTGACGATGTCCACCCGACCCAGCATCCGGTCGAAACTGTCCCACCATGTCGCGTTGAGCGACGTCTCGATCTCGGGGCGCAGACGGCGGCGGTTGTGGTAATGGACCTCCATCCCGAAGGCATTGGCCCGGCGCGCGACGGCCTGGCCGATGCGCCCCATTCCCAGAATGCCAAGTGCGCGGCCCTTCAGCCGCCCGCCCAGTAGCGCGGTCGGCGACCAGCCGTTCCAGTTGCCGCCCTGCATCTCGGCCAGACCCTCGGGGATGCGGCGCGTCACGGCCAGGATCAGCGCCAGCGCCATGTCGGCCGTGTCCTCGGTGGCGACGCCGGGCGTGTTCGTGGCGACGATGCCCAGCTCACGCGCGGCCAGCACATCGACGTGATCCATGCCCGACCCGAAATTCGCGATCAGCCGCAACCTGTCACCGGCCTCGGCCAGCATGGCGGCGTCGATCCGGTCGGTGACGGTCGGCACCAGCACGTCGCAATCGCGCATCCGCGCGACCAGTTCGTCACGCGACAGCCGACGATCGTCGGGGTTCAGCACGCAGTCGAACAATTCGCCCATGCGCCGTTCCACCGGCTCGGGCAGATGACGCGTCACGGCCACCCTGGGCCGCGACCCGGTCAGGGGTGCGCGCAACGGCATCATCACCTCATTTTCTCGCAACCGTGTCGGCGGCGCCCTTTCCATGAGGGGCCGCTTTTGGCAAACTGCCCGCGACAGGGGACGGACACAAGACCCCGCGAACAGGGCGCAGAGGCCCGGGCAGGAACGGAAGCGGACGGATGACAGCACGGATCGAGAAACCCGGCCAGCGTTTCGGGGCAAGCTGGCTTGGCGCCTGCGTGGCCATGCTGATCCTTGCCGCACCGCTGGCCGCCGCTCCGGTCCGCGCTCCGGTCCCGATGGACAGCGCGCCGCTGATCCGCACCCAGTCCGAGGGCGATCAGATCCAGCGCGGGCCGGTCACGAACCTGCCCCTGCCCCGCTATGTCAGCCTCAAGGGGAACGAGGGCAATGCCAGACGCGGCCCCAGCCTGTCGCACCGGATCGACTGGGTCTTTCGCCATGCCGGGATGCCGCTGCGCGTGACGGCGGAGTTCGGGCATTGGCGCCGGGTCGAGGACAGCGATGGAGCGGGCGGCTGGGTGCATTACGCGCTGCTGTCGGGCGTCCGTACCGTGCTGGTGACCGAGGACATGCTGGAATTGCGCACCCGCCCCAATTCGAATGCCGACGTGGTGGCAAGAGCCGAGGCGCGCGCGATCCTGCGCCTGGGCGAATGCAATCCCGAATGGTGCCGCGTCTCGGGAGGCGGCCAGCGCGGCTGGGTGCCCAAGGCCGCGATCTGGGGCGTCGATCCGGGTGAAACCCGCGACTGACACCTGGGCCTTTCCGTGGCACCGGCGGGCGGAACGCGGCGGGAACCGCGCCCCGGCCGCTTTCCGCCGCAGCCGCGGGCCTCAGATCAGCCCGCGCCCTTTCAGCAGGGGCTCGACACCGGGCATCCGCCCCCGGAAAGCCAGCCAAAGCTCGTCCGCCGGCGCCGAACCACCGCGCGACAGGATCGTCTCTTCCAGCCGGCGCGCGGTGACGGGGTCGAAGATGTCGCCCGTTTCCTCGAAGGCCGCGAAGGCATCGGCATCCATCACCTCGGACCACATGTAGCTGTAATAGCCCGCCGCATAGCTGTCGCCCGCGAAGACATGGGCGAAATGCGGCGTGGCATGGCGCATGGGGATCGCGGCGGGCGCGCCAAGACCTGCCAGAACCTCGGCCTGACGCGCCATCGCATCGGCGGGCGGCGCGCCGCGATGGAAGGCCAGATCGACCAGCGCGCTTTCCAGATACTCGACCGTGGCGAAACCGGCATCGGCCCGGCCCGCCGCCAACAGCTTGTCGCGCAGATCGGCGGGCATCGGCGCGCCGGTCGCATGGTGGCAGGCATGAGCGTCCAGAACCGCCGCCTGTTCAAGCCAGTGCTCGTAGAGCTGGCTGGGCAATTCGACGAAATCCTGCGCGACCGAGGTGCCCGAGATCGAGGGCCAAGCGACATCCGACAGGATGTGATGGGTCGCATGGCCGAATTCGTGAAACAGCGTGCGCGCATCGTCCCAGGACAGGAAGGCCGGCGCGCCGGGCGCCTGGGGCGGGGTGAAGTTGCAGACATTGACGACGATGGCGCGCTGCCCCGCGCCCATCTTGTGCTGCATCTGCAGCGCCGAACACCAAGCCCCCGACCGTTTCGCGGGCCGCGCAAAGAAATCGCCGACGAAGATCGCCATCAGCCTGTCGCCGCGCATCACGCGCCAGGCCCGCACCTCGGGTGCCCAGAGCGCCGCCTCGACCGGCTGGAAGGTCAGCCCGAACAGACGGTGGGCCACATCGAAGACGGCGCCCAGCATGGCGTTCAGCGTCAGATAGGGCTTGACCGCGCCCGCATCGAAATCGTGATCGCTGGCGCGCAGCCGTTCGGCATAGTAGCGCCAGTCCCACGGGGCCAAGGCCTCGTTCACGCCGTCCGCACGCAGCATGGCGGTCAGGCGCTCGCCATCGGCGCGGGCGCGGGCCTCGGCCGGGGCCCAGACGGCGCGCAGCAACTCCTCGACCCGATCGGCGCTGCCCGCCATCTCGGTCTCCAGCTTCCACGAGGCGAAATCCTCGTGCCCCAGAAGCTGCGCGCGTTCATGGCGCAAGGCCAGGATCTCGGCCACCAGGGGCAGGTTGTCGCTGGTCTCGCCCCCCGCACCCTGCCCCGATCCGCGCAGGGTCCAGGCCCGGAAGGCGGTCTCGCGCAGGGTCCGGTCGTCGGCGTGCTCGAGGAAGGGCACGATCAACGAGCGGTTCAGCGTGACCACCTGCCCCGTCATCCCCCTTTCGGCCGCGGCGGCACGCATCGCGGTCAGCAGCCAGTCGGGCAGGCCGTCCAGCCGGTCGTCGGGGATGGGCAGGACATAATCGCGCTCATCCGTCAGGACGTTCTGGGTGAATTGCGTCGTCAGGACGGCAAGGCGGGCGCGGATCTCGGCCATGCGGGCGCGCGCCGCATCCGACAGGCCCGCACCGGCCCGGTCCAGATCGCGCAGCATCAGCCGCACCAGCCGGGCATCCTCGGGCGGCAGGGCATCGGCGTCCTCGGCCACGGCCTTGACGCGGGCATGAAGGCGCGGGTCCATGCTGACGCGGCTGCCGTAATCGGCCAGTCTGGGCGCGAAGTCGCGTTGCAGCGCCTGCCGGGCGGGGTTCGAATCGACGGCGGCCAGCGTGTAGAAGATCGCCAGCATCCGGTTCAGCCCTTCATCGGCGGTTTCCATCGCGGCGACGGTATTGGCGAAATCGGCCGGAGCGGGATTCGCGGCGATCGCCTCGACCTGCGCCAGCGCGGCGGCCAGCTCTCGGTCAAAGGCCGGGGCGAAATCCTCGTCCGAGATCAGGTCGAAGCGGGGCAGCCCTTCGGGGCCGGTCCAGCGGGTCAGTTCGGGATTGGTGGTCGTTTGCATCGGGCGGCCTCCTGTCGGTCGGACCGAGACTAGGACGCCCCGCCCGCCTGCGCCAGAGCCGCACCCGCCCCGCAGACCGCACAATCCGGATTGCGGGCGCAGCCGATCACCCGCGTCTCGGCATGCAGCCCGTCGTAGAGGACCAGCCGCCCCGCCAGCCCCTGCCCCGCCCCGGTCAGGTGCTTGATCGCCTCGAGCGCCATCATGCTGCCGATCACGCCGGGCAGCGCGCCGATCACGCCCGCCTCGGCGCAGGGCATCTGCGCGGCGGGGGCGTCGGGGAACAGGCAGGCCATGCAGGGCGCGCCGCGCGCCGGGTCGAACAGCGTCACCTGCCCCTCCCACCGGGCGATGGCGCCGGACAGAAGCGGCACGCCCGCAGCGACGCAGGCCGCGTTGATGCCCGCGCGCGAGGCATGGCTGTCGGTGCCGTCGATCACCAGATCGTGGCCTGCCACGAAATCCGCATCGCCTGCACCGATCCGGCGGATCAGGGGCGTCACATCAACATGCGGGTTCAGCGCCATCATCGCCTGCGCGGCGGCATAGGCCTTGGGCTCGCCGCGCAGATCGTCGCGATAGATCACCTGCCGCTGCAGGTTCGAGCGGCTGACCACATCGTCATCGACCAGCGTGATCCGCCCGACTCCCGCCGCCGCCAGGTAGAGGCAGACCGGCGCGCCAAGCCCGCCTGCGCCCACGACCAGCACCCGCGCCCGGCGCAGGCGCATCTGGCCCGGCCCGCCGATCTCGGGCAGGACGATGTGGCGGGAATAGCGGTCCAGTTCGGCCTCGGACAGGGCATCGTCGCGGGGCGCGGGCTGGGGCGGCGGGGCGCTGCGGGCGCGCAGGCGGCCCAGGAGCCGACGATAGCCGATGACCAGCGCCGCGAAACCGCCCAGAACCAGCCAGCCCGCCGCGTTGCCGCCCATCAACTCGGCCGCGCGGCTGGCAGGGGCCAGCAGGTGCAGTGCCACCAGCAGCGCCCAGAGCCCCAGCAGCGGCCCCCACATCACCCGGCGCGGCAGCCGCGTGATGCGCGCGAAGAACAGCCACATCGCCGCGACCCACAGCGCCAGCATGGCTCTAGCCCCGGCCGGTCGAGCCGAACCCGCCCTGCCCGCGCGCCGTCTCGGTCAGGTCGGCAGCTTCGGCAAAGCGGGCCTGCGGCGCGGGCGCGACGACCATCTGCGCGATCCGGTCGCCATGGGCCACGGCAAACGGCGCCTCGCCCAGATTGACCAGGATGACACCGAGCGGGCCGCGATAATCGCTGTCGATCGTGCCGGGCGCATTCGGCAGCGCGATGCCGTGCTTCAGCGCGAGGCCGGACCGCGCGCGGATCTGCACCTCCCATCCTTCGGGGATTTCCAGCGCCAGCCCGGTCGGGACCAGCGCGCGCTGGCCGGGCAGAAGGACCAGCCCCTCGGCGCGGCGATCCTCGAGGAAGTTGGCGCAGAGATCGGCCCCCGCCGCGCCCGGCGTCGCATAGCGCGGCAGAGGCAGCGCGGGGTCGTGCCCCTCGAGGCGCTGGACACGGATCGTCGGGGCGGTGAAGGGCGCTTGGGTCATCGGGTCTTCCCCCTGTCAGGCCGTCATTCTGTCATGCAAAGGCCGCGCGGCAATGCCTGCGCGGCCCAAAAGTCCTTATGTCGCAGCCGCTCAGCGCGGGGCGATCATCATCACCATCTGCCGCCCTTCGAGCTTGGGCATGGATTCGATCTTGCCCGCCTCGCCGACATCGTCGCGCACGCGGTTCAGCAATTCGAGGCCCAGATCCTGGTGCGCCATCTCGCGGCCCCGGAAGCGCAGCGTGACCTTCACCTTGTCGCCGCCCTCCAGGAACTTGAGGACGCTGCGCATCTTGACGTCGTAGTCATGCGTGTCGGTGCCGGGGCGGAACTTGATTTCCTTGACCTCGATCACCTTCTGCTTCTTGCGCGCTTCGGCCTCGCGCTTCTGCTGTTCATACTTGTATTTGCCGAGGTCCATGACCTTGCAGACCGGAGGGGTCGCGTTCGGCGAGATTTCCACGAGGTCCAGCCCGGCCTCTTGTGCCATCTGAAGTCCCACCGAAGGGGGGACGACGCCGACATTCTCTCCGTCGGGTCCGATGAGGCGGATTTCGGCCACCCTGATGCGTTCATTGGTGCGGGGGCCGGTATCACGGGTGGGCGGTGCATTATGCGGACGGCGGGCTATGGCGTTGCTCCTTGTGCTGCCAATCGAAAGTGCAACGAAGTTAAGGCCCGAACGGGTCCAATTCAACCGAATTTGATGCGAGCGGGCGCCCAAAACGCAGGCATGACGCGTGAAAGCGCCCCATGCCCCCGCCCCGTGACGCTTTCGCGCGTGCGGCGCCTGTGCCATAGAGGTCGGTGGACGCGCCCGATGGGCCGGATGCGCGCCAAGACGGGGATTTGCGATGAAGAGGATGTTGCCGATTCTGGCGCTGTTGGTGATCGCGGGCGGCGGGTTGTGGTTCTGGATGCAGGATCGACCGGACGCGCCCGAACCGCCCGCCGCACCGGCCGCCACCGCCGCGACCGATGCCCCCGCCACGCCCGCCGGCGAGGCCGCGCAGATCGCCGACGACACCGCGCGTCAGGCCGCCGAGGCCGCCGCCGAGGCCGCCCGCAACGACGAGGCCGCCGATGCCGCGGCCG
>NZ_JAUVVF010000010.1 GCF_030604785.1 Paracoccus sp. (in: a-proteobacteria) | reverse complement strand
GTCCTGACACCACAATGCCTCGGCGCACTGGCAACCCCCGGCGCCCGGACCCTGGAGCGGATCGAGGCGCTGTCGGCACGCCACCCCGGGATCACGGTAGCGGCCTTCCTGACACGGGACGGCGTGCCTCGCCTGCTGTCGATGGACCGGCTCAGAGAGTTTGTGCAGTCACGGTTGAAAAAGGAGGGCATCACGGTGGAACTAGACGCCGATCAGGACGATCATCCTGACCCCGGCGTTCACTAGCTGGCCCAAATACCTGTCTGGAGTGGCGACGGATCAGGCGCTCAAAAAGACGCAATGCTACCCCGGTCGCTACCCCGCAGCCGGTCGAGACCAGGAAATACCGCAATTTCAACAACTTGGAAAAGGGAAGTGGCGGAGCAGGTGGGATTCGAACCCACGGGACCATCTCTGGCCCGACCGATTTCAAGTCGGTTGCCTTAGACCACTCGACCACTGCTCCGCCCGCCTTCTAGCCCGCAACGGCGGCTCTTGCCAAGAGAGCGTCTTGACCGATCCCGCCCCTTGCAGGCCGGGACGCCTGTGATATCCCGCCACGGACACAGGGAAGGCGATGCGATGAAAGCCCCGATCTCGTTCTATGACCTGCAGGGCCTTGCCTTCGGCATCCTCATGGCCAGCCTGGGTGTGGTGTTCCTCAAGGCGGCGGGGCTGATCACCGGGCAGGCGGCCGGGCTGGCGGTGCTGCTGTCCTACGTCACGCCGCTCGGCTTCGGGCTTCTGTTCATGGCGATCAGCGCGCCCTTCATGCTGCTGGCCTGGACACGACGCGGCCCGGCCTTCACGCTGCGGACACTGGCCGCCGTGGCAGGGATTTCCCTGCTGGCGCCGTGGCTATCCGAGATGATCCGCTTCGAGGCGCTGCCGACCGTGCTGGCGGCGATACTGGCGGGGAGCACGGCCGGAGTGGGGTTGGTCGCGCTGTTCCGGCACAATGCCTCGGCCGGGGGGATGGCGGTGCTGGCGTTGGTGGTCGAGCAGAAAACCGGCTTTCGCGCCGGCTGGTTCATGATGGGCTTCGACGCGCTGATCTTCCTGTCGGCGGCCTTCGTGCTGCCGCCAGACAAGGTGCTGGCCTCGCTGCTGGGGGCAGCGGTGCTGAACGCGATCATCGCCTGGAACTTTCGCATCGCGCAGGCGGGTGCGGCCAAGCCCACGGACGGACCGGCCTGAGGTCAGGCCTCGGCCCGGCGCAGCCGGGTTTCCAGAAGATCGCCGCTTTCCGTCAGGATCGGATAGGCCACCATCACGAAGCAGGTGTTGATCTGCTTCAGCTCGCGCAGAACCTCCTGATGAATGCTCGAGGTCGCGGCGCTTTCCGAATTGCCCAGCCGCAGCCGCGACAGATGCGATTGCTGAAAGCCCTGCTCGCGCCGGCGCGCCCGTTCCTTGCGCGATACCAGTTCGCGCGCTGCGGCAGGGTTGCGCGTCATCAGCACATGCAGCGCCGATTGCGCGTTCGCCAGGACATCGTCGTGGAAATCCAGCAGCTCGGCCTTACCGTCGGGTGAAAAGGCCAGACCCTCGGCGCCCATCTTGCGGGCCAGACCAAAGGTCATCCGCGCGACGGCGTCGCCTGCGGCCTCGAACTGGGCGGCCTGTTCGACGATCTCGGCCAGACGGCGGGACAGCTCGGCATCGAGTCCCTGACCCAGGGCGGCCAGATACGCCTTGGTCTCATCATGCATCCGGTCAAGGCGCGCCTCGTCCGCGGCGATGGCCTCGGCGGCGGCCCGGTCCCACTGATCGAAGAGCGGCATCACGCGGCGCAGCATGCGCTCGGCCGTCTCGCCCATATGCAGGACCTCGCGCATGGCGCAGGCCAGGGCGCGCTCGGGGTCCGACAAGGCGGCGGGGTCCAGCGCGCCGGGCCGTTCTTCGGGGCCGGGCGCCTCGGCCGCGCTGCGGATGACCCGCGACAGCGCCGCCAGCACCAGCGGCGCCAGCACCAGGCCCGCAAGGGCGCATCCCAGGTTGAACAGCAGGTGCAGGTTGATCAGCTGCTGACCGGCAGATGCGCCCAGCCACGACCAGTCCGGCGCGGCTATCGTCATGGCGACCAGCATGGCGCCCGCCCCGCCACCGCGCACCAGCACATTGGCCCAGACCACCTGGCGCGCCGCCGCGGCCGCACCGAGCGTCAACGTCACCGCGATGAAGCTGCCGCCCAGATTGGCGCCCAGAACCATCGCCGCCGCCACCGGCACCGTAAGCACGCCCTGCGCGGCAAAGACCATGAACAGCAGGACCGCGGCGACCGAGGAGTGGATGATCCAGGCCAGAGCCGCCCCCAGCACGAAGGCCAGAAGCGGATCGCCCTGCAGATAGGTCGCCACAAAGCGCAGACCGTCGAATTCGCGGATCGGCACGCTGGCGGTCGCGATCATGTCCAGCGCGACGAAGATCAGGGCCAGCCCGATCAGAATGCGGCCGATCTGGCGGCCGGGCTTTTCCTGCGTGCGAAGGAAGGTCACGACCCCCGCCAGAAGCAGCAGCGGCGCCAGCCACGAGGGCCGCAGCACCAGCGCCTGCACCACCAGCGCCGAGCCGACATCGGCGCCCAACACCATCGCAAGCCCCACCCCGGCCGAGATCGTGCCGGCCGAGACGAAGCCCGCGACCAGCATCGCAACGGCTGTCGCGCTCTGCATCAGCAGGGCGACGGTCGCGCCGCTTGCCGCTGCAAAGGCACGGTTGCGCTCCGAGGCGCGCAGCCACCGGCGCAGCTGCGGCGCGAAGGCGCGCTCCATCCCCGTGCGGACCATGCGGACCGCATAGATCAGCAGAGCCGCCGCGCCCGCGACATTCAGAAGAAAAACCAGCATTGCACGCCTTTCATGGACAGGCTCCACCAATCGCGCGGCAGATGGAACACCTTCGAACCTTCAAGCGCCTCGTCTGGCAAGGAATCGAAAACACTCGCACATTCGATAGTTAGGAATGTGACGTTTCGATGACAAGCCGCTTGTTGGTCCCGGCGCGGATTCCCTGCTTGCCTCCGTCCATGGCCGGACGGACGCCCTGTCTATGCTTCTGGATGGGTCCGCAGCCGGTTGGCCGTGTAACAGCGCCCGTCCCGCAACCGTTCCCTGCAAAAGATGGCCCCAGAGCCTTGCCGAGGGAGATTGTGATGAGCCCGCGTGACCTTTGCCTTGATGGCAGCCACAGGCAGTCGGACGCAGCCGCGCTGCGACAGAAGGCGATCGAGGCGCTTGACGAGGGCGGGCTGGTCCTGCGCGCGACCGAGCCCGGGCTCGTCGATTTCGGCGCCCTGCAGGTGCTGCTGTCCGCCGCCTGCGAGGCGCGTCGGCGCGGCCTGCCCATGGGCATCGACGCGCGCCTTGCCGATCATCTGGCGCCTGACATGGCGAAGCTGGGACTGCCCGAGCCGGGCAGCCTCTTCGCGCCGATACTTCAAGAAGGGCAAAGACCATGACCAAGACCATTCTCGCCGTCGATGACAGCCCCTCGATCCGACGCATGGTGCGGATGACGCTGCAGGAGGCCGGCTATGACGTGATCGAGGGCGTCGACGGACAGGACGGCCTGGAAAAGGCCATCGGCACGCGTGTCGACGCGATCATCGTTGACCAGAACATGCCGCGGCTGGACGGGATCGGCATGATCCGCGCGCTGAAGGCCCATCCCAACGGTCAGGGCGTTCCGGTCGTGGTCCTGTCGACCGAATCCGAGGAATCGCTGAAGACGCAGGCCCGCGAAGCGGGGGCGCTTGGCTGGATGGTCAAGCCGTTCTCGCCCGAAAAGCTGCTGGCGGTCGTCAGAAAGGTGGCCGGGTGATGTCGGACGAGCTGACCGCTGCCTTTCTTGAAGAGCTTGGGGATCTGGTCGAAAGCCTCGAACGGGGGCTTCTCGACCTCAAGGCCGATCCCGACCAACCCGAGCGCGTCAACCAGGTATTCCGCGACCTGCACACGATCAAGGGCAGCGGGGCCATGTTCGGCTTTACCGCGCTGGCGGGCTTCATCCACGATTTCGAGACCGCCTTCGACCGTGTCCGCAGCGGCAAGGCCTCGGTGACGCCTGACCTGATCCGGCTGGGTCTTGCGGCGCGCGACCAGATCCCGGCTCTGGTCGAGAACCTGCCCGATCCCGATGACACGCGCGGCGAGATCCTGCGCGCGCTGAACGCGCTGACCGGCGGCACGCCGGCGGGCGCCGCGCCGGCCGCTGCCAGCGGCGGCACCGAACCGGAACCCGAAGCAGCCGCGGGGGCCGAGGCACGGCTGACCTTTCGCCTGACCGGCCCGGCGCTGGCGCTTGGCGCGCGGCCCGACCTGATCCTGCAGGAATTGCGCAGCCTAGGCGCGACGGATATCGTCGCCCATCTGGATGACCTGCCGCCCCCCGATCGCCTGGACACCGACCAGAGCCATCTCGCCTGGTCGATGACCCTGCCCGCCTCGGTCCGGCGCGAGGATCTGGACGAGGTCTTCCTGTTCGTCGATGCATACTGGCGCTGGCAGGCGGCGGCAGAACCTGCCGAGACCCCGACCGTCGAAGCGGACGCGCCAGCCCCGGCCGCACCGACGGTGACGGCGGCGCTCCCGGCGGAACGCACCGCCGCGACGGCCGCCCCTGCTGCTGCCCCGGCTTCGGCCCAAGGCGCGGAATCGGCCGCCTCGGTCCGCGTTCCCGCGGCGCGGCTGGACACGCTGATGGACGCGGTCGGCGAGCTTGTCACCGTCGAGGCCCGCCTGACCGAGATCGCCCATGCCAGCCGCGACAGTGCGCTGATCGCCACCGCAGAACTGATCACCCGGCTGGCCGGACAGTTGCGTGATGCGACCATCGTGATGCGGATGGTGCCGATGCGCAGCCTGATCGGGCGTTTCCGACGGCTGATCGACGGCCTGTCCGAGTCGCTTGGCAAGCCCGTCGATTTCGTCGTGGTCGGCGAAGAGACCGAACTTGACAAGACCATGATCGAGAAACTGGCCGATCCGCTGGTCCACATCCTGCGCAACGCCATCGATCACGGCATGGAGATTCCGGCCGAGCGTGCCGCCTCGGGTAAGACGCCCACCGGGCGGATCGAACTGGCGGCGATCCATGCGGGCGGCGAGGTGCTGATCCGCGTGCGCGATGACGGGCGCGGCATGAATGCCGAGACCATCCGCGCCAAGGCGGTTGAACGCGGCCTGCTGTCCCCCGATGCCCAGCCGACCGAAAGCCAGATCTTCTCGATGATCTTCGAGCCGGGCTTCTCGACTGCCGAGACCGTGACGGAGTTGTCCGGGCGCGGCGTTGGAATGGACGTGGTGCGCCGCACCATCGAGAACCTGCGCGGCAGCATCGATGTCGAAAGCAGCCTCGGCTCGGGCACCACCGTCACGCTGCGCCTGCCGTTGACGCTGGCCATCATCGACGGCCTTCTGATCGAGGTCGGGCAGGAACGATACACCGTGCCTCTGGCCTCGGTGAAAGAGATCGTCGAACTGCCCCCGTCAAAGGCAAAGGCCAGCCGCACCCAGGATTTCCTTGACATCAGGGGACGCTTCGTTCCGTTCCTGCGGCTGGGGACGCTCTTTGCCTGCGAGGCGCCGCCCTCGGTGACCCAGAACGTCGTCATCGTCGAGGCGGCCGACGGCATCGTGGGCCTGGTCGTAGACCGGATCATCGGCACGAACCAGACGGTCATCAAGCAGATGTCGAAACTGCACCGCTCGGCGCGCTCGATCTCGGGCGCGACGATCGTGGGCGATGGCAGCGTGGCGCTGATCATCGACGTGCCGCAACTGGTCGCGCTGGCCGGGTCGGACGCCTATCGCACCGCCGGCGAGGCCGCAGCATGAAGGACAGCATCGCCGTGACCCAGGTCCTGACCATCACCATCGGCGGCCAGCTTCTGGCCATCCCCTCGGCCAACCTGCGCGAAATCCTGGACCCCCTGCCCCGGACACGGGTGCCGGGGGCCTGCGCCTCGGTGCCCTGGGTGCTGAACGTGCGCGGCGCGGTCGTGCCGCTGGCGGAACTGCGCATCCCCCTGGGACTGGACCAGCCGCCGCCCGATTGCGAAGCCACGCGCCGCTTCGTCGTGCTGGAGGTCGATGTGGCGGGCGAGCGCGCCATCGTGGCGATCATCGCCGACAGCGTCCATGACGTGACCGCTATCCCGCCCGGCTCGATCGAGCCCCTGCCCCCTGCCAGCCGGTTCCCGGCGGGCTTCCTGACCGGGATCTGGCGCAACAGCGACGGATTCGTCCTGCTGCCCAACCTTTCCGCGATCTTCACCGATCTTGTGCGACGCAGCGCGGCTGCGTGAACAGAGGAATGCCACAATGAACCTGACCATCCGAATGAAGCTGGCCGCGACCTTCCTTTTCGTCTTCGTGCTGTTCTCGGGCGCGGTCGCATTGTCACTGAACTATCTGCGTGACGCGAACGCGACTTTTCGCGACACCCTCACGACAGAGGTCCGCACGCTGGACCTGATCAAGGAACTGATGGTGGATTCGCTGCTGCTGCGGACGACCTTGGCCGAATACCTGCTGCCGGTCGAAGGCATGACGGCCGAAGACACCCGGATCTGGCGCGACGAACTCGTGCAGCTGACCGATGACATCGAGCTGCGGCTTCAGGAACTGTCGGCGCAGAAGATCAATGACGACATGCAGGCCGAGATCACGAACTTCGCGAGCCTGCTGAACAATGCCGAAGCGACGATGAGCCGCGCCAAGTCGCTTCAGGATTCCAGCAACGCCATGGCGGCGCGGAACCTGTTCCATGGCGAACTGGACCGCCTGGGCCACGCGATCCGCGATTCCGCCGAGCGCCTGCGCGAGATCCTGGGGGAAACGCTGAACGGCAAGCTGGTCTCGCTGGACGAGAACTTCAAGACCGCGCAACGCGACCTGATCGCGCTGCTGGTCATCTCGCTTGTCGTGGGCGCGCTGGCCGCGACGCTGCTGACGCTGTCGATCTCGCGCAGGCTGCTGGCCTCCCGGGCGCTGGCACGGAAGATCGCACAGGGCGATCTGCGCGATCTGGCCCAGATCAAGGGCCGCGACGAGATCTCCAGCCTGCAGACCGCAATGAACGACATGATCCGCCGCCTGCGCGAGATCGTCGCCGATGTCAGCCTGTCGGCGCGCAACGTCGCCGCCGGCGCCAGCCAGATGGCCGCCACGTCCGAGGAATTGTCGCGCGGCGCGACCGATCAGGCGGCGGCGACCGAAGAAGCCTCGGCTTCGGTCGAGGAAATGGCCGCCAATATCCGTCAGAGCGCGGACAACGCCCAGACGACGGAAAGCATCGCCACCAAATCCGCCGACGACGCCCGCGCCAGCGGCGCCGCCGTGGGCGAGGCCGTGGACGCCATGCAGATCATCGCCGAGCGCATCATGATCGTGCAGGAAATCGCCCGGCAGACCGACCTTCTGGCGCTGAACGCCGCGGTCGAGGCCGCGCGGGCGGGCGAACACGGGCGCGGCTTCGCGGTCGTCGCCGCCGAAGTCCGCAAGCTGGCCGAACGCAGCCAGACGGCGGCGGCGGAAATCTCGGGGCTGTCGGCCTCGACCCTGCGGACGGCCAGCAATGCGGGCGCGATGCTGGCGGGTCTTGTCCCGGACATCGCGCGCACCTCGGACCTGGTGTCGGAAATCAGCATGGCGGCGCGCGAACTGGCCACGGGATCGGCCCAGATCTCGATCTCGATCCAGCAGCTCGACAGCGTGACCCAGGCCAACACCTCGGCCTCGGAGGAATTGTCCACCAGCGCGACGCAACTGGCGGGCCTTGCCTCGGAACTGGCCGAGACCATCGCCTTCTTCAAGGTCGAGGCCGGTGACGCCGCGACTGACGCCCAGGCGCCCGAGGCGGCCGAGGCGGCTGCCGTGATCCCGCTGCGCGCGCCCGCCCAGAGCCCGCGCCCCCCGCTGCGCAGCCAGCCCGAGGCGGCCTCCGGCTTCGCCTTCGATCTGGGCGACGACGCTGCGGCCGACGATCTGGACCGCCGCTTCCAGCGCCGCGAAACCGCGTGATCCGGGGGCAGAAGATGCAGACGGGCGCCGATTTCGTGACCTTCTCGCTGGAGGACAGCCTTTACGCGGTGACGGTTCATCGCGTGCAGGAAATCCTGGACATGCGCGCCATCGCGCGCATGCCCGGCACGCCGCCGCATCTTCTGGGCGTGATCGACCTGCGCGGCGCGACGGTGCCGGTCGTGGACATGCGCGTCCTGCTGGGCCTGCCGCCCCGGCAGGACACGCCGCAGACCCGCATCCTCGTCGTGCACCTGGAAACGGACGAGGCCACGGATGCGGTGATCGGCCTGCGGACGGATCGTGTCATCGACGTGGCCTGCCTTGACGAGGACAGCGCGCAGCCCCTGTCCGAGGGGCAGCGTCGGGCCTGGGACGCGGCCTCGATCCAGGCCATCGGACGGCGCAACGGACAGGTCGTCGGCATCATCGACCTTGACGGCCTTTTCCGTGACGTGCCGCGCAGCGGTCTTGCGGTCCTTCCCGATGCCGCGGCCTGAGGTGTCGCGCCCCCTCGCCATGCGTGGCGGCGATCCGATGACCAGCTTCCGGCAGGCGATCCACCGCCTGACCGGGATCAGCCTTCCGGCGACGAAAACCGCGCTGATCGAACAGAGGCTGCGCCGGCGCGTCAACCATCACGGCATGTCCTGCACCGGCACCTATCTGGACGAGGTGATGGCCGGCCGTCTGGGGCAGGCCGAGATCGACACCGTCGTCGACCTGATCACGACGAACACGACCAGCTTCTTCCGGGAAAGGGCGCATTTCGACCACATCGCCGCGGAGATAGTCCCC
This sequence comes from Paracoccus sp. (in: a-proteobacteria), assembly GCF_030604785.1. GTDB lineage: Bacteria > Pseudomonadota > Alphaproteobacteria > Rhodobacterales > Rhodobacteraceae > Paracoccus. Next base: position 65,422 of record NZ_JAUVVF010000010.1, on the reverse strand, counting down.
GAGTTCCTGGCCGACCGGTCGCGCCCTGCCCGCCTGAAATGCTGGAGCGCGGCCAGTTCCGAAGGCGCCGAGGCCTACAGCCTGGCCATGGTCCTGGCCGAGTTGCAGCGCACGGGCCGCCGCTTCGACTGGGCGATCCTGGGCACCGACCTGTCGGCGCCGATGATCGAAAAGGCCCGCCGCGCGGTCTATTCGACCGAACAGGTCTCCCCCATCGAGCCGTCGCTGCGGCGCCGCTACCTGATGATCTCGGCCGATCCCGCGCTGCGCGATCAGGTGCGGATCGTGCCCGAACTGCGCCGCCGCGTGCGGTTCCGGCAGATGAACCTGATGGATGCGCGCTATCCGGTGGATCAGGACGTGGACATCATCTTCCTGCGCAACGTCCTGATCTATTTCGAGATGCAGGACCGGCAGGATGTGGTCCGCCGCTTGCAGAGCCATCTGCGGCCCGGCGGCTATCTGATCGTCGGCCATTCCGAAGGCATGTCCGTGACGCAGTCCGGGCTGCAGCGCATAAGACCAACGATTTTCAGGAAGCTCTGATGACCAGCACCGACCAGGATACACGGATCAAGGTTCTGATCGTCGACGATTCCCCCTCGGCGCGGGTGATGCTGCGGCGGATCGTCGAGACGGACCCGGTACTGCGGGTCAGCGGGATGGCGCAGGATGCCTATTCCGCCGCGCATCTGATGCGCTCGGAACTGCCCGACGTCATCCTGCTGGATCTGGAAATGCCGGGCATCGACGGCATGACCTTCCTGCGCAGGATCATGCAGCAGCATCCGCTGCCGGTGGTGATCTGCTCGTCGCTGACCGAGGAGGGCTCTCGCCGCAGCGTCGAGGCGATGGAGGCGGGCGCCGTCGATGTGCTGCTGAAGCCCTCGATCAGCGACCCCGAAGCATCGATGCGCGTCTGCGACGCCCTGCACGGCGCGGCCCAGTCCCGCCATGCGCGGCGCCGGGGCCTGCAGCGGCCCGTGCGCCCGCTGGTCGCAACGCCGCGCCTTGGCCCCGACGAATTGCTGCCGCCCCCCAACCCGGCACGCGTGGTCCCTCCGGGCGAGCGGATCATCTGCATCGGCGCATCGACCGGCGGAACCGAAGCCCTGCGCGAGGTGCTTTGCGCCCTGCCCCCCGATTGTCCGCCTGTCGTCATCGTGCAGCACATGCCGCGCGGCTTCACCGCGGCCTTTGCCCGCCGTCTGGACGGGCTGGCGGCGATCCGCATCAGCGAAGGCCGCGACGGCATGGCCGTGGGTCAAGGCGAAGCGATCATCGCGCCAGGCGATTTCCACATGCTGCTGACCCGACGGGGCAGCGGCTATGCCGTGCAGGTGCGCGGCGGGTCCAGCATCTCGCGGCACCGGCCCTCGGTGGATGTGCTGTTCCGTTCCGCCGCGACCGTCGCGGGACAGAACGCGATGGGCGTCCTGATGACAGGAATGGGCGTAGACGGCGCGCAATGTCTGGGAGAGATCCGCCGCGCGGGTGGTCTGACCGTCGCGCAGGACGAGGCCAGCTGCGTCGTCTTCGGCATGCCCGGCGAGGCCGTCCGTCAGGGACATGCGATGCAGGTCCTGCCCCTGTCGCGCATCCCGGCCTCGATCATCGGCTTCGGCCTGCGCGGCACTATCGGAGGTGCAGCATGAACGCGATCAATACGGGCCGCGGGCCCTTCGATGTCCTTCTCTCGACGACCGAGGATGCCTTCGTCACCGCAGGCAATTGCCTCGAGGACAGCGTCGGCCGCATCCACGCGCTGCGCGGCGCCTTCGAGACGCTGGAACAGGCGCTCGGCGCCGAGGCGAACGCCCGGCTGCGCGGCCAGGTCGAGACGGTCTCGGATCACGGCGAAAGGCTGCGCCAGGATTTCGAGAGCATCCACGGCGCAAGCGGCAATCTGCGGCTCCTGATGGCGGCGGTGATGACCGAGGTCCGCACCCTGAACGTCATCGTCAAGCTGATCGCCAATGTCTCGATCAATGCGCGCATCCAGGGCAACAGCCTGCTGCGCCCGCGCCCGCAGATCGCATCGTTCGTGGAAACGCTGGCCAGCCTGTCGGGCGAGGCGGAAGCCGTCCTGTCGCATGCGAACGAGGCGATGTCGGCTGCCTTCGCCGCCCTGGCCGGGATCGAGACCGCGCAGGCCGATCTGGCGAACGACCTGCGCCGGACGACGCTGCCCGCCATCGACAGCTTCACCCGCATCGCGCGCCGGATCAGCGGCGAGCAGGGCAAGCTGCGGGAATCGTCCCAGCTGATCGACGAACAGATGCGGCTGGTGGCGGCGGATGTGTCGGGGCTGATCACGGCGCTGCAGGTCGGCGACACGCTGCGCCAACGACTGGAACAGGTCCATGCGGCTCTGCACCTGACGGGGCCGATGCCGCCGCACAAGGCCCTGTCCTTCGGGCTGGCCGCGCGTCTGGCCGACGGCGCGCTTGGCGATTGCCGTGCGCCCATCGACGACGCGCTCGGCGCGCTGGAGGGGCTGTCGCAGCGCGGCGCGGGGATCATGGCCACCGCGGGCTTCACCTCGATCGGCGGGGCACAGGTCTGGGGTGCGTCAGGCGACGATGCCTTTGCCGTGTTCCAGCGCGGTCTGGACGTGACGCGGCAGCATTTCGCCGCGATGCAGTCGGGATCGGGGCGCGTCCGCGCGCAGATCCAGGTCATCCTGGACCAGGAGACGGCGCTGCAGCGCATCGCACAGCATCTGCGCATGGCCGGGATCAACGCGGTGATCGCCTGCGCGAAGCTGGGCGAGGATGGTCGTTCGCTGCGCGAGCTGGCGCAATGGCTGCGCAGCATCACCGATGATTGCGACGCGACGATGACGCGCCTGACGCGGGCGCTTGGCGAGGCGCGAGACGAGGTGCACCGGCTGGGCGACGACCTGATCGGTCGGGTGGACGGCGACCTTGGCGCCTTTCTCGCGCTGGCGCAGGAACTGGGCGCCGAGATCGGCGGCCTGCAGCGCACGCTTGCCGACGCCTCGGGTCAGCTTGACGGCGCTGCCGCCGGCCTGTCGCAGGGCCTTGCCACCGCCGGCGCGGTGCTGGGCGCGGTCCGCAGCCGCATGATCGAAAGCGCGCCTGCCATCGCCTTGCTGCACGCGCTGTCGGCCAACCTGCCCCCGCCCGATCTGGGCGACGACGTCGCCCTCGGCTATCTGGAGGCGATCCGGGCGCGCTATACGATGGCCTCGGAACGCCAGCTGCACGACGCGTTGGTGAACGAACTGGGCGGCCTGCCCGACCGGACCGGGGAGCCACTGCCGCCACCGCCCCCCGTTGAAGTCGTCGCAGCCCAGGACGATCTGGCGGATATCCTGTTCTGACAGGCTCAGCGGGGCGGCAGCAGCGCCTCGCGCAGGGCCGTCACGGGCGGGCGGGCCTCGTCCAGCCGCAGGGCGGATTCCAGATGCGCCAGGTGGTGGCGCATCGCCTCGGCGGCGGCGGCCTCGTCGCGGGCCTCGATCGCGGCGACGATGCGTTCATGTTCGTCCGGGCCGCAGGTCTGGGTGGCCTGGGTCTGATACATCGCGGTGATCAGCGATGTGCGGATGGTCAGCATCCGCAGGATCTTGGACAGAAGCTCGGCATCGGCCAGCCGCGCGATCAGCATGTGGAACTCGCCCGACAGGCGGATGATCGCCTCACTGTCCGCGTCCTGATGGGCAGCGCGCTCGCGCGCGATATGATCACGCAGGGCCGCGATGTCCTCGGGGCCCGCCTGACGGCAGAGACGCAGGACCAGCCTTTCCTCGATGCAGAGCCGTGCGGAAAAGGCGTCCTGCGCGTCCTCGACGCCCGGTTCGGCGATACAGGCGCCGCGATTGGGCGTCAGCGACACAAGCCCGTCCTGTTCCAGCGCGGTCAGTGCCTGACGGACGCGGGCGCGGGTCGCGCCGAAGATCTCGGCCAGGTCCTCCTCCTTCAGGCGCGCGCCCGGTCGCAGGCTGCGCTGCACGACCGCCAGCCAGATCCGCTCGCAGATCCGGCGCACGACATCATGCTTGGGTGTGGTTGAAAACCAAGGCATCGAAATCCCCATCCGTCAGGCGCTCTTAGCGTGAAATACGGGCAAAGACAAAGCCGTTAGCGCAATTCCGAGGCGGCGCATCAGAATTGTCGACAATCGCGTTGACAATACTGTGCGCCCTCCACATGCTTTGCGAAACAGGGCGCAGGACGGCACAAGGACCAGCGGCGATGCAGATTTTCGTCTACAACCCCAATGCCAGCGCCGAGATGACGGCGCAGATCGCCCGCTCTGCCGAACGCACGGCCAGCCCCGGCACACGCGTCGTCACGCGCGGCGCCCGCCCGCCCGTCCCCGCCAGCATCGAGGGCCATCACGACGAGGCGCTGGCCGTGCCGCCGATGCTGGACGCCCTGCGCCGGGCCGAGGCCGAAGGCGCGGGCGCCCATGTCATTGCCTGTTTCGACGATCCGGGCCTCGGCGCCGCACGCGAGGTCGTGGCCGGGCCCGTCATCGGCATCGCGCAGGCCGCGATGCAGGTCGCGGGCATTCTGGCCGCGCGCTATTCGGTCGTCACCACCCTGCCCCGGTCGATCCCGATCATCGAGGATCTGGCCCTGCGCTACGGCGCAAGCCACGCGCTGCGGCGGGTCCGGGCGGTCGATCTGCCGGTCCTGTCGGTCGAGGCCGAACCGGCCCGCGCCCATGCCCTGCTGCGGGCCGAGATCATCGCCGCGCGCGATCAGGACGGGGCCGAGGCCGTGATCTTGGGTTGTGCGGGCATGTCGCGCCTGTGCCACGACCTGACGGCCGAGACCGGAATGCCCGTGATCGACGGCGTCCATGCGGCGGTGCGTCTGGCCGAGGCGCTGGCGGGCGGCGGCTATCTGACCGCGAAGTCGGGCGCCTATGGCTGGCCGCGCGACAAATCCGCCGATCTGGGCGCAGCGCCGCAGCCCGCCTGAAGGGCGGGACGCGGCCGCATCACGGGGCATCCTGCGCCGCTGCTGCGGTCAGTTCCAGCCTGCGACAGCGCGCCTGATGGGCCGGGCCGACCACCTGCATCGCCACCCCACCGCTGCGGCAACCCTCGTCCGCCAGGAAGCAGCGCGGCGCAAAGGGGCATCCGTCGGGCAGGTTCGCCAGATCGGGCGGCGCGCCGGGGATCGCGTCCAGCCGCGCGCCCTTGACCATCGCGTCATGCGCGCGACTTTTGAGCAGGCCAAGCGTATAGGGGTGACGCGGCGACCGGATCAGGTCACGGGCGCTGGCCTCCTCGACGATCTGGCCAGCATACATCACCGCGATGCGGTCGGCGACTTCGATCGCGGCGCCGATGTCATGGGTGACGAACAGGATCGACAGGCCCAGATCGCGCTGCAATTCGCGCAGAAGCAGCAGCACCTGCATCTGCACCGTCGCATCCAGCGCGGTCGTCGGCTCGTCGGCCAGAAGCAGCTTCGGGCGGCAGGACAGCGCCAGCGCGATCATCGCCCGCTGGCGCATGCCGCCCGACATCTCGTGCGGGTAATTGTCCAGCCGCGACCGGGCCGAGGGAATGCGCACACGCTCGAACAATTCCAACGCGCGCGCGCGGGCGGCGTCACGGGTGATCGGTTCATGGCGGCGGATCGTCTCGATGATCTGGTCGCCAAGCGTATAGACCGGGTCCAGCGCCAGAAGCGGCTCCTGGAAGATCATCGCCGCGTCGGCGCCACGATAGGCCGACAGGGTGCGGCGGTCCATCGCCATCACGTCGCGCCCGCCGACCATGATCCGGCCTTCGATCCGGGACCGCCCTTCGGGGTTCAGCCGCATCACGGCGCGCATGGTGACGGATTTACCCGAACCCGATTCCCCGATCAGGGCCACGGCCTCGCCTGGCGCGATGTCCAGCGACACGTCGTTGACCGCGCGCACCGGGCGCGTGCCGCCGGTGAAGGTGACGCCCAGATTACGGATCGACAGATAAGGGCTGGTCATTGAGCGGCCTCCATGCGGGCGGTGGCGTCATGGCCGGACAGGGGGTCGCGGGCATGGCAGGCGACGCGGTGATGGGCGCCGCATTCGATCAGCGCGGGTTCCGTCCGCGCGCAGACCGGCGCGGCCATCGGGCAGCGGGTGTGGAACCGGCACCCCGAGGGCGGGTCGATCGGGTTCGGCGGATCGCCGGTCAGGGCGGGCTCCATCGTCCGGTTGTCAGGATCCATCGACGGCATCGAGGACAGAAGCGCCCCCGAATAGGGATGCATCGGCTTGTCATAGAGCGCCTCGGCCCCGCCAATCTCCGCGACCTTGCCCAGATACATGACCATCACCCGGTCCGACACGAAACGGACCACGTTCAGGTCGTGGCTGATGAAGATGTAGGTCAGCCCGAATTCGGCCTTGAGGTCGGCCAGCAGGTTCAGGACCTGCGCCTCGACCGACTTGTCCAGGGCCGACACGGCCTCGTCCAGGATGATGACCTTTGGGCGCAGGGCCAAAGCGCGGGCGATGTTCACGCGCTGGCGCTGGCCGCCCGACAATTCATGCGGATAGCGGCCCGCGAAACGCGCGGGCGCCAGCCCCACCCGCGACAGCAGGTCATGCGTCCGGGCCAGCGCCTCGGCGGCCGGAGTGCCGTGAACGCGGGCGCCAAAGGCGATGTTGTCCTCGATCGTCAAACGCGGGTTCAGCGAGGAATAGCTGTCCTGAAAGACCATCTGCACCTGCCGGCGATAGGCCTTCAGCGGCAGGTCGGGGCCTCCGACCAGCTTGCCCTGAAAGTAAAGCTGCCCCTCGTCGGGCTGGATCAGGTGCATCAGAAGCCGCGCCGTGGTGGATTTGCCGCAGCCGGATTCGCCCACCACGCCAAGCGTCTCGCCCGGCAGAACCTCCAGATCGACGCCATCGACGGCATGAACGCTCTTGATGCGGCGCCCCAGAAGGCCGCCCCGAATGGGGAAGTGCTTGCGCAGTCCCTTGACGGTCAGGATCGGTTCCACGCTCATTGACGCACCTCCATGGCCGAGCGCAGGCCGTCGGCCAGCAGGTTGAACGAGATCGAGACCATGAAGATCATGACCCCCGGCAGCGCCGCGACCCAAGGCTGCACATAGATCGCCGTGCGCAGCGTGTTCAGCATCAGCCCCCATTCCGGGTTCGGCGGCCGCACGCCGAGGCCCAGGAAGGACAGCCCCGAAGCCAGGATCATGCTGACCGCGATCAGCGAGGTCGCATAGACGAAGATCGGCCCCAGTACGTTGCCCAGCACATGCACGCGCACGATGGTCAGCGCGCCTGCCCCCGAGGCGCGGGCGGCCTCGATGAAGTCCGAGGACCGCAGGCGCGTCGTCACCGATTCCGCGACCCGCGCGATGGGCGGGATGAACACCACCGTCAGCGAGAACAGCGCATTCCCGAGGCCCGCCCCAAGCGCACCCGACAGCGCCACCGCCAGGAGCACCGAGGGAAAGGCGTAGAATACGTCGATCGTGCGCATGATCAACGTGTTGGTCCAGCCGCCCGCATAGCCCGCGACGATGCCGATGGCCGAACCGATGACAAAGGCCATGACCACCGGCGTCACCCCCATCAGAAGCGACAGCCTTCCGCCCCAGATCAGGCGCGACAGCATGTCCCGGCCCAGCTCGTCGGTGCCCAGCAGATGCCCTTCGGTGCCGATGGGCTTGAGGCGGTTGACCAGCCGTCCCTCCAGCGGGTCCATCGGCGCGATCAGCGGCGCGAAGATCGCGGCCAAAAGGATCAGCAGCAGCACGAAGGCCGCCGCCATCGCGGTCCGGTCGCGTCTGAGCCTGCCGCCGACATTGCGCCAGAAGCCGGCGCTGCGGATCGGGGCGGGCGGGGCGAGGTCGATGGTTGCATCTGCCATGGCTTACCTCTTGATGCGCGGATCAAGCGCGCTTTGCATCACGTCCACGATCAGGTTCAGCACCACGAAGAACAGCGCCAGAACCAGGATCGTCCCCTGCAGCAGCGGCAGGTCGCGCTGGAAGATGGCCGAGTTCAGCAGCATCCCCGTGCCGGGCCAGCTGAAGACCGTCTCGATCAGGATCGAGCCGCCCAGCAGATAGCCCAGCTGGATGCCCATCACGGCCAGCGCGGTGGGGGCGGCATTCTTGACCACGTGCAGGAACACCCCCCATTCAGACAGGCCGCGCGCGCGCAGGCCGATGACGAATTCCTGCGCCAGGATTTCCGAGACCAGCGCGCGGACGGTCCGCGCGATGATGCCCATCGGGATCACGCTCATGGTGATGGCGGGCAGGATCATGTAGCTCAGATGTTCCAGATCCAGCCGCCATTGGCCCGACCCGCCCGGGCCCGCCCCCGCGGCAGGCAGCCAACCAAGCTGCGCCGAGAAGATGATGACCAGAACCATCCCCAACCAGTAATGCGGAACCGAGACCCCGAAGACCGCCGCTGCCGAGGCCGCCTTGTCTACCGGAGAATTGGCGAAATATCCCGCTACAAAGCCGAACAGGCTGCCCAGCACGAAGCCGATCACCGTGGCGACGGATGCCAGCATCAGCGTGTTGCCGACCGCGCGCATGACCTCGGTCGTGACCGACCGGCCGGTGGCGATCGAGGTGCCCAGATCGCCCTGCATCGCCCGGCTCAGCCACAGCAGGAACTGCTCGGCATAGCTGCGGTCGAAGCCGTAGAGCACCCGCAGCCGCTCTTGCAGGTCCACCGAAGCATCGGCGGGCAGGATCGAGATCAGCGGATCGCCGGGCGAGATATGGACCAGCGCGAAACAGACCACCGACACGCCCAGCAGGACCGGCAGCGTCAGGATGATCCGTCGGATCGTGTAGGCAAGCATGGCTGTCCCTTTGCTCAGGATGGCTGAAGGCCCCGGAGCGGGTCCGGGGCCTATGGGATCAGTTCATGTCCATCGGCGCGATGTCGATGAACCAGCTGCGCGGCTGGACCACGCCCGTGACGCGCGGCGACATGGCGCGCGGCCCGGTATCGTGGGCGACCCAGACGAAGGGCGCCTCTTCGACCAGACGGGCATGCAGCCGGGCCAGGGCCGCATCGCGCGCATCGGGATCGAAGCTGGTGCGCGCATCCTCGATCAGGGCGTCGAATTCGTCATTGCCGAAATGGCCCCAATTGTTCGATACCGGCGGGAAGGTCTTGGTCGAGGTGAAGCGCACCATCGCGAAGAACGGATCCATCGTCGCATAAGTGACGTTGATCGCATGGGCGCCATTCGCGCTTTCATCCATCGCGCCGCGGCGCCAGTTGGTGAAGACGGTGTTCCATTCGATCACGTCCAGCTCGATGTCGAAGTAGCATTCGCGCAGCGCCTGCTGAAGGTATTCGTTCATCGGGATGGGCTGCATCTGCCCCGACCCCGAAGCCGAGGTCTGAACCTTGATCCTGACGGGATTGTCGGCCGAATAGCCCGCCTCGGTCATCAGGCGCTGGCCTTCCTCGGGGTCGTAGCGGATGTCGAACGAGGGGTTGCCCCACCACGGATGATCGGGCGTGACTGTGCCTTTCGGGATGCCCATGTAGCCGCCCAGCAGGATCTGCAATTCCTCACGGTCAAAGCACAGGTTCGCGGCGTGGCGGACGCGCTTGTCCAGCCAGGGCGACCCTTCGGCAAAGGAAAGCTGCCACGGCCAGACATGCGGCTGGGGGTTGGAATAGATGGTGAAGCCGCGCGCCTCGATCTGCGGGATCGCATCGGGGGACGGCGCCTCGATCCAGTCCACCTGCCCCGACAGCAGGGCGGCGGTGCGGGCATTCGCCTCGGGCAGCGGCACCAGAACCACGCCGTCCAGCTTGGGCGTGCGGTCGGGATTCCAGTATTCGGTGTTCGGCGCCAGTTCCAGACGCTCGCGCGGGGCAAAGGCGGTGACGCGGAAAGGACCCGTTCCCGAGGGATCGGCAGCAAAGGCGGCCCATGCGGCCTCGGCCTCGCCAGTCTCGTCGAACTTGGCCTGCCAGTGGACCGGCGAGGCCATGAACAGGTTGGTCAGGTTGAAGGGCAGGAAGCTGTCGGGTTCCGAGGTGGTCAGCTCGACCGTGAATTCGTCGATGGCACGCGCCGAACGCAGCGTCGGCATCCGCGAGGCCGTCACGCCGACCTGGCTTGCATCGAAATGCGGGGCGGACTCGTCCAGCACCTTCTGGACGTTCCAGACCACGGCCTCGGCATTGAAGGGGCTGCCGTCATGGAACGTCACGTCGTCGCGCAGCCGAAAGACCCATTTCGTGTTGTCCTCGGGATCGACCTCCCATTCCGTGGCCAGCGAGGGGATGATGACCGAGGCCTCGTCCTCCTTGCTCAGATCCCAGGCGGTCAGGCTGTCATAGATGGTCATGCCGGTGAAGCGGTTGCCCTCGAACCCCTGGTCGGGCTGGCCCAGGGTGCGCGGGATGTCGGCGGCCGTCATGCCGATCCGCAGGATCTTGTCCTGCGCGGCGGCCGCGACGGGAACGGTAAGGACCGAGGTCGCAAGCAATGCTGCAACCATACTGGAGAGACGATGCGCCATGAACTTCTTCCTTCTGGACGAGGCCGGGCCAGTGCCGGGGCGGGCCGGATGACCGGAAACATTGCCGACAGGATTGTTGACAATCCGGATGGTGGCGCTGAATCGCTCATGCGTCAAAGGTTTTTCCCACCCTGTCCCTGCCGGGGGGCGGCTGATTTCAAAAGGCGGAAGCTTTCGGCATGTGCCCGGCCCATCGCCCAAGGATTGGGCGATGGGCAAACCCGCGGCCTAGAACCGGTATTCGAATCGCAGCGAGACCCAGCTTTCGGTCGCGCCATCGCGGTCCAGCAGATAGTCCAGCGTTTCCTCGGGCGGCAGGGTCGAGGCCGCAAGGCGGCAATTCACCGGCATCACGCCAAAGGGGCCGTAATCGGCATCGCAGGGCCGTTCTGACAAGCGGCCGCCCAGGACGGTGCCCGCGCTCAGCGACAGCACCGCATTGGGCGACAGGGCGTGATGGGCGGAAAAGCCCAGATGAAGCGCGGGCGCGATGCTGTATTTCCTGGCCCCTTCGCCGGTCGAAAAGCCCCAGGTGATGCCGAAGCTCGGCGTGACCTCGGTCAGCATCATGACCGTCAGTTCGGGCATGTCGGGCAGATACCACACGCGCAGCGACAGGGGCGTGCCGTCGGCCAGCTCGTAGCCGCCCGACCGGATGCGGCGCACCAGATCAGAACGGGCCGAACCCGTGCGGATGTCGATCAGATGCGTGTCCGACAGCAGATCGGCCCGCACCTCGGGCGCCGCTAGCAATGCCAGCACCAGCCCCGTCGGCAAAAGCGCGGCCCGCGCCCAGGGGCTGCGCCCGTGCATCGGCTCAGTCGATGCGGGTGGGCGCCAGGGCGCGCGCAATGCTGGCCTCGCCGCGTCCGTGGATCGAGGGGTCGTAATCACGCAGGGTATCGCTACGGGCGGTCTCCAGCAGGCGGCTTGCGATCTGCCCCGGCGCCGCACCGCTGAACTTGCTGCCCAGCACCGCCGCATAGCCGCTGACGACCGGTGCCGCGAACGAGGTGCCGCGAAGCCCGGTCAGGTCGTCGCGCACGCCCACGGCGAGGAACTGGCTCTGAAAGCGCGGATCGCTGCCCGCGCGGTTCGAATAGCTGGCCAGGCTGGCCGGATCCTCGGGCGTGCCGTTCCGATCCAGCGCGCCGACGAACAGCGCGGCGGGGCGGCCGGCCAGCGCAAGGTTCAGGTAATCGACCCGGCCCGCATCATTCGCGGCGCCAAGCGCGACCCCGTCATTGCCAGCGGCCTTGGCGACGATCGCCCGCCCCTCCTGCGCATGAGCGAGGATGGACCGTTCGCGCGCCGTCCAGGCCATGCGGGACAGGTCATGGCCTTCAGGCGCAAGCATCCCGTAGCTCAGGTTGATGATGTTGAGGTGGCGCCCCGACAGCATCACCGAGCCGTTGCGACGCAGGTCATGCGTCGCAGCGGCGGCCATCGGCGCCAGCATCTGCGCGCCCCGCTGGACCCACTGACCGTGCCGCAACAGCGCCGAACCGGCCCCCAGATCGCCGCGCAGCCGATGCTTGCCCAAGAAATCGTCCACCACGGTGATGCGCGCGCCTTGGCCGCGATAGCCCGATTGCCAGGCATCGATAATCTCGGGGCTCATCCAGGTCCGGTGGGGTGGCAGCGGCGGCAGACGCAGCGCGCGGACCGACCCCCGTGCGGGCTTGACGCGCAACAGATGCGTGGCCTGCGCGTATTCACCGCGGATCGCGTCCAGCGTGTTCGACATGGCCGCCCCGCCCGCGGCCTCCTGCGCCTGCGAAGGCAGCGCAAGACCGAAGCCGAACGTGGCGGCGAGCAGAAGCCCGCGCAGCGAAATTGATCGGTTTTTCATGATTCCAGACCCGACAGCCTTTCGAAAAGAATAGTCTTGGCCATGGTGGCGAATCCAGACAGGCATCCGGACATGGACCCATTCCTTCGCGTGGGCGCGCCCCTCCTAAGGCGGGACAAGATATGCTTTCGCATGATCGGGGCCCTGCCGCTGGCCTTCCGCGACGGCCCGACCGGGCAGGAACGGTCGGCGGGTCTGGGCCGACGCCGAACCCCGCGCCGGGTCGGGGCATTGTGCCGGTACCGCTTTCTGGCCAGAACCCTTGCAGAAGGCACCGGGCCAGGACCCAGATGAAAGGCAGGACAATGGAACGCGACAATCTGGAATTGCGAACGACGATCACCCCTGACGGAACGCTCAGGGTCACGCTGGAACCCGTGACGCTGCCCGACCCCACCGAGGGGCAGTTGCTGGTGCGGATCGAGGCCGCGCCGATCAACCCCTCGGATCTGGCGCTGCTTTATGGCCCGGCGCGGATGGACAGCCTGACGCGCGAGGGCGATGCACTGGTCGGACGCATCCCCGAAGCCGCCATGCCCGCGATGCGCGCCCGGATCGGGCAGTCGCTGCCGGTGGGCAACGAGGGCGCGGGCACGGTGATCGCGGCCGGGCCGGATCTCGGCCATCTGGTCGGGCGGCGGGTGGCGATGCTGGGTGGCGCGATGTTCGCGCGCCTGCGCCTGATCCGCGCGGCCGATTGCCTGGTTCTGCCCGAAGACGCCGGGGCCGAGGAAGGGGCGGCCTTGTTCGTGAACCCGCTGACCGCGCTCGGCTTTGTCGAGACGATGCGCGCCGAAGGTCACAGCGCCATCGTTCACGCGCCCGCAGCCTCGAATCTGGGGCAGATGCTGGTCCGGATCTGCCAAGCCGACGGGATCGGCTTGGTCAACATCGTGCGCAGCCCGGCGCAGGCGCAAATGCTGCGCGATCTGGGCGCCCAGCATGTCGTGGACAGCAGCAGCCCCGGCTTCCGGGCAGAACTGACCGAGGCCATCGCCGCGACCGGCGCGACGCTGTCCTTCGACGCGATCGGCGGGGGCGAGATGACCAGCACGATCCTGAACGCGATGGAGGCCGTCGCCTCGCGCGATCTGGACCAGTATGACCGCTACGGCTCGACCGTGATGAAGCAGGGCTACATCTACGGCGCGCTGGATCTGGGGCCGACGATCCTGCGGCGCGGCTTCGGCTTCAGCTGGAGCGTGGGCGGCTGGCTGCTGTTCCGCGCTCTGGCCCGCCTGCCGGGCGAGACGGTCGCCCGGATGCGTCAGCGCGTGCTGGACGAGCGCAACACCACCTTTGCCAGCCGCTACACCGCCCGCATCACGCTGGACGACGTGCTGGACCCCGACATCGCGCGGGCCTGCAACCGCAAGGCCACGGGCGAGAAATACCTGATCACCGCCTGATCCTGCGCCGGCGCGGCACCCCTGCCGCGCCGTGCTACAAGGCGACCGGGGCCGTGCGGCCCGATAGCTCCAGCTCCCATTCAGCCGACCATTTCCCCTCGCGGCGCTCCAGCGTCAGGTAATTGCGCTCGGCCACATAGCGGCCCCGCTGGCCGGGCAGGCGCCCGATGCGGATCGGATGGCCGGGCAAGGGCGCCTCGCCCAGACCGGCCAGAAGACCCAGGCCCCGCGCATAGCCCTGCGGCGGCGCGTCATGCGCGATCCCCGAGGCGATCAGCTGGATCAGGTCGTGCCCCCTGCCCCGCATCCGCGCCAGAGCGGCCAGATGGATCTCGCCCGACAGGACGGTCATCGGCGCCTCGTCCATCACGTCCAGACACAGGGACAGCATCCGTCGCCATTCCTGCCGGTGCGCGCGGCTCTGCCACTGGTCGCGCAGATCGTCCTCGTATTTCTGCATCGAGGGGATCAGCGTCATCACGCGCTCGACCAGCGACAGGCGCGGCCCCAGAAGCGGCACGCTTGAGATCAGGAAGACATGGCCCTGCGGGCGCGCGTCACGCAGCGATTCCATCAGCGACCAGCCCCCCGGCCCCATGATCTGCCGCCGCCCGCGTTCGGACCGCAGATCGGGCGCGATCAGATCGAAGCCCGGCAGCCGGCGATGCCAGCCAAGCGCGGCGCCCGAGCGATCGGCGAAAAGGTCGGGAATGTCGGCCTCGATTGCGCCATGCTGGAACAGCAGGAACATCTCGCGCGCGATGCGGAACACGATCTGCCCGATGGCCGACCGACCGCGCGAGCGTTCAAGCGAACCCCAGCCATCGCAGATGTCGTGATCGTCCCACATCGACAGCGACGGCACCATCGCAGAGATCCGCGCCACCGCGTCCGAGGCCAGAAGCCGCGTGTAGCGCGCGACAAAGGCCCGCCTGAGCGCGGCTTCGAGGTGCAGCAACTCGGCCGATGTCACCTCGCGCGGCAGGCGGTCGGGCCAGTCCCGCGTCAGGGGATGGGATTTCACATCCTCGTCGGCATAGATCTGGTCGCCGCCATGCAGCAGCAGCGCAAAGGGCTGGCGGGCATGATCGGCCACCAGCCGCGACCACATCGCATTGCGCTGCGCCTCGGGGCGGTCGAAATCGCCGTGCTCCTGCCCGTTGCACGAGACGAAGGCCATCCGCAGATCGCCGTCGAGCCGGGTGACGACCAGATGATCCCGTCCGTCCAGCCGGTATGCGGCCGCCCCCTCGGTGACGGGCAGCGCAAAATCGATCCGCGCGATGACCAGCCCGTCGATCCGCATCAGCGCGCAGTAGCGCCCCGCGCCGCAGGCGCTGTGCAGCGCGGGGGGCGGCGCGTCCTCGGGGTGGCCGATCAGCGCCGAAAGCGACAGCCGGTCATCCGCGAGGCCGCGAAACAGCAGGACCGGCCCAAAGGGCGCCGGCATGCCTTGGGGACGCGCGCCGTCCCCCGCCGCTTTGGCCGCGCTCAATCGCGCAGCTCGGCCTGAACGGCGGCCTCGACATGGGCGGCAAGGTCCGGGTCCAGCGACAGGCCGGTCTGCAGGCGCGTCAGAAAGGCCCGTTCGGCCGGCGTGTCCGGGTCCATCGCCATGAAGGCGGCGGCATAAAGCTCGGTCGCGGTTTCGGGCGACCGGGCATAGGCAGTCACCCGCGACACGTCGGCGGGCGCGGCCAGCTCATCCATGACAAAGGCCTTGGCCTCGGAATCCAGCGCCAGCGCCTCGATATGGCCGAAGATGCGGGCCTGTTCCTCGGCATCAACATGTCCGTCGGCCTTGGCGCCCTGGATCATCGCAACCAGCACCCCGCGCGCCAGATCCTCGGCCCCTTGCGGGGCCCGTTCGGGCGCAAAGCCGCTGTCGGGCGGCGGCAGCATCAGCCCCTGCGCGGCGCCACCGCGATGGCGCTGCCAGGCGGTGTAGCCCACCGCCGCGATGGCGGCCAACCCGCCTAGTTTCAGCGCCGTCCCAGCCGATTTCGTCGCAAACTTGCGCGCGCGCTTGTTGCCCGCGATCAGGCCCAGCACGCCGCCGGCCAGCGCCCCCGGCACAAGCCCCGACCCGGTGCCCCCGGGCAGCGCGTCCGCCCCGCGCCGCGCCATCTCGGCGATGCCGCCATTCTTCACCTCGGCCGGTAGCGCGCCGATCACCTGATCCAGAAGGCGCCGAGCATCAAACATGGGTTTTCCTTGAAAATGGGTTCCGTCTTGCAGGCAGATCGGCAGAAGTTCGCATCTTTTCAAGATCCCCGCCCCGTTGCCACGATCTTGTGACACGGCGCGGCCCGAGGCCTGGATCGGCTGACTTGGCCGATAGGGGACAATGCCAACGCCGCCGCAGGTCCGGCCCCGTGCGCCAACGGCGCGTCCGCGCGCTCAGCCGATCAGAACGGCGCGGAAATCGTTCACGTTGGTCAGGGTCGGGCCGGTGCGGATCAGGCTGCCCGTCGCATCGAACAGCCGATAACTGTCATGCGCCTCCAGCATCGCGCGCGGCTGCAACCCGGCCTCCGCCGCGCGCCGCAGCAGGTCCGGCCCGATCAGAGCGCCCGCCGCATCCTCGGTGCCGTCGATGCCGTCCGTATCGCCCGCCAAGGCATGGATGCGCGGATGCCCCCGCAACGCCACGGCCAGCGACAGCAGGAATTCGGTGTTGCGCCCGCCCTGCCCGGCCGGGCCGTCGCCGATGGTCACGGTGGTCTCGCCGCCCGAGATCAGCACGGCGGGCGCGGGCGCGGGCGTGCCATGATCGGCCACGCCCCGCGCGATGCCGGCCATGACGGTGCCAAGCTCGCGGGCCTCGCCCTCCAGCGCGTCGCCCAGCAGGACAGGGGTCACGCCAACCTGCCGCGCCACGCGGGCGGCGGCCTCAAGCGACATCTGCGGCGTGGCGATCAGGCGATAATCGGTGTCGAAAGTCTGGCCGGGCGCGGGCAGTGCCAGCAGCAGGTCGCGCGCCGCCTGCGGCAGATCGGGTCCCAGCCGCGCGACCAGCGGCGCCAGATCGTCCCCGGCCGAGGGGTCCGGCACTGTCGGGCCCGATGCGATCGCGGCCGGGTCATCGCCCGGCACGTCCGATATGGCCAGCGTCACCACCCGCGCCGGATGCGCCGCCCGCGCCAACCCGCCGCCCTTGATGTCCGACAGGCGGCGGCGGATACGGTTCATGTCCTCGATCGTCAGGCCCGAGCGCAGCAGCAGCCGGTTCACCGCGATCTTGTCGTCCAGGGTGAGGGGCGCGCGGGGGGCAACCATCAGGGACGAGCCGCCGCCCGAGATCAGCGCCAGCACCAGATCGTCAGGCCCGGCCTCGTCCGCCAGCGCCAGGATGCGGCGTGCCGCCTGCTCCGAGGCCGCGTCAGGCACCGGATGGGCCGCCTCGATCACCTCGATCCGGCGCGTCGGCACGACATGCCCGTGACGTGTCACGACCAGCCCTGACAGGGCTTGGTCCGGCCACGCGGCCTCCAAAGCCGCGGCCATGGCGGCGGCGGATTTGCCTGCCCCGACCACGATGCAGCGCCCCGATGGCGGTTCGGGCAGATGCACGGCCAGAACGCGGGCCGGGTCTGCGGCCGCCACCGCCGCATCGAACATCGCGCGCAACAGCGCCTGCGCCTGATCACCCGTCATCCTGCCCCCTGCGCCACACGACCGCCCTTGGTCGCCTGCCACGGACCACCATAGCACCGGGGCAGGCCGTTGCCAGCAGGGGCGGTCAGGCCGGTTCGGTGCAGGGCCGCTGCGCGACGTCGCTGCGCATCCCCAGCCGCGCCAAAAGATCCGCGTCCTGCCACGAGGCCGGGTTCTCGGTCGTCAGCAGCGTGTCGCCCAGAAAAATCGAGTTCGCGCCCGCCAGAAAGCACAGGGCCTGCAGGCTGTCGCTCATTCCGGTGCGGCCTGCGGACAGGCGCACCACGCTTTGCGGCATCAGGATGCGCGCCAGCGCCACCGCGCGGACCAGCGAGAAGGGCTCGACCGGCTCGGCCATGCCCTCGACCGGGGTGTTGGCGATGGGCTGCCACAGGTTGATCGGCACGCTTTCAGGATGGCGTTCCAGATTGGCCAGCAGGACCAGCATGGCAATGCGGTCCTCTTCGGTCTCGCCGATCCCGAGGATGCCGCCGCAGCACAGACGGATGCCGCCCTTGCGCACATGGTCCAGCGTGTCCAGCCGGTCCTGCACCGTCCGCGTCGTGGCGATGCGGTCGTAATGGGCGGGCGAGGTGTCGATGTTGTGGTTGTAGAAATCCAGCCCCGCCTCGCGCAGCCGGGTCACCTGGGCGGGGGTCAGCATCCCAAGCGTCATGCAGGTTTCCAGCCCCAGATCGCGCACGCCGCGGACCATCGCACAAAGCGCATCAAGGTCGCGGTCCTTGGGGCTGCGCCAGGCCGCCCCCATGCAGAACCGCTGCGCCCCAGCCGTCTTGGCGCGCCGGGCCGAGGCCAGCACGGCCTCGACATCCATCAGCTTGCCCGCCTTGACGCCCGTGTCGTGATGCGCGCTTTGCGAGCAATAGCCGCAATCCTCGGGGCAGCCGCCGGTCTTGATGCTGAGCAGGCTGGCCTGCTCCACCACATTGGGATCGAAATGCGTGCGGTGCAGGGTCTGCGCCCGGTGCATCAGGTCGGGCAGAGGCAGCGCATGGATCGCGCGCGCCTCCTCCAGCGTCCAGTCGGTGCGGATCATGCCCGCCGCGCCCCGCGCGCACGTGCCCACAGCGACACGATCATTACCGCCACCACGATCTTGACCAGATCGCCAAGAAGGAAGGGCAGAACGCCCGCCGCCAGGACCTTGTCGGCCGGCACGAACAGCGCAAGCCATGCCGCGCCGAGGCCGTAGACCACGGCCAGCCCGGCCAGCATCGCCAGACCCTGCCGCATCATGCCGGCGCCCTGTGCCAGCCAGCCGACCAGCCCCGCCGCCAGCAGGTAGCCCGCCAGATAGCCGCCGGTCGGCCCGACCATGTAGGCCAGCCCCAGCCCGCGTTCGGGCGTGCCGGAAAAGACCGGCAGTCCCGCCGCGCCAAGACCCAGATAGGCCAGCATCGCGCCCACGGCCAGACGCGGCCCAGCCAGCGCCGCGATTGCCATGACCGCCAGCGTGTGCAGCGTCATCGGCACCGGCCAGAACGGCACCTGCACCTTGGCCGCCAGCGTGATCAGCGCCGCCAGCCCGAATGCCATCGCAAAAGGCCGCGCCAGCCCGCGCAGACCCGCCCGGCCGATAATCGTCTGTGTCGTCATGCGAAGTCTCTCCTCTGCTTTATCTATGGATAGGCAGAGGCCGCTGAATCGGACAATCCAGATTATAGATAATCAGCCGATAATCGCGTATGATTCTGTTTTGTCGAACTTGTTTTGCGGGCTGCGCCCCCTGATCCGGCCGACATGCTTGGCCAGCACCGAACAGGCCAGATCGGTCTGCCCCCGCCGCAGCGCAGCCAGAATGGCCCGATGCTCCTGATCGGTGGGCTTTTCCCATTGGCTGCGCCATGCGGCGAACAGGAAGCGCGCGCTGGCCAGATGCAGGCTGTCGATGGACGACATCAGCCGCGGCATCGCGCAGGGCGCCAGCAGCAGACGGTGAAAGCGGCGGTTTGCCTCTTCCCATGCGCGCACCTCGCTGGCCGCCTCGGCGGCGCGGTTCGCCTCGGCGGCGGCTTCCAGCACGGCGGGCGTGATCCGCGGGGCGGCGTGGCGCAGGGCCAGAACCTCCAGCGCGGCGCGCATCGCGGCGACCTCGCGCAGCTCCTCGACATCGAACGAGGTCACGCGCATCCCCCGGCGCGGTTCGCTGACCGCAAGGCCCTGCGCTTCCAGCTGGCGGAACGCCTCACGCACCGGGACGTGGCTCGCGCCGAACTCGACCGCGACGTGATCCTGACGCAAGGGCGCGCCGGGCGGGATGGCGCCGGTGATGATGCGATCCGCCAGCACGCGGGCGATCCGGACCGCGATTGTGTCCTGAGGCTTGTGTTTCATGGCGCATGGATAATCCGCCGCCCTTGGCAGGTCCATCGTCCGCCTGTGCGCCATGAAACCGTCATGGAAACTTCACTGGCGCCTCTCATCATTTCCGTTATTCCGGAATCATGGAACAGAATCGCGCTGCTCATGCCTTTGCCACGCTTGGCCATCCCGGCCGTCTGGCGGTCTTTGCCCTGCTGATGCGCTTTGCCCCGCGCGGGGCGCGCCCGACCGAGATCGCGCAGGCGCTTGGCCTGAAGCCCAACACGCTGTCACACCACCTGGCGGACCTGACAGCCTCGGGACTGGTCGCGGTTCAGCGGCAGGGGCGGTCGCTGTTCTACTCGGTCGATCTGGACATGACCGAGGCATTGCTGAGCTACCTGGCGCTGGATCTGGGGCGGGCGCGGCCCGGCCTGCTGGCGCCTCTCATCAAGGACAAGCCCATGTCGGATTCCGCCTATCACGTGCTGTTCATCTGCTCGGGCAATTCCGCCCGCTCGATCTTTGCCGAGGCGCTGCTGCGCGATCTTGGGGCCGGCAAGTTCGTCGCCCATTCGGCGGGAACGCGACCCGGCACCCAGCTGAACCCCTTCGCGCTGGAGGTACTGGACCGCAACGGCCACGATACCGGCGCGCTGCGTTCGAAGCACCTGTCCGAATTCCAGGCGCCCGACGCACCGGTGATGGATTTCGTGTTCACCGTCTGCGACACTGCGGCGGCCGAGGAATGCCCGCCCTGGCCGGGCCAGCCCATCACCGGCCATTGGGGCCTGCCCGATCCGGTCAAGGCGAAGGGGACGGATGCCGAAAAGGGTCTCGTCTTTGCCCGGACCTATGGCGCGCTGCTCCGCCGGATCGAGGCTTTCGCGGCCCTGCCCGTGGCCAGCCTCGACCGGATCTCGTTGCAGGACCGGGTCGATCAGATCGACGCCTCGGAACTGGCAAAGGACTGACCCCATGACACGGATCGCGCTGAACGGCCTTGGCCGGATCGGAAAGCTGGCGCTGCGCCGCCTGATCGACCAAGGCTTTGGCGGCCAGATCGTGCTGCTGAACGATGCGGCGGGCGATGCGGAACAGCACGCGCTGCTGATGGAATTCGACAGCGTGCATGGCCGCTGGCCCGTCCCCGTCGCGGCGGATGGCGACGCGCTGGTCCTTGATGGCCACCGCATCCCGCTGACCCGCGAAAAGAGCATCGAGGCCCTGCCGCTGGACGGCGTCGATCTGGTCATCGACGCGACGGGCGTTTTCAAGACCGAAGCAACGATCGCCCCCTATTTCGCGGCGGGGGTGCAAAAGGTCGTGGTCAGCGCGCCGGTCAAGGACGGGGGCGCGCTGAACCTGGTCTACGGGATCAACCACGACCTTTACGATGGCAGCCAGCGCATCGTGACGGCGGCCTCGTGCACGACGAATTGCCTAGCCCCTGTGGTCAAGGTCATCTACGAGGGGCTGGGCATCCGCCACGGGTCCATCACGACGATCCACGACGTGACGAACACGCAGACCATCGTGGACCGCCCCGCCAAGGACATGCGGCGCGCGCGCTCGGCGCTGATGAACCTGATCCCGACGACGACGGGCAGTGCCACAGCGATCACGCTGATCTATCCCGAACTGGCCGGCCGCCTGAACGGCCACGCCGTGCGGGTGCCGCTGTTGAACGCCTCGCTCACCGACTGCGTCTTCGAGGTCGAACGCCCCACCGACGCGGCCGAGGTCAACGCCCTGTTCGCCGCCGCCGCCGCCGAAGGCCCGTTGCGGGGCATTTTGGGCTACGAGACGCGGCCCCTCGTCTCGACCGATTACATCAACGACCCGCGCAGCGGTATCGTGGACGCGGGCTCGACCATGGTCGTGAACGGCACGCAGGTGAAGGTCTATGCGTGGTATGACAACGAATGGGGCTATGCCTGCCGCCTGGTCGATATCGCGCGCATGATCGCGGGCCGCATGGCATGAACGGTCTGCGCGCCTATGCGGCGGTGACGGCGGCCTATTGGGCCTTCATGCTGTCGGACGGCGCGCTCAGGATGCTGGTCCTGCTGCATTTCAACGGGCTGGGATTCTCGCCGTTGCAACTGGCCTGGCTGTTCCTGCTCTATGAGGTCGCGGGCATCGTCACCAATCTGGGCGCGGGCTGGCTGGCGGCGCGCTTCGGGCTGGCGGCCACGCTTTATGCGGGGCTGGGCATCCAGATCGCGGCCCTGGCGGCGCTGGCGCAACTGGATCCGGCATGGTCCCTCACGGCCTCGGTCGTCTTCGTGATGGCGGTTCAGGGGGCCTCGGGCGTGGCCAAGGATCTGGCCAAGATGTCGTCGAAATCGGCGGTCAAGGTGCTGGCGCCTGCCGCGGAGGGCGGCCTCTTCCGGTGGGTCGCCGCGCTGACCGGATCGAAGAACGCGGTCAAGGGCCTGGGCTTCTTCCTTGGCGCGGCGCTGCTGGCGCTGGCGGGGTTCAAGACGGCGCTTTGGGGCATGGCGGCCGTGCTGGCCGCGATCCTGCTGGCGGTGGCGCTGTTCCTGCCGCCGGGCCTGCCGGGGAGGATGAAGGGCGCGGATCGCTGGTCGGGCTGGCGCTCGGCCGATCCGCGCGTGAACCGGCTGTCGCTGGCGCGGCTGTTCCTGTTCGGGGCGCGCGACGTGTGGTTCGTGGTGGGCATCCCGATCTACTTTCAGGCTGTCCTGTCGGACGGCACCGCCGAAGGCCGGCGCGAGGCCTTCTTTCTGGCCGGCGGCTTCATGGCGATCTGGATCATGCTCTACGGCGCGGTGCAGGCGGCAGCGCCACGCATCCTGGGCGGCGCGGGCCGCCCGGACGATGCGGTTACCCGCGACGCGATCCGGTGGGCGGGCCGGCTGGTGCCGATCCCCCTGATGCTGGCGGCGGCCGTGTGGATCGCGGGCGAGCCCGCGCCCTGGCTGACCGGCCTTCTGGTCGCAGGGCTTCTGGGGTTCGGCTATGTCTTCGCGCTGAATTCCTCGGCCCATTCCTACCTGATCTTGGCCTTAGGGCAGGCCGAGCGGATCACGCGCGATGTCGGGTTCTACTATATGGCCAATGCGGCAGGGAGGCTGATCGGCACGCTTCTTTCGGGGCTGTCCTATCAGTGGGGCGGCCTGCCGCTTTGCCTGGCCACGGCGGGCGCGATGGCGGCGGCAAGCTGGTGGGCGATGCGCCGCCTCGCCAGAGCCTAAGTCTACGCCAAGCAGCGGAGACGGTCAGGCGGAACATCTTGCCCAATCTGATCCATGCACGACCAAGCCCGGTCTCTGACGGCATTTACCTCCAGCCCGGCTTCCTCACGCGCTTGGGAAACCCAGCAGCAGAAAGCTGGATTCACTCGGCCGCAAAATCTCGGCACCACACTTTCTCCTGCTAAAGAGCATTATTTATCAGTTGTTTAATCATAATTCGGCCTGCCAAACAGATAATTGACAGAGAAAATGGTATCGTTATCATGTATCCGGATGAACAGGAGTTCTCTACCTGTTGACGGAGGAATCAGATGCATCCAGGCATCAGCGCGGCGGCGAGGGCCTTCTGGCGTATGATCGACCTTGTCATGGCCCTGCTGCTGGCGGCGCTCATCGTGCTCGTCTTCGCGAATGTCGTCATGCGCTACGGGTTCTCCAGCGGATTGCGTGTCACGATCGAATTGTCGCGGTTGTGGTTCGTCTGGGTCGCCATGCTGGGCGCGGCAGTGATGCTGCGCCGGGGCGAGCATCTGCAACTGTCCGAATTCTCCGAGGCGGTCATGCCGCGCTTCGTGCCGATCCTGCGGCGCATCTGCTGGGCGGTGGTGCTGGTCGCGGTGCTGATGCTGTTCGTGGGCGCATGGCGGCAGACGCTGGCCAACTGGAACAACATCTCTCAGCTGACCGACCTGCCTTCGGGGCTGATGTATCTGTCGGGCGTCGCCTCGGGGGGGCTGATGGCCGCGATCGCGCTGGTCCGGATCTTCGGCCCAGATCCCGGCCCCTCGGCCAGGCGCGCCGAGGAGCATTGAGATGACGCTGGCCCTTTTCCTCGGCGTGCTGTTCGTGGGCATCCTCGCCGGCCTGCCGGTGGCATTCGCGCTGCTGCTGTCGTCGATGGCGCTGATGGTCCACATGAACCTGTTCAGTGCCGACATCCTGGCGCAGTCCCTGATCAACGGGGTCGACAGCTTTCCGCTGCTGGCGGTCCCGTTCTTCCTGGTCGCCGGCGAGGTCATGTCACGCGGCGGGCTGTCCACGCGGATCGTCGCGCTGGCCATGGCTCTGGTCGGGCACCGGCGCGGGGGGCTGGGCTATGTGGCGATCCTGACGGCCATCGTGCTGGCGGGGCTTTCGGGCTCGGCCGTGGCGGATGCGGCGGCGCTGGTCTCGATCCTCTATCCAATGATGCGCAAGGCGGGCTATCCCGAGGGGCGCAGCCTGGGCCTGCTGGCATCGGGCGGGATCATCGCGCCGATCATCCCGCCCTCGCTGCCGCTGATCCTTGTGGGCGTGGCGGGCAACATCTCGATCGCCAAGCTGTTTCTGGCCGGCATCGTGCCGGGGCTGATGATGGGCCTGATGCTGACGGCAATCTGGACCTTCCTGATGCGCAAAGAGGAACTTGACGTTCTGCCCCGCGCCAGCGCCGCCCAACGCTGGAAGGCGCTGCGCGAAGGGTTCTGGGCGCTGCTTCTGCCGGTCATCATCATCGGCGGCATCCGCTCGGGCGCCTTCACCCCGACCGAGGCGGCCGTGGTCGCGGCGGTCTATGCGATCCTCATCTCGACCGTAATCTATCGCGAGATGACCTTTGCGGGCCTTGTCGACGTGCTGATCCAGGCGGGCCGGTCCACGGCGATGGTGATGTTCCTCGTCGGCGCGGCAATGGTTGCGGCCTGGCTGATCACGGTGGCGCAACTGCCCCAGCAGCTGGCCGGGATGCTGGCGCCGCTGATCGACAATCCGCGCCTGTTGATGCTGGTCATCATGCTGCTGGTGCTGGCGGTCGGCATGGTCATGGACCTGTCGCCCACCGTGCTGATCCTGGTGCCGCTGCTGATGCCGGTGGTCCGCATGGCGGGCATAGACGAGGTCTATTTCGGCCTGATGTTCATCCTGAACTGCTCGATCGGGCTGATCACGCCGCCGGTCGGCACGGTGCTGAACGTCGTCTGCGGCGTCGGCCGGGTGCCGGTCAGCCAAGCCGTGCGGGGCGTCGCGCCCTTCATCCTCGGCTATGTCGTGCTGCTGGGGCTGTTCATCCTGTTTCCGGAACTGATCACCGTGCCGGCCCGCATCATGGGCGGCTGACGATACCTTGAGGGAGGAGAGACCGACATGAAGACCATTTTCCGCACCACCGCGCTGGTCGCGGCCCTGTCCCTGACCGGGCTGGCCGCCCAGGCCCAGACCGCACTGCGTCTGGCCCATGCCGCGCCCGAGACCGACCTGCAGCAGAACCTGGCGCTGTTCTTCAAGGAGCAGCTGGAGGAACGCAGCGGCGGCGAGATCACCGTGACCATCTTCCCGCAGGGCCAGCTTGGCAATGATGCGGCGATGGTGGACGGCACTCGGTCGGGCATCATCGACGTGGTGATGACGGGCCTGAACAACCTGACCGGCCTTGTCCCCGAGGCGGGCGCCTTCGAGCTGCCCTTCATGTTCCCGACCCGCGCGGATGCCTATGCGGTTCTGGACGGCGAGATCGGTCAGGGCATCGGCGCGCAGTTCAACGCGCACGGCCTGCACATGCTGGGCTATCCCGAGAACGGCTATCGCAACATGACCAACAATCGCGGCCCGATCACCACGCCGGAGGATGTGGCGGGGCTTCAGATGCGGGTCAACAACTCCAAGGCGCTTGGCGACATGTTCCAGCTGTTGGGCGCGACCCCGCAGCAACTGCCCGTGGCCGAGCTTTACACCGCGCTGGAAACCGGGGTCGTGGACGCGCAGGACCACCCGATCGGCATCGTCCAGAGCTTCAAGTTCGACGAGGTGCAGGATTATCTTTCGCTGACCCAGCACGCCTATTCGGCGCTGGCGCTGGCAATGAACCTCAACAAGTTCAACGGCCTGTCCGAGGAACAGCAGGCGCTGGTCCTTGAGGTCGCGGCCGAAGCCGTCGCCATGCAGCGCGACCTGGCGCAAGAGCGGGAAGAGGAGATCCTGGCCGATCTCGCCTCGAAGGGCATGACCATCAACCGCGATGTCGATGTCGCCGCCTTCCAGGAGGTCGTGCGCCCGGTCTGGGACAATTTCATCGCCGAGAACGGCGACACCATCGTCACCGCGATCACCAGCCGCTGAAACGGGTGGTCACGCCACAGGGGGCCGCCACGCGGCCCCCTTTTTCTTCCTTCGGGGCAGCTTCAGAAGGTCAGCTGCACCTTGATGGCCTTGCTCCGGTCCGATGCCAGCGCGAAAGCCTCGGTCGCACGGTCCAGCGGCAGGTCGTGGGTGATCAACGGCGAGACATCGATCAGCCCCTGCCGCATCAGCGAGACGCCTGTGGCGAATTCCTCGTGGAACCGGAAGCTGCCGCGCAGGTCCAATTCCTTGGCGGTCAGCGCCATCATCGGGATCGTCATGTCGCCGCCCAGTCCCAGCTGCATGACCACCCCGCGCGGCCGCATCGCGGCAATGCCGGCAGCCAGCGCGGGCGCCGCGCCCGAACATTCGTAAAGCACCTCGAACTGGCCCTTGTCCGCCGCGTAGGGAAGCAGCGCCTCGGGGTCCTGCGCCAGATTGAGGGTCGTGTCAGCCCCCACCCGCCGCGCCATGGCCAGCGTGAAATCCGACAGGTCCGTCGCCACGATCTGCGCCGCCCCCGCCCGCCGCGCGGCCAGGATCGCCAGCAATCCGATCGGCCCGCATCCGGTCACCAGAACCCGCGCGCCCAGCAGGTTCCCCGCGCGCCGCGTCGCGTGCAGCACCACTGCCAGCGGCTCGGCCATCGCGGCCTCGCCGGCGCCAAGGCCCGTCGCATCGACGCATTGCGCGGCATCCGCGATCAGCAATTCGCGGAACGCGCCCTGCACATGCGGATAGGGCATGGCCGATCCGTAAAAGCGCATGTTCATGCAATGGTTCGGCAATCCCTCGCGGCAGGGGCGGCAATTCCCGCAGGGCCGCGAGGGCGAGACAGCGACAAGCTGCCCCGGCTCGAACCCCTCGACCCCCGGGCCAAGCGCCTTGACCCGGGCTGAAACCTCGTGCCCCAGGATCATCGGCTCGCGCAGGCGCACCGCGCCGAAGCCGCCGTGATTGGCGTAATGCAGGTCCGATCCGCAGATCCCCCCGCGTTCCAGCCGCAAAATCACCTGCCCCGGCGCGGGCACCGGATCGGGGCGATCCTCGATCCGCAGGTCATGGGCGGCGTGGATGACAAGCGCGCGCATCACGACACCTCGGACAGAAGCGGGCGGCCCGCGAAATGAGCCTCCAGATTGTCGCGCAGAAGCTGGCCCATCGCGCGGCGCGTCTCGTGCGTGCCGCTGGCGTGATGCGGTTGCAGCACGACGTTCTTCAACGCAAGGAAGCGCGGGTTCAGGGCCGGCTCGCCCTCGAAGACATCAAGCGCGGCGCCGGCGATGCGGCCCGCCTCCAGCGCGTCCAGCAGCGCCTCCTCGTCCAGATTGGCGGCGCGCGAGATGTTGACCAGCATGCCGTCGGGACCAAGCGCCTCGATCACGCGGGCATCGACGATATGGCGCGTGTCCGGCGTGGCGGCCAGCGCCATGACCAGCAGATCGCACCCTTCGGCCAGCGCCACCGGGTCGGGCACGAAGTTCCAGCCCTCAGGGGCATCGGCCTTCGGCGTGCGGCTGGAATAGGCGATCGACATGCCGAAGCCCGCCAGCCTGCGCCCGACGGCCATGCCGATCCGGCCCAGGCCCAGGATCCCCGCACGCTTGCCCCAAAGCCGCCGTTGCAGAGGATAGCCGCCGCGCATCTGCCAGGATCCGTCGCGCACCCAGGCCTCGGCTCCGATCATGCCGCGCGCCAAGGCCAGCGCCATGCCGACCCCCAGATCCGCCACATCCTCGGTCAGCACGTCGGGCGTGTTCGTCACCCGCACACCGCGCGCCCGCGCCGCGCCCAGATCGACCGCATCCGTGCCCACGCCATAGACGCTGATGATCTCCAGCCGCGGGCAGGCGGCGATCAGCGCGGCATCCGCGCCCATTTCGCCCCGCGTGGCGATGCCACGCACATCGGGCGCATGGCGGGCCAGAAATGCCTGGCGGTCCTCTGCCTCGAACAGCCGGTGCATGGTGAACATCTGGTCCAGCGGCTGCTGGTCCCATTCGGGATAGGGACCGATCTGCAGGATTTCGGGACGGGTCATCTTTCCTCCGGCATGGCGCCATGGTGCTTGACAGTGTATGATAACGATACCATAGTCGGCCGGCACGCTGCTTGTCCATCACCAAACGCGACCGAGGCCGCCATGACCAACCCGTTATTCGATCTGACCGGGCGCCGGGCCCTGATCACGGGGTCGTCGCAGGGGATCGGGCTGGCGCTGGCGCGGGGGCTGGCCGAGGCAGGGGCCGAGGTGGTGCTGAACGGGCGCGATCCCGCCCGGCTGGCCGAGGCCGTTGCCGTGATCGAGGGCGCGCGCGCCCTGCCCTTCGACGTGACCGACCACGCCGCCGCGCGCCGGGCCATCGACGCATTCGAGGCAGATCACGGCGCCATCGACATCCTGGTGAACAATGCGGGCATGCAGTTCCGTGCCCCGCTGGAGGATTTTCCCGCCGACGCCTTTCAGCGGCTGCTGCAGACCAATGTGGCCAGCGTCTTCAATGTCGGTCAGGCGGTCGCGCGGCACATGATCGGGCGCGGCCGGGGGCGGATCATCAACATTGCCAGCGTCCAGACCGCGCTGGCCCGACCCTCGATCGCGCCCTATACGGCGACCAAGGGCGCGGTCGGCAATCTGACCAAGGGCATGGCGACGGACTGGGCGCGCCACGGGCTGCAATGCAACGCGATCGCGCCGGGCTATTTCGACACGCCGCTGAACGCCGCGCTGGTGGCCGATGCCGATTTCTGCGCCTGGCTGGAAAAGCGCACCCCCGCAGGACGTTGGGGCCGGGTCGAGGAACTGGTCGGCGCCTGCGTCTTTCTGGCCTCGGACGCGGCCAGTTTCGTCAACGGCCACGTCCTTTATGTCGATGGCGGCATCACGGCCTCGCTATGAGCCTGCGCGTTGTGATTATGGGGGTTTCGGGGACCGGCAAGACCAGCCTGGGGACGGGACTGTCGCAGATGCTGGGCATCCCCTATCTGGACGGCGACGATCTGCACCCCGAGGCCAATGTCGCCAAGATGGCGGCAGGTATTCCCCTGACCGATGAGGACCGCTGGCCGTGGCTGGACCTTGTGGCGCAGACCCTGAACGCGCGCGCGCCGGTGATCGTGGGCTGCTCGGCGCTCAGGCGCGCCTATCGCGACCGCCTGAGGGCCGGCGCTGGGGGGCGCGTGCATTTCCTGCACCTGACCGGGCCGCGAGAGGTGATCGCGGCACGAATGCAGGCGCGGCAGGGCCATTACATGCCCCCTGCCCTGCTGGACAGCCAGTTCGCCACGCTCGAACCGCCCGGCCGGGACGAGGCCGTGCCGCTGGACATCACCCTGCCGTTGGCCGACCTGGTGGCGATCGCTGCGGCCGAACTGCATGGACCGGACGCATGAGCCAGACCCCAGTCGCATTGATCGGCGCGGGAGCCATGGGCGGCGCCATCGGCGCAAGGCTGGCGCAGACAGGCACCGTGCTGCGCGTCTTCGATCTGGACCCGGCGCGCCTTGAGCCTCTGTCCGCCCTTGGCGCCACCGCCTGTGCCAGCGCGGCCGAGGCCGCGACGGGCGCGCGCGCCGTGATCCTGTCGCTGAACGCCCCGTCCATCGTGCGAGCGGCGGTGTTCGCGCCGGGCGGCGTGGCCGAGGGGGCGGCATCCGGTGCGTTGATCATCGACATGTCCTCGATCGACCCCCATGCCACTCAGGCGCTGGCCCGCGACGCGGCCGAACGCGGGCTGCGTTGGGTGGACAGCCCGCTTTCGGGCGGCGCGCCCAAGGCGGCCATCGGGCAGCTGACGCTGATGCAGGGCGGCAGCCCTGAGGACGTGGCCGAGGCGCAGGGGGTGCTGGCCCGCGTCGCCTCGAACCAGACCCGGATGGGCGATGCGGGTGCAGGACAGACGACGAAGCTGATCAACCAGATCCTCTGCGGGCTGAACTTTCTCGCCGTGGCCGAGGCGACCGCCCTGGCCGAGGCCGCGGGCGTGGACGCCGCCCGCATCCCCTCGGCCCTTGCGGGCGGGCGGGCCGACAGCGCGATCCTGCAGGAATACATGCCGCGCTTCGCGGCGCGCGATTACCGGCCCACGGGCCGCATCGACAACATGGTCAAGGACCTGAACGGCGCGCAGGATCTGGCTCGCGCCAGCCACACGCCGATGCCCCTGACGGCGCTCTGCGCCGAAATCCACCGCCTGCTGACCGCGCGCGGGCTGGGGGCCGAGGATCAGGCCGCGCTGATGGAATTCTTCCCGAACCCCTTGGCCAAGGAGCCCACGCGATGATCACCCGCTACGCCCTGTTCGAGGGGCGCGTCCACGAGGGGCAGCAGGGGACGCCTTCCGTGCGGCGATCCTGTCCGAGGTCCTGCCGGAATGGAAAAGTTTTCCGGGCGCCCTGGCCGTGCGCGTCAGCTTTGCCGAATTCCGCGACGACGGCGCGCCCGAAATCCCGATGATCCTGGCGATCAGCTATCCCGATCTGCCCGCCGTCGAGGCCGCGCTGGCCAGCCCGGCCCGCACCCGCGCCAAGGCCGCGACCGAGGCCGTTCTGGCGCGCTTCTTCGACGGGCGCATTCATCATCACGTCACCACTGCCCATGACCATGAGTTGACCGCTTGAAAAGCCGTTTCCGATCCTGTCCATAGATGGGGAAAGACCCAACGGGGGACATGAGGACTTGCCGCGCCGCGCGCCCACGATGATCGACATTGCCCGGCTGGCCGGGGTGTCGCCCATGACCGTCAGCCGGACCTTCAAGGCCGACGGCTCGGTCAGCGAGGCCGCGCGGGCGGCGGTGCTGCGCGCCGCGGACGAGCTGGGTTATGTCTTCGACAGCACCGCCTCGGCGCTGCGGTCGCAACGCAGCGATTTCGTGGCGGTCACGATCCCTTCGATCAACAACGCGAACTTTGCCGATACTGTGCGCGGCCTGTCCGACGGGCTGCGCGCGCGGGGCTTGCAGATCCTGCTGGGCTACACCGATTACGACGTCGCCAACGAGGAACAGCTGATCGCCCAGCTTCTGCGCCGCCGCCCCGAGGCGATGGTCGTCACCGGCGGCACTCATACAGACCGGGCGCGCGCCCTGCTGGAAAAGGCCGCCATCCCGGTGGTCGAGATCTGGGACCTGCCCGCCCGGCCCATCGGGCATGTGGTGGGATTTTCCAACGCGGCGGCGGTGGGCGGGCTGGTCGATCACCTTGTCGCGCAGGGACGGTCGCGCATCGCCTTCATCGGCGGCGATGCGGCGCGCGATACGCGCGGCCTTGACCGGCGGCGCGGCTTCGTGGCCGCGATGCAGCGCCACGGGCTGGAGGCGACCCGGCTGGTCGATGCGGGAACGCCACCCATCTCGATGGCCGAAGGCGCGGCGGCGATGGCCGAGCTGCTGCTGCGGATGCCCGACACGGATGCGGTCGTCTGCGTGTCTGACCTGTCGGCCTTCGGCGCACTGACCGAATGCCAGCGGCGCGGCATCGCGGTGCCGGACCGCGTGGCCATCGCGGGCTTCGGCGAATACGAAATCGCCCCGATCTGCGTGCCGGCGCTGACCACGGTGAACCCCTTCCCGCTGCGGATCGGGCTGGAGGCCGCGACGCTCATCCTTCAGGCGCTGGACGGCACCCTGACCGAACCCGCCACCGTCGCCATCACCCCCGGCCTGCTGCCGCGCGCCAGCACGGGCGCCTGATCGCGCCCTGACGAAAAGTGCGCACGAATGGCGCGTGCTGTTTCGTGCGTAACACGAGCTTTCAATCCTATCGGGCAATCTCGGGTTGCAGGCGGGACAAGGGTCCTGCCTCGGGCAACCGCGGCGCAGCCGCCGCATCTGACAGGAGAGAAGGCCATGCCACTGCAAAAGATCGGAAAGATGTCGCTGAAGAATTCGGGCGGCTTCGTGACGCGCATCCAGTTCAGCTATCTGGATGACGAGGGCAACAAGCAGCTCACCAGCCAGGGCCACGACATCACCCTGGGCTTCACCGATACGCGCGATCCCGGCGATCTGGGCGTGCCGGACGGCTCGATGGTCTACATGCACGCCTTCGTCGTCTGGGGAACCGACAACGAGGCCAAGCGCGCCTTTCTCTATGAAAAGGGCAACACCTCGGTCGCGCATTACAACATCAGCGGCACGACGCTGAACAATGATCTGGGCCTGATCGACATCTCGTGACGAGCCAGGCCCCGCCGGGGCCGATGACAGGGAGAGAGCAACCATGACACTGCAATATCTGGAAACCAACGTGATCGGGGCCTACCTGATCGACGCGTGGCAGAACCGGCTTCAGACCGAAAGCGACCCGGTGGCGGGGCGCTGGTTCCGGCAGGGCCCCGACACTTCGCCGGGCCTGTTCGGCGGGCTGACCGACAGCCTCGTCACCGATCTAGTCTTTGAAACCGGTCAGGCCAGCGTCAACCGCACCAAGGATCTGGCGCTGTCCACCACGCTGGACAACCGTGCGGGCCTGCTGAACGATTCACCGGCCACCAACACGCTGAGCTGGCAGGTCACGAACACGGTCGCGACCACGAAAAGCCAGACCCATTCGGTCAAGACCAGCCTGTCCGAGGAGATCACCGCCAAAGGCACGATCAAGCTGGTCGAGGTCTCGTCGGTCACGACCTTGTCCTTCGAATACGCCTATTCCTGGACCGAGTCGCAGGCCGTCACCCGGACCGAGGTCAAGACCTTCACCGCCAGCATTCCGCTGAAAGTGCCGCAGGGCCGGGCCTACAAGCTGCTGGTCCTTGCCGATCGCAGCGCGCTGACCTCGCCTTATTCGGCGAAGATCCGGCTGAAGGGCGTAAGCGAGGCGAATTTCGAGCATCCC
Source organism: Paracoccus sp. (in: a-proteobacteria) (assembly GCF_030604785.1). Classification (GTDB taxonomy): domain Bacteria; phylum Pseudomonadota; class Alphaproteobacteria; order Rhodobacterales; family Rhodobacteraceae; genus Paracoccus. The sequence continues at coordinate 32,527 of NZ_JAUVVF010000010.1, read as the reverse complement.
GTGAACGGCAAGACGCGCCATTCGGCGGATGCGGGCACGATTTGTTCCTGGATCAACCAATATGGAAGCGCCGGTGACGACGCGATGAACTTCGGCGCCGATCCCGCCAACCCGGCCGAGGGGGTCGCCTCGATCCGGGGGATGCTGCGGGTCGATCAGTCCATCGACTTCAACATCCTGGCCATCGACGTAACCTCGACGCTGGATGCCGACCCCGCCTCGACGCGGATCATCGGCAAGCTGCTGAACGGAGAGCCGCTTCCTGCCGACCAGCTGGTAACGGAAAAGCCCATCGCGGCCTGACGGAACCGAAGCGCCGGGCGGCATGGCCGCCCCGCGCATCCGGCCGAGGGATTACAGCGACGCCCCGCCCCCCCGCGCGGTCCGCAGATAGGGGACCGCCCATGACAGGCCGTCCTCGGTCAGGCAGCGCGGATTGTATTCGCATCCGAGATGGCCGTCGAAGCCCGCCGCATCAAAGGCGGCGAAGATGGCGGGATAGTTCAGCTCGCCCTGATCCGGCTCGTGCCGGTCGGGGACGCCGGCGATCTGCACATGCCCATAGGCGCCACGCAGGCGCCGGATGCGGGCGATGATGTCGCCCTCCATGATCTGGGTGTGGTAGACGTCGAATTGCAGCGAGACGTTGCGGCGGTCCAGCCGCCCGATCAGCGCCAGAGCCGCATCCTGACGCGACAGGAAATAGCCCGGAACGTCCCGGTCGTTCAGCGGCTCGATGCTGACCGACAGCCCGGCGCCGGCGGCCATGTCTGCGGCGGCACGCATGTTCTGCAGCCAGACCGCCTCGCAGGCGGCAGGGTCGAGCTGGCCTGCGGTGATGCCCGACATGACATGGATGCGCGGACAGCCCAGAGCCGTCGCGTAATGCAGGGCGCGCGCGACGCTCTCGCGGAACTCGGGCTGGCGGCCCGGCAAGGCGGCAAAGCCGCGCTCGCCCGCTGCCCAGTTCCCGGCGGGCGCGTTGATCAGCGTCAGGCGCAGTCCATTGCGGCGCAGCCGGTCCAGCAGCGTCTCGACCGGATGGTCATAGGGAAAAAGGCATTCGACCGCCTCGAAACCGGCGGCGGCAGCACGGTCGAACCGGTCAAGGAAGGCCGCATCGGGAAACAGCATGGACAGGTTGGCCGCGATCCGCGTCATCGGACCCCCGCCTGCCGCAGCCTGCCGCGCAGGGCACAGGGCGGCGCGGCACGGGATTGATGATGCCCCGAAGCTGTCATCTCGGCCTCATCCTGTCGCCTCTCTCTCGCGCCGTTCCATGACGGATAGAAGACGCTTTCGCATGATCGCCGCAAGCCCCGACCGACCGCGCGGCCCGCCCTTTTCATCTTCCGTTCATGTTCAGATCAGACAGGCTTCAGGCCCGGCGCCCATCTCCTCCCTATCCCCGCAGACAGGCTGCGGGCCGACAGAGGAGAAACAAGATGACCCTTCGCATGCTCGCCCTTGGCGCCACGTTCATGGCCCTGCCCGGTGCCGCGCTGGCCGTAACCGCCACCAAGATCGACGCCGCCATCACCCAGGCCGAAGTCGAGGCCGCGCAGGAGGCATGGGGCCAGGCGCTGGTGCAGATCTCGACCGATTTCGCCGAGGGCGGGATCGACCAGGCTCGCGCCACGGCCGAAGCCGTGCTGGACGCGGCCTATGGCTATGATCTGGGGCCGGTCCTCTTCAAGCCGACCCTGACCGAGGCGCCGCAGACCTTCCGGACGACGCGCGAAGGCGCGCTGGCCTATTTCGTGGGCCATGACGACAGCTTTGCCGATGATGAGGGCTTTGCGCTGAAGGGCTGGACCGATGTCGAGATCGAGAACGCCGCGATCTTCATCAACGGCAGCACCGCGTTGACGATGGGCAATGTCCATATCACCGGCCCCGACGGCGCCGTGACGACGGTGGACAAGACCTGGGGCTTCAAGCGCGACGAGGCGGGCGACCTGCGGATCGTCCTGCACCATTCCTCGCTGCCCTACAGCGCCGAGTGATCGTCGTCCGCCCCGCCTTCGGGCAGGGGCAGGCGATAGCCGAGGCCCCGCACCGCAAGGATGCGGAGCCTCGGGTCGAGACCCGCCAGCTTGCGGCGCAGGCGGCTGACATAGACATCGACCACATTGGTCAAGGGGTCGCGGTCGGCCTGCCAGACGCGCGCCAGGATGCGCTCGCGGCTGACCGTCGCGCCCCGCGCCGCCAGCAGCAATTCGATCAGCGCCAGCTCGCGCGCGGTCAGCGCCACCTCGTCGGCGCCAAGCCGCAGGGCAGGCAGGCGGCGATCCAGAACGACCGCGCCGATCCTCGGGGGGGCGCGGTCCAGCGGACGGGCGGCGCGGCGCATCAGCGCCTCGATCCGGGCCAGCAATTCGTCGAAATCAAAGGGCTTGGGCAGGTAATCGTCGGCCCCGCGCCGCAAGCCGTCGGTGCGCTCATGGCTTTCGCCAAGCGCGCTCAGCATCAGGATCGGCACGTCATGGCCCCGTTGGCGCAGAGCGTGGCACAGCGACAGCCCGTCCAACCCCGGCAGCAGCACGTCCAGAACCACCACGCCCGGCGCGCCGCGCGCCCGGCAATCGCGGGCAAAGCCCTCGGCGGCGGCCAGCCCGGTGCGGCCGCAGGACCGGTGCTGGACGGCATAGCCCTCGGCCTGAAGGCCGCGCATCAGGAAATCGGCCACGCGGGGATCGTCCTCGATCAGCAGGATGTCCATGCCTTAACCCCTTTCCTGCAGAGGCGGCCGGGGCAGCGTCAGCACCGCCTCGACCCCGGCGGGGCGGTTCGGCCCCAGAACCAGCCGCCCGCCCTGCACCTGTGCCAGATCCTGCGCGATCGAGAGGCCGAGGCCCAGCCCGTCGGGCCGATGCAGCCGCGCCGCCCTGCCCCGCCAGCCCCGCGTGAAGACCTGCGCCAGCTCGTCGGGCGCGATGCCGATTCCCTCGTCGCACACGCGCAGCGTCACCGCCGCCGGGCCCTGCGACAGCGCGACCGCGACCCGGCCGCCGGGATGGGAGTAGCGCACCGCATTGTCCAGAAGCGCGGCGACGATCTGGTGCAGCCGGTCGGGATCGGCCAGCACAAGGCAGTCGGGGGGCGGCGGACCGAAATCCACGCTGACCTTGCGCGCGGCGCCCTGACTGCGCGCGCCCTCGACCGCGCGCGACAGGACCGCATCCAGCGCGACGGGGCGCAGATCGACCGATAGCGGGCCGCGGGGGTCGCGCACGAAGGTCAGCAGATCCTCGATCAGGCGGCCCATCTGCCGCGTCACCTCGACGATGCGCGCCAGCGCGGCACGCGGCGTGTCGGCATCCGGGGCGCGCAGGGCCACCTGCGCCTCGCCCCGGATCACGGTGACGGGCGTGCGCAGTTCGTGGCCGATATCCGCGACAAGCTGCTGGCGCGCCTGTTCCGAGGCCGCCAGTTCCTCCAGCGCGCGCTGCAATTCGCCGGTGCGGGCCTGCACGGCATCCTCGAGCTGGCCGCGAAAGAGCGCCTCGCGCTGGCGGTTCTGCGTGACCTCGGCGGCCATCACGTTCAGCTGGCGGCCCAGCCGGACGAATTCGCGGTCGCGGAAGCCGCCGAAGCGGTGGCTGAAATCGCCCCGCGCATAGGCGCCCAGCCCCTGCTCGATCCGCCGCAAGGGCTGGCGCAGACGCGACACAAGCCACAGCGCCAGCGCCAGGCTGCCCGCCACACCGCTGCCCGCCGCGATCAGGAACAGACGCCGCGCGCCCGCCAGACCCTCATCCGCGCGCAGCCGCTCCATGTCCAGGGCCGCGCGTTCCGCCGCAAGGCTCTGCGCCAGAAGCGCGGGCAGGTCGGCCTCAGCCATGTCGCCGAACTGGCCGTCGAACTGGCGGTCGATGCGCTGGATCGCCACGGCCTCGGCCCTCGGCCGCGCGGGCAGCAGCGCGCCGGTTTCCGCATCCAGCCGGTCAAGCGCCGCCGCCAGCAACGCCCTTGTGCGGTCGCGGGCCTCGGATTCCGCAGCCGGCTTGGCGCGCGAAGCGTCGGCGTTGCGGGCTTCCTGCGCCAAGGCGCTGTAATCGGCCAGATGCGCCTCCAGCCGGTCAATCAGGGCCTCACGCGTTTCGGGCGGGGCTGGCTGGCCCAGGATGCGGCGATAGCTCCAGTTGCGCAGCTCGGTCTTGTCCTCAGCGAACATCAGCAGCGTGGTATAGATGTCGCTGGCGATGCGCCCGCGCAGGACGCGATGCTCGGCCTCGCGCAGGATATGCCAGCCCAGCACCGCCATCAGCAGCGCCAGCCCCGCCAGCGCGGCAAAGGCCATCTGAAGCCGAAATCCGTAACTGCCGCGCCGCCGGTTGCGGCCCGCCCTGCGCCCCATCATCGCCGCCTCTTGCACCCCCGGCATGTTCGCCCGATCCGGGCGCGCCGTCCATGCCCGGCCATCGGGCAAGGGGTCACGCCTGCGTCAGACAATATTCCGTGCATGAGCGCCAGATCTCGCCCGGCCTCAGGATCGCATCGGGAAAGCCCGGCCGGTTCGGCGCGTCAGGCCAGTGCTGCGCCTCGAACGCGATGCCGGCATGCGGGCCGTAGCGGCGGCCCTGCAGCCCCGCCATCCCGTCGAAATGCGCCCCGTCATAGACCTGAAGCCCGCAGCAATCGGTCTGCACCTCCAGCGTCAGCCCGCTGCGGCCGGTCAGCCAGGCCACGGGTCGCATCGGCACGGGGCCGTCCGACAGGCAGAAATTGTGATCAAGCGCCCCGGCCTGCCCGACCGGCCGGTCGGCGCGGAAATCGAAGGGCGTACCCGCGACGGGCAGCATCCGGCCGTCGGGGATCATCTCGGCATCGACGGGCAGGTAATGCTGCGCCGCGATCCTCAGCCGGTGGTCGCGGATCGAGCCCAGCCCGTCCAGATCGAAATAGCCGTGATGCGTCAGGCTGCAGGGGGTGGCCTTGTCCGTCCGCGCCTCCAGCGCGATGCGCAGCGTCCGGTCCGCCAGCGCGATCCGCGCCACGATGTCCAGCCGACCCGGAAAGCCCATATGCCCGTCGGGCAGCGACAGGGACAGCGTGACCGAGGACGCCTCGAGCGCCTCGATCCGCCAGATCTGGCTGTGGGTGCCCTCGCTGCCGCCATGCAGCATGTGGCGGCCCAGAAAATTGGCGTCAAGCACATGCGCGCGCCCGTCCAGCAGGAAGCCGGCCCCGCCGATGCGGTTGGCAAAGCGCCCGACGATCGCGCCCAGATAGAGGCCCGGCCCCAGATAGGCATCGGGCGTCTCGCAGCCCAGCACCAGCGGATGGGGAACGCCGTCCAGCCGCAGATCCTGAACGGTCGCGCCAAGCGTCAGGACCCGCGCGCGCAGGCCTCCGCCGGTCAGGGTCACGGCCTCGACCTTGCGGCCGTCGGCAAGGGTGCCGAATTCGGCGGGCGTCGTCTGGTCGGCAAGGGGATTCTGCGTCATCGGTAAGGGTCCATGGCCGGGGCAGCCCGATCTGATGCCGAAGCCAGCCGTCAGGCAAGCCCCGATCGCGTCATCCCTGCGGTGTGCTGGCCTTGCGCTGGCTCGCGCGTTCCAGCCCCAGCCGCCGCTCGCGCCAGATGATCATGATGCCTGCCACGATCACGAGGGCCGATCCCAGGATCACCGGCAGGCCCGGGACCTCGGCAAAGAACCACCAGCCGATCGCCACGGCCAGCAGCATGGACACATAGTCGAAGGGCGCGACCACCGAGGCATCCGCATGTCGATAGGCCGAGGTCAGCAGGATCTGCCCCACCCCGCCCAGAAGCCCCGTCATCACCAGCAGCACCAGCGTCCGCCCGTCGGGCAGCACCCAGCCGAAGGGCAGCGTCAGCAGCGACAGTCCCGAACCGGTGATCGAGAACCAGAAGACGATGGCCGAGGTGCGCTCGGACCGGACCAGCTTGCGCACGAAGATCATCGCCAGCGCCGCGCAGATCGCCCCGGTCAGCGCCGCCATCGCGCCCAGAAGCCGCAGCGGATCGGCCTCGCCCACCCCTGCGCGCAGTTGCGGCGACAGCACGACCAGCACCCCGCACAACCCCAGAGCGACCATCCCCAGGCGGAAGGCGCGCACATCCTCGCCCAGAAACATGCCCGCGAAGATGACGACCAGCAGCGGCGAGGCATAGCCGATCGCCGTCGCCTCGGGCAGCGACAGCAGCGCCAGCGCCCAGAAGCCGAAGCCCATCGCCGCCGTGCCCGCGAGCCCGCGATAGACATGCCCCAAGGGTCGCGGGCTATAGAGCCCCTCGCGCAACTCGCGCCGCCAGACCAGCCAAGCCAGGATGACCGGCACCGCAAAGATCGAGCGGAAGAACACCTGCTGGCCCGGCGGCACGCCGCTTTCGGGGCCGGATGTGGCCTTGATCAGCGCCGCCATGATCGTGAAGACCGTGACCGAGGCGCATTTCAGCAAGATGCCCCGAAGCGGAGAGGAGGTGCCGGATGTCACGTCGCGCGTCCCTGTTCGATGCGCGCGACCTAGGCAGAAATTGCAGATCGTGTAAATCCCCTGACCGTCGCCGCCCGTCACGGCGCGCCTGCCCGCGCGTCATTCGGACCGAGGCGGGTTGCATCATCACGCAACCTCGGGTTATCTCTGAGTTTACGAACTGTTCAGTTCAGTTTGGAATCATGCCGGAATCGGGCGCTGTCCGGTCCCCGATCGGGGCCTCGCCCGCCGATCGTTAGGAAGAGCGCGATGTATTGCACCTGCTGCGGCCACGAAGCCGATCCGGATTGCGCGACCTGTGCGAACTGCGGCGCGCGCTGTTGCCGCCAGCCCGGCGGAATGGTCGCGGGGCTTGCAATCATGCTGATCGCCCTGCCGCTGATCCAGAGAGGGCAGACCGGCACCGGGATGGCGCTTGCCGCGACCGGGCTGGTCCTGTTCCTGATGGCGGCCCGACGGCGCTGGCTGCCCTTTGGCCAGACCTCGGCGGTGTTCGGACTGTCCCGACGCTCGGGCGGCTAGTCCCCGACGGCCTGACAGAACATGACAAGCCCGGGCCGCCCATGGCCCTTGGGCGCATCGCCCTGCCCCGCCTGAACGGCCGGTCTGGTTGCTTGACCAGACGCATGGTGGTCGCGGGGCGCGCCCGGCCCCGAAGCGATCCCAGATCCGTGGTTAGCCAGCCCTTGCGGCGCGCCAGGCCCGCCAGCCGCCATAGGCGGTGATCTCCTCGGCACCCGCAAGGGCATGACTTTCGCACAGAAATCCCGTCACCTCGCGCCCATCGGCCAGCCGCACCTTGCCAAGGCCGAGGGGGGCGGGAATGCGCGCGGCAAAGGCGCCGAAGGCGGCGGGCGGCAATGCCCAGATCTCGACCGAGATGCCCGGCCCCTCATGGCCGGGGTCCATGATCATTCCCGGCTTGGGGGGCACCGTCCCGGACAAGGCGTAAAGCCGGTAGCCCGGCGCCGTCCGCGTCTCCTCCAGAAGAACGCCACCCGGACCGGTCAGTTCGTCGTTCAGCGGCATGCCCGACAGATGCGCGCCCACCACGGCCAAGGGGATCATGCCCTCGGGCAGGATCGGCGCCGCTGGCGGAGGCAGGACGGCCTTGCGGTCATGGCCCATGCCGCAGTCCGCGGCCCGGTGCAGGGCGTCCGCCATCGCGGTCAGCGCCTCGTCGCTGAAGCCCGGCCCGACCAGCGTGACGCCGGCAGGCAGGCTCGACGGTCCAAAGCCCGCGGGCACGGCGATGGCGGCATAACCCATCAGGTTGGCGAAATTCGTGTAGAGCCCGAAGCGGCTGTTCAGCCGGATCGGATCCGCGCGCATGGCCTCGACCGTGGCGGTGGTGGGGCAAGTGGGCAGCAGCAGCATATCGACATCCTGCCAGATCGGCGCCACGGCATGGTGCAGTTCGGCAAGCCGGTAGAGACCGCGGAACGTCTCGACCGCGCTGCGCCCCGCAGCCCCCTCGATGATGGTGCGGACCGTCGGGTCCAGCGCCTCGGGGTGGGCGTTCAGGAAATCCTCGATCGCGGCCAGCCGCTCGGCCACCCAGGGGCCGTCGTAAAGCAGGGCCGCCGCCTCGCGGAACGGGGCGTAGTCGATGGGAACCAGGCTTGCGCCCAAAGCCTCGGCGCGGGAAAGCGCCTTGTCGTAAAGCGCCTCGACCTCGGCATTGCCGTAGAATTCACGCTCGGTCGGAGTCAGGATGCCGATGCGCGGGCGTGATGGGAGGGCCACGGGCGCGGCGCTGCGCGAGAACGGATCGCCCCGGTCCAGCCCCTCGATCACGCGGCGGATGGTGGCGGCATCCGCGACGCATCCGGCAAAGATCGTCACCACATCGACCGACCGACAGGCTGGGACAACGCCGGTATTCGGCACCAGTCCCGGCGTGGGCTTCAGGCCGACAAGGTTGTTGAACGCCGCGGGGACCCGCCCCGATCCGGCCGTGTCGGTGCCAAGCGTAAAGGCGCAGATCCCCGCCGCCACCGCCACCGCCGAGCCCGAGGACGAGCCGCCCGACACATAGGCCGGGTCAAAGACCGAACGCGGCGCGCCATAGGGCGAGCGCGTGCCGTTCAGCCCGGTGGCGAACTGGTCCAGATTGGTCTTGCCGATCACGATGGCCCCGGCTGCGCGCAACCGCGCCACGACCGTCGCGTCACGGTCCGGGCGATAGGCGAAATCGGGACAGGCCGCGGTGGTGGGCAACCCTGCCACATCGATATTGTCCTTGATCGCGCAGGGCACGCCGTAAAGCGGCAGGGCGGCGGCCTCGGTCGGCGACAGGGCCGCCAGACGCGCGGCCTCGGCGCGCAGTTCGTCGTCCGGCGTCGGCGTGATGAAGACCGCCGGGTCGCGCAGGGCCAGCGCGGCGCGGCGGGCGATCACCTGCTCGATCAGGTCGAGGGGGCTTGCGCCTCCGGCAAGAGCCTCGCGCAGGGCGTCAAGCGTCAGCATGGCAGGCAGGGTCATCACTCGGTCTCCATCACGGCCAGAACGTCACCCGCGCGCAGGGTGCGGCCAGGGTCGGCGCGCATCTCGATCAGGCGCCCGGCAGCGGGGGCCTGAACGGCGATCTCCATCTTCATCGACTCCACGATGGCGATCGTGGCCCCTGCCGCAACCCGGTCCCCCGGCGCGGCAAGGTATTTCCACAGCGTCCCCGGCACCGGGCTCTCCACGCCGGTCAGCCCGTCCGGCACGGCCTGCACCGCGCCGGGCGCCGGGCCATGCGCGCCATCATCAGCCAGAAAACTGTCCAGCCCGGCTTCCCGCCAATGCGCCCTTTCGGCATCAAAGGCGGCCTGCTGCCGCGCCTTGAACGCCGCGACCGAAGCCCCCTGCCCCGCCATCGCGCGCTGTTCATCGGCCCAGCAGAACCGGCCCTCGTCGATCCGCAGGGGATAGGCGCCGTGGGGAAAGGCGGCGCGCGCCTCGGCCAGTTCGGCGGCATCGACCTCGTAGAAGCGGATGCGGTCGAAGAAGCGCAGAAGCCAGGGCGCCTCGGCGAAGGGGCCGGTCCGGCGCCAGCTGTTCCAGACCTGGATCGTGCGCCCGAAGAGCTGATAGCCGCCCGGCCCCTCCATCCCGTAGATGCACATATAGGCGCCGCCGATCCCCACAGCGTTTTCGGGCGTCCAGGTGCGGGCGGGGTTGTATTTTGTCGTGACCAGCCGGTGACGCGGATCGACCGGCGTGGCGACGGGCGCGCCCAGATAGACATCGCCCAGCCCCATCACCAGATACGAGGCGTCGAACACGATCCGCCGCACCGCCTGTTCGTCGGGCAGCCCGTTGATGCGGCGGATGAATTCGATGTTCGAGGGACACCAGGGCGCATCCGGCCGGACCACCTCCTGATAACGACGCATGGCTAGGGCGGCCTCGGGGTCGTTCCAGGACAGGGGCAGATGCACGACACGGCTGGGAACCGAGACCTCGGCCGCATCGGGCAGCGCCGATTCCAGCCGCGCCAGTTCCGCGATCAGGTCGCGGCGGCTGATCCGGTCGGCGTGGTAATGGACCTGCAGCGACCGGATGCCCGGCGTCAGGTCGATGACCGGCAGCCCGGCATCCGCCACGGCCTGCATCAGCAGATGCACGCGAAGCCGCAGACCGATATCCAGCACCATCGGCCCGTATTCGACCAGGAGGTTTGCATCGCCCTGCCGCCGATAGGTGACGGTAACGGGCGCGGCCTCGTCCTGCCACAGGATCGGCGATCCCGCCCGCGCCAGTGCGGGCGTGGCCAGCGGACCGGCCACCGGATCGGCGCGGCGCGCGGCCGGGCGGAACCGCACCCGGTCGCCGGGGCGCAACTGCCCCAGCTTCCACAGATCATCCGCCGCGACCACGGCGGGGCAGACAAAGCCGCCGAGGCTGGGGCCGTCGGGGCCAAGGATGATCGGCATGTCCCCGGTAAAGTCGATCGCGCCCACCGCATAGGCGTTGTCATGCAGGTTCGAGGGGTGCAGTCCGGCCTCGCCCCCGTCGGGGCGCGCCCAACGCGGCGCCGGGCCGATCAGGCGCACCCCCGTCCGGGCCGAGCCGTGATGCACTTCGTAGGCATGGTCGAATAGCGTCTCGACATCCTCGGGCAGGAAGAAATCCGGCGCACCATGCGGCCCGTAGAGGACCGAGATCTCCCAGTCATGGGTCAGTTCCGCCGGTTCGACGGGCATGGCCGGGCCGACCTCGCCCCCCGCCGCCATCAGCAGATCGCCCGTGCGGATCGCACCGGTGCCCGCCCCGCCAAAGCCGCCAAGCGCAAAGGCCGTGCGCGATCCCAGCATCTGCGGCGCGTCCCAGCCCCCTTGCAGCGCCAGATAGGCGCGCTGGCCGGGACCCTCGATCCGACCGACCGACAGAACGCCGCCCGCCGGGACATCGACGACCGGCCCCGCGACCGGCTGGCCGTCAAGGTCCAGCCGCATCGCAGCCCCCGCCACGGCCACCCGTGCAGGCGCCAGAAAGCGCAGGACCGGCCCGGAAACGGTCATCTCCAGCGCCGCCGTATCGGGCGGATTGCCCAGCAGGCGGTTCGCGTTCCGCATCGAGCGCGCATCCATCGGCCCCGAGGGCGGGACGCCCACATGCCACAGGCCAAGCCGTCCGGGCAGTTCCTGAAGCGTCGTCTGCGGGCCCGCGGCCAGCACCTCGGCTCCTGCGGGGGCAAAGGTGAAGTCTCGCAAGGCGGCGGTGGAAAGGTTTTCCGGCAGCATCAGGTCCGACCGTGCGATGGCCCGCAGATAGTCCAGATTGGTCGCGATCCCGGCCACCCGGCTGTCCGCCAGCGCCTGCCGCAGCGCCGCCAGCGCGGCAGGACGGTCGGGGCCATGCACGATGATCTTGGCCAGCATGGGGTCGTAATGCGACGTGACCTCGGTCCCGGTCTCGATCCAGCCATCGACACGGATGCCGCGCGGAAAGCGCACCTCGGTCAGCCGCCCGGCGGAGGGGCGGAAATCGGCGTGGGGCGCCTCGGCGTAAAGGCGCGCCTCGAAGGCGGCGCCCTGCGGGGCGGGCAGGGTCGCGGGAATGACCGCCTCGCCCGCCGCCTGCCGGATCATCCATTCGACCAGATCAATGCCCAGAACGGCCTCGGTCACGGGATGCTCGACCTGAAGGCGGGTATTGACCTCGAGAAACCACGCCTCGTCCCGCACGGGGTCCAGGATGAACTCGACCGTGCCCGCCGACAGGTAATCGACCGAGGCGCAGAGCCGGACCGCCGCATCGTGCAGCCGCGCGCGCAACGCTTCGGACAGGCCCGGTGCGGGGGTTTCCTCGATGACCTTCTGGTTGCGGCGTTGCAGCGAACAATCGCGTTCGCCAAGCGCCACCACGCGGCCCGCCCCGTCGCCGAAGACCTGCACCTCGACATGACGGGCGCGCGCGACGAAGCGTTCAAGGTAAAGCCGCGCATCCCCGAAGCTGGCCTCGGCGCTGCGGCGCACGGCGGCGAAGGCCGCGCGCAGCATGGCCGCGTCGTGGCAGAGCTGCATGCCGATGCCGCCCCCGCCCGCGGTGCTTTTCAGCATGACCGGATAGCCGATGCGCTCGGCCTCGGACAGGGCCTCGTCCTCGGAGGCCAGCAGGCCAGAGCCCGGCAGAAGCGGCACCCCCGCCGCCTGCGCCAGCGCGCGGGCCCGGTGCTTCAGGCCGAAGGCGCGCAGATGGTCGGGGCGCGGGCCGATGAAGGCGATGCCCTCGGCCGCCAGCCGTTCGGCGAAAGCGGCGTTCTCGGACAGGAAGCCGTAGCCGGGATGGACGGCATCCGCCCCCGTCTCGCGCGCCGCCGCGATCACGGCGTCGATGTCCAGATAGCTTTCGGCGGCGGGCGCGGGGCCAAGCCTGCGCGCCTCGTCGGCCAGCGCGACATGAGGGGCGAAACGGTCGGCATCCGACCAGACCGCGACCGAGCCCACGCCCATGCGCCCAAGCGTGCGGATGACACGCAGCGCGATCTCGCCGCGATTGGCGATCAGAACCTTGCTGAACATGGCATCAGTCCCGGATCAGGACGCGGATCGGCGTCGGGTCGAAGCCGTTGCAGGGGTTGTTCACCTGCGGGCAGTTCGAGATCACGCAAAGCACATCCATCGCCGCCAGCAATTCCACAAGATCGCCGGGCGCCGAGATGCCGTCATCGATCGTCATGGCGCCGTTCGGGCTGATCGGCACGTTCATGAAGAAATTGATGTTCGGCACGATGTCGCGCTTGGTCATGCCGTGCCGCGCCAGTTCCAGGATGAAATTCTCGCGGCAGGAATGCATGTCGCGCGTCTGGTGGCCGAAGCGCACGCTGTTGCTTTCGCACGAACAGCAGCCCGCACTGGTATCGTGCCGCCCGGCGCGGTCAGCGGTCACGGTCAGCATCAGCCGCCCCTCGGACGAGACGATGCGCGAACCCTGTCCGATATAGGCGCAGCCATTGGCGCGGATCGTCGCCTGGTTGCAGTAGCGTTCCCCGAAATCATGGGCGGCGTAGAAGATCGTGTCGATGGCCTGCTGGCCATGGCTGTCCTCGATCCGGATGGTCTGGCCCTTGCGGACGAGGCCCGACCAGGGCGCCTCGGCGGGAATGTCGAAGATGCGTTCCATCACAGGCCCCCGGCTTTGCGTGCGTTGTTTTCAAAGGCGCGCACCGCCTCGGCCGAGGCGGTGCGGCAGGGATCGTCGGGCGGCACGGGCCGGGCGGCCAGCAGCGTCAGCGATGCGGCGGGTTCGGGGCCGGTCGCGGGGTCCAGCGGATGGCGGGTGTTCGACAGCGCAAGCAGCAGGTCCATCTCGGCGCGCATTTCGACCCAGTCGTGCCCGGACAGAAGCGCGCCGCGCCAGCCGGGGCGGCCGGCCTCGTCCACGCGGACGGGCGCAAACAGCGTCAGCACGGCGGGCAGGTCGCGCCGCCCCAGACCCAGCTTGGCCGCCGCCAGAACCATGTTGTCACGGCAATTGCGCGCCCCCGTCGCGACATCCGCCGCCGTCGATCCGCCGGTCAGAACGTCATGGGCACCCGAACTGTCCTCGGTCAGGGCCAGCATCGCGCGGCCCATATCGGACAGGATCACCCGACCCCGCGACAATTCCGTCGTCCACTGGACCTTGATCGTGTCGGGCAGGTTCATCCGCTCGGACGGATCATCCGCCGCCCAGGCCGCGACCGAGACCGACCCGCCCGAGATCCGCAGCGACTGCCCGACCTTCAGGCGCAGGGTGCGATACCAGCCGCCGGGGATGTCCTCTTGCGCCAGGATCAGCGCGGGGTCGGGATCGGCTGCCGGAACGGGGCTGCGATCGGGCAATGCGCGGGGGGCCTGTTCAAGGCCCCGGCGCTGGTGCTCGTCGTATCGCGCGCGGTCGGCGGCGATCTGTTCAGGGCTGCGGTGAAGATGCATGGGTCCGTCCTTCTGCCTGCCGGGTCGTCCCGGCTGCCGCCGCATCAGGGGTCGGGTCGTCCCGACCGGGCATCCTGTCCGTGTCGTAAGGCGTCGTCCGGCCCGCCAGACGCGGCGGCCAGATGACGATGTCGCGGCTGAGCCGCGCGCCGTAGCGGTCCCGCTCCTCGGGACGGTCGCGGGGGCGCTCGAAGACCACCACGCGGCTGGCCAGCGTGAAGGCCTCGCGCAGGTCATGCGTGACCATCACCACCGTCATCGGAACTTCGTTCCACAGGCGGCGCATCAGCGCATGGATATCGGCGCGGATGCCGGGGTCCAGCGCGCCGAAGGGCTCGTCCAGCAGCAGCACGCGCGGACGCATCATCAGCGCCTGCGCCAGGGCAAGCCGCTGCTGCATCCCGCCGGACAACTGGGCGGGATACTTCTGTTCGGAGCCAGCCAGCCCGACCTCGGCCAGCATGGCACGCGCCTCGTCGGCCAACGCGCGGCGGGCTGCGCCGAAACGGCGGCCCAGAAACCGGCTGGCGCGCATCTCGGGGCCAAGCATCACGTTGCCCAGCACCGTCAGATGCGGAAAGACCGAATAGCGCTGATAGACCACGCCGCGATCCGGCCCCGGTTCGGGCGGCAGGGGCTGGCCGTCGATCAGGATGCGGCCCCTGCTGGGCGTTTCCTGCCCCAGAAGCAGGCGCAGAAAGGTCGTCTTGCCGCAGCCCGACGGCCCGACCAGCGCAACGAAGGATCGCGGCCCGATGTCGATCGAGACGTCCTCGAGAACGATCTGATCGCCGTATTCCTTCCACAGATGGCTGATGCTGAGCGCGGTCATCGGCCCACCTCGGCCCAAGGGAACATCCGGCGGCGCAGCGATGACAGCGCCAGGTCCAGCAGCACCGCCAGCAGCGTGATCCAGGCGACGTAGGGAAAGATCACCTCCATCGCCAGATAGCGGCGCACCAGAAAGATCCGGTAGCCCAGCCCGGCATCGGACGAGATCGCCTCGGCCGCGATCAGGAACAGGAAGGCCGGGCCGATCTGCAATCTGAGGCTGTCGATCAGGCGCGGCATGACCTGCGGCAGCACCACACGCAGCGCGATCAGCCAGCTTGACGCCGAAAGCGTCTCGGCCTTGACGATCATCTCGCGCGGCAGGGCGGTGGCGGTCAGCATGAGGTCGCGTATCAGGATGGGCGTGATGCCGATGACGATCAGCGCGATCTTCGAGGTCTCGCCCAGCCCCATCACGATGAACAGGATCGGCAACAGCGCCAGCGGCGGCACCATTGAGACGAAGGCCACGAAGGGTGCCAGCAGCGCCCGCATCACCGGCAGCACCCCCGCCAGCAGGCCCAAGACCAGCGCAAGGGACGCCGCGATGCCCAGCCCCCAAGCCAGCCGCGTCAGGCTGGCGGCGGTATCCGCCCAGAGCAGGTAATCGCCCGTCCGCCGGTCCGGGGTGAAGGCCAGCAGGTCGATGCTGGCCGCCAGCGTGGTCAGCGCGGGCAAGAGCTTGTCCGACGGATTCTCGGCCAGCCGCAGCGCCGAACCCGCCAGATAGGCGACGGCCAGCGCCGCAAAGGGCAAAAGGCCCAGAACCAGAGCCGTCCCCCGGCCGGGGCGGATGTTGATGGCGCGCATGATCCCTGCCCCCGGATGCCGCGCCTAGAGCGCGCCCTCGGCCGCCATCCGCATGAACCGGTCGGTGAAGCGCAGCATGACATTGCCCGGATCACCCAGGATGACGCCGCCGGGCAGTTCGATCCCCACGATATCGGCCGAGGCCGCAACCGGCCCCAGCAGCCCCTTGTCGAACAGGAACCCGCGCACCCGGTCCATCGTCCCGGCCAGATCGGGCGAGGTGACGAAAGCCACCGCATCGGCAGGATCGTCGAACAGCCGCGTCGCGGCCAGTTGCGCCTCGAACCCGGCCTGATCGGTTCCCGAGGCCGCCCCCATCGCCGCCCGCGCCGCCGCCCCTTCGGGCGTGTCCGACACCATAAGCGCGGCGGTCTCGTACCAGATCCCGGCAAGGGCCTTGCCGAAATCGGGATTCTCCTCCAGCGCAGCGGTGCTGGCGGCCATCAGGTCGATGATCTCACCGGGGATCTGTCCGGACTGAAAGACGATATTCGCGTCGGGCAGGGCCGCGATCTCTGCGACCATCGGATTCCATGTGACCATGGCGGTAACGCCGGGCGTCTGGAAGGCACCGACCATGTCGGGATCTGCGGTGTTGACGACGCTGACATCGCGTTCGGACAGGTCCACGCTTTCCAGCGCCCGCGCCAGAAGATAATGCGAGACCGAATATTCCACGAGGTTGACCGACCGGCCCCGGATCTCCTCGAGGCTCTCGGCGTCCTTGAGGATCACCGCGTCGTTGCCCGCCGAGAAATCGCCCACGATCACGGCAGTCGTGTCCACGCCCCCGGCCGCCGGGATCGACAGCGCGTCCATGTTCGTCAGCGTCACTGCGTCATAGGCGCCCGCCGTATACTGGTTGATGGATTCGACGTAATCGTTGAACTGCGTCACCTCGATGGTCAGCCCGTAGCGGTCGGCCCACCGATCCACGATTCCCGTCTCAGCGGCATGACCCCAGGGCATCCATCCGACATAGATCGACCAGGCCACCTTGAAATCCGTACGGGTCTCGGCGCGGGCTTCGGTCGCGGACAATCCGGTCGCGGCCAGAAGCAGCGCGGGCAGGGTCATGCGGGCCAGTCGGATCATGGTCATCCCGGTTCCTTTTCGAGGTTCTTGGGAATGACGAAGCATCGCGCCGCCAATCCCTTGGCTTTACGAGGCCTCCCGGGTTTTTGTCCCGCCGTGCGCCATGCCGGGATGTCTCCCCGGGCAGGTGACGGCTCTTGGACCAGACGCGCCATGTGGCGCCGGAACCCTAGCCGTCAAACTCTGGTCCCAGCCTGCCGGTGGGGCTGCGCCCGGATCAAGCCGCAGCGCGGCCCTTGGGGCGGGACCACGCACCACTGCCCTTTCGGCGGGCAATCGCGCCGGGCGCGTGGGCTTCATGGTCAGGCTGCAGGCAGATGCGCGACGATGACAGGGTCTCGCGGCGATTCGGCGGGTGATGCGGGCCTTGGCCGGGCCGGGGGCGCTGCCCCCGTCGCCTGCGGCGACTCCCCCGGGATATTTGGCCAAGGCAAAGGCGGGGCTTTTGCTTGCCCCCGCTTGCATGGCATGGTGAGGGCATGACGCCTCTTGCATCCCGGTCCATCCCACGTCTGGCGCTGCTGCTGGTTCTGGTCGCGGGGGCGAGCCTCGCGGCGGGATCGCTGGCACGGCAAGGCGGGATGGCCCGGCTGGACGCCGAGTTGCAGGGCCGGGTGGCCCTGGCCGGGCACGCGATCGAGACGCAGATCGAACGCTACCGCTATCTGCCCGCCGTCATCGCCGAGGATGCGCGCATTCTGGACCTGCTGGCCGAACCGGGCGGACCGGCGGGGGCGGCCAATGCCTATCTGAGGATCGCGCGCGAACTGTCGGGCGCGGACGAGCTGTATCTGCTGGATGCGCGCGGGGTGACGCTGGCGGCCAGCAACCATGCCGAGCCCGGCAGCTTCGTGGGGCATGATTACTCGTTCCGCCCCTATTTCATCGATGCGATGGCGGCGGGAGAGGGCCGCTATTATGCGATCGGCGTGACGACGGGCGTGCCGGGCTATTTCCTCGCCTCGCGCGTGGAAGGGTCGCGCGGGGCGCTTGGCGTGGCGGTGGCCAAGGTGGACATGGCGGGCCTGGCGGCTGCTTGGGAGGGGGCCGGGCAGGAAATCGGGCTGGCCGACGATCTGGGAATCGTCTTCCTGTCGGGCCGCGCGGACTGGGTCTATCATCCGCTGGACCCGCTATCCGACACCGCGCTGGCCCGGATCGGGGCCGAGCGGCGCTATGACGGGCTGGACATCGCCGTGGCGCCACCCCTGCGCGCGGCCTTGGCCGAGGATCTGCGCTTGGCCGAGGGCGTGCTGGAGGCCGATCGCTGGCGGATCGTCGCCGGCCTGCCGGTGGCGCCGGTCGAGGCTCAGGCCCGGCTGGTCGCCGCGGCGACCGCGCTGGCGGGGCTGCTGACCTCGGCGCTTGGGGTCGGCCTGTGGCAGCGGCGGCAGCTGATCCGCGTCCGGCTGAACCAGAATGCCGAACTGGAGCGCCGCGTGGCCGAGCGGACCGAGGCGCTGGCCCGCGAGATCGACGAGCGCCGTCGCGCGCAGGAGGATCTGCGCCGCACCCATGAGAGCCTTGTCCATGCCGCCAAGCTGGCCGTGCTGGGACGGATGTCCTCGACCATCGTGCACGAGGTCAGCCAGCCGCTTTCGGCGCTGGACAGCACCTTGGCCGCCGCCGAACTGCATCTGGCCGCCGGGCGGCGCGACAAGGCGGCGGCCAGCATCGCCTCGGGGCGGGCGATGCTGGTGCGGATGCAGAAGATGGTGCGCAATCTGCGGCGCTTCGGCGCGAGGCAGCGGCCCGAACCGCCCGAGGCGGTCGATCTGGCGCAGGTCGTGGCGGGCAGCGCCGAGATCCTTGCGCCGCGCCTGCGCGAACTGGGCCAGAGCGTGGTGCTGGACCTGCCCGAGGAGCTGCCCCCGGTGCGCGGCCATGCGCTTCGCTACGAGCAGGCGGTGACGAACCTGATCCTGAACGCGGCCGAGGCCAATGCCGCCGAGGGCAGTTCCGAACCCTTGCATGTGGGGCTGGCGCTTGGGCAGGACGGGCTGCGGCTGCAGATCGCGGATCGCGGTCCGGGGATCGCGCCGGGCATGGAAAGCCGCATCCGCGAGCCCTTCTTCACCACCCGTCTGTCGGGCGAGGGGCTGGGGCTGGGCCTGTCGATCACGCAGGGCATCCTCGATCAGGCGGGCGGGCGGCTGGGATTCCGGCCCCGGCCCGGCGGCGGCACGCTGACCGAGGTCGAGCTGCCTCTGTTCCGCGCCGAGCGGCTTCTGGCGGGTTAGGCGGATGCAGAACGATCGCGGCAGGATCGTCTTCATCGATGATGAGGCAGCGCTCTGTCAGGCGGCGGGCGACTGGCTGGAGGCCTCGGGCTTCGCGGTGCGGACCTTCACCGATCCGGCGGCGGCACTGGCCGGGCTGGACCTGCCCGGCTGCGACTGCGTCGTCACCGATCTGCGGATGCCGGGGCTGGACGGGCAGCAGGTTCTGGATGCGCTGCGGCTTCGCGATCCCGACCTGCCGGTTGTGCTGCTGTCGGGCCATGCCGATGTGCCGGTTGCGGTGGCCGCGATGCGGACCGGGGCGCATGACTTTCTGGAAAAGCCCTACCGGGCCGAGCATCTGGTCGAGGTTCTGGACAGCGCAGTCGCCCTGCGCCGGATGCGGCGGCAGGCGCGGGCGGGCGGCCCCGCGCTGATGTCGGAACGGCTCGAGGCGCGGCTGCCGGGCGGCAGCGCCCATGTCCGGCACCTGCGTCAGCGGGTGCGCGCGCTGGCCGACCTGCCGGTTGACCTGATGCTATCGGGCGAACCCGGAACGGGGCGGCGCGCACTGGCGCGCGCTCTGCATGATCTGGGGCGGCGGGCGCGGAAGCCCTTTGTCACGCTGGACGCGCATGCCCTGACCGGCCCGGGGGCCGAGGCGGAATTGTTCGGACAGGATCGCGGTTCGGGCAGCGGGGCGCGAATGGGCCGGATCGAGCAGGCCAGCGGGGGAACGCTGTATCTGGCCTCGATCGAGGTGCTGCCGCTGGCGCTGCAGGCGCGGCTGATGGCGGTTCTGCGCGATGGCGAGGTGATGCGCGGGGGCGCCGCCACGCCGCGCCCGGTCGATCTGCGCCTGATCGCCGGGACAGGGCCGGACCCCGCCCGCGCCATGGCCGAGGGACGGTTGCGGGCCGATCTGTTCCATCACCTGTCGGCCGCCGCGCTGACCCTGCCGCCGCTGCGGCAGCGGCGCGAGGATCTGGGCGAGTTGTTCGCGGCCCATCTGCACGAGGCCGCACGCAGGCTGGGGCTGCCTGCCCCCGAATTGCGTGCCGCCGATCTGGACCGGCTGGTCGCGCATGACTGGCCCGGCAACCTGCCCGAACTGCGCGCCGAGGCGCAGCGTCTGGTTCTGGCGCCGGAGCCCGCCCCCCTGCCCGACCCCGAGCCGCCCCTGCCCGAACGTCTGGCCGCGATCGAGGCCGCGATGATCGCCTCGGCCCTCTCGGACGCCAAAGGCGTCGCAGCCTTGGCCGCTGAACGTCTGGGATTGCCGCGCCGGACATTGAACGAGAAGATCGCGCGATATGGCCTGCGGGCCGAGTGATCGGGCAAAATTTTGCCCGCTATTCGTTTAATCTGGCGAAATATTGCCCGATTATCCCTGATCCATCGGCGCATAGCAACCTGTAATCAATCACTTGCCCGGAATATGTCCGGATTCACGCCGCCGTGACTTGCACGTGTGTTGGCGGGGCGGCGCCTGCTAGCCTTCGCTCCAGAACATCATGGGAGGATCGCATGTTCCATCGTATCGCTGCCGCCGTCCCGGCGGCCGCCCTGACGGGCATTCTGGCCACCGCGCCCCAGGCGCAGGCGCAAGATTTCATCAATGTGCTGACTGGCGGCACCTCGGGTGTCTATTACCCGCTTGGCGTCGCGCTGTCGGAAATCTACGCCGCGGGCATCGACGGATCGCGGACGCAGGTCCAGGCCACCAAGGCCAGCGTCGAGAACCTGAACCTGCTGGCGCAGGGCCGGGGCGAGATCGCCTTTGCCCTGGGCGACAGCGTCCAGATGGCGTGGGAGGGCAATGAGGAGGCAGGCTTTCCGCGTCCGCTGACTGAATTGCGCGCCATTGCCGCCATTTATCCGAACTACATCCAGATCGTCGCCGATGCGGCCTCGGGGGCGGTGACGCTGGACGATCTGCGCGGCAAGACCCTGTCGGTCGGCGCGCCTGCCTCGGGGACGGAACTGAATGCCCGCGCGATCTTCGAGGCAGCGGGGATGAGCTACGGCGATCTGGCCCGGGTCGAATACCTGCCCTATGCGGAATCGGCCGAGTTGATCAAGAACCGGCAGTTGCAGGCGACGCTGCAATCCTCGGGTCTGGGCGTGGCCTTCATCCAGGACCTGTCGGCGACCCACGACATCACCATCGTCGAAATCCCCGAGGATGTCGTGACCGCCATCGGCGAGCCCTTCGTCCCCGCAACCATTCCGGCAGGCACCTATGCCGGGATCGATGAGGACATCGCCACGGCGGCGGTGGGCAACATGCTGATCACCCACGAGGGCGTCAGCGAGGAAACCGCCTATCAGATGACCAAGCTGATGTTCGACAATCTCGACCGGATGCGCAGCGCCCACGGCGCGGCGGCCGCGATCACCCCGGAGACCGCGCTGGACGGGCTGCCCATCCCGCTGCATCCGGGGGCCGAGCGGTATTACCGCGAGATCGGCCTGATCCAGTAAGCCGAACGGCCCGCGCGCCCGCGCGGGCCGTCCCATCATCCGGAGAGCGCCATGAGAGATCCCATCCCCGCCGGCGGGCCCGCGCCCGCCGACCAGCCCCGTCTTGACCCCAATGCCGAGGCCGAGGTCAGCGAGGGCCTGCCCCCCGGCTTCGGGCAGGGCATCCCCGGCCGCATCGCCTTCTGGCTGGCCGTCGTCTTTTCGCTGTTCCAGCTTTGGGCTGCGGCCTATGGCACCCTGCCCAGCCAGATCGTGCGGGCGATGCATGTGGGCTTCCTGCTGCTTCTGGGCTTTGTCCTGGTCGGCAATCTGGTCGCGAAAACGCGGGCGGGTCAGGCGTTTTTCTGGGCGCTCGGGATCCTGGGCTTTCTGACCGGGATCTATCAATGGATCGAGTATGCGCCCCTGATCCGCCGGACGGGGTTCCTGAACCAGATGGATCTGGTGATGGGCACCATCCTGATCGTGCTGGTCTTCGAGGGCGCGCGGCGGCTGATGGGCTGGCCGCTGGCGGTCATCGCGGGCATCTTCCTGGCCTATTGCTTTCTGGGCCAGCACCTGCCCGCGCCCTTCATCCATCGCGGCTACGGCTTCGACCAGATCGTCGAGCACTTCGCCTTTGGGACCGAAGGCATCTATGGCAGCCCGATCTATGTCAGCTCGGCCTATATCTTCATCTTCGTGGTCTTCGCGGCCTTCCTTGAACGGGCCGGCATGCTGAACCTGTTCAACGATTTCGCCCTGGGCATGGTCGGCCATGTGCGGGGCGGGCCCGCGCAGGTGGCGACGCTGTCCTCGGCGCTGATGGGCACGATCTCGGGTTCGGGGGTGGCGAATGTCGTCGCCTCGGGGCAGTTCACCATCCCGATGATGAAGAAATCGGGCTTCCGGCCCGCCTTTGCCGGCGGGGTCGAGGCCACAGCCTCGATGGGGGGCCAGATCATGCCGCCGGTGATGGGCGCGGTCGCCTTCATCATGGCCGAGACGCTGAATGTTCCCTATGCCTCGGTCGTGAAGGCCGCAATCATCCCGGCGCTGCTGTATTTCGGCGTCGTCTTCTGGATGGTCTGGCTGCAGGCCGGGCGCGACAACCTGCGCGGCCTGCCGCGCGAGACGCTGCCCAATCCTTGGCACGCGGTTCGCGATCAATGGCCGCTGGTCCTGCCGCTGGCGGCGCTGGTCTACCTGCTGTTCGCGGGCTACACGCCGATCTTCGCGGGAACGATGGGGCTGGCGCTGGTCACGGTGCTGATCCTCGGGACGCCGCTGGCGGCGATGATCGGACCTTTCGCCTTCCGCATGGTCTTCTGGGTCGCGCTCGGCCTCGCGGCGGCAAGCTTCATGCGCTACGGGGTGAACCTGCTGGCCATCGTGATCGCGGGGCTGATGATCGCCTGCCTTGTCCTGAGGGGAGCAAGGCCCACTGTCGGCATCGTGCGCGACGCGCTGGCGCAAGGGGCGCGCAATGCGCTGCCGGTGGGCATGGCCTGCGCCATCGTGGGCGTCGTGATCGGCACGCTGACGCTGACGGGCATCGCCTCGACCTTCATCGGCGCGATCATAGCCATTGGGCAGAACAACCTGTTCCTGTCGCTGCTTCTGACGATGCTGACCTGCCTGGTCCTGGGCATGGGCATCCCGACGATCCCGAACTACATCATCACCTCGTCCCTGGCAGGTCCCGCGCTGCTGGAGCTGGGCGTGCCGCTGCTGGTCAGCCACATGTTCGTCTTCTATTTCGGGATCATGGCCGACCTGACGCCGCCCGTCGCGCTGGCCTGCTTTGCCGCCGCGCCCATCGCGAAATCCACCGGCCTCAAGATCTCGATGCAGGCGATACGGCTGGCGGCGGCGGGATTCATCATCCCCTTCATGGCGGTCTACACGCCCTCGCTGATGCTTCAGGATGGCGGCGCCATCGCGGAAAGCTGGGGCTATCCGGTCGAGGTCGCCTTTGTCCTGCTGAAGACGGTTCTGGGGGTGGGCCTCTGGGGCGTCGCGGTCGTCGGCTATCTGTTCGACCGCACGACGCTGCCCGAACGCCTGCTGGCCCTTGGGGCGGGCGTGTCGCTGATCCTGGCGCTGCCGAATTCGGACGCGGCGGGCTTCGGTCTGGCGCTGGCCTTCCTTGCAGCGCATGGGCTGCGGGTGCGCCGCAAGCGCGTGGCCGCCTGATGCTGTGCCTTGCCGCCGGCGCCACTGTCCTGACGCTGGCGGCGGGCGAATTCACGCTGGAATGGACGCATTCGGTCAGCCGCACCCTCTGGTGGGAGCGCTGGCAGATAAGCGCCCAGGGCATGGCGCCCGTCGAAGCGCGGCTGACCGGCGCGGGCGCCGGTATGGAGCCGCCGCCCGACGCCGTCTGGCGCGACGGCGCCTGGCACTACACCCCCCGCATCCCCCCGCAGCAAGAGATCTGGCTGGCCGATTCCGGCACTACGGCGGGATGGCGGCTCTGCGCGGCGGGCATCTGCCACGATCTCGAGGGGACGGGCCAGCCTCTGCGCCTGTGGGCCGGCACGGATCGCTGCGCCGCCGACCGGCCGCCCGCATCCCCGGACCGCTGATCCGGTCGCACATCCTGAAGCTGCATGAACATCCGGGATTCGCCGCGAGGCGGCGTTGCCGTCGCGTCAGTTTAACCTATGTGAACTGACGACCGGATGTTTTCATACCGTCGAATTTGACCGGCATATTCTTCGGTATATTCATTCCGCATCCATTCACACATTCATTTCCCGACGAATGCCCATCGGCATCCAGATGCAGGAAATTCCTTAGCCTTACGCTTTCTGGCGCCCCGCTCGGATCAGGTTATTTTCCTATTGTCGGGAAAACCTGACGGGCAAAGCGCAGCGAACGGATTTCTGGAACACCGTTTTCGGTGAATGGGACCGCTTTTGCCTTTCACAACCGGAGGCAAGAGATGGGCGTCCTCAATTCCAGTCATTTCGGCATGAATATCGTGCTGACCAATGACAGCGCAAAACCGGGCAGCCCCTTCTCCGGAAAACTGTCCGAGGTGACGTTCTCGCATTTCCGCTATCCCGGCGGAGGCGTGACCGAGGATCAGACATGGGCGAATGGCGGCCTTCGCCGGATGTTCGGCGATCCCATGCCCGAAGGGTCAGAGAACTACGTCATGACCCTGCGCGAGGCTCTGGCGCTGGCGGAAACGCATGACACGACGCTGACTGTCGTCATTCCGACCTTCCAGTTCTTCGACACCGAAACCCAGACTTTCCGCCATGGCGCATTCAACCGCTATCTGACTGAACTGGAAAATGCGCTGACCGAAGGCGACAAGCTTCGCGTCACCTCTTTCGAGATCGGCAATGAATATTGGGCGTCGATTTCGGCGTCGGATTACGGAAAGATCGCCAATTTCCAGATCCCCCGCCTTGTTTCTCTGAACGATCGACTGTCATCGCATTTTGGCGATGATTTCGTGCGTCCTGATATCGGCATTCAGGCCGGCGCGGCGTGGCGCCCTAGCGGCTCGCGTGAATCGGCCGAAATAGCGGCACAGATCTCGATGCCGAACCGCGCGTTTGTGGATGTCATTTATCAGCACGCTTATCCCAATCCCTACAAGGATCTGGACAGCGAAATGGAGGGCGCGCTGAAACCGGCCAAGGTTTTTGCGAGCCTGCCCGGATTTTCGCGCGATCTCGATATCTCGCTGTCGGAATTCAATATGGGCATTCATGCCGGTCCGCAGCCCTTCTACGGCGTCAACCAGGCGACGCTGTGGATCGAGGAGCTGTCGCGCTATGTCGATAATGGCGTCGGCCGGATCGACCATTGGGGCGGCACCTACAAGTGGCTGACCTCGAAGATGTATGATGCCAAGTTCCCGCCGGCGGAAAGCGACGGGGGCCTCATCACCGCCAAGGCCACACCCTTCGGGCAGATCTTCGACATCGCCTCGAGCAGCCTGATCGGCATGCGGACCATGTCGGATGGGGATGCGACCGCCGATATCGGGCTGAGGGGCCGCTTTTCGGTCACGGGCTTCCAGTCCGAGACGCAGCGCGTGGTCTTTCTGGGCAACATGACCGAGGGCAGCAACCGCTTCGACCTGGATGCGATCGCGCCGGGCAAGCATGTCAGCATCCGCCATCTGATCCCGGCCGATTCGCCCCATTCCGACTGGTATGACGAAAGCACGGTCCATCTGACCGACCCGACGCGGATCGTCGATGCGCGCGGCGACATGAAGGTGATCAGCGGCACCGACCTGCGCGGCAGCTTCACGCTGCGCCCGAACGAGCTGGCCGTGGTCACGATCAGCGACCGGGGCCAGGATCTGGTCCTTGAGGGCGCGCACAACGTCACCGATCACCGCACGGGCATGGTCAACGACCTGCTCAAGGGCGGGATGGGCAACGACCTGCTGATGGGCCATGTCGGCGATGACACGCTGATGGGGGTGGCCGGGCGCAACGTGCTGGTGGCCGGGGCGGGCGACGACCTGCTGATCGGCGGGCGCGGCAGTGACGTCTTCATCTCGCAGCGCGGCAATGACAGCATCGTCACCGGCAACGGCCAGAGCCTTGTCCTGATCGACGGCAGCGGCGCGGATGTGGTGACGGTCGATGCCTCGAAGGGCAGCGCCGTCATCCTGACGGGGGGCGAGCGCGACGTGATCGTCTCGGGCTTCAAGCAGGGCGACCTGCTGGGCTTTGGCGGCGCCTTCGAGCGCGCCGAGGACATGCGCGCGGCAAGCCATGTCGAGGACGGCAACCTGATCATCACCAGTCCCGAGGGCCGCACCGTCACGCTGATGGAAGGCGCGAACCTGATCGACCGCCTGCCCGCGATGAATTTCGACCTTCTGTCGAACGCGAAGGGCAAGGCGCTGGTGGCCTCGTTCATCGATCCGATGAACGTGAACCAGCTGCCGGTCGCGCATCCCGGCCTCAAGGCGCTTCTGCCGATGGACAGCGACTGGCTGCCGCGCCTCGAGACGCTCATGGACGCGCGCATGCCGGTGGTCGAACCCGAGCCGGGCGATCTGGGCGTGCCGACGCGGCCGACCGATCCCGATGATCGCGACAACGGCGATGACGACCAGGAGGACCCGCAGCAGGAGGATGGCTCGGGCGGGGGCTGTTTCGTCGCCACCGCCGCCTTTGGCAACCGGCTGCATCCCGACGTGGTCGCGCTGCGCGCCTTCCGCGACCGGCATCTGTGCCGCTATCGCGCGGGCCGGGTCTTCATCCGCTTCTACTGGTGGATCGGCCCCAAGCTGGCGCGCAAGGTCGCGCCCTCGCATTGGAGCGGCCGGGCCAGCCGCCGGATCCTGTCCGCCCTCGTCCGCCGTCTCGACGCAGCGGGGCTGTGCGGAAACGGGCGCTGTTGAACAATTGGCGGGCCGCCTATCCGTCCGGCTAGCGGTGCCGCACTCAAAGGTCAGGCCACCGGCGCAAAGGTCTCGATCACGTTGATATGAATGCGTATCTGGTGAACCATCCGTCTCAGGCGAAGGGGAACCGGCAGCTCAGAAAGACAACGGAAAAGAACCCGCGCCAAAAGGAGAGAAGACCAGATGCTCATGGACGTTCCGAGCGAAAAACCCATCCGCGTTCTTCTGGCGGATGATCACCGCATGATCCTGGAGGTCTTTGCGCTGTTTCTGACCGAAAGCGGCAACATGCAGGTCACGACGGCCGAGTCCTTCGACGAGGCCGCCGACCTGATCCAGTCCGAGGGGGCGTTCGACGTCGTCCTGCTGGACCTGCACATGCCCGGCATGAACGGCGTCGCGGGCCTGCGCCGCGCCATCCGCCTGAACGAGGGCAAGCCCGTCGCCATCATCACCGGCACCCCCACCCCGCGCATGCAGGACGAGATCATGAAGGCGGGCGCCTCGGGCATCGTGCTGAAGACCACGCCTGTCCGCAGCCTCGCCAACGCCATCCGCTTCATGCAGAGCGGCGAGCGCTATCTGCCGATGGAGCTGATGCGCCTGCAATCGCCCGAGGTCCGCGCCCCGCGTCAGGGCCATCTCAGCGACAAGGAGATGGAGGTCCTGAACTTCCTGGCCGAGGGCAAGCCCAACAAGGAAATCGCCAAGGAATTGCAGCTGGCCGAGCCGACGGTGAAGATGCACGTCACCTCGATCTACCGCAAGTTCGACGTCCAGAACCGCACCCAAGCCGTCGTCGTGGCGCGCGACATGGGGCTGGTCTGAGACCCAGAAACGCTCTGAGAGGCAGGCTGCGATTAACAGTTTTGCCGCTCAAGCCGTTGATAAGGGCAGAAATCGACAACGATCCGAGGATGTCATGTCGCTGGAATTTGCCCGCCGTTCCTATGGTCGCGCCGCTCAGGCGGGGCTGACCGCGCCCGAAGATCCCCATGCGATCATCGGCGTGGCGCTGACCGAGCTGCATGGCGCCCTGGAGGCGCTGTCCCACGCAGTCGCCGCCGGCGACCACCTGCCGCCGAGCCCGATGACCCGCGCGCTCTCGGCGATCTACCTGCTGCAGAACAGCCTTGATTTCGAGCGCGGGGGCGACATCGCACCGGCCCTGTTCCAGGTTTACGAATATTGCCGGGTCCAGGTGGTGGCGGCCTTCCGCCGCGAGATCGAGGATCCCGAGGGCATTGCGAAGGCGCTGTCCTTCATCGCCTCGCTGCGCGGGGCATGGTCGCAGATCGGCCAGCAGCCCTCCGGCGCCATCGGCTGACGCCGACCAGACGCACCAGATCCCGCAAGAGGCCCGCATTCCCGATGCGGGCCTTTGGTCATTCCGGGGCCTTGGGCGCCCAACCGCCACATGGGAAACCGTGCATGAAAAGACCCGCGCCCTTCAAGGGGCGCGGGCGAGGTGACAGGCACAAGGGCAACTGCCGGTTCCGGGCGGCCCCGCAGGGCCAGCCCTCAATGCGTGCGCAGCAGGCGGATCGTGCGCACGGTGTCGCTGGACAGGCCGAGCGTGTCGCCGATCTCGTGGTTGGGCAGCCCTTCGCGGCACATGGCGATGGCCTGTTCGATCATCCGTTCCGAGGTCAGCCATTCCACATCGGAACGCAGCGCGTTCAGATCATCGCGCAGCGCGACGGCCTCGGCCTGGCGGCGCTGGTCCTGCGCCTGAAGCTGATCGCCCAGCAATTCGATGCGCAGGGCAAGGGCGGTCATCGGCGCCTCGGCGGCAAAGGACATCTCTGCCTCGGCCTCCTGTGCCTGGGACGCGGCGGCGGCGCTGCGGCGGCGCGCCCGCATGATCCAGGCACAGACCAGCACCGCCGCCGACAGGGCGACTGCGGCCAGCAGGACCGGAACGGGAATGGTCAGGGACATCGCGCCTCCTAGCGGGACAGGTCGATGGCGTCGCGGAACAGCACGTCCGCGATGCGTTCGGGGTCGATGGGATAGGCGCCGGCGGCAATGGCCCCGGCAAGACGATCGACCAGCGCGCGGTCGATTGGCGGACCCTGACGAAGGGCCTCGGGCAGGCTGCCCGCCTCGGCCGACAGGCTGAGACTGTCCATGCCCACCTTGCCCGGCGCCGCGGGGGTCGCGCCGGACGCGGCAGAGCGCGTCGCACCGCGATCCGGCTCCAGTTCCGTGACCGGCCGCAGGCGGGTGATGTTAGGTGTTACTGGGTTGACCATGACTGCCTCCGTATGCCCTGCCTAACGGCAGCGCGGCGTCGCATGTTAGGACGCACGCGAACGACGCCGCGTGCGGTGATCAGGGCCTCGACCTCGCGGCCCGCCGGACCGGGGCGCACGGGGATGCGGTCGCCCGCCACCCCGCCGCCCAGGGCGGTGCCGGTCACGATGATCTCGATCCCGGATGCGTTCAGCGCGATGGTGACGGCGTCGCCCGGCTCGACATCCAGGGCGGGTTCCAGATGCCGTTCCAGCACGATCTGGCCGGCGCGCAGGTTCTGCCGCACGCGCCGCCCGACCGCATCCGCGGGATCGGCCAGCGCCTGCCCGCCATCGCCTGCGGCGGGACGCGCCGCCTGCGCCAGATCCTCGGCCGCGATCCGCGCACCGCGCGGCAGGGGCCGCACCAGCGCCAGAGCGGGCAGCGTGGCCACCGGCCGCGCCTCGGCGTGTTCGCGCGGCGCCGGAGTGGCGGCTCCGCTGCGGGTGCGGAAGACGCGCCGCCAGCCCTGAGGGCCGGGACAGTCCAGCGCAACGCGCCCCCAATCCGGGCTCAGCGCGGTGACGGCAGGGGTCGCGTCGCAATCGGGCAGCGCCCGCAGGGGCGGGGCCATGTCCGGCAGGGGCGCCCCCGCCTGCCGCATCGCATCGGCGATCAGCGCGGCGGTCTCGGCCCCGGACAGGCCGCGCGCCTCGGCGGCCATGGGAAGGGCCAGCGCAATCATCAGGGCAAGGCGCCTCATGGCAGCCCCGCCGCGGTCGTGACGAAGCGCACGGGGCGACCGTCAAAGGCGCTTTTCGGGCGCTGCGGGTCCAAGGGCGCCAGTTCGGCGCTGCGTTCGCCCAGGGCCACGACCTCCAGCAGCTCGGTCGAGCGGTCGGGATCGACGGTGAAGCCGATGCTGGTCCGCATCAGCCCCTGCGCCCGCCCCACCGGCAGCGTCAGCCGCCCCGAGGCGAGGCGCAGCCGCTCCAGCACTGGCTGGCAGGCGGCGCGGTCCAGAAGTCCCGCCAGCGCCGGAACGGCGCCCTGCGCCAGCCGGGCAGCCATGCGGTGGCGGTCGGGCTGGGTCAGCACGGCGGCATTGCCCAGAAGCGACGCGCCGGGCAGGCGCAGCGCCTGAGCGTCCGAGGCGGCGAAGCTTTCCCCCGCCGAGCCATCCAGCCGCAGCGACAGGCCGAAGTTCAGGTTCCGGTCGATCCGGCGGATCTGGATCAGCATCTGCAACGCATGACCGCCCGCCTGAACCCGCGTGCTGCCGCGCGTCAGGCGCTGATAGTCGAAGCGGTCGCGGGCAGGGTCCGCAGGCGGCAGCCGGTCGGCGCGGACCAGTTGCGCCACCGCCGGATGCCCGGCTGCGCGCGCCATCAGGTCGGCGGCCACCTGACCGGCCAGCGCATCCGCCCAGGCCGGAACTTCCGGCGCCACATCGATCACGGGCGCGTAGGCGGTGACCAGCAGGCGCCGCCGTTCGGGACATTCGCCCGCACGGGGCTGTCCCACGCGCGCCGCGACCCGCAGGCGCAGAAGCTGGCCGTCAAGCTGCTCGGACAGGACGCGGTGTTCCAGGATCTGCCCGGTCGGGCGCATCACCATCAGGTCCGAGGTCATGCGGGTCATCGACAGCGCCGAATGGCCCCTGAGATCCGCACCCCCGGCCAGCGAGGCCGACAGCAGCGCATCCGCCAGCGCCCGGCGCCGTGCGGCGGGCAGGTCGGCCGCGCCCGAGACATGGGCCGCGCCCACGGCCTCGACCCAGCCGCGCCCCTTGGCATGCGCGCCCGCCGGGGCGATCAGCGCCGCGCCCAGCAATCCGGTGAAGACCCTGCGACCCATCCGCATCGCGGGCCTCACCGGGCCGCGCGCGCGATCTGCGCGACAAGGGCCTGGCTCAGTTCCAGCTGCACCGCATAGCCGTCCTCGCCGCGCGGCTCGATCGAGACGGTGCGCGCACCGCGCATCGTGCCCTGCACCTGGGCTGCGACGTAATCGCTCTGCATGGCGGCGTCGCGCAGCAGGCTGTCCGAGCTGATGCGGATGCCATGGACCTGTTCGGTCAGATCGCGCATCGCATCCAGGCGTGCGGCGCGGATCGCCAGCAGGCGCTTTTCGTTCAGCGTCTGGCCCGGCTGACCGGCAACCTGCGCGAAGCCGCGCCCCACCAGCGCGCCCGGCTCGGGCAGCGTCGGCGGCGGCGGCGGCGCGCCCCGGTCGTCCGAGAGAGTCGCGGACTCGGGCTGGATTGCGGCGGGAACCGGCTGGGTGGCCGCGCCCGGCGCATTGCCCGACCCGCAGCCCATCGGCAGCAGCGCGGCAAGCAGCAGCCCGGCAAGCGCGGGACGCCGGACAGCGCGTCCGGCAGAGGGGAAACGGGCGGGGCGGGAACTGGGCATGGCAGGGCCTCGGGGCTGGATCGGTCTTGGCCCTGATGCTGCAAGTGTCGTGCCAGCGCGGGCCAGGTGCGGCGCGCCGCAATGGCACGATGCTTGCACCGTAGCTGGCGTCTGCCACCGTCCGAGGCCCTGCCATGCCCCTGATCCCCACCCTGACCGAAAGGCCGCATCGATGAACGCGCCTGCCCGCGCCCCCTTCGGCGCCGCGAGCCTGCTGCGCGGCGATGTGGGCGGCCTTGCTCTGCCGCTCGGCATCCTGGTCATCATGGCCATGATGATCCTGCCGCTGCCCGCAACGCTGCTGGACGTGTTCTTCGTGGGCAACATCCTGCTGTCGCTGCTGGTGCTGATGGTGGCGGTGCATTCGGAGCGGCCGCTGGACTTTTCCAGTTTTCCCTCGCTGCTGCTGATCGCCACCACGCTGCGTCTGGCGCTGAATGTCGCCTCGACCCGGATCGTGCTGGCCGAGGGCCATACGGGCAGCGCGGCGGCGGGCAAGGTGATCGAGGCCTTCGCCGATTTTGTCGTCGGCGGGAATTTCGTCGTGGGCCTGATGGTTTT
Organism: Paracoccus sp. (in: a-proteobacteria); assembly: GCF_030604785.1. GTDB lineage: Bacteria > Pseudomonadota > Alphaproteobacteria > Rhodobacterales > Rhodobacteraceae > Paracoccus. The sequence continues at coordinate 636 of NZ_JAUVVF010000010.1, read as the reverse complement.
CGCGATCCTCGTGATCATCAACATGGTCGTCATCGCCAAGGGCGCGGGCCGCGTGTCCGAAGTGTCCGCCCGGTTCACGCTGGACGCCATGCCCGGCAAGCAGATGGCCATTGATGCCGACCTGAACGCCGGAATCCTGTCGCCCGAAGACGCCAAGGCCCGCCGCGCCGAGATCGCGGCTGAGGCCGATTTCTACGGCGCGATGGACGGCGCCTCGAAATTCGTCAAAGGCGACGCGATCGCCGGTCTGATCATCCTGGCCATCAACGTGATCGGCGGCATCATCGTCGGCGCGGCCCAACACGGGCTGCCCATCGGCCAGGCCGCCGACACCTATGTCCGCCTGTCGGTCGGCGACGGCCTGGTCGCACAGGTGCCGGGTCTCCTTCTGTCGCTGGCCGCCGCGATCATCGTGACGCGCTCGTCCTCGTCCTCGGACATGGGCGGGCTGATCGGGCGGCAGGTGAACATCTCGCGCGCTTGGGGTCCTGCGGCGGCCGTGCTGCTGATCCTGGGCCTTGTGCCGGGCATGCCGAACCTGATCTTCCTGATCGCGGCCGCCGGTGCGGGCCTTGCCGCCATCGCCGCCACCCGCGCCGAGGCGCGCCGCCGCGCCGCCGATGCGCCCGCCGTCCC